>DATGGV010000032.1:0-174914 GCA_035308305.1 Candidatus Cybelea sp. | reverse complement strand
TCGCTCAAGACAGCGCTGCGGCAAGCGCTGCTCTTGCGCGGCTCGAGCGGTTTCGACGATCGGGCGGAATACGAGGCGTTCATTGAAATCGTTGTGCAGCGCCTGAACGCACGCATAGAAAAGCGCCTGGTTGTCGAGCGTGCCGCACTACGCCCGTTGCCGGTGCGCCGTACGGCGGAGTTCGACGAACTGCCTGCACGCGTGAGCAAGTACGGCATCTTTACCGTAAAAGGCGAGCAGTACAGCGCGCCAAGTCGGCTCATCGGTCATCGTTTGAGCGTGCGCGCGTACGCCGATCGCGTGGCATGCTTTCTGAGCGGTCAATGCGTATTCGAGTGCCCGCGGGCGGTTCGCCGCACTGGGCAGCGCCACGCGCGGCAAATCGATTACCGTCATCTCGTCGAGAACCTCAAGCGCAAGCCCGGAGCCTTTGCCCGCTGGGTATTTCGCGACGATGTTTTTCCACGCACAATTTATCGGCAGATCTGGGATAACCTGAGAGCCCAGCTTCCCGAAAGGCAAGCGTGCAAGACCATCATCGGCCTACTGGCGTTGGCCGCCGACGGCCACGAAGCAGAGCTCGCGCTCGAACTGGAGCAACTGCACGCGTGCAACGAGTTGCCGGATCTGGACGCACTCACGCAGCAGCTTGCGCCGCGACCGAGTACCATTCCCTTCGTTGTCGTAACGCTGCCTGCGCTCACCGCGTACGACGCGCTACTGGAGGTGGCGTCATGAGCGGCGCAAAGCTCAATGCCGACGGCCGGCTTGGAATAATGCTGACCGAACTGCGGTTGCCGACGATCAAGCGGCTGGCCACCGAACTGTGCGATCAATCCGACCACGAGGGCTGGCCGGCACGCCAGCTGCTGGAGCGGCTGTTGGAGCAAGAGATGAACGAACGCGAGGTTCGGCGCTTCGAACGGCATCGCGTTGCATCTGGTTTGAGCCCAGACAAGCGGCTTTCGAGCTTTGACTTTTCGGCCGTTCCATCGGTTTCGCGCGCACGGATCATGGCGCTGACCGAGGGACACGAATGGCTGGATCGAGGCGCTTGCCTTTTGGCTTTTGGCGCACCTGGTAGCGGGAAGTCGCATCTGCTTAGCGGGATCGGGCATGCGTTGATCGATGCGGGCAGACGCGTACTCTTCACTCGCTGCAGCGACTTGGTGCAACGCCTTCAGGCTGCGCGGCGCGACCTGCGGCTCCCGCAAGAGCTTGCCAAGCTTGATCGCTTCGATCTGATCATCCTCGACGATCTGTCGTACGTGCGCCGCGATCAGGCCGAAACGTCGGTGCTGTTCGAACTGATCTCCGAACGGTACGAGCGCAAGAGCATCGCGATCACCGCCAACTCGCCTTTCTCGCAGTGGGGTGACGTTTTCGTCGATCCAGCCATGACGCTCGCCGCGATCGATCGACTCGTTCACCACGCGACGATCCTCGAGATGAACGCCGACAGCTATCGCCGGCGCACCGCGCAAGAAAAGCAGACGCGTCAGACTGCAAGCAAAAAATAAAAAACATCGCACCCGCTGTGGACAGCGTGGATGAGCTCCACAAGCATCAGGTTGTGCCAAGTGAGGGCTCATCCACCCTGCCCACAGCACGACTGCTGCTGCTACTTCTTCAAGAAAGGACGAGGAGCGGAAGGAGAGCGTTACCTTCGCTTCCGAAAGCGCCGACCTATATTGCTACCCGCTCCGCAGCGGCCAGGGTAGTTGACGCTGAGCGGTCAGGATAGTTGTCGCCAAGCAATCGACCCCGACACGAAGCTTATGGTCGCGTGGCACCTAGGCAAACGCAAGCGCGAGGATGCCTGGAGCTTCATCCGCGACTTAGCTGAACGGGTGCGATCGGCGGCGGTCCAAATTACGACGGACGGTTTCCATGCCTACGACGAGCCAATCGAAAAGCTGTTCCCCCGCGCTGACCACGGAAACGAAGTCAAGGTGTACGGGCGGATACCCTTCGAGGGAGCCGATACGAAGTATTCCCCGATGGTCGTCACGGACGTTGTGCGCACCTCGGTTTGGGGCGCTCCCGACCCCGACCATATTACGACCGCGCACGTTGAGCGCCACAACCTTACGATGCGGATGCAAATGCGGCGCTTCACGCGGCTAACAAACGCCTTTTCGAAGAAGGCGCTCAACCACCAGCGAGCGCTGGCGCTTTACTTTATGTATTACAACTTTTGCCGGCGGCATTCAACCGTCAAGACGACGCCCGCGCTCGCAGCGGGCGTAACAGATCGCGTTTGGACTTCGCACGACCTCGCGAACCTGCCGGACTTCATGCGCAACGGCCTAGCGGCATAAAAAGTAGAGTGCCATTACGTATGGCACATCTGTGGATAAGTGTATAGAACGTGTCTTAAACATCGCAGGATTATCACGACACTTAAAGTAGCGGATGCTCCGGGAATTGCGGCGGCCCGCGAAAGTCGCCCCTCGCGGGCCGTTTGTTCCCCGGCCCCGTCTGTCCGTCACGATCGGCGGGGTCGTCATTTTTGGAGAGGTGGCTGAGCGGTTTAAAGCACCCGACTTAGGTTCGGGCGGGGTGGCCCGTCAAAGTCTCCCCCGCAGGTTCGAATCCTGTCCTCTCCCTCGACAAAATCACAATACCGTTTCAACCATACCCTCCGGCAGGTGCGCGCACGATGCTTATGGGAATTCAACTAGGTCCGACAAGGACACCAACGCGACTTCGCGTCAGTTGGTTCAGCCCGAGCACGGTCCGCCAAGTCCTAGGGGAGCCGAACGTGCCTCGGTAAACGTCATCTAGGTAACGACCCTAGAGGCCAAGCCGCGTCGGGGTTCTGAGGGGAGGCCACCCTTCAGGCTTCGGCGCGGTTCTCTTTTTCGGTGGTGGTTTCCGTAACGCGTTACGGTAACGTTTGTCAGACAAACAAGGTAAACCTTGAGTCTTGCAAGACATTTTGCAAACGGCTTGCAAACGGTAGACGGCTGTATACACCTTATGGCGTATAGTTTTTCATTCAGTTTTCAAGGCCCTACGACACGACTACGTCGTGGTAGGCAGGCAAGAGAGGGGAGGTTTCCCTCCCCCAGCGAGTCAGCTTTCAAACTGACCCACTACCTGCCAGGTGGGTAGTGGGTCAGTTTGGCGCGGGCAGCCCGAAACTGGAAAGACTGACTAGCCGTATGCGGGGTAGGCTGAAACGGAGGACCCTTAATGACCTTGCCGACCGCGATAGTCATCGCAACTGGGATGATCTGTGGCACATTTCTGCTGGGATTCCTTGCTTCTGTTCTCTGGATGAGCCGCCGAAAATAGGCCGTAACGCTAATTTCGCGATCGTGGCACGCTTTTTGATATGCATAAGCGCTCAAGGAAAGCCTCGGGCGACTGCAACGCGAACGCCGCCCGCGTCGCGGCGATCACCACAGGCCAAGAACCATTTTGAGGCTACCAAACCCGTCAAGCCGCCAGCCCCAAGAAAAACCCTCACGCGGCTGATCTCGGCCGCAGGGGTGGCAAGGTGGGCGGCAAGGCCCGCGCGGAGCGCCTAACGGCTGAGGAGCGCCGGGCGAGGGCGGCCAGGGTTAGCCCTCCAAAACCTCGAGGGCACCCGCTGTGACGAGGTCACCTAGGCGTGGCGATAGCGCACCTGCATACCACCTCGGCGTCAACCGGGAACAAACGTAGAGATATTCCATTGGGGTGCAAAGGAAAATCAGCGCTAAGACCATTCGCCCGCCAATCGTGCGATTTGCTGGAAACCACAGCACCTAAGCTAGCTTCTGTTTAGGCCGCAAGCCCCATCCTGGCTCGTAACCTGACGTAATGTGGTCTGAGGCGGTCGCTAAGGCGTGCCGGAAGGGTGATGTCGTGCCCATTGGGATATGACGACGAAGGCTAGCGAAGCCAAGATGATTAGCCAGCCGATCGCGGGCGGCGGTAGATACGATAGGTCGGGGGGCTTCAGGGTCCCGGCTTTCATGCGACGGTACCGCTGGTAGCCTTGTAATACTATGGCCGCCAGCATCAGCCCGGTGATGATGAAGTACGGAGTAACACCCACGCTAGTTATCCTTCGACAAGGTCAGGACGACGAGGCGAGGTCGCGGGCCTCTTCCAAGAGCCGTTCGTATCGCACGGCGTGCGCGCGAGGGGAACGTTCGCGAAGCAGTTGGATTGCGTTTTCCATCTGCGCTAGCGCCGCGTCGACCCCCGAACGGTCGTACCGTCGCTTCGCAAGGTGCAGCGCCACCACGCCGCGCCGCACTTCGAGCGCGGCGTCGAACAACGCCGCCTCTTGCTCGGTCACGTTCTCTAAGGTACAGCCGGCGAGAATCGATTCCGCCTCTTCCAGGTCGGCAAGCTTGCCGCTGCGCGAACCCAAACTGCTCAACGCTGCGGCGAGTTGGATCCGCGAGAGTACCCACGCTTGACGATGGCCGGGCGTAACTTCGTCGTGCCCCCCGTCAAGCGCAGCGACCGCTTCGCGCTGGGCGCGAACCGCCGCCTCGAGCTTCCCAATATCGCTGGTGCGCTCGCCCAGCCGCGTAAGCGCCATACCGCGATTGCGCTCCATGGAGGCCCAGCCCTGAGGAGAATCGACGCTCGAGTATAACGTGCGCGCCAACTCGAGCAACTCAATGGCGCGTTCGAGCCGCGAAACCTCGCCGTCCCGTTCGGAAAGCTGCATCTCCGCAATCGCCGTCTGCTCGAGGCCGTAGGCACGCTGGAAGCGATCGGTCTGGCGTCGCGCCTCGCTCTCTTGGCCAGCGATAACGTCGCCGAGCGAAGGGAGCAGTGGCGCTAGCACTCTTTCGAGCGTGTCCAGAGCAACCTGGTCGGCGATGGCAATCCCCACGAGCGTTCCGCACGGCCGGAGCGTCGCAATCGCTTCGAGTCTTTTGGAATCGACCTGGGCGTGCAGTGCCGCGCCAAGCCACAATTTTCTCGCAACGAAACGCAAGCGCCGCCGCGGCCACGCGGGCGCTCTTACGAGCTGGCGTAACTGCGCGCCGCGATACGGGTGCTCGATGTCGCCGACCGCGCGTTCGTAGAGCGTCAGCCCAACCTCGTCGACGTTCGCGGGAAACCACGTCGCAGCAGTGCTCCACGCTTGCAGCGCGTCGGTGGTTTCCAACCACCGCTCGAAGATCTGCTCTTGTTGCTCCGGCGAAGTTTCGAGCCGCGCGTAGATCGTCGGATCGTTGATAAACCAAACGGCGCAGTTCAGTGGTTCGTCACCCTGCTCGCCGTCGGTGCCCTTGCGCGGATTACGGTGCGCGCTGCATAGCACGCCGCCCGCCATTGGAAAGAGTTCGCCGGGCAAGGTTAGCTCGAACGTCACGACGCGGTAGTCGCGCTGCGCCTCAAAGAAGCTCGGCCAGCGCTTCTGCTGCGTGAGCTTCGCAAGCGGCGCACTCCAGTTGGACTTCGACGTGCGCAGTTGCTGCGTGAGTTGCGATTCGGCGAATATCTTGACCATCGTTCCGGGCGGTGCCGACAACGATCTCAGCCACGCGTCGAACCACCGCTGCGCGCTTGAATGTGCCGGCTGCAGACCGTTGGTCAGCGTTGCCCAGCGCGTCGCAACCGCCGGTTCATTCAGCGCTGCAACGACCTCCGGCGCCGAGCCGGCATTGGGACGCCAGAATGGTTCGGTCCCGGAGAAGCGCGCCGGCGGCAGAGCGAGCGGTGCCAAGGCCCCGTCGAGCGACTCGAGGACCGGGCGCAGCGTTATCGAGCTGCCCGCACTCAAACGCAACGCGACTTGGGCAAGGATCAACAACTGCTTGCGGCTGCCGCTTTGTACCGGCGGCAATTCGAAATCCGCAGCATCCTTCACGATCGTCCCGGTGCCGAGCGGTTCGTTTAGGTCGGACCACTGCGCCTTGGCGGGCGCCTTTAGCGAAGTTACCTGCCCGCTGAAGAATGGCCACGCCACGGCCGTTACTGCTAAGAGCTCGATCGTACCGGTTGCCTCAACGGCGAACGTAACGCGCAGGCCGCGAAAACCCGGCCCCGACGTCGCTGCGCCCCAGCTCGCGAGTTGCCGCTCCATCGCAAGCGCCGGCCATGCCGCGGGATAGACCGCGAGGTACGGCTGATCGTCGTCGCTGCGGAAAAACTTGATCTCTTGCGCGCGCGGCGCGGCGTTGACTGAGGTTGCGCGGGTGGCATCGCGTTTGAAGTATAGCGTCGTTTTGACGGCGTCGTCCGGCTCGGAGAAGTCTTCGACGAGTGCGGTCGTCCGTTGGGAAGGGAGGCCGGCGCTGGTGCACCAGCGCGCCAGCGCATCCTCAGCGAAGATGCTCGCGCCGCCGGCCGCTTTGGGGGCGGCGCCGCCAAATAAATCGCGCCAGCGCTTCGTGCGCCTCGCCGCCGGCAAGACTTCCAGTACGTCGAGGCACCAAGGCTCGCCCTCGGCGGCGGCATCAATTTGCTTTCCATCGTGGTAGAGCAGAAACAGGTAGGCGTCGCTGTCGTAGACCGCCGTCTGCAAAGCAACGGTGTGCAACCGTTCCGAAAGCCGTGCGGCTAGTTCTTTGAGCTCCCCGGAGTCGAGCTTGTCGTTGTCCGAATCATAAACCGAGATGTAGCGTTGGGAATCGCCGGTTCGCAGTATTACGCGTTTCTCCCAATCTGCGGCGCTCGCGGGCGCATAGCCCAGGCCTTCGTAGGCTCGCGAAATTTCGGAGAGGCCGTCGCTGACCTCCGGCGGGAGCAAGACGTGCAGATTCGACGCGGTTGTTCCCACTGGCCGAGGTCTTCGCCGCGCCTAGACGGCTTGCGCCGTTAGCGTACGGGGGCCGGAGTCTTATCGCGAGCGCAGATTTGCCGAACTCGGCCGGCGAGGGCCTCGCCGGTCAGGCCGAAGAGCGCGCGCTGCTTCTCCTGGGAATCGTGCTGGACCAAGACGCTCGGGACGCCCATTCGCTCCACCCGAAGCCTGAGGCCCCGGTCCGAGACGAACTCGGCGACCGCCGAGCCAAAGCCGCCCGCAAGCGAGTGCTCCTCCAGCGTAATGAGATGGGTGTGCTCCCGCTCGAGGGCGAGGAGCAGCGCCTCGTCCAGCGGTTTGGCAAAACGCGCGTTGACGACCGTGACCTGCGGCCCGTCGCCTAAGGCGTTAGCCGCGTCGAGCGCGATGTCCACGCTCGTGCCGTATCCGATGATGACGACGTCGCGCCCCCGGCGCAGCACTTCGGCCTTACCGTGGACGAGCGGCGCGAGCGGTTCGTCGTGACGGCCGCTGGTCGATCCGCGCGGGTAGCGGATTCCCGACGGCGCGTTCAGCGATAGCGCGTGCTCCAGCATGGGCTGCAGCTCGGCCTCGTTCCGCGGCGCCATCAGCGTCATGTTGGGCAGCGTACGCATATACGCGATGTCGTACAGGCCCATATGCGTCGGACCATCGTCGCCGACGAAGCCGGCCCGGTCCATGCAGAAGACCACCGGCAGATTCTGGACGACCACGTCGTGCACGACTTGGTCGTACGCGCGCTGCAAGAAGGTCGAATAGATCGCGCAGACCGGCCGCAATCCGCTCGACGCCAGACCCGCCGCGAAACAGACCGCGTGCGCTTCGGCGATGCCGACGTCGAAGTAGCGTTCCGGAAAGCGTTTTGCAAACTTGGCAAGGCCGGTGCCGTCGGGCATAGCAGCCGTGATGCCGACCACGCGAGGATCCTTCTCGGCAACGGCGATCATGGCGTCGGCGAAAACGTCGGAAAACTTCGGGCGCCCGCCCGGCGCGCTCTTCTTGCCGCCGTTGCTCGGCTCGAACGCATTGGCGCCGATGCCGTGAAAGGTTCGCGAGTCGCGCTCGGCCGGTTCGTAGCCTTTTCCCTTGACCGTGCGAACGTGGAGCAGCACGGGGCGGTCGAAGTCCTTTGCGGTTTGCAGAGCGTCGACGAGCACGTCGTAGTTGTGACCGTCAATCGGGCCGATGTAGCGAAATCCGAGCTCCTCGAAGATCACGGCGGCCTTTTCCGCAGGGCCGATAAAGTGCATCGCGCCGATCTCTGCGCCCTCGATGGCTCGCTTCGCCGCCGACCCTAACGGAATGCGCTTGAGCATTTCCTTTCCGGTGCGGCGCACGAAGTTTGCGAACGGCTTGGTGCGCAAAACTGAGAGATACGCGGCGATCGAGCCGACGTTCGGCGCAATCGACATCTCGTTGTCGTTCAAAATGACGATGAACGGACTTCGCAGCGCGCCGGCGTTGTTGAGCGCTTCGTACGCAAGCCCACCGGTCAGGGCGCCGTCGCCGAGCACCGCGACCACGGTCTCGTCGCCGCCTACCAAATCGCGCGCCAACGCCATGCCGAGCGCCGAGGCCACCGACGTGCTGGCGTGCCCCGCGCCAAAGGGATCGTACGGCGATTCGCTGCGCATCGCAAAGCCGGAGAGGCCCCCGCCCTTGCGGATCGTCCCAAACCGGTCGCGCCGGCCGGTGAGGATCTTGTGGACGTACGTTTGATGGCTGACGTCCCAAACGAGCCTGTCGGCGGGCAGATCGAGGACGCGATGCAGCGCCAGCGTCAGCTCCACGACGCCGAGGTTGGGCGCGAGATGCCCGCCGTTGACGGCGCACGTGCTGACCAGGAGTTCGCGGATCTCGCTAGCGAGGACGTCGATCTCTTCGCGCTTCAGACGTTTGACGTCGGCCGGGGAGTCGATGCGCTCGATTACCATTGGCGCGATATACGCACCTGCCCGCCGATGCCCTGCGTTGCTCCAAGCACCAAAGCGGCCAGCCTGGCCGCACGCGGCGCCTCTCGTGCCAGCCATGCCGCTTGCGGCCAGTTCCGCGGATTGAGCATCGCCCGCAGCGGCGTCCGCCATTCGGCCGAAAGCTCGTGATGGGGCGTATCCAAGATAACTCGCACCGCGGCGACGCGCGGTGCCGCGAGGCGGCCGGTCTCCATGTCGACTCCGGCAAACCCTTGCGCCGCCCACATGTCGCGTGCCGCGCCGTTGACGATCGAGTCGGTGGTGAGCAACGCTGCAAAAACCGGCTCGATTCCCAGCGAGCGCGCTCCCTCCGCCAGCGCTTCGACAAGCTCGGCGTCGCAGAGCAGCGCGTCGCCGTCTGGGCGGCGAACCTCGCGCGGAATCAAGAGCGTCCCGGTCGGAAGATCGCTTCGCAATCCGCCCGCCAAACCGCAGCTCACGATCGTGTCGCCGAGCGGCGCTCTCAAGTCCGCCAGCGCAATCCCAACCTGCACGACCCGCGCCTCGGGAAGCACGCGCCGCAGCGCGTTGCATTCCAGCGACGTCGCCGCAATCAGGGTGATGCCCGGGCTCACCGAGGGAGGCATCGTCATCGGTGCATCGTAGCATGCGGCTGCGCCCCGGGCAGCCGTCACCCCATCCACGGTAAGCGTCGCCGGGTGGTACTCCGGCTCGATCGAAGAGGTCCAGGGCAGCCAGACGCAGTCCGGACGCGTAACCGTCAAGATCGCGCTTGCAGGCGCGAAGATCTCCGGACTGTTTGAGATAAGCTTGTCCTCGGGTAGCATGGATCTTACGATCTCGGGAAAAGTGGTATCCCAATCCAAGAGCCGGGCGAAGACCGCGTTTACGCTCTACGATTCCGGCGGAAATCGTTATGCCAAGGGGCGGGCGATCGTTCGCGGGACCGAGTTCAATGGGAAGGCGACCGTACCGGCGTCGGGAAGCCAATCCAAAATCGAAGCCACGTTTAAGAGCAGCAAATTCTACCCCCCGTAAGGAGCCTGTCATGACAACGTCCAGCCAGCCCTTCCTCACCGACATCACCGAACTGCGCCGGCGCGCGAAAGAGAATATCGAGCGCGGCGCGGTCACGCAAAACTATGGAGGCGACGCGCAACAAGCGATAGACCTTCTGCAAGGGGCTTTGGCCACGGAAATCGTTTGCGTTCTGCGGTACACGATGCACAACATCGCGGCGGTCGGGATCGATAGCGAAAGCGTCAAGGCCGAGTTCGCCGAGCATGCCCGCGACGAGACCGAGCACATGGAGAAGATCGCCAACCGCATCAATCAGCTCGGGGGCACGCCCAACTTCGACCCGCAGGGCCTCCAAACGCGCTCGGCAACCGAGTACGGCAACGCGAAGAAGCTGATCGACATGATCAAAGAGAATCTCGTGGCGGAACGCATTGCGGTGGAACACTACCGCGATCTGATTCGCTTCTTCGGCGAAAAGGATCCGACCACGCGCACGATGCTCGAAGGCATCCTGGCACAAGAGGAAGATCACGCCAACGATATGCACGACTTGCTGGTCGCGCACGAAGGCAAACCCTTCTTAAACGGCTAGGAGTCTGTCGGGGTCCTAGGCCAAGCCGGCTTCGCGGTACCACGTGACGGCGCGTTCGAGCGCCGGCTTAACCGGGGTGACTTGGTAGGCGAGTTCGGCTTGCGCTTTTGACGAATCGGCATACATCCGCTCGCGCGATAACCGAACGCCTTCGAGCGGGACCTTTGGCTCGGAACCCGTGATGGCGCATCGGAATTCGTCACCGTAGGCGGCGGCAAGCGCCAGCGCGTAGGGCGCGCGCCATTTCGGCATCGGGCGGCCGGTGATTTGCGCCAGCCGCAGCCAAATCTCGTCCATGGCGAGATTTTCGCCGGCGATCACGTAGCGTTCGCCGATTTTCCCGCGCTGCAGCGCGGCCACGTGCGCGCGCGCGACGTCCTCGACGGCGACCAGGTTCATCCCGCCCGATCCCGGCGCTTTCGCGACGATCTTCCCGCGCGCAAAATCGAGCACGAGCTTGCCCGTCGGCGTCGGCTTCCAATCGCCGGGCCCGACGGGCGCCGTCGGAAGCAGCGCGATCACGGGAACGCGCGACGCAAAGGCCGCACGCTCTTGATCGAGCTTGGAGCGGTGGTAGCCGCTGTGCGCGTGACCGAGGGTCGCGGAGCTCGAAGTAAGGACCATGCGCTCGACGCCGGCCAGCTCAGCCGCGAGCATGAGGCTCGCGGTCCCTTCAACGTTGACGGCGGTGACATCGCGCTTCGCGCGCGGCGCGAAAGTATAGAGCGCCGCGCAGTGCACGGCGTAGCGGCATCCTCGAAGCGCCTGCGCGAAGGCGCCGACGTTTCTTAGGTCGCCTTCGACTCGCTCGGCGCGCTCGTCAACGTCTTTTCCTCCGCGAACCAGCGCGCGGACTCGATAGCCGGCATCGAGCAGTTCGCGCAGAATATGCGAGCCGACGAATCCGGTTGCCCCGGTCAGGAAGACGCGATCGGCCATCGCGCGTCGAGCGAGTCGAAGCGCTGGAGCACCTTCACCTCGAACCGATCGAACCGGGTGTCCATGGCGTCAACACGACGTTCCAGGTTATCGAGGCGTCGCGCAATGCCGCCGAACCCGTGGGTCATATCACCCTCGTTACTCGTATTGCCGCAGCGTTTCCTTGGAGCACAGGCGTCCTTCGGGGCCGCACGGTACTAAGACGCGATATGAAACCTTCAATCTTGGCAATCTTCGCCGCCGCAGGCGTCGCGATCGCAGGGTGCGGCGGCATCGGCGCGAGCGCGTCGCCTCCCCTCTCGGCAAACTCCTTCGCTGCGGCGACCGCATCTGCGCAGACGGCAGCGGCGGCCTATTGCAAGCAGACCGGCGGCGAGCTAGAACTTCGCCGTCCGGTGTACGGCAGCAACTCCTCAAAGTTCCTCTTCCTCGCGGGCGACAGAACCTTTTGCCAATACACCAGCAAGAAAGACGGATCGCGCATCCACATCCTGTTGGAGACGCTCTACACGACGAAACCGTCGCTGGCCGCGCTGGCGTATATCTTGAAGCCGGCGGTCGGCTCGTGCTCGGGAAACCCCGCGTCGTGCTACTGCTCGCTATTGGGCGGCTCGGACCAATTCGGCGGGACCTCCGGTTCGGGCGGAGGTTGGTACGAGAAGAACGCGATCGATCAAACGCTCGAAGCGTGCATCTTTCCGGACATGTCCTCGATCGATTCCTGGGGATTGACCTACCACGCGGAAGGCATCATCCGCGGCATTAATCTCGAGAAAGTGATGCGCTATAAATACCCGGGCGCATTGCGTATCGCCCGCTAAATCGCCTCGATCTTGGCCATCATGCCTTCGTCCTCGTGGTCGAGGATGTGGCAGTGGAAGAGAAACTCGCCGCGGATCAGCGGGGAACGGAAATCCATTAACAGGTCGAGCGTGCCCGGGATGCTCTTGGTTCCGACCGGATAGCGATGCGGCAGGACGAAGCTGTCGGCCCAAAACGGGTGCTTGACCGGCACGCCGTTGATCCTTTGAACCAAGAAGTGCAGCTGATGGATGTGAAAATCGTGAATCTCCTGCGTGACGTTCACGACGTGCCACTCCTCGACGGTGCCGACGCGCACTACGTACATCGGTTTCGACTTCATCGAAAACCTCTTGCCGTTGATGAAGAACTGCGGCTTATTGTTTTCGCTAAAGACGACCACGCGTTTGGCCGCGGGCGGCGGCAGTTTGGTCGAGTAGCCGTCCTGCGGCAGCGGCGCGCCGACGGTGATCGGCCGCCTCGAGAAGTCGCCTCCATCGGGCTTCTTCGGCGCGACGAGATGCGCCAGTAACCACGGCGGATCGCCGTCGCCGTTGGGACCCGAGTTATAGCAGAGCGTCCGGAACTTGCCGTGACCGCCGGCCGGACCGGTGACGATGAACTCCGCGCGCGATGCGGGTGGAACGATAAGATACGGCATCGACTCGGTCGGCGGCGTGCCCGGGTACGTGTCGAGCGCAAATCCGTCGACCGCAACGAGCTGAACGTTCTCGCCTTCCACGGCGAGCTTGAGCGTCTTGTGACCGGTGGCGTTGACGACGCGGAAGAACTGCCGCTCGCCCGGCGCGATCGAAATGTCGGGCTGCGCTACGCCGTTAAGCGTCACCGTCAGACCGTCGTGAAAGAGGCACGGTTCCTTGTTACTGTTTTGCGGTTTGGCGGTTGCCGGCGGCATGCCGCCTTCGGGTTCGGCGTTTGCGCCAATTCCCGTCGCGCGAACGATGATTAGCCGGTGCTTCATCCGGCCGAGCTCGGGCAGGTGCTTCTCGATCCCCCGCACGACGATCGCGCCGGATATTCCGCTTTCACCGACTTGATAACTGGTCTGCCCGTGCACGTGCGGATGGTACCAGTAGAGCCCCGGCTCTTGCGTAACGGGCACGTGAACCACATAATGCAGCGTTTCGCCCGGCTTGGCCAGGGTGGTTAGGACGTCGTCGCCGGGCTTTTCCGGAGAGGATCCGAGTCCGTGGAAATGCAGATTGATCTCGTCGGGCATCGGTGTGTCCGGCATGACTTCCGGCGGCGGTTCGTTTGGAAGCTTGTCCTTGAGCCTGAGCTCGATCGTATCCCCCGGGTCGACGACGATCGTCGGAATAACCCCGAGCGCGCCCTTGTACTCGAAGGTCGGCTCTCCGGTCGCTTGGTCATTCTCGGCAATCAGCGAGAACTTCGCGACGCCGTCGACCGCTTGAACGACGGGAGGCTCCGGAAGCTCGGTGCCGCCGGTCGCCGGGAGCAGGGCTCCGGGCGCCGCAGCCTGCGGCAACGAGTTGACGGGACCGCTGCCCCGGCCGGCGCACGCAACGAGAAACGCAAGCGTAACGGCCAGCCCAACCCGGCTGCGATTCATCGGCCGCTAGTTCATTGCGGCGCGAATTGATTCCTTAATGGAACCCGTCGTGCGAATGACGGCCGTTGGTTCGTAACCGCAATGCGCCATGCAGTTCTCGCACGACTCATGCTTACCGCGCCCGTATTTCGACCAGTCGGTTTCGTCGAGCAACTCTTGATAGGTGCGGGCATAGCTCTCTTTGCTCATGAGGTAGCACGGGCGCTGCCAGCCGAAGACCGTGTAGCACGGAATCCCCCACGGCGTGCATTCGAAGTCGACCTTACCCTCGAGGAAATCCAAGTACAGCGGGCTGTGATTGAGCCGCCACTTGCGGCGCTTGCCGTCGGCGAAGACCTGAGTGAAGATTTCGCGGGTTCGCTTGACGCCGAGGAAGTGCTCCTGGTCGGGCGCCTTCTCGTACGCGTAGGCCGGCGAGATCTGCATCATGTCGACTTTGAGATCGTCGTTGAGATAATCCAGGACCTCGCGAATCGATTCCGGGCCATCCTGATCGAAGAACGTCGTGTTGGTAAAGACGCGGAAACCCTGGGCCTTGGCCTCTTTGATCGCGTCGATCGCTTTGTCGAAGACGCCTTGGCGGCATACGGACTGATCGTGACGCTCGCGCATGCCGTCGAGATGGATCATCCACACGAAATAGACTGAGGGTTTGAAGAGATGAATCTTCTTCTTCAGCAGCAGCGCGTTGGTGCAGAGGAAGACGTACTTTTTACGCTTGACCAGCTCCTCGACGATCTGCGGCATCTGATCGTGCACCAGCGGCTCACCGCCCGCAATCGAAACCATCGGCGCGCCGCACTCTTCGACGGCAGCGATGCATTCCTCGACGCTCAATCGCTGACGAAGAATCTCGTCGGGATGCTGGATCTTACCGCAGCCCGCGCAGGCAAGATTGCATTGCAGCAAGGGCTCGAGCTCCAGCACGAGCGGATATTTCTTCTCGCCGCGCAGGCGCTTGCCGGCGATATACTTGGCCACGGCAATCTTCTGTTGGAGGGGCATGCTCATGGGTTACTTCCTTCAGGGTTGGTGGCTTCGTCACCCTTCGCCCTTCGACGAAGGTCGTCCATTGCGAGGGCCATGGTTGGGAAGAGGTGGCGATAAAGGTGGTAGTTGATGTAAAAGTCGCGAGGGAAACCGGTTCCGGTGCACTCCGGCTCGTCCCACGTCCCGTCGCCGCGCTGCCGCTCGCACAGATAGGCAAGACCCCGGCCGACCGCCGGATGTTGCGGGCTGCCGGCAAGTTGCAGCGCGAGCACGGCCCAGGCGGTCTGCGACGGCGTGCTGCTCCCGATGCCGGCGAACGACTCGTCGGCATAGGAGTGGCAGCTTTCCCCCCAGCCGCCGTCGGCATTCTGCACCGAGAGCAGCCACGCGACGGCGCGCTCGATCATCTCCACTCCGGTTCGTAAGGCCGTCAATGCCGAGATCACGCACCAGGTGCCGTAGATGTGGTTGACGCCCCAGCGTCCGTACCAGGAACCCCACGGCTTTTGCGTGGCACGCAGATACTCCAAGCCGCGGGCGACCGCCGGATTCGACGCGCCCTCGCCGAGGGCCGCGAGCATCTCCAGCACGTGTGCGGTTACGTCTTCCGTCGGCGGGTCGATCATCGCTCCGAAATCCGAAAACGGCATACGGTAGAGCAGTTCGCGAGTATTGTCCCGATCGAACGCCGCCCAGGCGCCGTTGCGCGAGTCCATCGCCAGCGTCCAGCGCCGCGCGCGTTCGACCGAATCGGCGATTGCGTTACGCTCCCCGCCCTCGAGCAGCGCCAGCACGACAATCGTTGTGTCGTCGATGTCCGGATAGGCGTCGTTGTCAAACTCGAACGCCCAGCCGTTACCGCGCGTCTCCGTGCACTTCATGCGCCAGTCGCCCGGTGCGTCGTCGGGAATTTGTTCGCGCAGCAGCCACGCCACGGCGCGTCGCATCGCCGGGTGCGATTCGCCAAAGCCGGCAATCGCGAGCGCTCGCACGGCCCACGCCGTATCCCATACCGGCGACATGCAGGCCTGAAAGCGCCAATCGCCGCGTTCGTCGATGATAAAACGGCGCATGCCTTCGATGCCCTTGCGCATCACCGGATGATCCACGCCGTATCCCATCAGGTCGAGCGCAATGAGCGAATAGACCCACGGCGGCTGAATGCCGCCCCAACTCCCGTCGGCCTCTTGGCGCTCGACGACCCACTGCGCCACGCGTTGCCGCGCATCGTCGCGAGACGGTTGAACCGGCAACCGCTCGTAGAGCTTCTGCAACTTCTCGACGAACATCAGCCAATGGCGCGACCCGGTCACGCGTTGGAGATCCCCTTCGGTTCCAGGCGCGATGATTTCGCCGACGTCGACGCCGAGCGCGCGAACCGGCCGCTTAGAGACGACGATCGTCAGCGGCGCGACGGTTCCGCGGGCCCAGCAGGCAAAATCGTACAGATTGAACGGCATCCAGAGCGGAAAATAGACCAGCTCGGGCGGCAGCGACGGCACGCCCGACCAAGGATAGACGCCGAAGAGCGCCAGCCAAATCTTCGTGAAGACCCGCGCGTTTGCCACGCCGCCCTGCTGCACGATCACGTGCAGCGCCTTGCGCATCTCATCGCGTGACGGATCGACGCCCAGCACCTTGAGCGCAACGTAGGCTTCGATCGTCGTGCTCAAATCGGCCGGGCCGCCGTAGTAGAGCGCCCACGATCCGTCGTTGCGCTGATGCTTGAACAGATGACCGATTGCCCCCGCGCGAAACTCGTCGTGCGGCAAGCCCAAGAAGCGAAACAGCAACACGTGCTCGGCGGTCATCGTGACGTTCGTCTCGAGTTCGCCCGACCACCAGCCCTCCGGCGACTGTTCCTTCAGCAGCCAGTCGGTGGCGCGCCGTAACGCTTGATGGCTATCCATCGGGAGAGCCCGCACGGCGTTCCAGAACGACTCGAGCTGCGAGGTTGCCGCTGCGAACGGCCGATTCCATCGTGTCGGGCCAGCCGGTTTCGGTCCACGAGCCCGCTATTGCGATTGCGGGATGGTTGGTGCGCTGTTCCGTTCGCTTGGCGCCGATCTGCGGAAGCCACGTTGCTTCGGGGTTTCGCGTGACGGCGCTGCGAACGAGCGTTGCATCTTTGAGTGCCGGCAGAAACGTCTGCGTCTCGCGCCAGGCGAGCGATTCGAGTTCCGCGGTCGGCTGGCGGAGATATTCGTCGGCGGCGCTGAAGCTGCAGCACAGATATCCCGGCTCCTTTTCGAAGATCCACTGCAACGGCGATTCGAGCGCGGCGACAAAGTCGCGGCCGATTGTTCCACCGCCGTGCCACAGGTGAACGTCGATAATCGGGTAGGGGTCGTAGCGATCGAGGTTCCTTACGCCGTAGCGCGCGGGGTCGCCGAGGATGCGCTCGGCCTGGCGCGGGGGCACCGCAAGAACGACGGCGTCGAAGTGCGCGTCACCCTTCGACAGGCTCAGGGTGACACTTTTGGCGTGCCCTTCGACGGGGGTCAGGGTGACGGAGAGTACCGGGGTTGAGGTGTGGACGGCGTCGAGTCTGCTGGCGGCGGCTGTGGCTAGGTGCGCGAGGGGGACTTTTGAGAAGCCGAAGCGCGCGGCGCCGGCGTCGCGCAGAAAAGCGGTCTTTAACACGAACATCGCGTCGGACGCTCCGACGCGATCGAATGATGCGTTCAACGCCGGAATGAAGAACGGATCCCAAAACGCCGCGCGCTCCTCCGCTCCTTGGCCGTTGCGCGTCAGCCACGCCTCGAAGGTCTCGTTCGCGTCGCCTCGGCCGAGCAGTGCCGCCGCGAGTGCCCGTGCGATGCGCAGTTTTCCGGCAACGCGGAGGTGCGAGTAGCTCGCAAAGGAACCGATCAAATGGAGCGGCGCGGGTAATGCCGCGGTGCGCAGCCGTCCCGCTTTGCCGCTTCGCGAGAGGATCGTCGCGTCGAAGCGGTCTTGCAGGTGAAGTTGGCCGCTCATGCCGACGGCCTTCGCGAAGTTGACGAACTCCGTGCAGCACGCCAAGAAGACGTGTTGGCCATTGTCCACTTCCACGCCGTCGATTTCGAAGGAAGTTGCGCGGCCGCCGAGGATGCGGCTTCGCTCGAAGAGCTCGACGCGCGCTCCGGCCGCTTTGAGCGCAAGACCCGCGGCCAGCCCGGCGAGACCGCCTCCGACGACCGCTACGCGCTCGACAGCCACGATCGCACCACCACGAGGAGCTTTTCGGTCTTAGAGAGCGCGGCGCGAGCTCGCAGCGGAAGCCCCGGCTCGCGCTCGATCTTCTTGAGCAGCTCTTCGTAGATCCCCGCCATCGTCTGGACGCACGCGGCGGGGCGGCGCGGGATATAACGCAGCACTTCGTATCCCGTCTCAAAATACGTTCGCGCACGCGCGACTTGCTCGGCGATCAGCTCGTTCCAGCCGGGGCGAATCTCCCCGGAAAAAAGTGCCGATTCGGGAATATCGAACCGCGCGAGCTCGTCCTGCGGCAGATAAATGCGATTCATGTCGACGGCATCTTCGCGGACGTCGCGCAAGATGTTGGTGAGCTGCAGCGCCATGCCGAGATCGTCGGCACGCTGCAGCGCGATCGGATCGCTGAACCCGAAGATGCGCACGCACATCCGGCCGACAACCGAGGCGACGAGGTTGCAGTAATCCTTCAGTTCGTCGAACGTTTGATACCGGGTTTGGCTAAAGTCCATCTCGACGCCGTCGATCAGCATCGCCAGCTCTTCTTCCGGAATGGCATAACGCTCGATAGCCTCGGAGAGCACGCGCAAGATCGGGTCGTCCCCGTAGTCGCCGCGCACGGCTGCAGAGATGCGCGCGCGATGAACGGCCAGGCGCGCCGGCAAATTCTCGACTCCGACGGTGTCGGCCTCGTCGTCTACCTGGCGGGCAAAGTTGTAGAGCGCGTAAATAGCCATCCGCTCGTGATGGCTGAGTGAGATGAAGCCCCAATAGAAGTTGCTCGCTTCGCGCTTAGCCATATCCCGGTTGAAGCGCTCCGCGCGGAGCTGTTCGGTATCGATCATCTATGCCGGCCTTCGAGAAAAGCTCTCTACTGCGGCGCGAAGCACCACCGATACCTTCGTTGGCGTCGAAAGGCTCGGCCGTTCCTGCTCGGTCCGGTAGCCCAGCGCCTCGATGGCGTCGCAGATCGCCAGCCCTCCCATCCGATAAAGCGCCAGTTGGAGGCGGAGCACGCGGGGCACGTAGGCTTCGAGCCGCTCACCCGAAGCAAGCAAGGCACGGGCGCGGCGTACCATCCTCTCGGCGGCGCCGGGCACACCCACCGCGGCGACGTCGCTTTCGACCAAGTATTTGCGTCCGATGGCCGCGTCGCGCCGGACGTCTTGCGCGTGGTTGGCGAGCTGCAGGCCGATACAGACGTCGTCGGAGAGCGGGCCCGCCTCCTCATTCGCAACTCCGAAGACTCGAAGGACCATCCGGCCTACCGGCGCCGCCGAAAGCCGGCAGTAACCGTCGAGTTCTTCCCACGTCGCATAGCGCAGTACGCTTTGGTCCTGCACGTTGGCCTCGATCAGGTCGAAAAAGGGCTGCGCCCCAATGGCGCGCCGCTCGATCGTTTCGGCCAGCGCGACGAGCACCGGATGGACCGGCGGCACGCCGGCAAACAGCGCGCGAACTTCGTCCTTCCAGCGTTCGAGCCGCGGCAGCGCCGTGCCGTTGGGGCTCTCGTCACCGAGATCGTCGGTCGTTCGGCAAAAGGCGTAGATACGCATGAGATCGCGCCGCCTCGCCGCGTCTACGAAGCGCGATGCAACCGAGAAGTTCTCGTAGTGCCCGCGCGTCAGCACGCGGCAATACGTGTCGGCGGCCCGCAGACCCAGATTCACGTGCGCGCGTCGATCGTCAATACCGGGTAGGCAAGAACGCGCGGATCCGCGGACATCAAACTCATGCCTTCGACTTTCGCCTGGGCCGCGAGCACGCGATCGAACGGATCGCGATGACGATCGGGTAGCGAACCGAGCGCAAATAGATGATCGAGCGAGAGGTGCAGCAGCTCGGCTCCGCTACGCGCAAGACGCGACCGCAGATACGTCGCCGCATCGATCGGCAGCTCGAGTTTGCCGAGGGCGTCTTTTCTGACGATCTCCCAGGCGCTGGCGATTGAGAGGAAGAGCGCATTGCCTCGGTCCTCCAGCATCAAACGCGAATCTGCGCCGAGACGCTGCGGCGCCAATGCCATCCAGAGCCAGACGCGCGTATCGAGCAGCAGCCTCACTCGACGTACTCGGCAAACTCTTCCGGCAAGTATTCGTCGAAGTCTTCGGCAATCCAAAAGCTCAGGCCGCTGTCCCAGCCGAGCTCGCGCTGGGCGAGCCTTTGCGCCGGCACCAGACGGGCAATGGGGCGCCCCGCCTTGGCAATCACGACTTCCTCGCCGGCCTCCACGCGGGCGAGGAGCGCCGAAAAGTGAGTCTTTGCCTCGTGGATGTTCACACTTTTCATGATGCGTTAGTCTATAGGACTTAGTCCACTTAGTCAAGGGCGAAATTCAAGCCGGCCGCGCAGCTCGGCCGGCCGCTGGGCGCCCGCGCAGAACATCGCAACGCGCAGCGTCTCGAGGTATTCACGGGCAACCTCGAGCGCCGTTTCGAGGCTCTCGTCGGCGGCGCGGAGGAACGGCCCGGCGATCCCCACGAGGTCGGCACCGAGCGCGAGCGCTTTGGCAGCCTCGAGACCCGTCCGGATTCCTCCGCTGGCGATCAGCGTCCCCTCGGGCGCGATCGCGCGCGCATCGGCGATCGCCTGCGCGGTCGGAATACCCCACGCGGCGAATGCGCCGGCAACTCGCGCCCGCCAGGGTTCGGTGATCCGATAGCGCTCGACCTCGCTCCACGACGTGCCGCCGGCACCGGCGATGTCCACCGCAGCGACGCCGGCATCGAAGAGCGCGCGAACGTCGCCGGCGCCGATGCCCCAGCCGACCTCTTTGACGACGACCGGAAAATCGGCGCGCCCGCACAGCTCGCCGATCCGTCCGAGCAGTCCGCGAAAGCACGTGTCGCCTTCAGGCTGGAGCGCCTCTTGCAGCGGATTGAGATGCAGCACGAGCGCGTCGGCCTTCAGCATTTCCACCAGACGCCGGCACTGCGCGAGTTTGTAGCCCTTGTTCAGCTGTACGGCGCCGAGATTTGCGAAGAGCAAGGTCTCCGGAGCATGCGCGCGCACGTCGAAGCTTTCGATCGTCTCGGGCGCCTCGAGCAGAACGCGACCCGAGCCCAAACCCATGGCGAAGCCGTAATGCGCCGCGACTTTTGCGAGGCGACGATTGATCGCCGTAGCCTCCGGCGTTCCACCGGTCATGCACGAGATCAGCAGCGGCGCGCCCAGCCGGCGGCCGAAGAGGTGCATCGACGTGTCAACGTCGGCGAGATCGATTTCCGGCAGCGCGCGATGCAACAACGCGTGGCGCTCGAACCCGGCAGTCAGGCCCTTCGCGCCGACGTCTTGTTCGATGTTGATTCGAAGATGCTCCGCCTTGCGCGACGGGGTCGAACGATTAGGCAGCTTGTCGCGCAACGTAGAATGCGACTTCCGCAAAGACGTCGAGGTCGGCTTCGCGCGTGCACGGCTGCAGCGCGCCAATCGACGCGCGAGCGAACCGCTTCGCGCTTTCGCTATCGTTGGTCTCGCTCGCCATTCCGAGCGCCCGCCCCGCTCGGGCGAAGGTCGCCGCGACGTCGGGGGAGGCTCCGCCGATGATGGCGCCGGCCTGCAGCGCGGCTCCGGTGAGCGCACAGCGCCCTTCCATCGCGCCCTCGCGATCTTCGATCGCCTCCAGAACCGCTTCCCCGACGAGCCGTGCCACCTGGAGCCGGCACGCCGGATCGCCGACGTCGCTGGCAAGACTGCGAAAAGCCAAGGCATAGAACGCGTCGCCGGCGTTGAGACTCTGGCCGAGGCCCCAGCGAACGATCGTATCGGCGCGTACGTCGGCAAGCTCGTCGTGCAGCAGCATGAATCGGTCGAAGAGATCGAAGGCGACGGCAACGGGAAGCGCATCGGCAGTATCGCCGCCATTGGCCGCGCAGGCCCAGAGCAACAGGCACGGCCGAACCGGATCGCGCGCCGACGAGATCGGGAGACGCTCGGCGATAATGCGCCCCGCGACGGAGTCGAAGGGGAAGGCGATCTCACTGAGATACCGCTCGAGCGAGGCGCGATGCGCGCTCAACGGGGTCACGCCGAATCCCCCGACGGCCACGCGGGCGGCGGCAGGCGTTCCATCAGGTAGCGCGCTCGCATGCTCGAGACGCCCAGCAGGTTGTCGAGACTCGTCAGCTCCAGCAGCCGACGCATATTGCTCTCGCCGACCAGCGCTTCCAGGCGGCGCCCGTCGCCGGTCAAGCGCTTGTAGAGCGCGATCAGCTCGGCCAGCGCCGTCGAATCAAAGAAGCTCGCTTCGCGCAGGTCGACGACCACGTCGCCCTCGTCTCCAAGCGAACTCAAGGCATCGCGAAGCCGCTCCCGGTTTGAGACGTCCCACTCGCCGCGCAGCGTGATCACGCGCGCTCCTTCAAACGCGGAGATTGCAATCGCTTGATCTTCTTCTTCCCGCACTCCCGGTAGTTTACATCAGGAGCCTACGCTTAGCCCTTTAGGAGCCCGCCGGCTCCTAAAACTTGAAGTAGATGAAGGTCGGCGAGAGGCCGGGCCACGAGAAGAGCGCGAGCGCCAAAAGCAAGCCGGCGAGCGCTCCAACCTGGATGCCCGGACGCAGCCCTTGCCACGCCGGTGCAACGCTCCGGCGTTCGAGCAACAGGCGCACGCCCCCGAAGACGACGATGCCGGCGGCAAGCACCGCTTGCCATCCCGTCAACAGCGACGCGCCGGCCCCCCCGGCGAAGAGCGCTCGATAGACGGCAACGGCGGCGCCGAAGGTTGGCGCCCGGAAAAGCACCCAGCCGAGCGTGACGATCGCAAACGTGAGCGTTACGCGCGCGAGCAGCACTACGCCGGCCGGCGAACTCCCCTTGCGGCCGATGCCGAGCAGTCGTTCGATGCAGAGCATCGTGCCGTGAAAGCCGCCCCACGCAACGAAGGTCCACTGTGCGCCGTGCCAGAGGCCGCCCAAGAGCATCGTGACCATCAAGTTGCGCAGCGTCGCCGCTAAACCGCCGCGGCTTCCGCCCAAAGGAACGTAGAGATAGTCGCGCAGCCACGTGGAGAGCGTGATGTGCCACCGGTGCCAGAAGTCGCCGATGCTCGTCGCGAGATACGGCATGCGGAAGTTCTCCGGAAAGACGAAGCCCAAAATTCTCGCGCACCCGATTGCAATGTCGCTATAGCCCGAGAAATCGAAATAGATCTGCATGCTAAAAGCAAAGAGCGCGCTCCAAGCCGCGGGAGCGCCCGGATGGGCTGCAATTCCATCGAAGTACGCATTTGCCACCGATGCGAACTGATCCGCAACCGCCGTCTTCTTCAGCAGACCGAAACCGGCCCGCGCAAAGCCGTAACTGAAGTCGTCGGGTCCCGGCGGCCGCCACGAAAACAACTCGCCGAAGAACAGACCGGCGCGAACGATCGGCCCGGCCAGCAGTTGCGGGAAAAAGGCCAAATACAGCGCGTAATCGAGCGGCTTTCGCACCGCGGGCGTGCGCCCACGATAGACGTCCACCAGATACGAGATGCTTTGGAACGTATGGAAACTGATGCCGATCGGCACGAAAAGATTCACGAGCCAAGGATTGGAGTGCATGCCGATTAGCGCCGCCACCGTGCCGCTTCCAAAGTTCGCGTATTTAAAGCTCCCGAGAAACGCAAGATTCGCCGCAACGCCCGCACCCAGCAGCAGGCGAACGTGCCGCCCCCCCGCCGCTCGCGCCCGCTCGACCCAGATCGCAATCGCAAAATCGCTCGCCGTAAGGATCCATAAGAACAGCACGTACCACGCGTTCCAGCGCGCGTAAAAATAGTAGCTCGCAACCAGCAAGACATACCAGCCCGCACGCCGCGGCAGCCGATAGAAGAGCAGAGCGACGATCGCAAAGAAAAGCCAGAACTCATACGACTGAAAACGCAACGGAATTCCAATCCCACAAGCCGCCGCAAACCAAGAAAGCGAGTGATGCTCGCCTTGCGGAGCCGCCGCCCGATCCGCTTGCCGATCCAACACGGAGTATGCTGGCCGAGGCGCGGCGGGGTGTGCCGGCCGAGCGGTTAACCTAAGAATTAGCGAGGCCGGCACACCCCGCCGCGCCTCGGCCAGCAAGCGCGCCACATCCGCCCCAAGGAGATGGCTAAACCGCAAACTCCCCTCGCGATTGAGATGGTCTTCATCAGCAAAGAGCTCCGGCCGCTCAAGAGCGAGATACTTCGCGGCCGGAATGAACCGCGCGCCGTCGTTTCGCGCAATTTCGACGAGCGAACCGCTGGGAAGCTGCGACGAGATGCGATGCGCCGGACGCGTCGGAATGCGCACGAAAAAGACCGGCGTTCCACCGGCCGCATATCGCGCCACGATCGGCGCCAGCCATTGTTCCCGGTAGCGCGCGTACGAGGGACTCGGCTTGGCGGCCGCGAGCACTTGCGTGGCGATGGCGGCGCGCGCGTCGTCGGTAGCCCCGGGCGGATAGACGATTGCGTTCGTCGCGAAATCCACGTGTAAGCCGGCGAGCGTTTCGCTTCGCGGGTGGGCGGCGAGCGGATCGTACGCCGCCGTGTTGCGCGCCCCCTCGATCGCCGTCAGCCGCGCGAGCGGGTTCGCCGCGAGCGCTTGAAAATCGTCGCGCAGCTCCGAAGCTCGCCAGAAAAGGTCGATTCCGTTCTCGACGCGTTCGCGCGGATCGGAGAACGAGCCGGCCAGCTTGGGAATGTCGGTCAAGCGCGTTTGAAAGACGACGTAGCGCAGGTCCATCGGACGGTCGTCGCCGTCCAAGCTGCCGATCGCGCTGTCGTCGTCGCCGTACGTGTCGACCGCGATGACCACGGCCGCGAAGCGGCGCGCATCGGGATCGATCGCCCGCACGAAGAACGGCCAGCAGCGCGGCGTCGTTCCGGGGACGCCGCCGTTGAGAAACCGCAGCGTGCCGGCGGCTTCGCTTGCCGCCTGCGGATTCAGTCCCGAGTAGATCCGCGAATCGCCCAGCACCAAGACGTCGCGGCTCCGCCCGCCGTGGAAAGCGTTGAACTGAGCGATCGCCGATTCGAAGCTGCCCGTGCTCGACGAGGGATCAAGGGCGGCGTGGTAGAGCGGCGTGTGAAACGCAAGCACGTCGATCAGCGCGAAGAGCGCAAATGCGGCAACCAGTCTCTGCACCGGACGGTCCCTTGTTCGAGAATGGGTACGAGGCCTTTAATGCCGCAACGCGACGACGCGCCGGTCGCACTAGTCACCGTGACCGTCATGCTGGGCTTGATCATGGCGATCATCGACACGACCATCGTCAACGTCGCCCTCAATACGATCGGCGGCAACCTCGGCGCGACGGTCGATGAGGTTGCATGGGTTGCAACCGGCTACATTCTGGCAAGCGTCGTCGTTATGCCGCTCAACGGCTGGCTGACCGCGCTGCTCGGCCGCAAGACCTTTTATGCGATCTCGCTCGCACTCTTCACCGTAGCGTCGCTCTTGTGCGGAACCGCCCGCTCGATCTGGGTTTTGGTCTTTTACCGCGTCGTCCAGGGGTTAGGTGGCGGAGCGCTGCAGCCGACCGCGCAAGCGATCATGTTTGAGACGTTTCCGCCCCAGCGACGCGGCGCCGCAATGGCGATCTTCGGCATGGGAGCGATGGTCGGTCCGGCGATCGGTCCGGCGCTGGGCGGGTGGATCGTCGACAACGCGAGCTGGCCGCTGATCTTCTATATCAACATCCCGATCGGCATCGCCGCCTTTCTCATGACGCTGGCATTCATTCCCAGCCCGAAGTACATCGCCAAGCCTAAGGGCGGCATCGACTGGGCCGGCCTCGGCCTGCTGACGGCGGGCCTCGCGTCGCTGCAGTTCGTCCTCGAGCAAGGTGAGCGCGACGAGTGGTTCTCGTCGCGGGCAATCGTCGTTTGCGCGGCGGTTTCGGCCTTTTCGCTGATCGTGTTCGTGGTGAAGTCGCTGCGCGATCGCTACCCGATCGTCGATCTGAAGGTCTTCGCATTCAGATCGTTCTCGGTCGGATCGTTCCTGGGAATCATCATGGGCTTCGGGCTCTATGGCACCGCGCTGGTCTTGCCGCTCTTCTTTCAATCGCTGCTGGGCTTCACGGCGCTCGACACCGGCTTGGCGTTGATGCCGGGGGCCTTTGCAACGGCCCTCTCGATGCTGATCATCGGGCGAATTCTCAACCGGATCGACGGGCGCTGGTCGATCGTCTTCGGAACGCTGCTCTTTGCCTGGTCGACCTGGCTCCTCGGCGGATTAACGGTGCAGGCCGGCTACTGGGACGTCTTCTGGCCGCGCCTCGTCCAGGGCTTCGCGCTCGGCTTTATGTTCGTTCCGCTCACGACGATCTCGCTGCTCGACGTTCCCATAGGGGAGCTGGCCGGCGCGACCGGCGTCTTCACCTTGCTGCGGCAGCTCGGCGGCAGCCTCGGCATCGCGATTCTCACGACGATGCTGACGCATCAGACCGCTATTGCGTGGAATAATCTCGCAGCGGGCGTGACGCAAACGCATGGGTATTCCATTGGCCAGCTCACGCAGATCGTAAGCCAGCAATCCGCCATGATTGCCTATGACTATCTCTTCCGCGCAACGGCGATTGTCTTCGTGCTATCCACGCCGTTGGTCTTTTTGATCAGGCGGCCGCGGAAAGCAACAGCCATTGCGCCGCAGCCCGCTTGACTAATGGCTCCAAGGGTTGACTGCGGTCGATCCCGGTCCAAAGAGCCCGCTAACGCTCCGGCCGAAGACCTCCAGCGAGAATATTGCGACCAACGCGATGGCGGCAATCAGGATGCCGTACTCAAGCGACGCCGAGCCGCTCTCGTCCGTAATCATAGACCACAGAGGCGTAAGCATTCATCTCTCCTTACCAAGAGTGCTTCGAAGAAAGTCCGCACGACGAGAAACGAAATCCGCACGACCAGAAGCGATCGGCTTTACGCCGGGAAACGACGGCTTACGCCGGGATGGTTATTGTACGAGCACCCGCATCGTCGACGACGCGGTCACGGGGACGCTGTCGGGAATGCCCGGATAGTGAAGAAGTGAGGTGAAGTTGGCAGTTACTTGGACGGTCACGTAGTAGACGAGGCCGTTTGAGGTGTCCAAGGTCGTATTGGCGGTGGTGGGGCAGGTAACGGTTGCGCCGGCCTCGGTGCAATGCGGATTCGGGTTCACGGTCCACGTGACGCCCGAGGCATCCGCGTTGACGGCGATCTTGGTTCCGGCGTTATCGTTCGATGTCGCGATCGTTTGCGCTGCATAGACTGCGCCGGCCTCGGCGGCATGCGCCGCGACGATTCCGAGATACGTGTAGCGTCCGATCTCGATCAGTCCGATGACCAGCATGATCAGGACGGGTGCGATGAGGGCAAACTCGACGATCGCCGCGCCCGACTGCGAGCGGAACAGTTTACGTGCCTTCATTCTGCTAGCGTCGCTTTCAGAGCGATCGTCCCGTTGGGCGGCGGACTCGCCAGACTCAGCCCGGTACTCGTGCTAAAGTTGCCTTGCCCGAAGACAAGGTTGGCATACGAAGCCGATGCCGAACTGTAATTCACTGGGCTCGTCGGGAAGTAGAGCAGCCCACTAAACGCGTAGGTGCCGGAGCTGATGTTGACGGAGTTGGTCTGTGCCGAGTTTCGCCAGAGGACGACGCCGCGCGTGTTCCCCGTCGTGGGCGCGCTCAAGGTGAGGGTAGCACTGCTTAGGTTGATGTTGCTCACGGTCGAGAGCATCTGGAACGTGACGCCGCTGGCGCACGAGCTGACGCTTGTGTTACCGCCGTCTATTTGCAGTTGGCTGCCGCCGGCCGCCCCCACGACGATGAGACCACAGACGGTATTGTTCGCGCCGCTGATGCTAAGATTGCTGAAGCAGGTCGTGACGCCCGCGCTGCCGATAGTCGCGTTCCCCGTATAGTTCCCGGAGGCAAAGCTCGAGCACGTCGGCGTGTTGTTCGTGAGATACGCGCAGCCGGGCATCTGCGGGCACGGGTCGCTTACCTGCGTCATCGGAACGGGAGTCGCGGTGGTGAAAGTCGTGCCGCTGGTGTTGTTGGTGCCCGTGCTGTAGCCGATGTACGCGGCGTTGATCGTCGCATTGCTCATGTTGGCCGAGTCGTTGATATAGATGTCGCAACCCGGCGTTGAAATATGTGAGTTGCTCAGATTCGACTGCCCTAAGGAAGTCGAGAGTAACCAAATGCAGCCGGGATTATTCTGGGAGGCCAAGCCTACTGCTTGGGTTGTCTCCGGCATGTTGCTAACGCCGGTCAGGACTTTTGAGAAAAAGGTCTGAACCTTTGGAGTATAGATCGTGACGGAGACCGCGCAAGCGTTCCCGGCGTAGGGTCCGCTGGTGGGCGGGTTAAGGGGCGTGACGGTCGAGCCAGTCGAGCTGCTGAAACCGTTGAGGGTCGCGTCCGAGGTCGCGGCGCTCTGGGCGGCAGTCGAGCTTTGGCAGCCGTCCGCGTAGGCGGCCTCGGCACCGCCCATGGCGGCCGCGTCGGTGGCGGCCTGCTGGGCCTGCTGCTTGTACTCGAGAAATCCGACGTCCACGGAAAGCCCGGCGAATCCCATAAGGACCGCTAGACAGATGGCGACGAGCGGCAGAACCGCACCGCGCTGGGCATGACCTCGTTGCATAAATGTACTCCTTAGATTCGAGGGCTGGGCACGCAAAGCGCCGAGAGGTTACTAAGCCCCTGGCCAAGCGATTATGCCACAGGTTCGTTAAAGCGTCAACAAAACTTAACGAAACCTGGGGAAGGCCTGGTTACTGATTCAGGACCCGCATGGTCGTCGAGGCGGTCACGGGGAGGCTGTTGGCCATGCCTGGGTAGTTGAGCAGCGAGTGGAACGTCCCGGTCACGGTCACCTGAACGTACTCGATCGTCCCGGCCGGCGGGGTGCCGGTGGGGCAGGCCACCGTCGTTGTGCCGTTTTCTGTGCCGGTGCTCTGCAGGCAGAGCGGCTGAGGCGAAGCCAGAAAGCTCGATAAACCGGCCGAGTCGGCAGAGGCGGCACTCTTTATGCCTGCCGTATCGGCGGCGGTCGTCAGCGTTTGCGAGCCGTACTCGGCGCCCGCCTCGGCCGCGTGGGCCGCCAAGATGCCGAAATACATGTAGCGGCCGACCTCGATTACCCCGATCATGAGCAACACGAGAAACGGCAGGGCGACCGCGAACTCGACCATCGCGGCGCCGGCCTGCGAGCGGAGGAGCTTACGCACGATCACTCCCCCAGACTCGCCCGAGACGTGCTGCCGTAGCCCGGCGCCGGCGTCCCGATGCCGACGGACGTGCTGAAGTTCGCCTGGCCAAAGACGAGCAGCGCGTAGGTCCCCGAGGCAGAGCTCCAGTCGACCTGGGCCGTTGGGTAGTAGAGCACTCCCGTCAAGTCGCAGGTGCAGTTGCTATAGTTCACCGAGTTGGCTTGCGCTCCGGGGCGCCAGAAGAGCACGTCGGCAGTGTTCCCGCTGGTCGGCGCCGAGAGATTCAACTGTGCCGTGCTGAAGTTGATGTCGTTGGTATTAGCGCTCATGGCAAAGGTTACGCCGTCGCTGCACGAGGTAATATGCGCTCCTTGAAGATGCAGTTGGTCCCCCGCGATGATGATGAGCCCGCAGACCGTGTCAGTCCCGGTCATGCTGAAGTCGTTATAAGGACCGCTAATCGACAGGCCGTTGCTCCCCAACGACGTGTTCCCGTTGCTGTAGCTCGGATATTGGTTCGGATTGGCCGATGGCGGAGGGCTGTTGGTCAAATACTTGCAACCCGGGAAAGTCGGGCAGGGATCGCTGACCTGCCCCATCGGCGCCGGCGTGGCGTTCGTGAACGAGGTGTTGCTGATGTTGTTCTGCCCCAGCCCGTAGCCGATGTAGGAGGCGTTAATCGTCGAGTTGCTCATGTTCGCCGAATCGTTGATGTAGATGGCGCAGCTTGGCAACTGCATATTGACGTTGCTCAGGTTTGACGTTTGCTGCGTCGTAAGCAGCCAGATGCAGCCGGGGCTTGCACTACCCTGGGTCGCGACGCCGACTGCCTGCGTCGACTCCGCCATCCCATTGAAGCCAAAGACTTGCATGAAGAACGTCGGCTTGGTCTTCGTGATCGTCACCGCGACGGCGCAGGCAACGCCGGCGTAGGGTCCGGTGGACGGCGGGCTGGTCGCCTGCACGTAGGCGCTGGCGTAGCCGTTCAGCGCGGCGTCGGTGACCGCCGCGCTGCTCGCGGCCGACGGATTGCCACAAGTGTTCGTAAACGCCGACTGCGCGCCGCCCAGCGCGGCGGCGTCGGTGGCCGACTGCTGGACCTGTTGTTGATACTCGAGATAGCCGACATCTATGGCAAGCGCGGCAAAACCCATTAAGACCGCCAAACAAATCGCGACGAGCGGCAGAACCGCGCCGCGCTGGGCAAAACCTCGTTGCATGGTCGTCCTCCTTCAGATCGAGGCTCGCTAGGGCACCAGAGTGCCGAGGGGCTTCTTAGCCCCGCGCCTGAGGATTATGCCATAGGCCCGTGGAGGCGTCAACAAATTTTAACGATGCCGGCAGGAGCAGGCCTGGACGCTAAGCGAAGACCCAAACCGCCGAGCAGTCGCTTACCGAGGCGGGAGGTTTTCGTCTGTTCCGGGTTCTCGCTTTTTCAGCACTCTTTAATATAAGGAGAAAAAATGTTTTCCACTCTCAAAAACCTGGTCCGCGATGAAGAAGGCGCCACGATGGTCGAGTACGGCCTGCTGGTCGCTCTGATCGCTGTGGTGGCCATCGTCGGCGTCAAGACGCTTGGTCAGAACATCCAGACGCTCTTCACCACCGTAGCCGGCTCAGTCTAGAATCCCGACCCCATTACAGCCCATGAAGGAGACGAATGCTCACGCCCCTTCTCTGCATGTTCCAGGATGAAACCGCCTCGGCGCCGCTCGAGTACGGCCTGCTCATCGCCGCAATCGCGGTGGTTGCAATAGTCTCGATCGAGAGCTTTGGGTGGGGCGTCACCGCGCTCTTTCGCCAGGGGCCTAGCCCGGCAGGCCACTAGCAAGGCAAGCATGTTTCCCGCCTGCTTCAATAATCGCCGGCTCCTTCGGGGGCCGGCGGTTTAGTTTTTAGGGGATCGCCGTGCTCAGTTCGAGACGACCATCTGCGACGTGCTGGAGAGATTCCAAACGTTGCCCTGTTGAACCCACGGGAGCAGGAACGTGAACGGATACTGTACGTTTACGCTCACGACGCAGCCCGGAGCGTGGACCGAGGTGCACGACGTGCCGTTGACCGTACCTGGCCACGTGGCGGTTACCGCGATCTTGCTCGATACGGCCGCGCCGTAGTTCAAGCTTTGGACGTACGTCTGCACGTCGCTCGACTGCGCGTTGCAGTGGTCGAGCAGGGAGCAGTCCGAGCCGCGCACGATCGCCCAACGCGCGCCCTGACGGGCGAGCTGCGCGACGAACGAGTACGTGTACATCGCCCGCCCGAAGTCGACGATGCCGAACATCAAGGCAAGCAGCACCGACATTACGATCACCGTCTCGGGCAGGGTGCTGCCGCGGTGCGCGACGCCGGAACGTTGTCGCCGGCTAAAAGCTGGTTGCATGGTCGTCCTCCTTCGGGCCGAGGCTCGGCAGGGCAGCAAGGCGCCGAGGGCCTCTTAGCCCCGGATCTCAGGATTATGCCACAGGACCGTTAATGCGTCAACGAAATTTAACGTTAGCAGACAGGAGGGAGCCTGGACGCTAAGCGAAGAGCCAAACCTCCGAGCAGTCGCTTTCCCAGGCGGGAGGTTTTCGTCTGCTCCGGGTTCTCGTTTTTCACCGCTCTTTATCTAAGGAGATAAAAAATGTTTGCCACTCTCAAAAACCTGATCCGCGATGAAGAAGGTGCCACGATGGTCGAGTACGGCCTGCTCGTGGCCCTAATCGCCGTGGTCGCCATCGTCGGCGTCAAGACGCTTGGCCAGAACATCCAGACCCTCTTCACCACCGTAGCCGGCTCCGTCTAGGATCCCGGCCCGGTCCGAAGCCCATGATCCGCGATGAAACGGCGTCGGCAACGCTCGAGTACGGCCTGCTGATCGCCGCAATCGCGGTGCTTGCAATAGTCTCGGTTGAGACCTTCGTATGGAGTGTCCCGCGCTAGCGAGGGGGAAAGCGGTCCTGCTTTATGGCAGGACCGTCACCGGTTGGACGATGCTTTCTTCGCCGAAACCGTCGGTGAAGGTCGCGACCACCGTGTAGCGCGTCGCCACCGCGACCGAAGGAGCCTGCAACGTAACGACGTCGGCGTCAACGCCGACGTCGGTTCCCGCGATCTCGTGTGACTGCGTATCGTTCAAGCTTATCCGCATGCCGTTGCGCGGAGAGAGGATGCGGACTTTGATCGCCTCTCCACTTCGGAGGGTGCGTATCGGAACCTCAAACGTGCCGTTGGCATCCGGGTCGACGTCGGCGGGCAAGTTCGGGTCGCCCGGATTTTGCGCCGGGGCTTGCGCGGCGGGCACCGGCGCGGGCGCGCTCGCCACAAGGATTCCTGCCATCGATTGGGCGGCCGAGTTGCCTTTGGTCACGTGCAGGAGCACGTGCAGTTCGCGTCCGTCGGCGACCGGGGGCACGACGAGCCGCGTCTGGCCGCCTTTCGAAAACGGTTCCTGTGCCCAGATCGTCCCGTCGGTTCCCTCGAGTCGAACATAGCCGCCGTCGGCTGCCGCGGCGTAAGCCACGTTGATCGTCTGGCCGGGTTTGGCGACCATCGGATGAACCGAGATATCGTCAATCTGCGCCCCGGCGGCCGCGGATTGGATCGCGTTGATAACGCGCGTCTCGGTCGTGCCGCCGAGCGGCCCTTCCATCGAGACGCGCAAGGCATAGGCGCCGGCCTTCGTAGAGGCCGGGATAGGAACGAAGATCGAGCCCGAACGGTCCTGCAACCGCCCTCCCGCGACGCGGTGCCCATCGGGCGCCGTGACGAGGTAGGAAAGGCCCCCCGCGCCCGACGCGCTGTACTGCGCTTCAACCGTCGTCCCGGCCAGCGCCGAGGGAGCGACCGAGAGCGCCGCAATTCGGGGCTCGGCTCCGCGCAGCGCAAGCGCGGCCGCGAAGGTGAGAATTCCGGCGACGATGCTCGCCGCGGCGACGATTGCCTGCGTGCGACCCGGTTTGCGCTGCGGCGGCGCGGCGGCTTCGACGATGCAGTGCACGCCGTTGCCGACGATTTCCGCGATGGCCCGATCGAACGAAAGAAAGTCGCGCGGCCAGACCGGCACGATGGTGGCGCTGGTCGAGAACGGCTCGATCTCAAAGAGTTCGGGATAGGCCAGCACCGGCTCGCCGTTGGCGGCAAGAACCCAGGTTCGGCAGATCAGCGCGCCGTTCGTTCGATTGATCACGCGCAAGGCATAGGTTGCGACCCCGCGGCGGCGATCGAAACCCTCCAGCGAAAAGAAGGCCGACACGCTTCCGGCCGCGGTTTGAAGTCCAACTCCGGCGCGCAGGCGAGCCGGTGCGGGCAGGCGCCTTGCGCGGCGCGCGGGCAGCGCCTCGCTAAACGGCTGGATCGCCGTGCTCAATTGGAGACGACCATCTGCGAGGTGCTCGAAAGATTCCAAACGTTGCCCTGGAGAACCCAGGGCAGCAAGAACGTGAACGGATAGGTTACGTTCACAGTGACGACGCAGCCCGGAGCGTGGACGCTCGAGCAGTTCGTGGCCGAGCCAGAGTTCGCCCAGGTGGCGTGCACGGTAATCTGGCTGGATACGGCCGCGCCGTAGTTCAAGCTTTGCACGTACGTCTGCACGTCGCCCGTTAATGCTTGGCAGTGGTCGAGCAGCGAGCAGTTCGAGCCGCGAACGATCGCCCAGCGCGCGCCCTGCCGCGCGAGCTGCGCGACGAACGAGTAGGTATACATCGCCCGTCCGAAGTCGATGATGCCGAACATCAAGGCCAGCAGCACCGTCATCACGATCACGGTTTCGGGCAGGCTGCTGCCGCGTTCTCTACGATTTTTATTCATTGATTTTGTACTCGCATCGTTGCGTATGCCGTGACCGGCAACGCGGTTGGAACCCCTGGATAGTACAGGAGCGGGTGAAACGTGGCGGTCACCGTCACGTTGACGTAATAGACCATGTTCGGTCCGGGCGTTCCGCTCAGACACGTGGCGACGGAACCGTTCTGCGAGCAGGTGTGAGTCGCTGCGACGTTCCACGCAAGATTCTGCCCGTCGTTGAGCACCGCGTTCTTCATGCCGGTTTGGTCTTGAGCGGTGTACAGGTTCTCCGCGCCGTACTTGGCGCCGGCCTCCGCGGCATGGGCCGCCAAGATTCCGAAGTAGGTAAAACGCCCGACTTCGATCACGCCGACGACCAGAAGGATCAGCACCGGCGCCAGTAGGGCAAACTCGATCATGCTGGTGCCCCGCTCGGAACGAAATAAATTCCGCATCATTGCCCCAGTACCGCAGTGCCGACGAACGCGCCGGTCGACGGAACCGTGTCGTTGAAGTCGGCGCTGTTGCTGAAGTTTGCCTGACCGAAGATCAAGACGGAATAGTTGGAGCCGACATTACTGACGTTGACTTTTGCGGTCGGGAAGTAAACGACGCCGGTCCAGGCGCACGTGCAAGTGCTGAAGTCGACCGCCGAGGTCTGCGAAGGAACGCGATACATTACGACGTTGGCCGTGTTGCCGGTCGTCGGCGCCGTCAGGGTCAGGTTAGAGCTGCTGAAGTTCGTGTCGGATACGCCGTTGGCCATATAGAAGGTAACGCCCGCGGCGCACGTGGTGACGGTCGCGTTGTTCAGATGAAACTGACCGGTGAGCGCGATTACGCCACAGACGGTGTCGGTTCCGCTGAGGCTGAGGCCGCTATAACAGACCGGACCGGTAAGGCTGACGCCGCTCGCGTTCTCGTTCGAACAGCTGGTCATCGGAGGCGGATTTGCCGCCAGGTAGTTGCAGCCGGGGATCTTCGGGCAGGGATCCGCAAAGGGCAGCGACACTTGCGGCGACGCGCCGGAAAAGGTCGTCCCGCTGACGTTGTTGGTGGTGCCGCCCAGTCCCGCATAGAGCAGCGACGCCACGTTAATCGTCGAGTTGCTCATGTTCGCGGTCGTATTCATGTAGATTCCGCACTTCGGCGACTGGATATCGAGGTTGGTCAGATCGTTCTGCTGCGTCGTGTTGAGCAGATAGAGGCAGCCGGGCCCGGTATACGAGACGAGTCCGACGGCCTGGGTGGTCTCCGTCGCGCCGTTCGCGAAGCCAAAGCCCTGCGAGAACCACGTCGAGATTTTCTGGGACGTGATCGTGACGGCGACCGCGCAGGTGTTATTGAGATACGGGCCGCTCGTCGGCGGGTTGTTGACCGTGACGGTCACGTTGCCGCCGTTAGTGTATCCGTTGCTCGTGGCATCGGTGTCCGCGGCCGTGGTTGCCGAGCTTTGATTGTTGCAGCCCTTCGAGGCCAGCTGCTGGGCGGCTCCGATCGCGGCGGCGTCCGTGGCCGACTGCTGCGCCTGCTGTTTGTACTCGAGAAAGCCGACGTCGACCGAGAGGCCGGCAAAGCCGAGCAGCGCCGCTAGGCACAGCGCGACCAACGGCATGACCCCTCCTCTGCTAGATAAGTTTCTCATGTTATTCTCCCAGTGCTGTAGTTGATGTGAATGTTGGGAAATACAAGAGTCCGCCGCTACGCCGGCGCCGCTGGTTCACCGAGTGAGTATCTCGGGAGTCATCACGAAGACCACGTCCGACTGCTTGCTCTGATACTCCGTCGACGTGAAGAGCTTACCCAGGATTGGAATATCGGAGAGAATCGGTATCTTTGAGATTGTCTTCTGTTCTACGCGTTGGACGAGGCCACCGAGCAGAATGCTCTCTCCCGGCCGCGTGACAACGTCGGTCGAAAGTTGGCTTACGGTCAGCGCCGGGATCACGAATCCCGAGGCGATGACCGCGTCGGCATAATCGAGGGCCGAGACCGTTGGCGCAATCACGGCCTCGATCGAGCCGTTGCCGAGGATCGTCGGCGTGACGTTCAACTGGACGCCATAGTTTTGGTAGGTAACGTTTACCGTGCCGAGTCCCGACGAGGTCACGACCGGGATCTGGCCCCCGACCAGAAACGTGGCCTTGGTGCCGGGCGTCGTCACGAGGTTCGGGCTGGAGAGCGCCCGCGCGTGACCTTGCGTCATCAAGAGGTTGAGAGTCGGCGCGAGCGTGGTCGTCCGGAAGAAGGGTGAGATCGTGAAGGCCCCGCCGATGGACGACGCCGCTTCGACGAAGTTAAAGCTCGGTGGGCCCAAAGTGTAGGCGTTTGGCTGAGTTGGGCTGATAAGTGCCGAGTTCAGCGAGATCCCGAGATTCGATTGCGCGGTCTTGTCGACTTCGAGCACGTAGACCTTGATGTCGACCACGCTGTTGTTCAGTGAGTTGATCCGGTCGATGAGCTGCCCCGTCCGAGACAGATAGGGGCCCGCCAATCCGCGCGCCCGGTCGAGGATCGCTTGAGCGGTAACCGCATCCTTCGCGTTTCCGCTCACGATCACGTCGCCTTTGCCGTCCGGATCGACGCGAATGTCGCTCGACCCGGGAATGGTTGCGATCGCGTGCTGGAGGTTGCCGAGGTTCTGCGTGATGGTGACGGCGTTGACGATAACGCCATGCTGCAGCCCCACGACATCCTTAAAGCGCGCCACGATGTCGGCGATCTGGCCAAACTGCGCCCCGTCGGCGACCGATCCGCGCACCACCACCGAGTGGTCAACGGTTACGACCTCGACTCCCTTGATAAGGATGGCGCTGCGGAGCATCTGCGCGATATCGTCTAGGACCTGCTCCGTGACGGTCACGGCATACGTGAGCCGCCGGCCGCCGGCCCAGATGACGACGGTCGTGTGGCCGGGTTCCTTACCGTTGACGATGACCTGGGACGTCCCGACCGGCACGGCGCCGGCGATTCTACCGTCCCCCACGGCCACCCGGCTGAGGCCGGCGGCACTGAGCACGACGGAACTGCCCGCCTGAACGGATAGGAGCGTCACCTGATCGGCAGCTGCCGGCGCGGCGTAGGCTACCAAAGCCAAGACTGCCGCGGCCGCCCCTACTCGGCGAGTGATCGAATTCATGAATTCCTCCATAGGTACACGCGGGCGTCAAATAGGCGTCCGCTTTGCTGAGCATTATGGCACGATTTCCGGCGTTGATGCGTTAACGGAACGATGACGTTGAGTTAGAATCTGGGCAAGCGGCAGACTCTTCTGTTGCAACGCGCCGATGTCAATGTCATGATACAGCCGCACCAGGAGCAAGGAGGTTCGCATGCGGCCTTTACACACGGTGGTTCTTTTTGCACTTCTCTCGCTGACCCCGACGCTTATAGCCGGGGCACAGAGCAATGCCGGAGTTCCACTGACCCAAGTCGCCAACGAGGCTAGTCTCACGTACCATTGGCTCGTTGGAACTCGGGCGTTACAACTCAGCGGTCCCGGAATCGTGCTGGTTATTCGCCCCGGCGATAATCTGTACGATGTGAACGATCGGGTCGAGGTGACTGCGGAAGCACCCCGTTATGTTTCGAACGATCTCTACGTCTCACGCGCACTTGCCAACCATATAACGCATCTCGCTCGGCAAGCGCAGCAGCTTATAGCATCGCAAGATCTACAGGCGGCCAGTGAGGCGGGGCAAGCTCGGGACGGAATGGGGGGCGAGCTGCACGGCACGATCGTTCTCAACGTTGCACCCTTGGAGGGAGCAGAAGCGCTCCTCGTCACGGGACAGGCCCCGCCGTCTGCTTCCGTTATGATCACGCTCCTTGCCACACTCTCCTCGGACATCCCCAACGTAGTGCTCAGCCGCCACAACCTGACTGCCGAGCCGGACGGGAAATTCCAAGCCATAGTGCCGATTGCGCCTGACTATATGCGCGACTCATTCATCCACGTTCTGGCGACATCGTCGCCGGGCGTCATCTCCGCAAGCGCGCAGCTCCTGGTGCAAACGCCCAACAAAGGTCTCAACGTTCCGTGGGAGACCTTCCCCGGCGGTATCTACTAACAATGGGAGAAACGATGCTCCACCTACTCAACTCGGCGATCCGCGATGAAGAGGGCGCGACGATGGTCGAGTACGGTCTACTCGTGGCGTTGGTCGCCATGGTCGCCCTGGCCGGAGTCTCCGCCCTGGGCATCAACATCCAAACCCTGTTCACAACCGTTGCGGGTTCGGTCTAAAGACTCAAGCTTGTAACGTACTTTTACTCACTCATCCACGTATACACGTACAAGGAGATACTAATGGTTACCACGTTCAAATCGATGATCCGCGACGAAGAAGGCGCAACGATGGTCGAATACGGCCTGCTCGTTGCCCTGATCGCGATGGTTGCCCTGGTTGGCGTTACCACGCTCGGTACCAACCTGAAGACGCTCTACACGACCGTCGCCGGCTCCGTCTAAGCGGTACTCCCCTGTTGCGGGGCGCGAGAACTTGGAGGCGATTGCGCCCTGCAACGGTACTTCGGTACAAATCACCGGATAACGCCTCCCCTTAGAGATGCATGTCGTTAATCGCTATTTGGTTGACTCTCGCCGGAACTTTCGCCGCAAGCTATTGCGACGTACGGTCGCGGCGCATCCCCAACGCTATCACCGGATCGCTCGTCGTGGCCGCGATGATCGTCCACGCATTCTTCGGCCTGTGGCCGCTGCTGCAGTGCCTGGGGGTTATCGCCGTGATGACCGTGGGCGGGTACCTCGTTTATTCGCGCGGAGGCATCGGCGCCGGCGACATCAAGCTCGCGATCGCGGGCTCGGCGATGCTCGGCTACCCGCTGTGCGTGCCGTTTCTGATCTATACCGGAATCGCAGGCGGCTTCATCGCCCTGATCTTCTTACTGGCTCGCGCGAGTAGCCGCGCCACGCTATCGCACTCCGTTTTCATGACGCTCGCGGGTGCGCCAGGCATATCGACCGATAAACGCGAAAAGCTGCCCTACGCGGTAGCCTTTGCTCTCGGCGCCGTTCTGGTTGCTCTGTCGCAAAGCTACGCTCCCTTCTTGAGGATAACGATCTGATGAATACTCGCCGTACGACGCTCTTGATCGCGATCATTTTGGCCATCGGAACCGGCTGGCTAACCCTAAGCTATCTGTCGTCGGTCAAGCCGGCTCAAAACGAACAGCGCGCAGTCTTGATCGCCGCCCAAGAGATCCCAGCGCGCTCGCGCATCGTCGACACGATGTTCCGAACGGAGATGCGCCCCGCGACCTCGCTCGAGCCCGACTCGCTCAACAACGGGAATCAAGCCGTCGGCTCGCTCGCGCTCGTGACGATCCCCCTCGGAGCGCAACTCACGTCCTCCGATATCGGGAGCAACGTCGCCTTCGCATTGCCGGTACGGCTTCAGCCTGGAATGCGCGCCGTAAGCATCCCGGTCGATCGCGTCAAGGGGGTCTCGGGTATGATCCTGCCGGGTGACCGCGTTGACGTCATCGCGATTCCCCCCGGCGGAAGCAATGGTTCGCCGCCCAAGGCCGTGACGATCTTCCGCGGCATTCGGGTGCTGGCAGTCGGGAACACTTTGGAGAATGCGGTGGCGACGCCGGGCCCCGACGAACAGACCGCCGCGACCGTTACCCTGGAAGTTAATCCCAAACAGGCCGATCTGCTGGCTTGGGCCGACGCAAATTCGACGTTGCGCCTGGCACTGCGTTCCCCGCGCGAAGCGATTCGCTCCGAGCCGGTAGAAGAGCTGGTGTTGGCCGGAAGCAACGCTGCGGGTCCGGCCGCTCCGCCGGCGCCGGTTCCGGCAGTGGGTCCCGCCGTGCCGACCATGCCGGTGCCAATATCGGCCCCCGCTCCGGCCGTCCGCTCGTTGCCCAATCCGGTCGAAATCATCATTGGTGACGAAGTCCAAAAGCCGAGCGGGCAGTAGCATAACGTAATGGCGGGACTTCCGATCTCGGTCTTCATCGGCGCTAAAGGCGGCGCCGGCACGACGACGCTCTGTCTCGAGCTGGCGCGCGCCATGCGCGAGAAGCACAGCGTCGCGCTCGTCGACGCCGACTTATCGGGCAACCGCAGCGTGGCCGTGCTCTGTGAAGCCGTTCGCAGCCTCGACGCCGAGCGCGACGGAAACACCATTGCTTCGGTGCGCACCGACGGAATCACGATCTTCGAGCTGGCCGACCGCTACGACGCCGCGTTCACGCTCGACGAAGCGAGCGTGGAGAGCTGCGTCGGCGAACTCGGCGGCTTCGACGCGATCGTTGTCGACGCCCCACGGCCTTTCGGCGCGACGGTTCGCCCCTTTATCACGCGAGCCCAGCGTTTCTTCATCGTTTTGGAGCCGACGCTCTTAGGCGTCGCCGGCGCGCAGTCGATGATGGCCGACCTCAAACGGTTCGGCGTTCCGCCCGGCCGGATCGACTTGATCACCAATACGCGCAGCGAGCCCGCTCCGGTGCAGCGCAGCGAAATCGAGCGCGCACTCGACGGCAAGGTGGTCGCCGAGATTCCGCTTGCGACGGGCCGAAGCTACGCAAAGAGCATCGTCGCGCTGCAGCGCTATATCGAGTCGATTCCTAACGAAGGAGAACTCCCTAGCCTTCAGCCGTCGGCCGGCAGACGCGCGTCACCGGGCACCAACGGCCACGCGACGCCCCTTTCAACCGTTGCCGATGTTCGGCGCGACGCCTTCAAGCAGGAAGTGCATGCCGCCCTGTTGCGGCAGCTCGATCTCGTAACCGCCAGCACGGCGCACGGCGACGCGGCAAAGCTCGCCGAGCTGCGTTCGAAGATTGAAAGCATCGCCGCGTCGATGGTCGGCGAGCGCAAGTTCGAAGGATCCGCCGAAGAGCTGGCAGAGCTCCGCCAAGAGATCGTCGACGAGGCTCTCGGCCTCGGCCCACTCGAAGATTTGATGCGGGATCCCGACATCACCGAAATCATGATCAACGGCCCGAGCATGATCTACGTCGAGCGCTTCGGCAAGATCGAGCGCACGACGAAGCGCTTTACCAGCGATCGCCAACTGCGTCTGATCATCGAGCGCATCATCACGCCTCTCGGACGGCGAATCGACGAGTCGTCGCCGATGGTGGACGCTCGGCTTCCCGATGGATCGCGCGTCAACGCAATCATCGAACCGATCGCAATTGACGGCACGTCGATGACCATCCGCCGCTTCGGCGTGAAGCGGATGGCTGCTGAGGACCTGGTCAAAGTCGGCGCCGTGCCGCCCGCGATGCTCGATTTCTTACGAGCCGCCGTCCAAGCCCGCCTCAACTGCGTCGTGAGCGGGGGCACGGGCTCGGGAAAGACGACGTTTCTCAACGTACTCTCCTCCTTTCTCCCCGACCGCGAGCGAATCGTTACGATCGAAGACGCGGCCGAGTTACGTCTCAACCAGTCGCACGTCGTGCGGCTGGAGTCGCGGCCGCCAAACATCGAGGGCACCGGCGAGATTCGCATTCGCGACCTTTTCCGAAACGCGCTGCGCATGCGGCCCGACCGGGTGGTCATCGGTGAGTGCCGCGGCGCCGAGGCGCTCGACATGCTTCAAGCAATGAACACCGGCCACGACGGATCGCTCACGACGATCCACGCCAACAGCCAGCGCGACGCGATTTCCCGCATCGAGACGCTGGTGATGATGGCCGGCTACGACTTGCCGGTGCGCGCGATCCGCGAGCAAATCTCGGCCGCTCTCGATCTCGTCGTCCACACCTCCCGCTTGCGCGACGGCGCGCGTAAGCTGATCGGGGTCAGCGAGGTCGTCGGCATGGAGAGCGACGTCGTAACGATGCAAGAGATCATGCGCTTCGCGCAGCACGGCGTCGATGCAGAGGGTAAGGTCATCGGAGAGTTCGTTTACACGGGCGTTCAGCCGATGTGCATCAAACGATTTGAAGAGTATGGCATTCCCTACGACCCGCGGGGGCTCAGCGAGATGAAACAGCTAACGTCATGGTAAGCGCACTCGTACCCGGAGCGATATTTCTCGGCGTCGCCGCCACCGTTTTCGCGGCGTTCTATGCGGTCTGGAGCTCGCTGAACCGCCGTGCAACCGCGCGAGTCACGGGGCTCGCCGATCGCCTCAACCGGGCCGGCATCGGCATGAAGCCGCAAGAGATCGTGCTGACGGTCGCGAGTGCCGTCGCGATTATTTGGATCTCGCTGGTCCTCTCGCTTCACACCGGACTGCTCACCTCGCTGATCATGCTGCCCGTTATCGCCGGTACCGGTGCGTTCGGCTTCTACGCCTTCGTGGGATTCAAGATTCGCACGCGCTTGGACGCCTTCGGCGCACAACTCGAACCGGCCATGCACTTGATGGCCGGGGGCCTGCGCGTCGGACTGGCGCTGCGCCAAGCGCTGGCGATTGTCATCGACGAGCTTCCGGACCCGGCGCGATACGAGTTCCGGCGCGTCGTCGGCCAAGCGAACTTGGGATCCAGCGTCTACGACGCGATGGATTCGATGGCCGAGCGCATGCCCTCCCACGAATCAATGATGATCGCGCGAGTCTTTCGAGTACAGTCGGAGACGGGCGGCGACCTCGCCCGCATCCTCGATCAGCTCGCCGACACGATCAAAGATCGCCGCCACGTCGGGCGTAAAGTCGCCGCGCTTACCGCCGAGGGGCGCATGAGCGCCTGGGTTTTGATGCTCATCCCCGTCGCTCTCGGCGCCTTCATCGACCTCACCCAGCCGGATATGGCGCACGCCGTGCTCTACACCTGGATCGGGCACATCGTCTTGGGCATCATCCTGGTGCTCGAGTTCTTTGCGTATATCTGGCTGCGAAATCTGCTGCAGGTGAACGTCTGATGACACACGCACTCATGTTTTTGATTCCGCTGCTTTTCGGGCTATCGGCGTTTTTCTTCGCGCTCTCCCTGCTTCCGACAAAGAGTGCGCTCTCCGATCAGCTCGAGGTTTTGAAAGCGCGCGACCCGCTTCGGAAAGACCCCGCGGAGCTCGTGCTCGTCGAAAAGCTCCTGCCCGAAGAGCGCCGCGCGATGATCACGAAGCAGCTCATCGAGGCCGGCTGGTACACGACGACGCCGGCAAAGTTCGGCTTGCGCATGGTCGGGGGTGCGATCTTCGGTTTCGTGCTCACACTCTTGGCATGGCGGATCCTAAACTTTCCCTTGGGGTTGTTGCCCGTACTACTCGCACTCTTCACCTTCGTCGGCGGCTACTCGCCGTTCTTCGCGCTCAATCGGGCGATGGAAGCACGCAAAGCCGGGATCCAGAAGGCTCTGCCCGAGTTCTTAGACATGGTCTCGTCAACCGTGCAAGCCGGTCTGGCGCTCAACTCCGCGCTCGGCTATGCCGTCGAAGCGGTGCCCGGACCGCTCGGCGACGAGATCAAAGAGGCCCTCTCGGAGATCCGCCTCGGGCGGGCGCGCGCTGAAGCGCTCCGCGCCGTGGGCGAGCGCACGAATCATCCCGCGCTTCGCAACGCCCTTCGCGTAATGACCCAAGCCGAGCGCCTCGGCGCCAACATCGCCAAACTGCTCAACGACCTTGCGGCGGACGCCCGGCACCAACGGCTGATGCTGGTCGAGGAGATGGCGGCGAAGCTGCCGGTCAAGATGGTCTTTCCGATGGTCCTTTTCATGATCCCGGCGATCGTCACGGTGATCTTCGGCTCCGTCGCTGCCAACTATTTCGCTACACCAAAATGATTGCCGCGCTCCTGGCCGCGCTCTTCTTCGGCTGCATCGCATTCATCGCGACGCAAACGAGCGCGAGCGTCTGCCGTAACATTACCCCGGCCGACGACGGACCGCAGACGTCGAAACCACCATACGCCGTGCTTGTTGTTGCCGCAGCCGTGCTCGGCGGAATCTTCGTCGCGCTGCACACGCCCCCGCTCGAGCTGGGCATCGCCGCGATCGTAATCTTTGCGCTGGTGGCCTGTTGGTGCAGCGACGCCCTTTGCGGCTTCCTTCCCGACGCGTTTACGCTCGGGCCGCTGGCTGCCATTCTGCTTTTCGCCTTCGCACAGCGCGACTGGGAGATCATCGTCTCCGCCGCGATCATCTTCGTGCCGTTCGCGGCCGCGGCGCTCTTCTCGCGCGGGCTTGGGATGGGCTGGGGCGATGCCAAGCTCGTCGCGCTCACCGGAGCTGCGCTCGGTGCACCGTTGGGCGCCGTTGCGCTTGCCGTCGCCTGCGTTGCAGCCGTCGTCGTCCATCGCTTCACGGGCGCGCGGAACAGCCCGATTGCGTTTGCGCCGTACATCGCCGCCCTTACCGGCGCCGCGTTGCCCCTTGGACTGACGCACTGATCCTGGTCCTGCCTTGAAGAGGGCACGCGCGGCCGACGCAGCCGCAATCTGCGCGATCATACTTGCGGGTGCTTTGAGCACGGCCTGGGTCTTTATCGTGCCGATCTTCCAAGCGAACGACGAAGCGGCGCATTTTGACTACGCGATTTCCATTGCGAACGCCGGGCACCCGATTTTCATCGGTAATAAAAAAGCCGACTGGATCGTAAGCCCGTACACGCGGTATCTTCTGCGCGCGAACGACTATTTTCGCATCGCCTTTCACTCCTCGATGCGTGCGCCGCGTGGGTACGGCACGCGCCCCTATTACCGGCAGCTCGATGCAAATGCACCGAGCCTGCGAGAGCCGCCGGTTCCGCCCGGCCGGATCAGCTACCTCGCCGCCCTCTATCCATTTGGATTCTACGCGCTCGAGGGCGCGTGGATGCGGCTCCTGGCCGCTCTTACGGGTTCGCTGGCCGCCGTCTTCTTCGGGGCCCGGCTGCTCTGCGTTTTTCTGACGATGCTGGGCTTGTATTTCAACTATCGTACCGCAATCACTATCGGCGTTCCGCGCTGGATCGGCGTAGCACTCGTCACCGCAACGGGATTCTTTCCGCTGACCACCACGGTGTCGGCCTACATTCAACCCGATAACCTGGCCTATACGCTGGTCTCGGCCAGCCTTTTCTTTGCGACGCAACTGCGCGGCGCGAAACGTCCCCTGCTCACGACGGCTGCGCTCGGTCTGGCGCTGGGCTTCTTGGCGGTAACGAAGTATCAGTTTTTCTTGAGCGCGGCGATCCCGATAGCGCTCTTGGTCGTTGCTCGCCTTTGGTCCCAACGGCCCGCGCCGGCAGCCGCACTCGTGCGGATATTGGCGCTCGCGATCCCAACCGTCTTCCTCCTGCGAGTTCAGAGCGCCTTAGCAGCCCCGGCCTACGCCGCAGCCGGCGGGAGCGCGCCCTCGGCCACGATCCTGGGACCGCTTCGCGACGTCATGCAAAGCGGCGCCGGCGCAACGATAGCATACGTTTTTTCGGGTGCGATCGGTGCCTTTCGGGATTTCTTCCTAACGGGACCGAACGCAGCAACCTATTGGGGAACGGTCGGTTCCGGCGACGCGCCGCTGATCGTCGGGAACGGACACGTCGAGCTTGCGCTGCGCGTCATTATCTCCCTCGCCAGCGCGAGCGTGGCGGTGCTGATCGTTTTGCGAATCGGCGCCAATCTAGCGCGCCTCGTAAAGATCGCGTTCCGGCGCAGCCCTTCGCAAGCGATGCTCCTCGCGGCCAGCGATCCGGTGTTGGGTGCCTACGTCCTCTTTACGCTCATCATGTTTGCACTCTACGTTGCGAGCGACAACGCATTCGGAGCCACCGGGCGCCACTGGTATCCCTACATCTTTGTTGGCTTCCTCTGCGCGGCATGGTACGCCCCACGCACGTTGCCGCGCTTGCGCCGCACCGCACCGATCGTGGCGGCCGTCGTCGCCGCCTATGCGCTGGTTTCGTCGGGCTACGCAACCGCGGCCGTGGTGACGCGCTATTACGGCGCGCCCGCCGGCTCCGGCTTTCGGCTCGTCGAGCCCCCGTCGCAGGTCGCGCCCGGCGATGCCGTCGGCTATCTCTGGCCCATCCAGGGCATGGACTTTCATCCCATCTTTACGCGCAGGGTTCGCAGCACGTTTGCCACCGGTTCGCGCCTATGGGCTGGAGGCGCGGCGATCTTCCCCCTCGAGCATCGGGCGGCCGACGAGGTCGCAGTCATCATCGACGGGCGCATCGCGACGCGAACGCTTGCAGAACAGTACAACTTTCAAACTGCCGAAGCGACGAGAGACCTTACTTACGGATATAGCGGATTCTTCGCCCCCATCGATACGCGCGGACTCTCCGAGGGGGTACACCTCGTCACCGCGTACGCGAAGGTGCCCGATAGCCTCGCATTCGCGCGTATTTCTCCACAGCGACCGTTCTTTCTAGTTGCCGGCAATGCATTCTCTGGGGACTTTCTGAGAATGCTCGCGCGAGCTCCGGTAGCTCACGGCAATGTCGACGCCCTTCATGGTTGCCGCGGAAATCTTTCGGACGACAATCAACGGATACCGACCCTCTCGATCGGCGATGTGATCTTGGTGAACGGGCGGCTCGGCGGGACTTTGCGCACCGCGAACGAGTCGATCGTCTGGCTCTTGGTCGACGACAAACCCTACCCGGCAGTCGCAGGCGACGGTTCGTTCTCCGGCGCGATCCCGGCTTCCGACCTCGGCGTAGGAGTGCACGACATCGTTGCGTACGTGGGGGACCCTTCCGCTTCGACGTACCTTCGAATTCCGGACCGCAAAGAGTTTGCAGTGAGCCCGCAGCGGCCGGCTCACGCACCGTCGCCGCGCAGTCCGTTGTCCGGCGAATGTCGTGACGCGCTCATCGCCGCGACGGACTCGTAGGGAATGTCATGAAGCTCGGCGACCTGGACTTTCGCAATAATAGCATCGGGTTTCTGCGGTTCTTCTTCGCGGCGTCGGTGATTTGGTCGCACGCCTACGGCCTGGGCGGATTCGGTTACGATGCCCTCAATCGCCTCAACATCAACGCCCCCAGTATTGGATTGTTGGCCGTGGGCGGATTCTTCGTTCTCAGCGGCTTTCTCATCACGCGAAGCTACGAAACCGTCACCTCGCCCGGGCGCTTTCTCTGGCACCGGTTTCTGCGAATTTTCCCGGCGTTTTGGGTCTGCCTCTTCGTCACCGCCTTCGGATTCGCGCCGCTCGCGTTTTTCCTCACTCACGGCACGCTCGTGCGGTTTCTCGCCGAGTCCCCGTCGCCTTGGAGTTACGTTACGGCGAACTCACTGCTTGCGATGCACCAGTGGGGCATCGGCGCGTTACTCGCGGGGGTGCCGTATCCGCTCGTCTTCAACAGCTCGCTGTGGACGCTCGAGTACGAGTTCACGTGCTACCTCTGCGTGGCCGCGCTCGGAATCGCCGGCGTCATCCGGCGCGCGCCGGCGCTGATTGCCGGCTCGGCCTTCGCCCTGTTCTTCTGCTATGTTTTCTTGCTGTGGCGCTACGGAGGTCACGGGATGCCGAACATCCTCGCGCCGCTCGGATTGTTCGTCTACTTCGCGGCCGGCTCGTACGCATACATCGTTCGCGATCGCGTGCCGATGCGCGGGTGGGTTGCCGCGCTCTGCGGCGCCGCATTGATCGGCACCATACCGACGCGGGCCTTCGCCTTCATCGCCATTCCCGCGATCTGCTACCTCACGCTCTTTGCGGCGGTCCGGCTGCCATTTCGTGGCTTCGATCGCCGCATGGACCTGTCGTACGGTCTCTACATTTACGCCTTCCCGGTTGCTCAGCTGCTGGTACTGTCCGGCTTGGCCGCGCACAAGCTCGCCGCATTTGGGGTGCTGACGTTTGTGATCGCCTTGAGCCTTGCCGGCACGAGCTGGTTCTTCATCGAGAAGCCGAGCTTGGCGCTCAAACACCGAGCGTTCTCCCTGCGCCAGCCGAGTCATTCGGGTGGTGCGCTCTGAGCCGGGCTATGATATAATGACGTCGATGAGGACGCAGCCGCTCATGCGACGCCGCGATTTTCTATTTGCGTTCACCGCTGCAACCGTAGCGGGGATGTCGCCGGCTGCCGTGCGCGCTGCGGTCCCCAGCAGCACGCAGCGGGTTCTGTGGCTGCGCCGCGCCGGCACCTCCGATGAGATCAACGTACCGTTCTGCGTCGATGGGCGGACGGTCTACTATCCCGGATATAACGCGATCTGCTGGCTGATGCGCGACCGGCACGTTGCCGCCGCGCAAGGCTACGTTCGCATCGATATCGTCGAAATCGAGGCGCTGTGGGAAGTGCAACAGGCACTCGCGCTCCAGGGCGTGAGGCGCCCGCTGATCATAACCAGTGGCTATCGCTCGGTACAGACCAATCTCGCCATCGAGAACGCCGCCCGCAATAGCATGCACTGCTACGGGAAGGCCGCCGATATGTACGTCGACGGCATCTCCACGCGCGACCTTTTCGATGCGTGCTGGTCCCGAGCGGTCTCTGGCGGAATTGGGTACTACGACAGCCACGTCCACCTCGACTCCGCGAGCCGACGGTGGTGGGTCGGCGACCTGACCGTCCCGGTTTTTACCCCCTCCGTGGCCGAGACGCGAGGGAATTCTGCCGTTAACGCGTAAACGTTACGACCAGGCAAGGGAGCGGTACGCGTTTCCCTGTGCAAAAGGGGGTAACTACGCAAGCAATGCAGCGGCTGACTCAAGCAACGACCCACCTCGGCACCAGTTTTGCGCACGGCGCCGCCTCCTACTTTGGTCTCAACGTAGTGATGCTGATAGCGGAGGCGCGTTGGCACATCGTCTGGCGCCTCATGATTTGGGACGTCAACGAGATGAAGACGTTCGCGTTCCTATTGGGCAAGACGCTCCACCCGTAGGCCTTCGCACCCGTTGTGGGTGAGCTTCCCTTAACCGTCCTGCTCCCGGTTTATAACGGCGAGAAATACGTCGCTAAGACGATCGGGAGCATCCTCACGCAGTCGTATGGCGACTACGAGTTGCTAATACTCGACGACGGCTCGCGGGACGGGACACCGAAGATACTGGAACAGTATGCGCGACGCGACCCACGCGTTCGGCTGCTGCAACACGCAAATCGCGGTGTCGGCTACACGCTCAATCGGGGCATTAACGAGGCTCGAGGCCGATTACTGGCGGAAATCGGCGCGGACGACTTGGCTCTCCCCGGCCGATTGCAAAAGCAGGTGGATTTTCTCGAGGGCAATCCGGATTACGTCCTCGTCGGCGGCTATTTGCGTATCATCGATCCGCAAGACCGTCCCATCGGGCTGAGAATGTATCCGACGAGCGACGCCAAACTGCGCGAACGGATGCTTTTGTACAACCCCTTCGCGAGCCCGTCGCTCATGTATCGCCGGGCCGACGCGCTCGCCGTCGCGGGATACACGTCGCGCTTCTCCACATCCGAGGATTACGACTTTCTCCTCCGGCTGGCCCGACGTGGAAAGGTTGCGAATCTTCCCGAGCCCCTGACCGCATATCGCCTGCATCCGGGCCAGACGAAATCGAAGGCGACGCTGCGTCAACTGCGCGACACCGTTGCGATCAAGCGCACCGCGTACGCCGAATACGGTTACCGCGAGACTCCGCTGGCGCGTGCGGTCAATCTCGCTCAAGACGCCATGACGCTGCTTCCCGGCGGAGTCACGTACTGGCTCTTCACCAAGCTCGCCATTCGCGGAGAATAGGCCTCCCAAAACATGGCATCCATTATCATCGCCGCGCTGATAGTGATCGCGGTTTACGTCGGGACGAAGCGGCTCTCCGGCCTCCAAACGGTCGGCGTTATCGCGATCACGATTGCGGGCGTCGTCTTGGCTATTTTCCCGGGACTGGCGACCCAGGTCGCGACGTTTCTGCACGTCGGGCGCGGCACGGATCTGCTCCTCTATCTCGCCGTACTGGCCGGGCTCTTCGTGGCCTCGAACTTCTACTTTCGGTTCAAGCGCCAAGAGGCGATTTTAATTGCGTTGGCGCGTCAGAGCGCGATCGATCACGCCCACGCGGCAAACAGCGAGGCTGCCGCTCCGTCAGTGGCGGACGGCGATCGATCGGTAGAGCAAGTCGAGGATAATCTTCACCGAATCGAACCCTGACTGCCCCTTCTTCTTCGAGTACTCCGTGTAAACGATCTCGACGGGCACCTCGACGAACTTCAGCTTCGACTCGCCGAGCTTTTGCAGAATCTCTGAAGCATGCGCCATCTGAGGCTGCTCGATCGTGATGGCTTCGGCAGCCCGCCGCGTAAACATGCGCAGACCGTTGTGCGTATCAGTGACGCGAACGCGCGCATGCACGCGCGTGAATGCCAGCGCGGCACGCAGCAGCAGCCGCCGCGAGAACGGGACGGCAGTTTGACTCCCCAGGAAGCGCGAGCCGAGCGCAACCTCGGCCTGCGACCGCTCGAGAGCCTCGAGGAGATCATCGATCGAGTCCGGTGAGTGCTGGCCATCGGCATCGAACGTGCAGACATATTGTGCGCCGCGCGCGAGCGCGTATTCGATCCCCGTCGCAAGCGCCGCACCCTGCCCGAGGTTGACGACGTGTTCGAGAACGTCGGCTCCCGCTCGCAGCGCGAGCTCCGGCGTCCCGTCTGCCGAACCGTCGCTAACCACGCAGACGTGCCGGTAGCCGCGGCGCCGCAATGACGACACGACGCCTGCAATCGTCCTGGCTTCGTTGTATGCCGGGATGACGATCCAGACGCCCTCGCGCGATACGAGGAACGGAGAGCCGGCGGCGGTCACCCTTCGACTCCGCTCAGGGCGCCCGCGGGGATGCTGGGCCCTTCGACTTCGCTCAGGGTGACACTGGGGGCGCCCACGGTGACACTGGGGGAGACGCGCGCTAGTAGCAGGGCCGGCGCAGCTAGCATGAGTAGGCCGAGCCATGTTGGGAGACGGAGCAGCCACATTACGGGGTTGTTCGTCGAGTCGCTCAGCACGAAGGTGCGCCAGCTCGCCTCCGCCAGGCGCGGATCGATCGGTGGATAGACGTGCGCGTGGACGATGCCGCCGACTGCCGACGTCGAGGCGAGGTGAAACAGGCCGGCGATGACGACGAGCGACGCCAGCGCCGCACCCAGCGCGAGCGTTCGGTCGCGATGCCAGAGAACGTAGACGAGATAGCCCACGGGAAAGAACGGTGCTAGGAACGTTGCGGCCGACGTCGCGTTCATCCAGGGAACCGCCAGCGCGACGAGCGATGCCAGAAGCCACCCGCGATAGGCCGCCGCGTGGGCGACGAGCAGCAAGGCCGCAGGAACCGCTGCCGCGATCTCGCCGGTATGCACGAACGATCCGCCTAGGAGCGAAAATGCCGGTGGAATCAACAGAATAAATGCCGGCTCGTCGTAACGGCGCGCCAGTCGTATTGCCACCAGCACCCCGACCGCGATCATGGCGAGATAGGAGAGACTTCCGATCAGGACGGCGATGGTGTCGGGCACGCCTGCCGCGGCCACGAGCGTCGCCAGACTATATTGATTATCGCGCGAGACCTCGGCCAGCGCGTGTGCCGGAACGACCGACGTCACGTACGCAAGCGTCTGCGCCCAACCGCCACCGGCAATCGCGAGCACTCCCAAAAGGGCCATGCCCAAGGCCAGCCTTAGGCGAATCGCGGGATAGGCAATGAAGAACGCGAGCGCGGCCGGCAGCGCGATCTGCGGCTCGACCATTGCCAGCGTTGCGGCAACTGCCGCGAATGCAAGCCGTCCGCGTTGGACGCAGAGTGCTGCAATGACAATGGCCGTTAGACCCAGCGGCATCATGTTGCCGGACGAAAACGACGTAAGCCCGAGCGAAAGCCCCAACGCGCCCAATGCAACCGGCAGCACTTGCCCGGTAATTGCCGATAACGCATACGCCGCAAGCGCGATCGCAATCGCAAGGCCGATCCACCAAAGAACGGCGGCCGCCGGAAAGGGCAGCAGCGTCAACGGCACGAGCAACGCCATCACGTAGGGCGGATATGGCGCCGGAACCGTTACTTTGGGCGGTACGCGATAGTACGGCGCCGGCGTACTCGCTTCGCAATTGTGCAGCGACACGGCGAAGTACGGATTGAGGTGCTCGCGTTGCGCGAGCGACGCGCAATAATAGGCGCGGAAATCCACGCCCAGCCAGCCGCTCGACCGATCACCGTGAAACTGCAGCGCGATCGGGACAATCGTGCAAAGGATCGCCACTATCACGGCCGGAGTCATCGCCGCGCGCACGCGGAACGCGCGAGCCTGTCGCATCAGCATGGATACAAGAATGGCCAGCGCTGCCCAGGTCGGAACTCGCACGGCCCAGGCCGCTAGGCTTCCCGCGGAACCCTGGCGCGAATACGCGCTCCAGGAGGCTTCGGGGAATCGCGGATCGATGGCCGGCGCGACGCCGTGCACCCCGAGATGCGGCGCGCCGAGCGTATAGAGATGCTGCAGGCCGAAGACCAGCAGGCCTGCGGCGATGGCGGCCAGGAGAACGACGGTCGTATTCTTCTCCCAGAAGCGCCAGGCAAGATAGGCAACGGGTACAATCGGTGCGACGATCAGCGCGGGCGAAACGACCCATCCCCACGGGACGACGAGCAGCAGCAGCGCGACAATCGCCGCATTGCGATACCGCGCCTGCGCGCAGCACGCGAGCAGGGTTGCGGCCGGCACCGCCGCGGCAATCTGGGTGATGTGGATGAAGCTGCCGCCGAAGACCGCGAAGGCCGGCGGAACGCAGACGATAAAGGCGGCGTTGCGCGTCTCTTTCGCCAGCTTGCCGGCCGCGACGGTACCCGCGATCAGCATCGCTACATACCAGAGCGCGCCGGCTCGTAGCGCCATGCCCGGAGCAACACCGATTGCGGCCAAGAGGGCGCTGAGACTATATTGCGTGTCGCGGGTTACCTCGGAGAGAGCGTGCGCCGGAAGGACGGTGCTGAAGTATTCGAGATTGACCGACGGCCCGAGGACCCCAAACGAGAGCGCGCCGAGTGCGACAAAGCAGAGTGCAAGCAGCCAACGCGTCGCCGGAGCCCAAACAGCCAGCGCCAAGCAAACCGGGAGCCCGAGGTGGGGTTCGATCATCGCGCCCGCCGCAAAGATCGCCGCGAGACGCCAGCGGCCGCTCCACGCGGCATAGGCGGCAACGCACGTGCACCCAACCGCCAGCGGCACGACTTCGCCGAACGGCAGCGAGAGCGCCCCCAGCGATAATGCAAAGACCGCAAGCGACATCTCCCACGAGATGCCGGCAAATCGCGACAGCGTCGCAATGCACGCCAGCCACGCGAGCAGCAGTAATGCGACCCAGAGCGTCGCAGCGACGCCGAAGGGAAGGAGCGAGAACGGAATCAGCGCCGCAATCGCGTAGCCCGGCAGCGGCGCGGGAATCGTTACGCCGGGATTTTTTCGATAGAAGGCCGGCGAGACGACGCCGCGCTCGCAGGTGCGCAACGGCTCGGTTCGATACGGATTAGCCCCCTGCGACGCGACCCGCGCCGCGCAGTAGAAGGCGCGGAAATCGCCCAAGAAAAAGCCGGTGCGCGCGACGACGCTCGTCTGCGCGCCCACTGCCAGCAAGGTCGCCACGACGATGCCGGCGGCGATCCACGGCCGTCCCACGAGCTACGAGCCCGAGGCGATAGGCAGGTCGGCTTCGGCTGTCGGTTGGTAATCCAGCTCGGCGGAAATCTGCGAGAGCCGCTCGAGCACCATGACGTGGCGGTGCTCCAAAATCGTCGAGAGCGTAGCTACCCACGGCTCGTGCGCATCGCCGATCAGGAGGTTGCCCCGGTAGAGCCGCCCCGCACTTCGATAATGCGCGTGTGCGGCGCGAGCTTCACCGCGTTCGTACTGTTCGTCTCCGTCGTTCACGTGCGCAACGAATCCGTTGACGTCGACGATCACGTTCTCCAAGTCGAGTGCGAGCTCGTCGCCGGCGCGGAAATAGCAGTCTACCCGATCGAACCCGACGATTTGCGCGAGCGCTTTGCGAATGTTCGAACAAGCAGTGCGCAAGCTCTGCGCGACCAAGTGCTTCTCGGCGTCCGGCCAGAAGACTTGCCCTAGCTCGGCGCGCGAAACGCTGCCGCCGGGATGTAACGCCAGGTACTTGAAGAGTTGACGGTCGCGCCGGCGGATCCACTCGATGGGCCGGCGGTCGACTTCGGCCCGGAACCATCCGAAGAGCCGTACCTGCATCGGCGTCACCGCTTGAACGCGGCGCCCGTAACGATCGTAGATGCGACTGCGCGAGAGGGCTCGCAGCGGACGATAACCGTCGGGCGTATGCACGACGAATAGCCCTTGCTCTTCGAGCGCCTGCAACTGCTGGCGATCGTCGAGATAGGAACCACTCATCAACTTGAAGACCAGGTCTGAATCTTTTTCCGAGACGTGTTTGAGCGCATCGGCAACGAACTCGTTGAAGAGATGCCCGTGACGCAGGCGCCAGTTTTCGAAAGCTTGAGAGAGGCCGCAGTTATCTTCAGCGGCTTTGCGCAGCGCGCTGCTTACCACGTGAGGCCAGCCATCGGTAACTTCCAGCAGACGCAGCACGTCGGCATGCGAGTGCGGCACTTCTAGGGTCTCAGCGAGATGGCGGATGCCTGGGCCATCGAAGGCGAGCCGCTCCGCATCGCAGAGCGACGCGGTGCCTTGTGCGACCAGGCGCCCGACTTGGAACGCCGCGCGCGAACGACAGGCGATCAGGAGTGAAACGTCGTTGGGAAGCTCTTCGATGAGAGCGTTGATCGCGTCGATGCCTTCGGTATCGGGAACTGCGGCGCAATCAAGCGCAAGCTCCAGCGGAGCGCGCGACGCTAGAGCCGCGACGACTTCTTCATGAGATTGGAGCTCGAGTTCGGGTTCCAGCGCCCGAGCGATTCCGGTCCACACGGCCTGCGCGTTGGAGCCTGCACCGACGACAGAATACTTACCATGAGGGGTGCAATGCTGGAGATATCCGAGAATGGCCATCGTTTTTCCGAATCCGGGCGGTGCGACCAGGAACCGCACCGGGACACTCTTAAAGCGGCCTAACCATTCTTCTAGCCGAGCCCGACGGATGATTGACGGCCCCAAACGAGGCAACTTCGAGTTCATGTGTGAGCCAGAGAAAGCAATTGTGTATCCTCCTCTGGAACCCCATTGTATAATTTTGTTAACATATATGCAAGCCGACTGCGGTTTGCGCTCCTTTTGAGATAAGCCGATGGCTGAGCCGATCTATAAATCGACTGCGCCACCTTACCTGATAATTGTATCGGCGCAAGACGTTAACGGCTTTAACCGTTAACGGCTGTGAACGCACGATTATTGCGGTAATTTCGTGATTTTGGCTTAATTTTGGCCTCAAAACCGCCAAAACCGGCGTTGCCGCGGGGGGGTGCGCCCCCCTGAAACGGATCAGGCGGGGGTAGACCGGCTTGAAATACGCAACGACGTCGAAGCCGTCGAGCTGCTCCTCGGATAGGACGTTTCCCGGTGCGCCCAGGGACGAATAATGACGTCCCTTTTCGGCGTGACGGCGCGGCTCGAGCGTATGGCCGTAGTGGCCGTAGACGTATGGGAGCGCGATCCGCTTCCCGGAAAGCCCTAGTAATCGTTCGTGTACGGCTCCCTCCCAGCGCAGCCCCGGCTTGTAACGAAAGAACATCATTCGACGTTCGATCGACGTGTAGTAGTCGAACGACGCAAAGAAATGCCACGTATATCCATCGACGAAATCGTACTCCGCGGGCACCTCGCCGAGACGTCGCGCAATGCCGCTCACCAGCGCGCCGTGCACCTCGTCGGCATCGATGAAGGCGACCCATTTGCCGGCATGGTGGCGTTCGTGAATCGCAAGGCAGATATTGCGAGCCGCGTCAAAACCGGCAAAGGGCGTGCGATCGACGAGAAGCCGGCCCTCTTCGCCGAAGCGGCTCGCCGCCAACGTCTGCGCGTGCGGCGAGGGGCCGGGCGCGTTATCGTTGACGATCAAGACGTCCGCCGCATCGGCAATCGATGCGAGCATCGCGCTGAGGAACGGCTCGTCTCGCGCTCCAAGAATCAGATGAGCGGCGACGCCGCGGGCCGGCGAATTCATTCACAGCGCTTCGAGTGCATCGGCGGAGTTTCCGCCAGCTGCGCGAAGTCGAGCGCGATGTCGCCTCTGCGCTTAGCCGTCGACGCGCGCGTGATCGCCGAGGATACGCGTGGAATCGGGCGCTACGCGCGAGCCGTGCTGCGCCGGCTCGTTCTGCGCGACGATATCGAGCTGACACTGCTCGCCGACGGACTCTTCCCCCGGAGGCATCGCGGCGCTTACGCGCGCGCGCTCGGCAGCGACTCGTTTGCGGTAAAGTCGCACGTTCCCCGAGAGGCCGGCCTCATTTGGCATCCCGCAAACGGCACCTTCTTCTCCTCGCGTCTTCCCGGCGTCGCGACGATTCACGATGCGGTTCCGTTTCGCTATCCGGATCCGGATGCGCAGCGCCGCGATCGCGCGCAGCGTCCGTTCGTGCGCTCGGCGCAAACGGCGACGCGCGTGATTGCCGTTTCGGAGTTTGGGCGCAATGAGGTACATGCAATGCTCGGCGTGCCGCTCGAGCGCATCGAAGTCATACCGCACGGGGTCGAACGCTCGTTTTCGCCCGGTGAGGCAGCACCGCTACCGCCGAGTTTGACCGGGCTGCGGTTCTTGCTTTTCGTCGGCGATCCGATCGGCGAGCCGCGCAAGAATTTCCCGCTGTTGTACGAGGCGTACCGGCAAGCGTGGCCGGATCTTGACGGACCAGTGCTTGCCGTGGCGGGGCCGCGCGTTCCGGACTTGCCGGGAGTCATACATGTGGGGAACTTAGGCGATGACCTGACTGCCGGCGGCAACGACAGGCTGCGCGCGACGTACCGCGGCGCCGCCGTCCTGGCGCTGGCGTCGTATCACGAGACGTTCGGCATGCCGCTTCTCGAAGCGATGGCCTGCGGAACGCCGGTGGCGGCCTCCGATGCCGGTTCGCTGCGCGAGATCGGTGGCGAGGCCGCGCTTTACGCGCCGCCCGACGATGCCGCAGCGTGGGCGGCGGCGTTGCGCCGGATCGTTTTGGACGGCGAGCTTCGGGAGCGCCTGCGAGCCTCCGGACTGGAACGCGCAAAGAAGTTTAGCTGGGACGAAAGCGCCCGGCGGCACGTCGCGCTGTTTCGCTGCATGGCAGAATGATTCGTCTAGGTGTCGACGCGTGGAATCTTCCGGGCGATCGTCGCGGAATCGGGCGGTATCTGCGCGAGATTCTCCGCGTATGGCGCGAGCAAGAGCGCGATCGGGTCGAGGTAACTCTGATCGTTCCGGAGTGGCATACCTGGACCGTTCGAGCGCGCTATCTGCGGGAGGTCGAACCGGCGCGGTATCGTGTCGTTTCGCGGCGCCGGCATCGGCGCGCGAACTTGGATGCGCTGTGGTTTCCCTTTAACGGGTGCAGTTGGACGAACTTCTCGCTGCCCGCGACCGCAACGCTCCACGACGCATCGAACTTCGTCGTTGAGGGCTACGCTCCGCAAACGCAGTCGATCTTCCGCGCGGCGGCGGAGCGCTGTCGCGCGCTGATCACCGATTCGCGCTTCGCGCAGCGCGAGCTTGCGCGCGAGCTTCACATCGCTCCCGAACGCCTGGTACCGATCGAACTCGGGGTTAACCCGCCGCGCCCGCAGAGGCCGGTCGTGCTCGACGTCGCCGCGCTCGAGCCGTTCGTGCTTTACGTCGGCACCGCCGAACGGCGAAAGGGCTTCGATACGCTGCTCGATGCGATGGCGCTGGTACGCGATGAGTGCCCGCAACTCAAGCTCGTTGTCACCTCGCGGCTCGACGCTTCGTTTGCGGTTCCGCAGCACGTTCGCGCGATCGAGCTCGGGCACGTGGACGACGATACGCTAGCGGCACTCTATCGCGCATGTGCCGTGCTGGCGTTTCCGTCGCGCTATGAAGGTTTTGGATTGCCGGTGCTCGAGGCGATGAGCTACGGCGCGCCGGTGGTTGCATCCAGCGCAGCCTCGGTGCCCGAAGCCGGCGGCGATGCCGCGGCGTACGTTCCGGCAGGCGACGCGGCGGCCCTGGCCGACGCCATCGTGCGCGTTACCGAAGATCCCGCGTACGCGCGAGAGCTGCGCCGCCGCGGCCGGATACGTGCGGCGTCGTTTTCTTGGGAACAAACCGCATCGCGCACCCTGGAGGTTATCGCCGGAGCGATTTGATATCCGGCTTTATTGGCTCAAGACACGAGCGGTCGCCGTGGAGCTCACCGGAATCTGATTCGGAATACCCGGATATTTCAGTAATGATGTAAACGCACCCGTCACGTGTACCTGGACGAAGTAAACGATAGTTGCCGACGACGCACTCGCGGTGCAACTGACCGTTACACCGCTTTCGGTGCAGGTAGTTGTTGCCGTAACCCTCCATTGCGAGAGGTTTTGGGCGTCCGCGAGGGCGGCATTTTGTATGCTCGTAGTCTGCACGGCGGTCTCGAGGTTTTGTGCACCGTAGTGGGCGCCGGCCTCGGCGGCGTGCGCGGCCAGAATCCCGAAGTAGGCGAACCGCCCTACCTCGATCAGGCCGACAAGCAGCATGATGAGCGCGGGCGCGAGCAGCGCGAACTCGATCAGACTCGTTCCCGACTCCGAACGGAGCGCACGAGCGATCATTCCGCGAGCACGGCCTGCGTCATCAGTGTTCCATTCGGCGGCGGCGTCCCGAGGTTAAGATTGCTACTGCTGCTGAAGTTCGCCTGACCAAAAACCAAGACGGCGTACTGGCCTCCGGCGTTACTATAGTTGACCTGCGTGGTCGGAAAATACAGCAGGCCACCTAAATCGCACGTGCATCCGCTAAAGCTCACGGCGCTGCCCTGCGACGGTATTCGGTAAAGTAGCACGCCCTCGGTACTTCCCGTGGTGGGCGCCGACAACGTGAGCGTCGCGTTGCCGAAGTTCGTATCGGATACGTTTGCGGTCATGTAGAACGTCACGCCGCTGCCGGTAACAGTACCACCGTTGAGATGGAACTGCCCATTAATGATGTATAACCCCGGATTAAGGGTGACGTTACCGCTGAGGCTCATCTTATTATAACACCCTTGATTGAGCGTGGTGTTGCTGTACGAGCCGCCGGCCGCGCAACCCGACGTAGACGGCGGGTTGCCCGTCAGGTAAGCGCATCCCGGAATGCTGGGACACGGGTCGCTCGCAGCCAGTGCAGCTGCGGGCGTCGCTTCGGGGAAGGTAGCTCCGCTGATCGTCGGAGCCGACCCGGCGTACTCGATCGCCGCCGCGTCGATGGTGGAGTTCGCCATATCGGCGGTATTGCTGATGAGAATGTTACATCCGGGCGCGTTCACGGTCGAATTGCTCATGTCCGAGCTTTGGCTCGTGCTAAGCAGGTAGATACATGCTTTGGCATTTGCCGATGCGACGCCGACCGCTTGGGTCGATTCGGTCATCCCTTGCGGATAGCCGAAGAATCGGGCAAAGAACGTCTGCACGTGCTGCGTCGCGATGTTGACGGCGACCGCGCACGTATTCCCGGCATACGGGCCGGAAGAGGGGGGCGTATTGATCGTCACGAGCACGTTACCCGCGGTGGTGAAGCCGTTGTTCGAAGCGTCGGTCTGTGCCGCGCTCGCCCCGGCTGACGAGTTCCCACAAGCCACCTTGCCCAGCGCCTCCGCGCCACCTGCGGCGGCAATGTCGGTCGCTGATTGCTGCCACTGCTGCTGATATTCGAGGTAGGCGACATCCACGGCCATGCCGGCGAAACCCATCACGGTCGTCAGAATGATCGCGACGAATGGCAAGACCGACCCGCGCGATCCCATGCGATTGTTGTTTATGGCGGGGAACTCATTCTTGGTATCAAGACTGCCTCCAATACGCGCGTGCTGACTCAACGGAAAAGCGCGAGAGCAGCGGCGACTAGGCTACCGACTTCTTGGCTTGACCTCTTGCAAGCATAGCCGGCATTCCTAAGCGTGGCCTGAGCGAAACGCTAACTTCGGGGCGACGCCTTTCGCATTACTCCTCAGCAGCGCTGGAAGCGATGCTCAATCATACGAGCTGCGATCGAGTGCCCGCCACCGCCTAACTGCTTCGTGGCAGAACGTCATGTCGGCGTTATCTTCTTTCCAGGCCTCGGCGAACCGTGCGCTGTTGCTTCGCGGCAGTTGCTCGAGCGAGAGATTCTTCAGTTTCACTTGCATCGGCAATGAAACGCCTTCCCCAAAGACGACGGCTTGTTGCGGCGGCAGACTGGATAGCGCTCGGATCATCGTGCGGCCGGTATCCGGCAGCGCCCCCTGGACGAAGTTCTGATCGAGTTCGTTGCTTAACCGCAGCGAAAAGATCGTCCCGCATTGCGAAATCGCGCTTAGCGCGAGTTCCGTGAGACGCTGCGAAACCAGCGCGAGCGATAGACCGTACTTGCGCCCTTCGCGCGCGATGCGGCTGATGGCTGCCGTGCAGGCCGCGAAACCCAAGCCGGGATCGCTGGGCAAATAGCGGTGCGCCTCTTCGCAGACTAGGAGCACGGGCGGCCGGAGTTTCGGGTCGGCCCACACCGTAAAGTCGAAGAGAATCCGGCACATAACTGAAACGACGACGTCGGCGATGTCGCCGGGTACGCCGGATAAGTCGATGATCGTGACCGGTTTTCCAGCCACCGGGACGCGCATTATCCGCGCGATGAGATGGGCCAGGATGTCGCCCGACATCGCGCCCCCAAACATAAACGAAAAACGCGGGTCCTCCATTAGCGAGTCCAGACGCCCCAGGAGGCGGCGGTAGGCCGCTGCCTCATTGGACTTATCGACTTTGCCCATGCCGTCGGTAAGAAAACGCCGGAAATCACTGATGTGAAACGGGACGGGTGTATCGACGCTGATTGAGTTGTCGCTGGAGTCGACGCCGGCACGCATGCGACGCGCGGCGGTAATGGCATCCTTGAGAATCATCGCCTGGGCCTCTTGCTCGTTCTCGGCCCCGCCGCGAATCATCACCCGCATCGCTTCTTCGCGATCGAGCACCCAAAAGGGCAGATGCTCGTTTTCGACGTTCACCACCTCTGCCAGGCCATTGAAGCATTTCGTATACTCGTTGTGCGGATCCAGCAGAATGATGTGCGCGTTGGGTTCTTCGTCGAGAATGGATGAAAGAATCAAGCTCACGGTGCAGGATTTGCCCGAACCCGTCGAGCCCACGACCGCAAAGTGCTTTGATAGCAGTTCGTCTATCATCACGTACGCCGGTCGCGTCTTGTCGCTGCTGAGAGTCCCAATCCGAATGCTCGGCGTCGATGGTCGCGAGTAGACCGTTCCGATATCCTCACTAGTTGCCGGAACCGCCGCAGCTCCAAGCATCGGCGGATGTGAGACGCCGCGACGAAAGACTCCGCCGGTCGGCGAGTGGAAAATCTCCCCCACGAGGTCGACCGTCGCGACGTGCCGCTGGGAATCCGCTGGAAGCCGTAGCGAATCGACGATACCGATAACGTCCGTTTCGCCGGAAACCTTAATCAAGGATCCAACCCGCATCGCATTTTGCAGCGCGTGCTCCGCGTCCGTCGTGACGGTGATCTGTGAGCCCACAATCTCGGTGATGCGGCCCAAACGTTCCCCGTCGCTTCGTAAAGGCAAGATTGCGGAGCTGAGGTGAACCAGGTTGTCGGGGAGCGGCGTGGAGGAGTCAAGCATTCAAGATGCGTTTGCGGATGATGATAGCTTCCTTCCGACCGGTACGGAGAAAATGAGATTGTCAAATAGGGGCTGCGAAGACCCCTTCTCAAGCTACGGAGACGGCGGTCTGTTAATCCATCGACAGATTATTAAATTCGCCGAACACGCCGGGTAGCGCCGGCTTTATTGCCGGAGCACCCGCATCGTAGCTGTTTCGCTCAAGGCCACGCTGGATGGAATGCCGGGGTATTTCAGCATCGAATTAAAGGTGCCGGTTACTTTGACTTGGACGTAGTAGACCGAGCTCGAGGAGGGGACGCCCGTGGGGCACGACACCACGGCACCACTGTTCATGCAGAAGTAGGACGGAGTGACGTGCCAGGTTGACAGCGTCTGGCCGTCCTGCACCGCCGCACTCGTCATTCCGGCCGTGTCGGCAGCGGTGAATGTGGTCTGGCCGCCGTACTGCACGCCGGCGCGGGCCGCGTGCGCGCACATCATTGCCATGGTCTCGTACCTTCCCATCTCGATCAAGCCGATCACGAAGAATATCAACATCGGCGCGGTCAGCGCAAACTCGACGAGGCTCGTTCCGCTCTCGCTGCGACCGAAACGCCGGATCATTGCGTCAGCACCGCAGCCTTCACGAGCGATTGCCCCGGTGGCGGCGAGGCGAAATCGTAGGCGGTATTTCCGTTAAAGTTCATCGAACCGAAGACCAGCACGACGTAGTTCCCGCTGGCGCCGTCGAAGTTTGCGCTGGTCGTGCTCGGAGCATAGATCAGTCCGCTCATGCTGACGTTAGGGCCGTTGAAGTTGATGCTCGACGAGTTGGCGGGAACCTGGTAGTAGAGGACGTTCGCATAGTTCCCGGTCGTCGGCGGCGACAAGGTCGCGGTGTAGCCGTCAAGGTTCGGCCCGCTGCCGCTGGCCGTGACGTAGATTGTAACCCCGCTTCCCGTGAGCGTTACGCCGTTGTCGTTGATGGGCCCATTGATGATGTAGAGTCCCTGGGTCATCGTGATCGTTCCGGGGTTGTCCAGATTCATGTAGCTATAGCACCCCGGACCGATCGTGTGGCTCCCGCCGTTCGAGTTGTAACCGGTGCAGCCGGTGATCGCCGGCGGATTAGCGGTTAAGTAGGCGCAGCCGGGGATCTGGGAACACGGATCCGCGACGGGCAGCATCGGCGCCGGCGTCGCCATCGTAAACGTCGGGTTGCCATAGTTTGGGGCCGGGCTCACGTACCCGATGGCGGGAGCCGTGATCGTTCCGCCGTTGAAGTCGGCGGAGTAGTTAATCGCAATCGCACAGCCCGGTGAGTCAACCGTCGTCCCGCTGTTGAAGCTCGACCAGGTGCTCATGCTGAGCAGGTAAATGCAGGCGCCGCCACTCGCGGCGGAGACCGATCCGGTTGCTTGAGTCGTCTCCGCCATGCCGTTTGGATAGCCGAAGAGTTGCGAGAAGAACGTCGTGTTGTGCTGCGATGTGATCGTGACGGCGACGGCGCAGGTATTTCCGGCGTACGGCCCGCTCTGCGGCGGGCTCGAGGCTGTAACGGTCACGTTGCCGGCGCTACTGAAGCCATTGCCGCTGGCGTCGGCGAGCGCAGCGGCCTGTGCGTTGACGCCGCTCGCACAGTTCGAATGGGCGAGTTGCTGGGCGCCGCCGAGCGCGGCAGCGTCGGTTGCGGTCTGCTGCTTCACTTGCCGGTACTGCAAATAGCTCACGTCTACCGCGAGGCCGCCAAAACCCATCAGGATCGTCAGCGAGATCGCGATTAGAGGTAAGACCTGCCCCGACTGTGCTCTACCATTGACTAGCTGTCTCGGCCATCGCATATGTTAACCTCCCGTCCTAGTTCGATTCTTAGCCGCGGGAGACGACGACAGCACACGCGGCAAAAAATCGGATGTATAAAATCCGTACCGCGGACGCTCATTATACACCTAAACACGGCCGTAGCAAGCTCAGGCGGGACTCAGCTTTCACTGGCCGACGATAAAAGAATCATTCTGCCAGCGACGCCTCTTTGATGATCGATTGGTTCGGTGGTGGTGAAGCGAAGGTCATCCCGCCGCCCGTGCCGTTGAGGGTCCAATCGTCAAAGACCATGACGGTATAGCCCGAACCGGCGTTCCCGTCGTAGGTTACCGACGAAGTAGGAGCATAGATCAGTCCACTGTAGCTTCCGGTCGGTCCCGCAAGGGTGAGCGAACTCGTATTGGCCGGTACCTGATAGTAGAGAACGCCGGCGACGGCGCCGCCCGAGCACGAGGTCGTACAGGCCGACAGAGTGAGCTTGCTCCCATGAAAGTCGATGCCCGTTGCGCTGCTCGCAACATAAATCGTCACCCCGCTGCCCGTAATGGTTGCGCCGTTGACGCTGTTGTTTCCGGTAAGAACGTAGAGTCCCGGATTCATCGTGAAGGATCCGCTAAAAGTCGTATAACATCCGGGATTGACCTCTCCATTGGTTACTACCAGTGGACCGCAGTTGGCTGTCGACGGCGGATTGTTCGCGAGGTAGCTGCAGCCCGTAATCTCGGGACAAGGGTCGGCCACCGGAAGCATCGGCTCCGGCGAGGCGTTATCGAACTTTGTTCCGTGGACGGTGTCGGAACCGGCATATCCGATGAAAGACCAATCGAGGTCGCCGCCATCGAAGGTGGGCGAGCCGTTCATGAGGATGGCGCAGCCCGGAGCGGTCATCTTTGCTCCGTGGAAGTCGGGGGTTCCGGCAGGATCGAGCAAATAGACGCAGCCGTTGGCGCTCGCGGTCGCCGAGCTCACCGCCGCAGTCGTTTCGTTCATCCCATCCGGATAGCCAAAGAGCTTCGAAAAGAACGTCTGGACGTGGTAGGTCGTAATTTGAACGGAGACCGCACATTCGTCGCCGGAATATGGCCCCGTTGGCGGCGGATTGTACACGGTAACCGTCACATTGCCGCCGTTGGTGAAGCCGTTGTTTGCGGCATCGGTGTCGGCCGCGGTTTGGGCGGCGTTGGAATCGGGACAGTTCTGGCTGACGAGCGCCTGCGAAGCCCCGATCGCCGCGGCGTCCGTCGCCGAGACCTGTGCCTCGTCCCGGTACTCCAAAAAGCCGACGTCGACGGCGATGCCCGCGTAGCCCATCAAGACCGCCAGGCACAAGGCAACCAGCGGTAATATAAACCCAGCCTCTTTTGAAAGTCGTCGCATTTGCAGAGCCTCCCGTTTGCAGAGTGATCCTTAGCCGCGGGAAGTCGACGACGGCGCGCGGCAAGAACCGGACAAAAATATCCGTACCGCGGAAGTGGATTATACAGCGTTAGCCGGGCGTTGAGGCATCGGCAAGAGCCATACGAATGGTTAGAATCAGGATTATCAATTCACGGCGATTAACATCAGCGCGATGATCCATCTTGCCACGGGAATTGCGCTGCGGGAGGAACACCTGCTGTTGGCAGCTTCGCGCTATCCCAACCAGCCGCAGCCGCTGTGGAACCTTCCCGGCGGGCGTCAACAGCCCGGCGAACTGCTCGAAGAGACCGTCGCGCGCGAGTTCTTAGAAGAGACAAGCCTGCGCGTTAGCGTCCGAGAACTCGCGTACGTCAGCGAGAGCTACGACGGCGATCGGCACTTCCTCAATGCGACGTTCGTCGTCGATGTTATCGAAGGGTCATCCTTCGGCGGAGCCTGCCCTGAGCGGGGGAGAGATCACGTTGTGGGGGTGGAGTGGGTGGCGTTGGGGGAGGTGCGTGAGAGGATTGCGGTTGCGGTCGTGCGCGAGCCGCTCGTCGCTTTTCTCGAGGGCAGGCTCGCGCGGCGTTATGCGGGCTATCACGAGGCGGGAGTTACGATCGAGTGGCCTGACGGTTCTGTCTGACCTGCGCCTCCCAGTCTTCGCGCTCGAGCGCGTGCGCCATCACGTCTACGGGCCTTCCCTGCACCGTCGCGCCGCGCGGAAGCGTGGCTTCGTTTTCGAAGCCGCTACGTTTGAGGACCGCGCGCGAGGATTGGTTCTCCGGCAGACAGTAGGCGCGAATCCGCTGTAGCCCAGCTTGGGAGAAGCCCTCGGCGATCAGCGCCAGAACCGCCTCCGTCGCGATCCCGCGATTGCGATAGGTGCGCACGACGCTGTAGCCGATCTCCGCCGCCGAGCGATCGTTCTCGGAAACGCGCAGCGAGACCCAGCCCAGCGGCGGGCTCGCCGCCGCTGCGAAGTGCACGAGCCATTCGAAGCGGCCGATGGTGCCGGGACCGAAGCGCGCCGGTCGGGCACCGACGGCTCGGAGAAACTGCGCGCGATTGAGGTTGGGCAAATCTTGGTAGTCGCGAAGATCCGGTTCTTGCAACACTTCCCACAGGACGCCGGCATTGGCGGCCGTTACCGGTACCAGCCGTAAGCGCGCGGTTCGAATCAATCTCATCGCGTCGAAGCGGGTCCTTGACGCGCGCACCGCTGCGCGTGATGGCATCCTCGATGGATTTGGCCGCCGCTTACGCCAGCCGCGCGCCGGCGTGGGTTGACTTCACCGGGACCGTTGCCTCCGCGCCGCGCTTCTTCTACGGTTCGCGCACGCACTGCATGCACGAGGCGTTCGACGTCCGAAGCAGCGCCGGCGCGCTGGAGGTCGTCGATAATGTCGGCATCGCACCTCGCTGCCCCGTACAGGCCGGCGACTCCATCGAGATCTGCGGCCAGATGGTGCACGATCCGGGTCGGCTCCCGATCGTTCACTGGACGCATCACGACCCCGAGCACGACCGTCGCGGCGGTTTCATTCGCTTGCACGGGAGGCTGTACGCGTAGGCGCCTGCATCTGGAGCAGTTCCGGAATCGTAACGAATCGGTAACCTTGGCGCTTGAGCGCCTCGACGATCAAACGCGTTGCCGCCACGTCCGCGCTGCGATCGCATAAACGCCCGGCCGCGTGCATCCGCGCGCAGACGAGCCCGCGATTGCCGTCGTGCAGGTCGATGATGGCACCGTCGCCCGCGTACCGCAAGACGCGCGCCGCGATGACCCGCGCCGGCGGGTATTCCCAATCGTTCGCGAGCGGCACCGACCACATCACCGGCGTGTACCCCAGCTTGCGGACTTCGCCGAGCACCAGCCAATCGCGCCCGCCAAATGGCGGCCGCATGATACGCGTGTGAACTCCCGCGGCAGCGAAGATCGCCCGGTCGGTACGTTCGAGGGTGCGGCGAAGACCGCTCTGTCCGTCGAGAACCAGATGCTCGTGGCTCCAGGTGTGATTGCCGACGGCATTTCCGTCGAGCACTTCGCGGCGGACCACCTCCGGGTAGGCTGCAACCGCGCGCCCGACGAGGAAAAAGGTCGCGTGAACGCCCTCGCCGCGCAAAACCGAGAGCAGTTGGTTGGTATACGGCGGATTCGGGCCGTCGTCATAGGTGAGCGCCACGACGCGCTGGTTCTTCGGACCGCTGACCAGCGTTTTACCGAAGAGCTGGCTGCCCGGGCTCTCCACGAGTTCGTAACCTTCATACGCGGCGACTGCTCCCAGCAAGGCCAGGGCCACGGCCGCGCGCACGAGCCAGCGCCTCTTCACGCGATCAACCGTGCTTGCCGCGAATGCGTTCCTGCGCGGCGGCGACGTTACGGCGAAAAACGTCGGGGCCAAAACCGCGAAAATCCTTGATGATCTGGTCGTAACGCGGATCGGCGACTTGCGCGCTCTGGACGTGCAGCAGATCGCTCGGCACGCCCTTCGAAAGGTCGATCGTATACTGCCGGCCGCTCTTGGTCGCCCAATATTGCGGGTCGGTGAACGTCACGCTGCGCTGGCCATGCTGATAGTCGGCGAGCTGCTTCACGTAGACGGTGTAGTGCGCGTTGGCGTCGGGCAGCGAGGGCTTATCGACGATCTCCCAAACGCCGTCTTGAACGAGCCGGCCGAAGAAAAAGCTTACGTCGTAGACGCGCGCTGCCGGCGCATTGACGGTGATTAGCCGTCCGTCGTACCCGCGGATCGCGTACGCGAACGACGAGACGCCTTCGATATCCGACATGCGGTACTCTTCGGTGTCGATCGGCGGCTTGGCGTAGCGGATCGTCAGGCGGACGTAGAGCGCGCTCGGCGCCTTTTGCGCATGGATTACCGGTGCGAAACGACCCATCTCGCCTGCGCCGTAGATTCGCCAACCCAAGATCAGCCCAACCACGCACAGCGCGACGATCACGATCTCGATGGGGAAACGCCGCATTTTCGGCGCCTACTTTGTCGACGCGTGGGCTTCCTGGTCGAGCACGCGGTTGACTAACCGGTCGGCCAGGACGTTCTGCTCGCGCCGCACGTGCGCGATGTCGACATGATCGAAGCTTCGCAAGAGCCGGCGCGCCCGTTGATAGAGCGGCTGGAGGCTCTCGTGCTTCACGCGATATTCGCCAAGCAGCTGCTTGACGACAAGCTCAGAATCCAGGCGAACGTTCAAACGGCGGATTCCTCGTTTCTCCGCGGCCTGCAAACCAAGCAACAGCGCGGTCCATTCCGCGACGTTGTTCGTGGCAATGCCGAGGTAGGCATCGACCTCCTCGATCATCTCCCCGGACGGGTCGATCAGGACGGCGGCACTCGCCGCCGGCCCCGGATTACCCCGTGAGCCCCCGTCGGCAAAGAGCGTCGCTTCCATACTTGCGCGGGCTTCGGCGGTGACGAGGCATAGACCGCCCGTTGCGCGGGTACATCACCGGACATGACGCAATCGTCGTTCTTTCGAACCGCCGCCCTGGTGCTCGCGACCGCCCTGGTCTGGGGGCTGCCGCAAAGCGCTCGGGCGGTAACCACGTGGACCTTCTACGGCATAACCGTCCACGTTTCGACCCAAAACATCAAGGTGGAGGACCCGCGGACGAAACAGGTGATGAGCTTCTTGCTCGTGCCGAAGTTCGACCAAGTCTTTTCCGCCGACGGCAAAACGACGTATCAAATGGGCAAGGTGAAGGCCGGTCAATACGTGGCCGTGGTCTACGATCGGAAGGCGCTGGGAACCGCTCACGCCGACAAGATCTATCTCATGAACAACGCAAATCAGCGCCTTGGCGCCCAATAGCGCTCCTTCCGCGCTAAGCGAGAGCGTCTGCTAGTCCCGCCACCGGCCGGCGCTCTCTTTCTCTTGGGGCCATGAAGAGCGACTTTTGTAACAGGTAAAACCTAGCTTTCGCAGTAGTCCTTGCTGAGAAAAGTTAACCCTAGTCGCACTTTTTTTGGTTATCCGGGGCTTCCGGATAGAAGGACGAGCGACGCAGATGAAGGGCCCGCCTTCCCTCACGCGCGCAGCCGTTACCGCCGCCGTCGCGGCTCTGCTCGCCGGCTGCAGCACCTCGCAGCTCACCACGCTTGGAGCCACTGGTCCAGCGAACCCGTTGGGGCGTTCCGTTTCGAGCACCGGCGCGGCTCGCGGCGGAGGCGGTATGCGGCCGGATCGCGGTAAGTCGTGGATGCTTACGTCCGCGACGAAGTGCCCATACGACAAAAAACTGCCGCCCTGCGGCCTGCTCTACGTTTCGAACTACTTCGACGACGACGTGCTCGTCTTTCAAAACGACAAGCTGGCGGGAACGCTGACCGGCTTCAACGGACCCGACGGCCTCTGCCGCGACTTTGCAGGCGACGTCTGGATCGTCAACAACCTAGGGCAGGATATCGTCGAATACGCGCACGGCGGAACGACGCAGCTCACGGCGCTCAGCGATCCGGGCGAATACCCGCTGGGGTGCGCCGTCGATTCGAGAACCGACACGATCGTCGTTACGAATATCTTTACGCTGGGGAGCGGCCAAGGCAGCGTCGCCTTCTATCACAAGGCGACCGGGCCGCCGACCATCTTGACCGATCCCGATATTTACTACGTCTTCTTTTGCGCCTTCGACAACGAGGGCAATCTCTACATCGACGGCTTGAACACGTCCAATACCTTCGAGTTCGCCGAGCTTCAACGCGGCGAGCAGAAGTTCAAGAGCATCGCGCTCAACGGGACGATCTATTGGCCGGGCGCGATCCAGTGGGACGACAAGTACGTCGTGGTGGGCGATCAGATGTATCAGGATCAGGTGGAGTCGGCCGTCTATCGAACCACCGGTGCGGGCGGAAAAATCGTCGGCACGACGGTTTTCAGCGGCGCGCGAGACGTAGTGGGTTTTGCCATCAAAGATACGAGCATCATCGGCCCGGACGCGAGCCTCAACGACGTTGGCCTGTACCACTATCCCCGTGGCGGCAGCCCCGCGGTGCGCCTCGAACACTTCAAGCATCCCTTCGGCGTCACGGTCAGCACCCAGCACTAGCGGACGAAGGAGCGACTCCATGCGCGCGATTCTGCGAACCTCACTCTGCGCGGCGGTAGCGTCGCTCGCCGTTGCGCCGGCGGCGTGCTCGACACCAGGCGGGACGGCCGGCATTTCCGAGCTATCGGCGCGAGTTCCGCAGCCGCTCGCATCGCCGCCGTTCCACGCGCATCGCGAAAGCACGCAGCGCGGCTGGATCTCGTCTTCCGTACGGTTTCGGCGTACGATCTCCGTCGCCGACGACATGGAGATCCTGATCTTTCCGCAAGCGCCGCGCAATCACGCACCGATCGGCAGGATCACCGATGGGGTCGAGTCCGCGTACGGCCTCTGCATCGACCGGTACGGCAATTTGTACGTAGCCAATCAGTATAGCAACAACGTTACCGTCTATCCGCCGGGCTCGACGGAGCCTTCGGAGACGTACTCGGAGGATCTCGAACGCCCGCTCTACCCAGCAGTCGACAGCGATCAGAACCTGTGGGTCACCAATGCCGACAACGGCACCGTCGTAGAGTATAAGCACGGGTCGACCGGCGCAAAGGAAGTCCTTCAGACGCCGGGGTCGGAGGCGGACGGACTCGGCTTCGACGTGAGAGGAAACCTCTACGTAGCCTATCGCGTCTCCCCGCACGGTTTGGGCAGCATCGAAGAGTTCAATCCCCATACGGGTAAAGGCACCGTCTTGGGCATGTCGCTCAACCAGCCGCAGGGTGTCGTCGTGACCAACGATGGAACGATTCTTACCGTCGAGACCGGCGGAACGGATCGCATCGACGTCTTTCCACCCGGCTATCAGGTCCCGACGCTCGAAGTGGGCGTGAAGGACGTCCCGACGCAGCTCGCCATCGATTCGCACGAAAACACGCTCTTCGTTTCGAGCTTGGAGCACGACGATATCTACTCTTCCCCGTATCCGCTGCTCAATCCGAACGGGAAACCCAACGTTTTGAAAGAGCAGATCAGCGTCGGGAACTATGGCATCGTCCAAGGCATGGCACTGAGCGATGGCCAGATATTTTAGTGTTAAACGCTGCCTGCGACCGTGGTGTACAGCGTTTGGGCGCGTTCAGCTCGCGGAGAAAAGCTCTTCGAGCTCGATCTGGATCGTCGCGTAACATTCGCATGCGGCCTTCTCCAAACCGGCCCGGTCGCTGACGGTTACCTTGCCGCGAGCGTAACTGATCAGGCCGGCCTTTTGAAGTGCCGCGGCGGCGGCCTGCACGCCCGCCCGGCGGACGCCCAGCAGCGTCGCAATGAAGTCGTGCGTGATAGAGAATCGATCGCCAAAGACGCTGTCGTGAGCGATCAGCAGCCAACGGCAGCAGCGCTCCTCGATCCTGTGCAAGATGTTGCATGCCGCGGTTTGCGTTAGCTGACTCATGAGGAAGCCGGCGTACTGCTGGACCAGCGTTAAGAACTCGCGGTCGGCCAGCAGTCGCTCTCTAAAGTCGTGCCGGTCGATGCGCAGCACGGTGCTGGGTATTTCCACGATCGATTCCATCGCCGCTCGATCCGCGCCGAACACGCCGGTCGGCGTCACTATCCCTTCGCTTCCGATGGCCGCGATCTCCGCGATCCGGCCGTCGCGCATGGGCTTGGCGAGCGCGACCAGCCCGCTCTCAACGAAATATAGATGCGAGATCTCGGCGCCCATCTGGTAGAGCACGTGGCCCTTGGCCAGTTGCAAACGCGACAGGAGCGGCCATAGATTCGCGCGGCTGACTGCCGGGAGCGCCATCAGGATGCGATTGGTAGAATCGGAGACGGGCGACTCTACCGGGCGCACGATCGTGGCGCCTATTGCTGCTGATCCTGGAAGAACCCTACGATCGTCCCGTTCGAATCGGTAACGAACAAGATCGGCTGCGAGCCGTTTTGGAATACGGCGCTATAGTGGTAGCCCTGGTATCCCTGCGTCGTGTTGTGTTTGACGAAGCGCAGTTGCACGAACGCCCCCAGCGAGCTGAACGAGCTGCGGATCCGCGATATCATCGAGGGCGTCAGGCCGGTTCGCATCGCTGCCGACATGTTTGCCGAAGGGACTCTTCCCGCCAAGACGTCGGTGAAAAACCTTGAAAAGGTCTCAGTGAGCGAGGCGCTCGGCGGGCCGCCCTCTTTGGGCACCGGCTGGTCCTGGAAGAAGCCGTAGATAATGCCGCTCGAATTGGTGACGAAGACGACGGGTTGCGATGCCTTGTCGAAGACCGCAACGTAATGGTACTGAAGGTATCCTTGTGAGCTGTCTTGGCGCACGTACGTTAGCCGCCGAAACTCGCCGAGCTTGCCGAGGTCGCCGCGGACCTGCGTCAGCATCGTCGACGACTGCGATCGCAACGTCTCCGAGATATCCGGCGGCACGCGTCCGGCGAGAACGTCGGAGAGGAACGTTGTGAAGCGGAGCGTCATTTCGCCCGACGGTGCCGCTTGCGCGGCGGCCGTCGGTTCCCCGATGGCGGCCGAGCCGAGGGCCATTGCGAGTCCGGCGAACGTCGCCGTGACAAGAATTTTGCGTATCATAGGCTGCAAACTTCGAGCAGGGGGGCCGCCACCCCCCACCTGGAGTAATGAGGCTCTGATGAGATGGGCCCTGGCGGCACTCGCGATGCTGCTCACGCCGGCCGTAGCGCCGCCGCAAACGGCGAGCACCCAGCAGATTTTCGACGAAAGCTTCCGGCGACTCCAATCCTATCCGGTACCGCCCTTCGCCGTATGGACGGCTACGTGGCACATTCGGGAACGGCCGATGGGGTACTACACGGGCGAGTCGTCATCGGTTGAAGTGCATCGGTACGCGGTGCGGCTCTCCGACGGAATGGAAAACGTCAGCGACCCGTCGGCGAACGGGAAGCTTCCTCCGGCAACGATCGAGCCGGAGTTCTTAGGCCCTTTTGCTTGGACGATGCGCTCGTCGGTACACGTTGCGCCGGCTTCCGACGGCGAGGTGATCATGCAGCCCGACGTCGCCGGGCTGAAGACGATTGCGACCGTCGTCGCGATTGCCAAGCCGTCGTACGCGATCGGCCGGGGCTCGCAAGCGGTCGAGGACGTCGGCGGACGCGCGGCCTATCATTTGGAACTGCGACCCAAGGACGATCCCCGCAAACATAACCTGCGTGACTTGTGGATCGACGTTGAAACGTTCGATCTCCTGAAGGCGCACTTCGTCGGAACGTACAGACCCGTTCCGCAGGCGCCGGTGAGTCCGAGCGACGTTACCGTCTATTTCCGCGCCGTGCTCGGGTGCTGGGTGGTTACCCGCGCCCTGTGGACCTATGACAACCCGCCGATCTCCTATGAGTTCGACGTTCAAAACGACGAGATCGGCTTGCCGGCGGCGCTGCCGGACTGGCTCTTCGATACGGCGGCCTATCGCGAACACGAAGCGGCCGGCGAACCCGACTACCTCGGTTTGTTACTCGAGCAAATGCGAAAAGCCGTTAAGCCATAGCGGGTCGGGGCGGTCCCGCGGGCGTTGCCCCAACCCACGACCGGCTAGACCGAACCCGCGACCGTGGTGTAGAGCGTTTGCAAGTTTACGCCGAGCAGTGAAACCCCGGCGAGTGCGACCATCGCGATCAGGGCGACGAGCAGACCGTATTCAACCATCGTCGCGCCCTCTTCGTCGCGGCGCAGATTTCTAGCGATTGCACAGAGAGTCGTGAACATACTTTTCCTCTTTCTTTGCTGATAAAAGTGCTAAATGTAAAAAGAGAAGCTGACTAAAGCGCTGACTTAGATCCTTGTCTACTTTATGAGCTAGCTTCCTTAATCGCCCCTGTGAAAGGCCGGTCCGGACGGCATGCAGTGCTGCTCGGCCGCAAACGCGGCGGTCCCCCAAAGGCATGCACGAGGGTAGCTTCGCCGTCGGTCGTGAGTGAGAAAACCGTCCCGTCGCTACTCCCGTCGCTATCGGATGGGCCACCCTCACTGGTAGTGCCGAAGAGCCTGCCGTCGACGTCAATCAGGTCGCCCCTCGGCTCCCCGCCGTCTACGCTGGAGTAGAAGCAGTGCAGCAATTCGTACGCGCCGGAAGTCGTAATTGCGAAGGCCGTTCCGGCCTGGTTCGGGCTGCCCTCTTGCGTCGTTCCGTACAGCGTATCGCCGACGTCGACCAGGCCCGCAGTCGGCCGGCTGCCGTCGCCCGATCCGTTAAAGCTGTGAAGTATGGTTACTTTGCCCGACGGGGCGATCGCGAAGACGGTTCCCAGGTTGTACGTACCGCCCAAACTGGTCGTACCGTAGAAAGTACCATTGACCTTGATGAGGGCCGAATCGGGTTTTTCGCCGTCCGCCGGTCCGCCGGCGAAACTATGAAGCACGGATTCGTTGCCGGATGTCGTGATCGCAAAGACCGTCCCTTCGTTGCTACCGCCTCCGTATTCGGTCGTGCCGTATAGCTTGCCGTTGGCATAGGCGAGGCCCGCTGCGGGGCTCGCGCCGTCACTCTTACCGCTCGGAGATTGAGCGGTGGCTTTGAAGCTGTGGAGCACCGTCTCTTTGCCTGATGTCGTGACCTTAAAGACGGTACCGCAACCCGAGCATTTGGCGCCGCCTCCGCTCGTCGTGCCATAGAGCGCGGTGCCCAGCCTCGTCAGTCCCGCCGTCGGGAATAGACCGTCGGGTTGGCCTTTGAAGCGATAGATCACGCTTTCCAACCCCGAAGTGCTCACCTCAAAAACCGTACCGCAGCCTGTGGTAACGGTGTTGTTCAACTTGCACTGGCCGCCTCCACCGGCTTCGGTCGTGCCGTAGAGCGTGCCGTCAACGTTGGTGAGCCGGCCCATCGGCCCGTAGCCGTCGGGGAGGTTTCCAAAGCGGTGAAGCACGGTGAACTTACCGGACGTCGTCAGCTTAAAGACCGTGCCGCATGCCCAACCGCGGAAAGTACATGCTTCGATATCGAGGCCGCCACCATTAAAGGCTACGCCGTAGAGTACGCCACTGACGTTGATAAGGCCGGCGGTCGGGTCGGTGCCGCCGGCGACCCGTTTCTTCTCGACGCATTGGTATTTACCGTGGCAACCGGGGTACTCAGTATCAAGGGCAGCCCCGCGCCGCATTTGCGCCGCATCCCAGCTACGGGACCTGCGCCGCCTGCGCCATTCGCGAGCTCGAGCGGACTCCGGCCCCTGACCTGAAGGAGACGGCGTGACGTGCCACGGGGTGGCTTGGGGGTTGGCAGCGTTATTCGCGGTTTGCGTTCTCGCGCAGCCGGCCAGCGAAAGCAGCGCGACTACGACGCCTGCGACGAGCACCCGCGGCGCGGGAATGCGAAGAACGATGAGGCTATTCGTTATCGGGAGCGCGATAGTCGTTCTTTTGCTGGAGGAAGAACGACGGATACTTCGGCGCCTTGATCGGAATGAAGGCGCGCGGCTTTTGCCCGAAGTCGAAGCAATCGGCCGCCGGCGAGGTGGCGCGCTTGTCCGCCGCCGCTAGTTGATCGAGGCCCCAGAGATCCTCGGCGAAACGCAGTACGCTGGCCGTCTCGTATTGCACGTGCGAAACGTAGTCTTTCTTTGCATACGGCGAGATGACCAAGAGCGGCACGCGAAAGCCGAGGCTGTCGAGACCCAGGTACGGAGGCTTGACGGGATCGTAGAGGCCTCCCCAATCGTCCCATTGCACGAAGACCGCGGTCGTGTTCCAGAACTTGCTCTTGCCGACGGCGTTGACGATCGCCGAAACCCACGACGGCCCATAGCCACCCCCGCAGTTGACGTGATCGGAGTCGCTGCAAATCGGGGTGATCCATGTGAAGTTCGCGAGCTTGCCGGCCTTCACGTCGGTCAAGAACGTCTTCTGCGGCGTAATGATGTCTTTTTTCCAGTCCGGTCCGTAGTAAATGTGCCGTACCGCCTGATAGCTCGACCACCAGCTCCCGCCTCCGCTCGAGCTGTTGCCGTATTTGCTGGTATAGAAGCGCCACGTCAGCTTCGCTTTGTCGAGCTCGTCGCCCAGGGTCTGGTAATCGAAGCACGGCACTTGATAAGACCCGTACGTGCGCTCCTGAGTCAGGGTCGCCACGTAGTCGCTCGATCCTCCCGGGCAGCCCCAAAGCCCGAAGGGCAAATTGACGCTCGATTGCGCCTGCGCGGCAATGATGTACTGATGACCGACAAAGCTCTCGTCAAGCTGCGATTGGAACATTCTGTCGGCGAGCACCCACTCGTGCGCCATATCGAAATACGGTTTCGAGTCGCCGTGGGGGACGTAGACGTACATCGGATTCCGGATCGGGGGGTCGAAGGTCATCTCCTTATCGAATCCGTCCATCCGGCAGTGGGTCCCGGGCAACTTCCCGGTCCCGTGGCACGCCGCGAACATCGCCGCCGCCGAGTGATCGATGTCGTATGGGTTCGCGGCCAGACTCATCGGCCGAAGTTTGATCGTCTTTCCCTTCGAGTCTTTTCCGCTCGGAACGGTATAGGCTCCGGGATAGCCCTGGAAGAGGTCGTTGAAGCTGCGATTCTCTTGAACGATGTAGACGATGTGATCGATCTTGCCGGCACCCGTCGAGGAAGGCGCAACAAGCGGCGGAAGCGCGCTCGAGCTCCTGCCGTTGCACGAGGTCAGCGCGAGCGCCGCCACCACGGCGCAAACAACGAGCTTTTTCACTGCGTGTCCAGCGGTTCGTCCGACAGCGGCTGATGCAGGAAAAACGCGCGGGAATATTTTGCCGGAATCACTTTAAAGGTTCGCGGCGGCATGTTGAAATCGAACGCGTTGCCGATGCTGGTGGAGTGCGCGTCGTTCCTCCCAAGCGTACCCAGGTTCCAGTTGTCCTCGATGAAGCGGAGAATGCTGCCGAACTCATACTGCGTGTGCTGGACGTGCGGCTTGACGTACGGCGAGACGATCAGCAACGGGACGCGGAAACCGGGCCCGCCTTGCCAGTTGGGCCCCGCCGGCGGAGCGACGTGGTCGTAGAAGCCGCCCCAGTCGTCCCACAGAATCACGACAGCAGTGGAATCCCAATAGGAGCTCTGACCGACGGCGTTGACGATCGATGCCACCCACGAAGGACCCTTGTCGCTCTTGGTGGCCGGATGATCGGAGTTCGGCCCGTTGGGGGTGATCCACGATACGGCGGGCAGCTTCTGTTTGGAGATGTCGCTAAAGATGTCGGTGTTGCTCCGCGTGACGTTGGTCTTCCATTCGGAGCTGTAGCGGACGGCCTTGATCGCGTCGAAAGCGCTCCAGATTCCCGCGCCTTGGCACTTTGGGCAGTTCGTGTACGGATAGACCCGCACCGCATAGAACTTCCACGATACCGACTTCGCGTCGAGGAGATCGCGCAACGTCGAATATGTCAGGCACGGAAACGGGCCGCCATATTCGTAGACCTTACCGGTGCGCTTGATGACGGCCGTGACCAAGTGCTGCGGATTTCCGTCGCAGCCCCACGGGAAATACGAGGGCGTGTCGATCAGCGCTTCGCTATTCGAGAGCGCCGTACCGCCGGCGATCAGATCCTGATGCGCCGTGAAGCTCCCGCTCCCTTGGGTTTGAAACGTGTGGTCGGCAAGCACGTACTGCTTCGCCATGTCCCAGTAGGGAGCGATTTTTGCCGGATTGACGTACTGATATGGATAGGTGCAGGCCGGCGTCCCGCTTCCCCGCGCGCCCGCGCCCTCGAGGTCGAAGCCGTCCATCTTCCCATTGTCGCGGTCGAGCTGGAAGCCGGAGTAAATGTGAGTGAGATCCTGATTCGTCGGATACCCGTACGACGAGGGGAATCCATTGCCCAGCAGATCGACCTTCGTCAACGGGATCGTCGTCGGCTCGGTAATCGGCACCGGGCAGCTTTCGGCGATCGACTCCGGCATTGCCGCCGCCTGACCCGTCATCGTCCCGTCCGCGCCGGGGAACGTCGCAAAGAAGTTGTCGAAACTGCGATTCTCTTGGATGACGATAATGACGTGCTGTATTTTGCTTGACGACGTCGCCGCGCGGACTCCGGAAGGAAGCGCCGGCATCGTGCCGGACGATCGGCCGCCGCAGGCAAGAACCGCGGCACTCATGGCGACGAAGGCAAACCAAATGCCGGCTGAGCGTAGATGCATTGGCTCTTAGTTACTCCGTATCGACCGGTAGATTTGACGGCTTTTGATGCAGGAAGAACCAACGGGAATACTTCGCGGGAATCTTCTTGAACGTGCGCGGCTTCTGCGTGAAATCGAACATGTTGCCGATGCTCGTCGAGCTCTGGTCGGTCGTTCCTAGGCTCCCGAGACTCCACGTGTTCTCGATGAACTTGATGATGCTCCCAAATCCGTAGACCGTATGTGAGATCTCGTTCGGCGGCACGTACGGCGACGCGACGATCATCCCCACGCGAAAACCGGGGCCGCCTTGGTTATCCAGCGCCGGCGGCTCGACCGGATCGTAAAAGCCGCCCCAATCGTCCCAGACGACGATGACTGCCGTGGAGTTCCAATACGAGCTTTGGCCGATCGCGTTCACGATGCTTGCTACCCATGAAGGTCCCGTATCGGACTTATAGCCCGGGTGGTCGGAATCGAGCGCATCGGGAATTACCCACGACATCGCGGGCAGCTTGCCCTTCGAGATGTCCGTGAAAATCTTGGTCTGCGGGACCGCGATGTGCTTGTTCCACTCCTTCTTATTGCCGTAGACCGAATCGATGACGAGAAACGCGTTCCAGAAGGAGCCCGTTGTGTAATTCTTCGGCGCCGGGGTGTAGTATTTCCAAGAAAGGTTGGCGGCATCGAACAGGTCTGCGAGCGTTTCGTAAGTGCTTCCCGACGACGGGAACTTGCTGGTGCACGGATACGGGCCCTTTTTCGACTCATAAACGAGGCTCGTCGTGATCAGCGACGTTTTTGTTCCGGGAGAGGAAGTGCAGCCCCAGGCTGCAGCGGACGTCGGATCGTCGATGAGGCTTTCCGTGGAGTTGATCTCCGTGCCCCCGCGAATCAAATCCTGATGCGCGGTGAAACTGCTGCTGCCTTGCGTCGAGAAGAGATGATCGGCCAGCGCATAATCGGTCGCGAGCGTCCAGTACGGCTGGACTTGATAGGGATTCACGTACGCGTAGGGCAGTGCGCCCTCTTCCTTCCCGGTCGTCGCGTATTTGATGCGATTGAAGGCGTCCATATTCCCGTTATCGTACGCCGTCTTATAAGCGCTGTAGTAATGGTTGAGATTTTTCGTCGGGGCGAGGTCGCTCTCGGTTAGGTTGATCGAGACCTGCTTTTCCTTCTTTCCCTTACCGACGAGCTCCAAGCCGGTCGTCGATCCTACCGCGCCCGGAAAAGTTGCGAATAAATTGTTGAACGACCGGTTCTCTTGGATCACGAGCACGATGTGGGTTATCGGATACGAAGAGTTGCGGTGGCGAGCGGCCGTTTGCAGCGGGTTTTGCGAAGGAACGGCGTTTGAAGCGCTCCCGCAGGCACTCAAGGCAAGCGCGACGCCAAGCAGGCTCGCAATAAGATATGAGCGTTCCTTCATGATATCTCCTTAATCATAGCTCTCACGCACCGTTTCGAGCAACGTTTGTCCGAACTCCACGACCGTGCCGTCTCCGTCGAGCACGTCGACGCCAAACCCGGGATACAGGCTGATGAAGCGATCTTGCTTCCAGCGCGCCACCGACCAGCGGTCGCGCGCCGCCTTCTCATAGGGCCAGGACGGCATCCCTTCTCGGTCCGAGCGAATATCGCGTCCGTCCGACGTGCGGACTCGCACCTGGAAGCCCTCGACGCGGGCGATCTTCATCTCTAAGGTGCCGATTCTCATGCTCTGCCGTTGGGGCTTGTCAATTGTCTACCGAATGCGAGGAATTATGGTCGGGCTGACTGGATTCGAACCAGCGATCTCTAGTCCCCCAGACTAGCGCGATAACCAAGCTTCGCTACAGCCCGTCGGATTTTTCCCTTTTTGCGGCGTGGGCCGCTCCTCCCCTCATCACGGCTTCACTCGCCGAGGATTTCGACGAGCGCGCGCAGGGCGAGGCGATAGCCCGCAGCTCCAAGGCCGCTCACGACGCCTCGGCAAGCGGCTGCCGTGACGCTTCGGCGGCGAAATGCTTCGCGGCCGGCGACGTTCGACAAGTGTACTTCGACGACCGGGATGCCGATCGCGGCGATTGCGTCGGCAATCGCGTAGGAATAGTGGGCGTAAGCGCCTGGATTCAGCACGACGCCGGCATAGGCTTTGCGAGCCGCGTGAAGTGCGTCGACGATTTGGCCTTCGCCGTTGTATTGCTCGCAACGCACCTCAACTCCGGCGGCAGATGCTTCGCGCGCGATCGCTTCGTTGACCTCGTCGAGCGTCTGCTTCCCATAGATCTCCGGGTCGCGTTCGCCGAGCAAATTGAGATTCGGGCCGTGCAGCACCAAGACGCGCATCGTGCTGGCTTCGTGGAGGAAAAGCGCGAGCCTTTGCGCCAGAGGCGCTCATGCCCGATACGATTTTGGCGGCATCGGCCGCCGGCGCCGCAATCGCGGTGGCCGCCGCGATCACCACCGAACTGGTCGCCGAGATTCGCGATCGGCACGATCTCTGGCCGACCGCAAGCGCGGCCGTCGGACGCCTTACGACCGGCGCGGCGCTCTTCGCGGCGACGAATCTGAAAGGGAACGAACGGATTTCCCTGCAGATCGCGGGCAGCGGTCCACTCGGAACGGTGGCGGCCGACAGCTGGCTGCTCGACGAGCAGACCATCGGAGCGCGGGGATACGCGCGCAACGGGCAGGTCGAACTGCCGATCGACTCACGCGGAAAGTTCAACGTCGCCGGCGCGATCGGCGAAGGATCGCTGCACGTCACACGCTCGAGCGAGGGCGGGCGACCCTACGTCGGGGTCGTACCGCTGGCATCGGGCGAGATCGCCGAAGACCTCGCTCATTATCTGGGACAGTCCGAACAGACTCCCAGCGTCGTCGCGCTCGGCGTGCTCGCAAATCCCAACGGGATCGTCGCCGCGGGCGGCATTTTGGCTCAAGTGCTGCCGGGTGCCGACGAGCGAGCGTTATCCGCACTCGAGCGGCGCGCGCTCGCGATGCCGCCGGTTACGCAGCTGATCGCCGACGGCGCCGACGCCGCAGCGCTGCTGCGCGCGCTGACCGGCGATTCCGAGCTTCGTTCGTACCGTTCGCTCGACGTCCGCTTCGCCTGCCGCTGCAATCGCGCCAAGGTCGAATCGGTCTTATTGGGCCTGGGACCCGACGAGCTTCTCGCCCTAACACGCGAACGAGATACCACCGAAGCAACCTGCGAGTACTGCAAGACACAATACGTCTTTACCTCAAAAGAACTCCGCACACTGTTGGATAGGATTTAGCCCCTTTTGTCATCCTGAGCGCAGTCGAAGGATGACATTGCTACGGGGGGAGGACCCGGATGAAGCGGCGGGTGCCTACGGAGAGGATGGCGGGGGCGGTGGCGGTCCAAAGTTGTTTTTGGTCGGTTGCGAGTTCGCCGTCGATCTTGACGGCGTTGCCTGCGATCAGTCGTTCGGCTTCGCGGCGACTTTGGGCGAAGCCGGATTTGACCAGGACGTCGGTTAGGCGTTTGCAGTCGCCGATCTCGATCTCCGCGAGATCCTCGGTGGGAATCTCTTTTCGCTGAACGGTGCGTTCGAAGAAGTCGCGCGCCGCGGAGGCGGCCTCCGAGCCGTGATAGCGCGCGACGATCTCCGCGGCGAGGCGCTTCTTCTCTTCCATCGGGTTGAGCTGCGCCGCCGCGAGGCCGTCGGCCAACTCGCGGCTCTCCCGCTCCGGGCGAAATGCGGCCAGGCGCGCGTAGATCGGCAGAAGCTCGTCGGAAATTCTCATCAGCTTGCCAAACTGTCCGGCGGCCGGCTCGTCAACGCCGACGTAGTTGCCCAGCGACTTGCTCATCTTCTTCTCCCCGTCGAGCCCAACGAGCAACGGTACGGTCGCGCAAATCTGCGGCCGCTGTCCAGACTCGCGTTGAAACTGGCGCCCGAGCAGCAAATTGAAGAGTTGATCGGTCCCTCCAAGCTCGACGTCGGCTTCGATCGCGACCGAATCGTAGGCTTGCGCGACCGGATAGAGCAGCTCGTGCAACGAGATCGGCGCGCCCGCGTCGTAGCGTTCGCGAAAATCGTTGCGCTCGAGCATCTGCGCTACCGTCGTCTTCGCCAAGAGCTTCACCAGATCGGTGAAGTTTAATTTGTCCAGCCATTCGGAGTTGTAGCGGATTTCAATCCGGTCGAGATCGAGCACTTTGCCGGCCTGCTCCGTGTACGTCTTCATGTTGGCTTCGATCTCTTCTTGCGAGAGCTGCGGGCGCGTGACGTTGCGGCCGCTGGGGTCGCCGATGCGCGCGGTAAAATCGCCGATGATCAACGTGACGCGATGCCCCGCCTGCGCGAAACGCTGCAGCGGATGCAGCACGACCATGTGGCCGAGATGCAGATCGGCGCTGGTCGGGTCGATTCCCAGCTTGACGCGTAACGGACGCCCGAGCGCAAGCCGCTGCTCGAACTCCGTTACCGTTTCGACGTGATCGAAACCGTCGAGCAGTTCCGCAACGTTGGCGTTCACGACCGCAGCTCGACGATCGTAACGCCGGTGGAGCCTTCGTCTTCGGTGCCGTAACGGAAGCTCGTCACCGCAGGATGCGCGCGCAAGTACTCCTGTAGGCCGCGCCCCAGCAGGCCGGTGCCCTTGCCGTGAATCAACCGTAGCGGTGAGTTCCCGGCGAGCAAAGCATCGTCGATCCAGCGCTCGACCAACGGCTCCGCTTCCCCGTAACGCTTTCCGCGCACGTCGAGTGCCGCCGTCGTGCGCCCCGCAGCCGCCATTCGCGCGTCTACGCCCCGCGCAGCGGTTCGGACGGTTTTCGCTCCGCCCGTCTCGCGCCGAACGTCGCTCTTCTCCACCATCATCTTCATCGAACCGACCGAAACGAGCAGCCTCTCATCCCAATCCTCTGCAACGACTCCCTCCTGGTTCACCGAAAGAATGCGAACGCGATCGCCGGGCGCGTACGTTCGCTCGTCGCGCTCGCGCTCTTCTTCCGGGCGAATTCCAAGGTCGTGATGAATCTGCTCGATCGTCTGCGCCAGCAACGCCGTCTGCGAGGGCGTAACTCGCGGTTTGCGCGCGCTCGGCCCTTGCGAGCCCGATTCCGCCGACCGGCGCGCCAGTTCGCGCACGAAGTCGCGAAGGGCCTGTGCTAAGCGGTCTTCGGCACCGGAGCCGAAACGCCGGCGCGCCGCGTCGAGGTCGGCGCGATCCCGCGCCACGAGTTCGCGCTCGACCGCAAGATCGCGGCGCTCGCTCTCGAATCGCAGACGCTCCTCGCGCAGCTCGCTATTGCGCAACGCAAGCTCGGCCAGCGCCGCTTCATAGTCGCGTTCGCGATCCTCCATCAGCGCCGTCGCGCGATCCACGATTACCTGCGAAATACCGAGCCGGGCGGCCAGCGGAAAGGCCAGCGACTGCCCCGGCGCGCCGAGGTCGAGCTCGAACGTCGGCTTAAACGTCGCGGGGTCGAAGCGTACGCTGGCATTCGCGACGCCCGGCGTGGCGTGCGCGAAGAGCTTGAGCTCCGTCGAGTGCGTCGACACGATGGCCCGCGCGCCGCTTGCGAGCAGCCACTCCAGCATCGCGATGGCAAGCGCGACGCCGGCCGTCGGCTCGGTCCCGCCGCCGATTTCGTCGACGATCGCCAGCGTGCGCGCGTTTGCGCCCTCCATCACTTCGCGCATTCGTTGCAGGTGCGCCGAAAACGTCGACGTGTTGGCGACCAGCGACTGTTCGTCGCCGATGTCGGCAACGACGCGCTCGAAGCGGCCGATACACGTACCGGCGCCGGATGGAACCTGCATGCCGCAGTACGTCATCACGACGAAGAGCCCGGTCATCTTTAGCGCCACGGTCTTGCCGCCCATATTGGGACCGCTGATGACGAGCAGTCGCGTCTGGTCGCCGAGCGTCAACGATTGCGCAACGGCGCGCTCGTCGAGCAAGGGATGCCGGCCCCCCGCAATGGTGACGGCCGGTTCGTCACTCAACTCGGGCATCATCCCACGGCTCACGCGGGCGAGTTCGGCCTTCGCGGCGAGCAGATCGAGCACGGCCAAAACCTCGACGTTTGCGTCGATCTCGACGGCAGACCGGCCGACGTTCGCGGACAAAGCCTGCAAGACGCGCTGCACCTCGCGCTCTTCTTCGATCTGCAGCGTTCGCACGCGGTTGTTGCTCTCGAGGGCCGCGAGCGGCTCGACGAAGAGCGTCTGCCCGCTCGAGCTGGTGTCGTGAACGATGCCGGGGAGCGCGCCCGCGAGCTCAGCTTTGATCGGGATGACAAAGCGCCCGTCGCGGATCGTGACCACGCGGTCTTGAATTACTTTGGCATACTTCGCGCCGTTGAGAATCGCACTGATACGGTCGCGCGCGTCCGATTGCGCCTGGATGAGGCTGCGCCGGATGCGACGCAGCGCGGGCGAGGCGCGATCCAGCACGGTGCCGCGCTCGTCGATGGCGTCGATCAGGGAGTTTTGCAGTTCGCGCAGCGGCGTATACGGCGCCACGACCGCGTGCAGGTCCGGATGCTCCCGCACAGTCTTATACGCGGCCGCCGCGGCCGCCAACGCATCGCCGATTGCACGCAGTTCGCTCGGGCCGAGCGTCTGCCCGACCGTCGCCGCCTCGGTAAGCGCCACCGTTTCCATGGCCGGCATGATCGTGACGTCGGCACTCGCCGCGAGCGAGCGCATCGCCTCGGTGCGCAGCTGCTCGCGGCGCACGGCCTCGAAGTCGGATTGCGGCAGCAGATCGTTTGCCAAAGCGCGACCGCGCTGCGTGCGTGTCGCGCTCACGACCCGATCGCGCACGCCGGCGAAATCGAGTGCGTCGAGCGTGCGGGCGTCGGCGATCGTCATCGGAAGCGTTCCTAGGATGAGAGCTTCTTCTTTACCAGCTCGTTGGCCAGTGCGGGATCGGCCTTCCCCCGCGAAGCCTTCATCACTTGGCCGACGAGAAAACCAAGCACGTTCAGCTTACCGGCTTTATAATCGGCGACGACTTTTTCGTTGGCGGCGAGGACTTCGTCGACGAAGCCTTCGATCGCCGAGGGATCGCTGGTCTGCGCGAGGCCCTCGCGCTCCACGATATCGCTGGGCGAGCCGGCGCCCTCCCACATGCGGCCCAGCAGCTCTTTGGCGATCTTCGAGTTGATCCGTTTGCTTTCGACCAGCGAAATCAGTTGGGCGAGATCTTCGACCGTTACCTTGGAGTTGGCGACGTCGACGCCGGTCTCGTTAGCCAGCCGGGAAAGTTCGCCGAGTACGAAGTTGCTGGACTGCTGAGGATTTCCGCTGCGAACAACGACGGCATCGAAGTACCGCGCCAGCGAAAGATTGTCGATGAGCTGCGTGGCTGCGTTGACCCCCAAGCCGTACTCGCCGGTATAGCGTTCGAAGCGCTGCCAGGGCAACGTGGGAAGTTCGGACTTCAAGCGTTCGACGTCGTTGCGAGCAACCGCGATCGGCGTGAGATCGGGATCCGGGAAGTACCGATAGTCGTGTGCCTCTTCCTTGCTGCGCATCGGATGCGTGACGCCGTGCAGCTCGTCCCAGCCGCGGGTCTCCTGCACGACGCGCCCGCCCGAATCGAGAATCTCGATCTGCCGAGCGATTTCGCTGGCAATCGCGCGCTCGACGGAACGAAACGAGTTCATGTTCTTGATCTCGCTCTTCGTTCCGAGCTGCGTCGTGCCGGCCAACCGGACCGAAACGTTGGCATCGCACCGCAACGAGCCTTCCTCCATCTTGACGTCGCTGACCTCGAGGGCGAGGAGCGTCCGGCGCAGCGATTCCAAATAGGCGACGGCATCACGCGCGCTATGCAGCTCCGGCTCCGAGACGCACTCCATCAGCGGAACTCCCGCGCGGTTGAAATCGAGCAGCGAATACGCGCTGCCGGCGATGCGGCCGTCGCCGGAACCCGCGTGCGTCGATTTCCCCGTGTCTTCTTCCAGATGAACGCGCGTCAGACGGCACTGCTTCATCGTGCCGTCCTCTAGCCAGTACTTGACGACGCCCCCAACGGTTAGCGGCATGTCGTACTGCGAAATCTGGTAGTCCTTGGGCATGTCGGGATAAAAGTAGTTCTTCCGGTCGAACTTCGAGAAGGCGGGAATCTCGGCGTCGAACGCCAGGCCGGTTCGGACGATTTGCTCGATCGCTTTGGCGTTTGGCACCGGCAGTGCACCGGGCATGCCCAAACAGACCGGACACGTCTTGGTGTTCGGCTCGCCGCCGAACTCGTTGCGGCATCCGCAGAACATCTTCGTCGCCGTCTTGAGCTCGACGTGACACTCGATCCCGATGACGGCCTCGTACGCTGGATTCACGAGCGCACGGCTCCGGTCTCGGGGGGGTGCGCGCTTGCGTGATTGGTCGCACGCTCGTACGCGTGCGCGGCGCCGAGCAGCAGTTGTTCGCCGAAGAGCGGCGCGCACAGTTGCAGGCCAAGCGGCATCGGGAGCCGGCCGCCCTCGGGCACGGTCCAGCCGCAGGGAACCGAGAGGGCCGGCACCCCGGCCAGCGACATTGGAATCGTATAGTAGTCCATCAAATACATGCTGTAGGGATCGCTCTTGGCGTTGAACTCGAAGGCCGGGCAGCTCGCGGCGGGGCAGGCGATGAGATCGCACTGCGCAAAGGCGCGCGCGAAATCGCGCCCGATCAAGGTGCGCGCTTTCTGCGCGCGCACGTAGTAGGCATCGTAATAGCCGCTCGAGAGCGCGTACGTTCCGATCAGTATCCGCCGTTTGACTTCAGCGCCGAAACCAGCGGCGCGGGTGTTGTCGTACATCGCTGCAACGTCGTTGCCCTCAACCCGCAAGCCATACCGGACGCCGTCGAAGCGGGCTAGATTCGACGAACACTCCGCCGGTGCGATCAGATAATAAGTTGCCAGTCCGTAGTCGGCCGTCGGCAGCGAGACCTCGACCAGCTCGGCTCCAAGCCGCTCCAACTCGCGATACGCCTCGCGATAGAGCGCGTCGGAGCGCTCGCCCAAAACCTTCGTGTCGAACTCTCGCACGAGGCCGACCCGCAGGCCCGTCAGATCCGAGCGCAACGAGTCGGCGGTGCGCCCTACCGGCCGGTTGAGCGAGGTCGCATCCATCGGATCGTACCCCGCCATAAGATCGTAGGCGAGCGCCGCGTCTTCGACGGTTCGCGTGAGCGGCCCAATTTGATCGAGGCTGGACGCAAACGCGATCAAACCATAGCGCGAGATTCGTCCGTACGTCGGCTTGAATCCCACTAAGTTGCAGAATGCGGCCGGCTCGCGAATCGAACCGCCGGTGTCGCTTCCCAATCCAATTGCCGCCTCGGAAGCGGCAACGGCCGCGGCCGAGCCGCCGCTCGATCCGCCGGGGACGCGGCTCAAATCGTAGGGATTGCGCGTGACGCCCAGAGCCGAGTTTTCGCACGAGCTGCCCATCGCGAACTCGTCGCAGTTGGCCTTGCCGATGGGAATCGCGCCGGCCTGGATCAAGCGCGCAACTGCGGTGGCCGAATAGGGCGCAATCCAGTGCTCTAAGATCTTGCTGCCGCACGTCGTTCGCGTGCCTTCCAGGCACATGTTGTCCTTTACCGCGATCGGTACCCCCGCGAGCGCCAGCCTTTCTCCGGCGGAGATGCGCTCGTCGACGCGCGTGGCATAGGCTCGGGCGAGATCGTTGAGCGCAGTGAGGTAGGCGCCGACGTCGCCTTCGACGGCATCGACCTGTGCCAGCGTCGAAGCCGTGATCTCCGCGGCGCTGATGCGCCCGGCGCTCACATCGCGCGCAATTTCCGCGGCGGTCATTGCGCGATGATGCGCGGCACGCGGAAGAATCCGCCCTGTCGCTGCGGAGCCCCCTCGAGGACGACCTCGCGATCGAGGCACGGCCGCTCGACGTCCTCGCGCAGGACGTTGCGCGACTCGACGACCTGCGCGGTCGCCGGAACGCTGGCGGTATCGAGCTCTTCGAGCGCGCGAACGTGCCCGAGCAACTCGCCCAGTTCCTTTGAAAAACGTTCGATCTCGTCGTCGCTCAAGGCGACGCGCGCCAGCTTCGCGACGTAACGGATGTCAATCGTGTCGGGTGTCAATCTCAAAATGCTCCAACTGGACCAGCGTCTCGACGTGCCCGGTTTGTGGAAACATATCGAAGGGCTGCACCACACCGAGGCGATAGCCCTTGGATACCAAGAACTTCAAATCCCGTGCGAGCGTGGCCGCGTCGCAGGAAAGGTACCAGACGTTCCGCACGCGAGCCTGCGCGATCGCGCTCAGGACGGCCCCATCGCAACCTTTGCGCGGCGGATCGAGAAAAACGACGTCCGCCTCTTTCAAAATGCGCGCCACCTTGGGGACGCCGGCCAACTGCTCGACTCGCCCGGCTTCAAAGCGAGCGTGGCCCTCCAACGCGTTGAGACGCGCGTTCGCCTCGGCTTCGGCGATCGCGTGCCGGTTCTCTTCGATGCCCGTAACGTTCCAGCCGTGCCGCGCAAAGTAGAGCGCGAAGGTTCCCGAGCCGCAGTAGAGGTCGACGATGTTGCCGGGCCGTTCCAGCCACGGTTCGATAAGGTTGAAAATTCGCTCGAGTATCTCGACGTTGATTTGGAAGAACGAGGCCGCCGAAAAACGATACCTGACGCCGCCGGCAGACTCTTCGATCTCACCCTCGCCGTCGAGCAACTGATAGTGCCGGCCGAGGATGGCGTTCTCGCCGGAAAGGCCGTAGGAGTTCCCGATGCCCGCGATCGCGGGCAACTCTCGCCGAAACGACGCCGCGATGCCGCGCGCGTCCCCGATTGCGTCGGGCGTCGTCACCGTGAGCACGACCTGGCCCGTGGCGCGCGCCACGCGCGCAACGAGGTGACGCGCGCCGCGAAGCATCGCAGCGATGGTTGAGTCACCACGCCGCTCGACTAAGGCGGCAAGTACCGCGTCGAGTTGCGGCGCAACGATCGGACAGGCAGCGATCGGAACGACGTCGTGGGAGCGCTGCCGGTAAAAACCCAGCGCCGGGGGCTTCGAACGATGGTCGACGACGACGGCCATCTTGTTCCGGTAGGCGCGCGGCTCGTGCATGCCGATCGTTTCGCGCACCTCGACTTCCGGAATGCCGCCGATGCGCAGCAGGGCATTGCGCACGACGTCGCGCTTCCAGCGCAGTTGCGCGTCGTAGGCAAGGTGCTGGAGCTGGCATCCGCCGCAGGCTCCGAAGACCGGGCAGAAAGGACGCGCTCGCTCGCGCGACTCGACCAGCAGCTCGAGCATTTCGGCGACCGCGTAGCGCTGTTTGACCGTGTCGATGCGAATGCGCGCCCGCTCGCCGGGGAGCGGGCCAAAACAAAAGACGACGATACCCGAGGCTCGGCCGACACCTTGCCCGTTGGCCAGAACATCCGTAAATTCGACTTCGAGTTCGTCGCGGAGTCTCAGCGTGTCATCCTGAGCTTGTCGAAGGACGAAGGATTTAGGCGCTGTGTCGCTGCTCGTCAAGCGCTTTGAGCAACGAGTTCGCTTCGTCGATCAGGTGTTGGATGCGCTGCGTCGTCGGATCCTCGATCGTCTCGCTGGATGCCAAGCGGTAGATCACGTACGTCAGTGCCGCGGCTAAGCCCGCTACGCCCACTCCCAGACCGATCCACAGCATCTTACGCGACTGCATCACCGTCCCTTATTCGCGGCATAGGGCGCCAACTCCCTATTTCGGCGGCGCGAGAGCGCTGCCGGCCAGCCGCACGTCGTCCAGGAACTGCTGCGTGGAGAGCTTCGAGTAGCCGTCGCCGTGCACCCCAAAGTACAGCCAATAGGTTCGGCCGGCGAAGGCGCCGAGATTCCACGTGCCGCTCACCCAGGATCGGTTGTCGTTGACGGACGTGTAGAGGTTCACGACGACGTTCCCGTGATTGTCGAGCAGGTCGGCCTCCTGGTAGGCGAAGGTCGTGTCGGCTTCGTCGGAAAGCTGATAGAGCTTCGCGGTAAGCACGCCGCCCGGCGGAATCGTTACCTCTTGGCAGACGCCGGAGTTTCCGGTGGGTTCGCCGCGGCCGTTTGCCGTTCCCGAATACTGGTCGTAAGCGCCGCTAAACGGATGATCGCGGGTGACATACGCGCGCATGTCGCCGCACTGATGCCAGCCTCCGTCGACGTTGCCGCTTTCGAACCCGCCATTCGTGACGACGTTTGCGCCATAACCGACTGGGCGGCGCGCGCCGCGTTTGGGTACCTTGAAATGCCCGATCACGGTATGCCGGTGCGGCCTGGCGGGCGCTGCCGAGACGGCGAGCATGGCGACGGCCAAGAGCGCCGGCCAAAGGCGCTCAACTCGCGCCATCGAGATGCCGCCGATCGTCGAGCGCTAGTACGGAGGCGCCGCCTCCCTCCATTGCAATGCGCGTTATCCCGCCGGGCGTAAAGCGCTGCGCCGGTGCGAGGCCCAGCACCGAGAAGACGGCGTGCAGCACGCCGGCGTGCGTGACGACGGCGGCGGCGGCGAAATCTTGCCCTGTTAGGTCGTCGAGAAACGACTTGGCACGCGCGCTGACCTGCGCGAACGATTCGCCGCCCTCGGGCGTGTAAAGCTTGGCCGCCGTTGAATCCAGGCCGGTGAGGCGCGGATCGGCCACAACGATTTCATCCCACGTCAGCCCCTCCCAACGCCCGAAATCAAACTCTTGCAGACGATCGTCGACGACAACGTCGACGCCGCTGGAGTCGCCGACCATGCGTGCCGTCTCCGCCGCGCGCGCAAGATTGCTCGAATAGATGCGAGCGAACGGCTCGGACCGCAACGCCTCGGCGATTGCCAGCGCTTGAACGCGTCCAAGCACCGACAATGGCAGATCCGTCCTTCCCTGGAAGCGCCGCAGCGCGTTCCAGTCCGTCGGCCCGTGCCGAATTAGGGTCAAGCGCACGGCCCAACTGTTCGGGTCCGGGCGAAGCGGCTCTTGCCGAGGAGTTGGCTCCGCAAGCGCCAAGGGGCAAGTCGTTCCCGGCTTCCAATCCGGAGAGGTGGCAGAGCGGCTGAATGCACTCGCTTGGAAAGCGAGCAGAGGTGATGAGCCTCTCGAGGGTTCGACTCCCTCCCTCTCCGCCAGTCCGACGGCTAGCTTAGGAGGCGCACCAGTTGACGTGGGCCGTGTAGGTTAAGGTCGAACGGCCGCCCGCGGGAACCCGAACGTTCCAGCTTGCGGTGGAGGCCGACGATTTTGCGTGCGGCAGGTTCTCGTCGAGTATCTGCCAGTCGCCTGGGATCGGCTCCACGACGAGAACGTTCTGCGGCGCGCTCTTCGCGTTTGCCAGAACGATCCGATAGGAGCTGTCGGATCCGCAACCTTCGAGGTGGAAATCGGTCTGTATCTTGCGCGCCGTTACGTCGAACGAATCGCCGACGTGCAGGCGCACGGTTTCGTTTTTCGGCGTGTGATCGATCGAGTCGGATCCTAGGAACTGCGAAAGACCGTGCGAGTCGTTCTTATATAGGCGCACGATTCCGCCCGGCAGCGGAATGCCAAGCTCGCCGCCGCGGTTCTCAAACGAAACGTAGGCGCCCACGGGCAGGCGATCGCCGATATCCGGTTCGGCATTTCGGTAGTAGTCCGGCGAGCCGCGCAGTTCGAGCGTCTCGTGAATCGGGACGTTCTGCGCGATCAGCAATGTGAGCTGCTTCGTCTCGTTGTCGAGGATCGTCGTCGGACGCGCGAGCGTGTAGAGATGGTATTCGAAGTAGCTCTCTTGCGAGACGCCCGCCTGGGCCGATGACGTAACGCGAGCAATCGCCGAATAGGCATTGTTCATCTGAGGCTGGACGACGTTGACGTTACCGGCGACGAGTTGCAGACGCGCGTTTTCGTAGGACTCACCGCTCGTGTTCGAGAGCGTGACGAGACCGGTGAGTCCGAGGCGCGAACCGTCGGCGGAGACGACGCCCACGTAATCGGCGCGCCAGGTCATGCCGCTGGTGAGATAACTCAAATCCAAGGTTTCGGATAGCGCGCGCTCGCTCTCCAGTTGCAGTACCAGCGTCGGGCGCTCGCGAAAGGCGCCGCCGGAATCGGGAAAGACGATGTGACCGCGCACGCCGGTCTCGATGCCGTCCTTATATTTCAGCAGGATGCCGCCGTTTACGCTGAGGATCTCCGCCGTTTCACGGGTGTCGCGATCGCCGGCAAAGCGCGCTTCGTGGACGACCGTCACCTGGCGGCCGACGTACTTTCGCAAGAGCGTCTCGCTATCCAAGAGATCGTAGTCGAAGTTCTGCTCGCGCACGGCGATGCGATTACTGCCCCCGACGGGTTCCAGAATCGCCGAGGTGGCGTCCATTTGGGCGCTGACGTCGCGCCAGGCAATCCTGTTGAGCCCTTCCTCCAACGGGACGACGCGGCGGTCGTGAATTAGCGCCGTTCCACCGTTGTAGACGGTGACGTTGAGCGAGAGGCGTTCCCCGACGGTGCTGGCGCGCTCCGCCGGATCGGCCATCGGTTGCAGCGGCGCGGCGAGCGCGGCGAGGATCAACGCGACGAGTGAGGTTCGTATCGGCATGACGCCACCTTCCGAAAATCTAGCTTACTTGCAGAACGGGCAATCGCGACCGCGCGTGACGCAGGCCTCCTAATCGTTCGCGACGCGATCGAGATGGGCGAGCCAAAAATCGAAGCTCGCGCGAGCTTGAGCCTCCAGCATTGCATCGCCGGGAATCACTTCGCGATTGAGGCGGCGCGCGAGCCTCGAGCGGTTGCCGTAGTTGGCATCCATTATGATGTCGGCGTTCTGGAGTTGCGCGACCAAGTCGTCGGGCAGCGACGCTTCCGGCGGAAGCGTGCTGACGACAATCTCCGGCGGATTGGTGGCCGGCCAGGGCTTCGCTTCAAAACGGCGGCAGATCTCGACCACGCGCTGCTCATCGCGTCCCCACACGAAAGTGTACGCGTCGTTCTCTTGAAGTGCTGCCAGAATCGCGCGCGCCGTCGCGCCGTAGCCCAAGATCCCGACCCGCTTGAGCGCGACCGGCTCGTCGACGAACGCCTCGATTGCGGAGCGCGCGCCGGCGCCGTCGGTCGTCGTGCCGAGGGTTTCCCGCCCGAAGAGAATCGTGTTGACCGCTTGCGCGCGACTCGCTTCGTCGGTGCGCGCATCGCACGCCTCGAAGGCCTCCTCTTTGAGCGGATAGGTAACGTTGCAGCCGGCAAAGCCGTCGGCTCGGAGCCGCCGAATCACGCGAGCGCCATCGCCGCGCGTCACGCGAATCGCGAGGTACTCGCCGTCCACGCCGGCCTCTTCGAGGAACCCGCGATGCAGCGCGGGGCTCGCGCTGTGCTCGACGGGATCGCCGATCAACGCCAGACGGATCACCTGCGGCCACGCAACATCAAGCGTTCGAAGAAGCGAAAGAATCGAGTCACGGGAAAGTCCTTACCCTCGATTGGTTCGGTCAGGATCGTATATAGCCCGCACAGCTTACCGCCGAGGACGTCGGTGAAGAGCTGATCGCCAACCACCGCGATCTCGTGCCGGCGCATCGCCAGCCGGCGTTTTGCCCGCAAGAACCCAAAGGGCAGCGGCTTGAGGGCGTTGGGAATGCACTCCACCTGCAGTTGCGCCGCCAGCTGGTTGACCCGGCCCGACTGATTGTTCGAAAGCATGACGATGCGAAAACCGCGCTCGTGGGCCCGGGCCACCCAGGAGATGTGCTCTTCGCTAAGCTCGGTCTCGCGGAAACCCAAGAGCGTATTGTCGAGGTCTACGATGAGGCCGCGTATCCCCGCAGCCTCGAGTTCCTCGTGAGGAACGTCGTGTAGGCGTGGAGCGAAGCGATCGGGCCCGAGCATAGGGGCTTGCCTTCGGAACGGTTATCCCCGGTATCCTCGGGACTCTCCACACGCCCTCCACTCGGCCGCTCGCTCGTTAAGGGAGCCGTCCACATGTTTGCGGGCATACCCACAGTGGAAACACAAGGATTCCACTGAAGACCACAATATCTTGTGGTATGCCGCTTGATGTGGCACAATAGGTAACCTACCGGCTTATAGCGCAGCCATAAAGCTCGAACACGTGTTCGCAATTATCGAGGAGTTCGCATGAAGTTTTCGCGCACCTATTCCGCCCCGGGAAGTCCCTATTCGGGCGTCGCGTTCGAGCCACGGACCTCGCGCATCGTCAACCCCGACGGGTCGGTGATCTTCGAAGCGAAGGACGTGATGGTTCCGGCCTCGTGGAGTCAGGTCGCCGTCGACGTGCTCGCGCAAAAGTACTGTCGCAAAGCCGGGGTTCCGAAATGCACCACGCGAGTCGCGGAGGAGGGCGTGCCGGATTGGCTCCAGCGCTCGATCGCCGACGGTGCCGCCCTCGAAGAGCTGCCCCGCGACGAGCAGTTCGGCCGGGAGCGCGACGCCCGCCAAGTCTTCAACCGCATGGCGGGCTGCTGGACGTACTACGGCTGGAAGTACGGCTACTTCGATTCGGAAGGCGACGCACAAGTTTACTACGACGAAATGTGCGCGATGCTGGCGCGCCAGGTCGGTGCGCCGAACTCACCGCAGTGGTTCAACACCGGCCTGCACTGGGCGTACGGCATTTCCGGCCCGGCGCAAGGGCACTGGTACGTCGACCCGTCCGACCAAACGGCGCGAGCGTCGGCCGATACCTTTTCGCACCCGCAGGTCAGCGCTTGTTATATCCTCGGAGTGGAAGACGACCTCGTCAACGAGGGCGGCATCTTCGACGGCGTGCTGCGCGAAGCGCGCATCTTCAAGGGCGGCTCGGGTAGCGGCGCAAACTTTTCAAAGCTTCGTTCCGCGGGAGAGAAACTGACCGGCGGCGGCACCTCGAGCGGCTTGATGTCGTTTCTGCGGGTCTTCGATCGCGCGGCGGGCGCGATCAAATCGGGCGGCACGACGCGCCGCGCGGCCAAGATGGTCGTGCTCAACGCGGACCATCCCGACATCGAGGAGTTCGTCAATTGGAAGGTCCGCGAAGAGCGCAAGGTCGCGGACTTGGTCATCGGCTCGCGTATCTTTGAAAAGCAGCTCAACGCCATCATTTCGGCCGCTCACGATACGCGCGTTCCCGATACCGCGCGCCTGGATCCGGCCCTCAATGTGTCGCTGCGCAACGCCATTCGCGAAGCGATCGATACGGGCGTTCCGCCCGGGGCGACGCAGAGCGCCCTGGATTATGCGCGCCAAGGCTATACGCGACTGGAGATCGAGCAGTACGACACCGCTTGGGACTCCGAGGCGTATATCACGGTCTCCGGTCAGAACTCAAACAACTCCGTGCGGCTGACCAACGGCTTCTTCAACGCGCTCGACCGCGACGAGGACTGGCTGCTGACCGCGCGCACGACCGGCGACGTCGTCAAACGCATCAAAGCACGAGACCTTTGGGAGCAGATTGCCGTCGCGGCGTGGCAGTGCGCCGATCCCGGCTTGCAGTTCGACGACACGATTCAAGAATGGCATACCTGCCCGAACGACGACCGCATCAATGCCACGAACCCATGCGTTACGGGCGACACGCTGATCGCTACTGCGGACGGTCCGATGCGAATCGGCGAACTCGTCGGCAAGGCGGTCTTCGTTATCGGCGGCGACGGCAAGCCGCATTTCGTCAATCACATCTTTCCGACGGGCAACAAAATCGTTCACCGTTTGCAGACGGCCGGCGGCTACGAGCTCGAACTCACCGCCGATCATCAGGTGTGGACGGAAAACCGCGGCGACGTTCCGGCCCATGAGCTCCGCGCCGGCGATCGCCTTTCGCTGAGCGGCTCGGGTTTTGGCAACGTTTCGCTCGACGAACGTTTGGCTTTTGCCGTAGGAACCGCAGTAGGTGAAGGCGACGACATCGAAGCCGCGGTTCTCACCGACGTCACCGCGGGAATCAACGCCGCGAAGCTGGTCTCGCCCGCGCAGGTTCATTCGGCTCAAACGTCGCGCGTTTCGATGCGCAGTAAGACTGCGATTCACGGAACGACCGGCGGCCGCCCGATCGTCGAGTTTTGCACGTACTATGCCTCGATCGAGGAAGGCAAAGCGCGCAAGGTCTTCACCGACGCCGTCTACGATCTCGATCGCCCGACGACCGCCGCGCTCCTGCGCGGTCTTTACACGGCCGACGCGACCGTTTGTGAAGATCGGACGGGCGCGGTCTCGATCGAGCTTAAGTCGGCGTCGTCGCCGTTCTTGAAGCAAGTACAGTACATGCTTCTCTCGTTCGGCGTTCGCGCCGATCTCCGCGCTGAAAGCTTACTTCGAATTCCCGGCGGATTTATGGCCGCGTTCGAACGGTCGGTTGGGTTTCATCAGGCCTCGATCAAAGCGACGGCCTTGGCGCTGGTCGCCGGCGGCGATACGGCGTCCTCCGAAACGCTCAGCGACGAGTTCTTCTCGTTCGAGCCGATCGGTAAGGCCGACGTCTTCGATCTAACCGAATCCGAAACGCGGCACTTCGTCGCCAACGGTCTGCGCGTGCACAATTGTTCAGAGTATGTTTTTATAGATGATACGGCGTGCTTTGCGCCCGAGACGCGCATCAGCACGCCCGACGGCCTACAAACCGTCGAAGAGCTTTTCGAGCGGCAAGAGTCGGGACAACGCGTCCTCATCACGACCGACATTCATTCCGAAGTGGATCATCGCCGCCTTAGCGCCCATCGTCCGGCCTACATAACGAAGGTCGGCGAGCGCGAAGTCTTCTCCATGAAGCTGGCCGACGGCCGCGAGATCCGCGCGACCGGCGACCACAAGTTCCTCACCGCCGACAGCGGCTGGAAGCGGCTTGACGAGCTCAAAATGGGTCTGGACCGCATTGCCATTCGCGAGTCGGGGAACTCCGTTGCGTTTGCTTCCGATGCAGCCGACGTCAAGCGTTGGCAGATGCTTGGGTGGCTGACGGGTGACGGCGCCTTCAACAAAGATACGGTCGCATTGGTCTTCGGTCCGCGCGAGCGGCGCACTGCGGAGTATATGACCGCGCAGCTCAACGACCTAAAGGCAACCGCCGTCAATGTTGCTGGCCCCAAAATGGATGCCCGATCCAGCCAGGTATCCGTACAAAACAACGGCGTCATGCAGACCAGCGCATCGCAGACCTCGCTTGTTTCGTATCTCGAAACGCGTTACGGCTTCAAACAAGCGACGGCCCTGCATAAAGACGTGCCCAGCGCCATTCACCGGGTACCTGAGGATCTCAAGGTTGCCTATCTCCAGGGGCTCTTCTCGGCCGATGGCTGCATTCGCGCAAACGGTGCCGCGGCGGAAAAAGAAGTGATGCTGGCCTCTTCTTCTGCCGCGTTGCTTCGATCCGTGCAGCTCCTCTTGAGCGATCTCGGGATCACGTCACGCATCTCGCTGGGTCAACTGCGTCTCCATAACGAGGAGTCGCGCAAGTTCAACTCGTTGATCGGCTTCCCGTGTTCGGCGGAGAAGGAGCTCAAGGCGCGCGAGCTTTTGGCCGGCGAGTTCGACGGGCACGCTAAGAACCCGCGCTCGCCGAAAGTTTTGTCGATCGTTCCCGACGGCTCGACGACCGTCTACGACGTGACCGAACCGGTAACGCATTCGGTAATCGCCGAAGGCATGATCGCGCACAACTGCAATCTCGCCAGCCTGAACCTCGTCAAATTCCTCAACGACGACGGCAACTTCGACGCGCAGCGCTTCGCGCAAGCGGCTCGAATCTGGACGACGACGCTTGAGATCTCGGTCACGATGGGCCAGATGCCGTCGCGGCGCATCGCGGAAAAGAATCACGGCTACCGGACGCTCGGATTGGGATATGCAAATCTCGGCACGCTGCTGATGCGCTTAGGGTTGCCCTACGATTCCGAGGAAGGCTTCGGATGGTGCGCCGCGATCACGTCGCTGATGACCGGCGCTGCCTACCGGACGTCCGCCGAAATGGCGCAGCAGCTCGGCCCGTTCGCGCGTTTCGAAGCCAACCGGGATCCGATGCTGCGCGTAATTCGCAACCATCGCAACGCCGCGTACGCCGCGGATCCCGCAACGTACGAAGCGCTCTCCGTTACGCCGGTGACCCATGCGCCGACACTCTTTACCCAAGCCACCTGGGCGCTGGCGCGCAAGGTTTGGGACGATGCGATTTCGATTGGCGAGGTTGCGGGTTTCCGCAATGCTCAGACGGTCGTAATTGCGCCGACCGGATGCCTTACGGGTACGGCCCTGATTTCGACCGATCGCGGCCTGACGCGTTTACAGCGTTTGGGCAACGTGGAGGGAAGGCAGTGGCAGGATATCGACATTCGGGTGCTGACCGACGACGGCGAGCAGCGCGCGAATCAGTTCTACATTAATGGAGTCGCGCCGACGAGGCGAATCAGGACCAACGGCGGCTATACCATCACCGGAACGCCGGAGCACCGGGTAAAGATCGTCGACCGTACCTCCGGTGAGTTGATCTGGAAGCGCTTTGCCGAAGTCGGCCCGGGCGATACGGTCGCGCTCTCGATGGGCGGCTTCGCCGGCAGCCCGCAGAGCGTCAACTTGCCGCCGCTCGGTGAGGAGCACTGGACCGCCGATTTTACGACTACCGCTCCGACTGCGATGACCGCCAACCTCGCCGAACTCGTCGGCTACTCGATGGGCGGCGGCACGCTGCACGCGAAAGGCCTGCGCCTGCGCGTCGCCGAGGAGGATGGCGACGTCCGCGATCGGCTGATCGCTTTGGCACGCCAGCTCTTCAACATCGAGGCGACGGCCTCGCAGAAGGGCGCCTATACCGAAATCGGGATTCATTCGGTTCCGCTTGCAATATGGTGGCAAGCCTGCGGTTTCGCAAAACACCATCCGGCAAGCGACGCCCGCGGCAAGAGCTATCTCGCTCACGTCCCCGACGCAATTCTCGCTTCGAACGATCCGGTCGTCTACGGCGCCTTCCTGCGCGGACTCTTCGAGGCCGACGGCACCGTCGTCAACGGTGCCGTGCACCTTTCGACGGCGAACGCGAGCCTGGCCGACGACGTGCGAACGGTGCTGCTAACCCTCGGCATTCCAACCAATACCCGGATCGACAAGTCCGGCTGGAGCGGCGCCGATCTCTACGTGTTACGAGTTCGCAACGCGGAGTACGCGCGCGCCTTCGTTAATCGCGTCGGGTTTATCGGCGATCGCAAACGCGCCTCGGTTCGGCCGAGCGACACGTGGCAGGGGACCAAAGGCGACCGCGTCTTCGTGCGAAAGGACGTTCTGCGCACCCTCGTTCCGCATTCCAGCGAGCTTTATCCGCGCACCGCGCTCTACGGCTATCGCCACGCCGGCGCGATCAGCCGCACGGCGGCCTGCGAGCTGCTCGAGAAGACCGGGAGCGTCGAGATAAAAACCGCGCTGACGTTTTTCTACGACGACGTCGCCGCCAACGAAGACGGCGGCGAGCAGTTCACCTACGATCTCTCGGTTCCGGCCAACGTCACATATTTCGCCAACGGCTTCATCTCGCACAATACGATCGGCCTGGTCATGGACTGCGATACGACCGGAATCGAACCGGACTTCGCGCTGGTCAAGTTCAAGAAACTCGCCGGCGGCGGCTACTTCAAGATCGTCAATCAGTCCGTCGATGCCGCGCTGCATAAGCTCGGCTACTCGCAAGACCAGATCGACGCAATCGAGACGTACGCCAAGGGCACGGGCACGCTGGAAGAGTCGCCGCACGTCAACCGGGCGACGCTCAAAGCCAAAGGCTTCGACGAGGATGCGATTGCGCGCGTCGAGGCGGTGCTTCCCAGCGCCTTCGAGCTGCCGTTCGTCTTCAACAAGTTCGTGCTCGGCGAGGAGTTCTGCAAACAACGGCTCGGCTTGACCGAGGCGCAGCTCAACGACTGGAGCTTTTCGCTGCTGCGCGACGGCCTCGGCTTTTCCACGCAGCAAATCGAAGAAGCGTCGGCCCATATCTGCGGTCGCATGACCGTGGAGGGTGCGCCGTCTATCAACGACGAGCATCTGCCGGTCTTCGACTGCGCCACGCCATGCGGCAAATACGGTTCTCGTTACATCCGTCCGCTGGCGCACGTCGACATGATGGCTGCCGCGCAACCATTTGTTTCCGGTGCAATCTCAAAAACTATAAATTTTCCGCAAACCGCGACGATCGAAGACGTCAAAGAAGCTTACCGCTACTCGCACGCGCGCATGATTAAGGCGGTTGCGCTGTATCGCGACGGCTCGAAGCTCTCGCAGCCGCTGGCGGCGAGTTACGACTTCGGCAACGGCGGCGACGAAGCGGAAGTGGCGAACGCGCAGCCGCAGGCCTTCGCGACGCCGATGCAGATTGCCGAGAAGATCGTCTACCGGTACATCGCCAAGCGCCGGCCGATGCCGCAGCGGCGCAGCGGCTACACGCAAAAGGCCACGATCGCCGGCCACAAGGTCTATCTGCGCACGGGCGAATACGAAGGCGGCCAGCTCGGCGAGATATTCCTCGACATGCACAAGGAGGGCGCGGCCTTCCGCTCGCTGATGAACAACTTCGCGATTGCGATCTCGCTGGGGCTGCAGCATGGCGTGCCGCTCGAAGAGTTCGTCGAGGCCTTTACCTTCACGCGCTTCGAGCCCAACGGTCCCGTCGTCGGTCACGACCATATCAAGATGGCGACCTCGATTCTCGACTACATCTTCCGCGAGCTTGCCGTCAGTTATCTGGGACGCTACGATCTCGCACATGTGGAGCCGTCGATGCAGATGGATGCCATGGGGCCCGAAGCGCGCGAGGAGTACGTCGCCGAGGAAGAGGGTGGCGTCAACGTTCGCCCGGTGGGCGTCGCCGAGATGTTCCATCCGGTGAGCACACATCTCCATCCCGGCCAACAGCCCAGGCCGGTCGTGCCCGCGCTTCAAACTCCGCCGACCGCTCCTTCGGGCGGCACCAGTAAGAGCAGCGGAACGGCCGTCGCGGTCATGGTGAGAACCGAGGCGATCAACGCCTCGAAAGCCAAGGGCTATACGGGCAACGCGTGTTCCGAATGCGGCCAGCTCACCATGGTCCGCAACGGCGCATGCGAAAAATGCGATTCCTGCGGAGCAACGTCAGGCTGCAGCTAAGAAAGGCCTCTACTTAGTGCTCATTCGCTGTCGGGGATCAGATAATCGTCGGGGAACTGGTGCATGAAGAACTTCGGCGGATAAGGCGCCTTGATCGGAACGAACTTGGCCGGCTTCTGCGAGAAATCGAAGGAGTCGCCGAGCGAGGCCGCGCGCCTGTCGGCCGGCGCCATTTGATGAAGACCGTAGAGGTCTTCGGCAAAGCGAAGCACGCTGGCCGTTTCGTAGTGCGTGTGCGAGACGTAATCGTGTTTGACGTACGGCGAGAGCATGATGAGCGGCACGCGGAAGCCTAAGCTGTCGCGGTCCTTGTATTCCGGCGCCACCGGGTCGTAGAGGCCGCCCCAATCGTCCCACTGGATTACGATTGCCGTCGAGTTCCAGAACTTGCTCTTGCCCACGGTGTTCACCAGCGCCGCGACCCACGACGGTCCGTAGTCATCAGGGCAGTTCGTGTGGTCGGAGTCGTCGCAAACCGGTGTGATCCAGGTAAAGTTGGCGAGATACCCGTTGCGGACGTCGGTGATGAACTTCCAGTTTGGCGAGATGACGTACTTCCAGTCGTGATGCTTGTAGATGTGCTTGATGGCCTGGTAACCGGACCACGTTCCGCCGTTGCCGCTCGAACCGCTGCCGTACTGGCTTGCGTAGAAGCGCCACGATAAATTCGCCTTGTCGAGCTGGTCGCCCAGGGTTTCATAGTCGAAGCAGGCCTTCTGATACCCTCCGACGACGCGCAATTTCGATATCTTGGCGACTTCGGCCGACTCGTGATCCTCGCAGCCCCAGTAGCCGTCGGGCAAGTCGGCGCTCCAGGCGGCTTGCGCGGCGATGATGTATTGATGTGCGACGAAGCTTTCGTCGAGCTGCGACTGGAACATGCGGTCGGCGAGCGCGCCTTCGTGCGCCATGTCGAAGTAGGGCCGCGACTGATCGTGCGGTACGTACACGTACTGCGAGTGCGGAAAATTAGCGTCGGACCACTCTTTGTTGAAGCCGTTCATCTGGCAGTCCGTACCGGGCAGTTTTCCCGTACCGTTGCACGCCGCAATCATCGCCGCCACCGAGTGATCGATGTCGTAGTACGCTCCGAGCTTGGAAGGCTTGAGCTTGATCGTGCGGTTCTTGGAGTCTTTACCTTCCGTAACCGTATACGCGCCCGGGTAGCCGTAGAACAGGTTGTTGAAGCTGCGGTTCTCTTGAACGATGTAGACGATATGCGTGATCTTTCCGGCGCCGGTTGCGTTCAGGGCGCGCAGGGCGTTACCGCTTTGCATGTACGGCAGCGGGCCCTGGACGTTAGGCGACCCAAGCGAGCAGCCGGCAATCATGGCCGCACCCGCGCAAATGCCAAGCACAAAGCGGGCAAACACCGAAATCTTCATCTACGAGCCTCCACGTAAGCAGTAACGGAGCGACGAGCGACTTCATTTCGACCAGTGGAGCTCAGTTCCATCGTGGCCCCCGCCGAGCGGGGGCCACGCATTTTACGGAATCCTCGTGATATACCCGTTGGTTAGGCCGGCACCGACGTACACGCCGATGACCGTGCGGTCGTACACCGAGTTGGCGCTGACGGGGCCGATAACGGTCGCCGTACCGGCGGTCCAGTTGCGAATCGGCAGGAAGAAGCCATATTCGAGGGTCTTGTTCTTGATGTCGAAGTAGTCGCCGATCACGTTATAGTTGCCGGAGCCGCCCGCCCCGGTGATCCCTTCGAAGTGGGTGAGAATCGACTTCGGCCAGGTGTAGACGAGCATTTTGCTCCCGGCGAGGTTGCGCACGTACGCGTGCGTGCCTTTCTTATCGGTGTATCCGCCGGCGATCGCGACGGCATTGCCGTCCATCCAAATACCGTAGGCCGTCGAGCTGATCGAGCCGGGAAACTCGAGCGTCGAGAACTTCGCGGTAGCAGAGTCGTAGATGAATGCGTGCCCTGACGCGGGATACGTATGCGTAGTGGTCGGGAGGGCACCGGATTTTATAGCATCGTAGTTTCCTACCGCTTTGTAGGTCGCATCGCCGTAGTTGCTGTGGACGATCGTGTAGTTGCACGCTTTGGGCGCGCACATTTTTGCCGGAGCGTCGACGGTAAGATACGACTTCGTCGTCGAGTCGTAGACGAAGCCGTCGGCGTTCGTCTGACCCCGTTTCTCATAGCTGCCGACGAGCCGATAGCCCGTCTGCGTGACGGCTGGGCCATACACGCTGGTCTTGGCCGAACCCGGATACTTAATCGCCGTCCAGAGGCCCGTCTTTCGATCGTAGACGACGCCCACGTTCGAGCCGTTCGCTCGATCTATGAAGCCGGTGATCAGGTTGCCCCGGATGCCCGTCAGAAGGGTTCCAACTGCCTTCGGGAACTGGCCGAGCGGAACGTCGAGCGTTTGCAGCACCGGCGGCCGAGAATCGAAGTGCAGGAAGTTGGCTTGCGTGGACATCGCCGGTACGGCGCCGGAGCCGCTTCCGGCGGCGCATCCCGCCAGCAGCGCGACCGAGAGTGCTACGGTCGCGGCGTGCGAGCACTCGGAGGTAAACGGAAATCTTATCAAGACGTCTCACTATTCATAAAGCAGCGCTGCACTATCCTTAAAGAAGTGTAGCGCAAGGAAGAATATAACTCGGCCATCTTAGCACCCCGCGCCCGGTCTCGTAACCCCTATCGGCCACATCCGGCCCTAAATAGCGCCGCTCCGTCGCGATTACGCGTTAACGTTTCCGCAATTCGGCTGCTTGAGGGCTTTGCGCCGGTAGGCGGAAACACTTGCGCAGCGCGGTGACATTCGACGCACCGATTTCTCGCACGCTGCGGGCGCTACGATAGTCGGCCCCTAAGGCAGAACCGAAATTGTGCCGAAACTAAGTCTGAACTGTAAGGGGGCTTAAATGTAAACTTGCCGCTCGCTATCCTCGTGCCAAAATATTGTGAGGTGTCTTGATGCGAATCGATTTCATGCGGTTTAAACCTCTGCGGTTTCTTCTTCCCATTCTGCTCCTTCTAGCTGCGCCTTGACGTTGATCTGCGCAAGAACTACGCGCGTTCGCAAATCTGTGATTCTTGTTGCGGTTTTCCTATTCGCATCCGGCTGCAGCAACGGGAAGCCGGCATCGCAATCAGTGACGGGCGCGCCAGCGGCACTTCTCTCGGCGACTGGGCGCACCGTCGGTGCAGCCAGGCATACTGCGAGCAACGATGGTAATTTGCGTGCCCGTGAGTCGCGTCCGCCGGTTTTCCTCATTTTTGCCAGGACCTACACAGGTGATCTGGTGAGTGGCACATGTTTCTATCTCGCGCAACCAAGAGGTCGATGGATTATCACCGCAAATCATGTTATCGCTGAAGCCCAGCCGGATAGCATCGTAGCTCGCGTGGGAAATGCTTCGGTCAGACTACGGGTGGTCTCGCAAGATCGAGCCTCAGACCTAGCGGCTTTGCGTCCATCTCAGGCGATCCCGAACACGCCGCTCGCGTTACGAAACACTAGCCCGCACGCGGGCGAAGTCGTCGCCTTCACTGGCTTCCCAATACCCGACGTATTAGGCGCGTCGTCCCCAGCCACGGTTCAAGGGCCGGTCACCGACGATGCCTCTACCGTGGGCGGCAAAGCAGACTTCAAGATAGCAGCACCGGCTACGAGCGGGGACAGTGGCGCGCCCGTGCTAGATGCCGCGGGTTCTGTGGTCGGGGTTGTCATCTATGCCACAAGCGACAGGCGGTCCGCCTATGCGGTTGAGGGATTCAACGTTTTAAAGTTACTTGGAGAGGTCCGATCATGAATAAAACGATCAGCGTTAAGGCGCTGCTTACAATACTGCTGCTCCTTGGTTTTGCCACATCCTCAGCCTTGGCGCTCATTTGTTATCAAAAGGCCTCTGCGAGTAAATTGCAGGCTGAGGCGCTGGGCACGAGCCTGAACGAGGTAAAGATGCAATTAAAGAAGTCCCAATCGCAGTTGAACGACGCGGTCGGTCAGCTAAAACAAACGACGGGGCAGCTTTCGCAAGCACAGGCGGAAAGCCAACGCCGGCTGTCCCTCATCTTCGCGCAAGAGGATAATGTCAACGTGCTTAAGTCTTGCCTGACCGGTGTCGCGGCGGACGACGTGTATATTCGGAAGGGAACGGCCGCGTTCTCCTCCTGGGTCGACAGTAGAAGCGACGATGACTACGCAGCAGCACTTGATAACTTTAAGATGGGCACGGCGGCTTTAGATTCCGTCTCCGCGGATTGCAGCAAAGCGTCTGACCTCATCCAGTAAGCGGTAAAACCCGCTGGGCTGCCGATAGACCGCCTCGAACGTCGGACCGGACCGGAAGGCTGGAGGACCTCGTGTAATATCCCCCGCCGAAAGCGCCGGGATAATACAGAAGGCCTTCCAAACGGGAGGGCGGCCGGTCTTGGCGCAGCGCCCCGCGATCGCGAGGCCGCGCCGAGGCGCGGGTCCGAAGCTACTGTGACGGGCTTATCGCAACCGCGAGAGTGTCGTATCTAATCGGTCCAAAGTTCCTAATCCACCTCGCAGGCATGCCCCCCGACGGATAAGCCCAGATTCCGACTTCGTTTCCACGGTTCGTCGGCTGAACGACGGTATGGCCTTGAACCCAAAACTGAGCATCATTCGCGCGATCGTCCTTGGTAGACAGCGTCACAGTTTTGATGGCTTTTCCCCGGCTGCCAGAAATAGTCACTTGATAGACTTTCACCGGATAACTTGCGAAAGCGTCTCCCCCCACGGCCAGCCCGCGGCCGTCCCATTGGACGGTCGAATATGGGCCAGGAATATCGACCCGGATTATGTTGAAGCCGCTGCTTCCTTCAGGAAGTTCGGTCAGTTGATCGTGTCCGACGACAACGAACAAGTTACCCTTGTTGTCGTAGGAGCAATAATCGGGAACCGCCCAGTCGACGTAAGTCGTTGGGGTGCCTTGCGCGTCTTGGAAGATGGACACCCCGTTCGTGTTTGTCACGGCAAGGTCGCCGGTGGTTGGGTCCACGGCGCAGCCGTACGCGTTGCTGCCCGGGACGCTCAGTGTAGCTATCGGAGTCGTGCCGCCGTGCGCATATTCGATTGCTTCGTCCGGAAAATTTGTGACAACCCAAAGGTCACCCGCAGTATCCACGCACTCGCCGCTCGGCGACACGAGTCCGCTAATATTCCCAACTAGTTTTCCCGACCGATAGCTGTAAACGTGAAGATAGCCGTGAGCGAATCCCCCACCCCCCACGTAGAGTAAGTCCTCGCTCTTGGCGGCTGGGACCATCCATGACCCGATGTGCGAGGTATGTGCGGCAGGAGCCATCGCACCCGTCGCGCCAATCGGCGGCTGCGATCCGCCGCACGCTGCGAGTAGCGCAGACATGGCTGCGGTCACTGCAAAGAGATTCAGAGTGCTAATTCGCATGCGTCACCTCCGATGAGAACGCTAACTTGTGCGCGTTGTGAAGATCAATGTCCGGCGCCTTTGATGCAAGCCCACCTATGGTTGCGTGACGTAAGTTACCCCGGTTGGGTAATAGTCGGCGCGATACTTGAGCGGCGGCTTCAGGGAACGGGCCGGACGGCCGCCAGCCGGATAGTTCCAAATCGGAAGCCTGGTGCAGTCGCTGTTGGCGGCTATAAGTTGCGTTGCTTCAGTGGCAGGCAGGTCGTCCGGCTTTCTCGAGACCATAGCCCACTGGTAGAAATAAAGACCGTTGCCGCACCCGCGTCCGCCGCCTCCCTCCGGTCCCCGCTGAAACGTGATTGTGTGTCTCGTTTTGAGTCCAGAGCCGGAGATCGTGGTCTGGTAAATTTCCTCCGTGTAATAGTTGGCGTTGTTGAGGGCGAGGCTGACGTCGAGATACTTGCCGTCCCACTGAATAGCGCCCAGGTAGTATAGGCTGTGATCGAACGTCGCTGACTGAAACGAGCTTCCACCTTTTGGAAGCTCCAGGATCGACGACGAACCTTTCGTCCAGCACTCAAGCCAAAGATTACCGTGAGGGTCGTAGCCGGCCGTGCCATTGTAATCGCAAGCATCGATCTGCTCCGGAGTACCGGATCCATTCGTGAAGATCAGCACCGGTGCAGGAGTGGAATACTCATTGGAACCTACGGTTACGGCAAGATTGCCGGTAGTCGGATCGACCGAACAGCCGCTCGGGCGACCGTCGCCTGCGTAGTCAAGCGTCCGTATGGGCGTCAGCGTGCCGAAGGCGAACTCGGTAATCTCGCTGGTGTAACCGCTGTAGGCTACGACGTAGACGTTACCCCGCGCATCACTGCAAGAGCCAACAGGCTCCGCATTGACGCCGTATTGACCGATTGGATTGGCGGTCATCGACTCTGGATCGTACCTGAACAGCACGACTGAATATTCGTAATCGTTAGAGACGTACAAATAGCCGCCGCTCGTGGCCTTTTCTAGCGTCGCAGAACCCGCGCCCGGCGCGCCAATCGGCGGTTGCAATGCGCCGCAGCCTGCGAGTGCGAGAACAGCCGCGCAGACAGAAACCGCGCGACACTTGCTTTTTGAGATTTGCACGTACATTACCAGCTGAAGATCACTAGCCCGTTACCCGTCGCAGTCTTCCACCCCTTCCAGGTTTCAGATTTGCGCGCACTCCGCTCTATGTACGACGACCCGCCGCCTCCGCCTCCGCCGCCGCCCCCGCGGCCGCTGCTGCCGCCGTTCACACTTTTGGCCGTGCCTCCTACAAAAACGGCGAGGCGCTCTCCTAGAACGACTGGAATCTCACCCAAGACGCGACCTCCAAGCCCGCCCGTCATTGAATATTTCCCTCCTCCTGCTGCACCGCGCGCACGGTCATCCAACTTGACGGCTTTTACGTTCGTGAGCTCCCGCGGAATATGGCGGATTAGCGGAACGGACCCGAATAGCGCGTAGTTAGGACAGGTGGGCACTAACCACAGATGCGGCTACATCCTTATAGGTGCGCGGCTTACCGCGGTTATAGTTTTTGGAACGAGCACGTTGCCGGCTTCTGCGCAGGGTTCTGCGCCTAACGCACCGGCCGCCATCGCGAACGCCTATGCCGAACTGGCGGTGGCTTATGGGCGAGCCGATAAGCCGGCGATTTCGAAGCTGCTGGCCCCCGAGTTCGAGCTTACGGACACGACGGGCGCCCGCGAGAATCTGGCGCGATACATCACGGATTGGAGCGACACGCTCGAGTACTCGTCCGGGCTTGACGTGTCTATTCACGTTGAAAGGCTTACCGTTCAGCGCGACGTCGCCGATGCTGTAGTTCTACTGACGCAGCGCTATCCTCACTCCACGCACGCTGACCTCGATGTCGAGCGCGAAGATGACGGCTGGAGCCTGCGCAACGGAAGCTGGGTCTTAACGACGGCGCGCACCCTAAGCGACACGTTTTACCTCGATGGCAGGATAGCGAGCACCAACGCGCCGGCGGTGCCGCTGACGGCGTCACAGCGTCGCGCTGTCACGGCGCAACTCAAAGAAGTTGCTTGGCCGATTCGCTCGGCCCTCCCGGGCGGAAGCTTGCAGGATCTCGCGCCCCTGCAGGCCGCCATCGGGCCGGCCCGCGTGGTGGCCATGGGAGAGGCGACGCACGGAACCAGCGAATTCTTCTCACTCAAGGATCGCATCTTCCGGCTGCTGGCAACGAAGATGGGGTTTACCGTCTTCGCGATGGAGACGCCATGGGTCAGCGGTCTTGCGATCGACAAATACGTGACGACGGGGCAGGGCGACGTCCGCGCGGCACTATCGGATACGTTTGCCGTGTGGGACAACCAGGAAGTGCTCGATCTCATCGAGTGGATGCGCGCCTACAACCTGACTCGAGGCAATCGGCCGCCGTTGCGCTTCGTGGGAATCGATATGCAAGACGATGCCACCGCCCTGAGTGCGGTCATTCTGCGCTTCGTAAAGGCCGCACGCCCGGCCGACTTGCCGCGGGTCTCCACCGCGCTTGCGTGCCTACGAGCGGCCGGCGGTGCAACGTCAGATTGCGCGCGGGCGATCGCGCAAGTCGAAATTACGGTGACAAATGAAGCGCGAGGCGCGCCGCTGCCGCGCGATGAGATTCTACAGGCGGAGCATGCCGTTACCGTGGCCCGCGAACAGGCTCAAATGGACGGTGAGCCCGCACAAGCCGACCAAGTCAACTCGCGCGATCGTTCGATGGCGCAGAACCTCGAATGGTTCGCCACGACGGCGTTCCCGGACGCGCGAATCGCCGTTTGGGCGCACGACGGTCACGTCATGACGTCGAGTGAGGGCGCGATGGTTCCGATGGGAACGTATCTCTGCAAACGCTATGGTGAAAACTATTACGTTATCGGCTTTGCGTTCGACCGGGGCAGCGTCAGCCCCAACGGCATCACCGCAACGGTTGCGGTGCCTCCGGCGCCTTCCTACGCGGTCGAGCCGCTCTTACGTTCGACCGGCGAACCGTTGTTTGGGCTCAATCTCAAGCGGATTCCCGCCGACACCCCGCTTGGGGAGTTGCTATCGAGCGAGCAACCGATGCGAACTCTCGGCGCCTTCACGAGTACCACCGACCTCGCCGACTCGCAGACTTTTGGGAACGTGCGCCTGATAGACTCGTTCGACAGCCTGATATTCGTGGACGAAATGCATGCGGCACATTCCTTTGAACTGCAGCACCCTCCCGTGGTGCGGCCGCTCACGCTGCCGGCCGGGTCCGGCGGCGCTACGTGGACGACGAAGTGGCTCTTTGCCAGTTCGGATCCGAGCAGCTATCGGGCCAGCGGAGATGCGCCCTCGGCGGCGTATCCTTCGGGACTGCTGTGGTTATCGTCGGTTTCCAATATCGGATCGGGCTATACCGCCGGGACGATTCCCGTGGCAGCCTATCGCGGGAAGCGGATTCGCCTGACCGGGGTGCTTGCGGCCGCGGGTGTCGAGAAGGGCGCTGGAGCGTGGATGGTCGTCTCGGGAGCGAAGGGCAAGGTTGAATCGTTCGATTATATGCTGGACCGCTCACTGCAAGGGACGACGGGTTGGACGCCGTTTACGATTCTGCTCGACGTACCAAAGGACGCCGGCGCCATCAGGTTCGGGCTGCTGCTGCGCGGGCGTGGGCAACTGTGGACAACGAATCTCGAGGTGCACTAATGCTTCGTTTCACGGCATCGTCGCTCATCGTGCTTCTCCTCGTCTCCGGATCGGCTCGCGCCGTAGCGCCCGGAATTCACAAGATACGGCACGTGATCATCATCATGCAGGAGAACCGTTCCTTCGATAGTTACTTCGGAACGTTTCCCGGCGCCGACGGCATTCCCATGAGCCATGGCGTACCGCAGGCATGCGTTCCAAGTCCCCAGACGAACTCGTGCGTCCGGCCCTATCACGATCCAAGCGATGAAAACATGGGCGGTCCGCACTCGGCCAATGCCGCGGATATCGACATCGACGGCGGAAAAATGGACGGGTTCATCGCCGTCATGCAAGGTCAAAATAACGCCGGCGGCTGCCCCACCGACATTCCGACCTGCATCGTCCGTGGCCACGAGACCACCGTCATGGGCTACCACACCGCTGCGGAGCTTCGCAACTATTGGGCGTATGCGCGCGAGTTCGTCTTGCAAGACCGAATGTTCGAGCCGGTTCGCTCGTGGAGTCTCCCGACGCACTTGTACATGGTCTCGGAGTGGGCCGCGACGTGCGCGACGATCGGCGATCCGACGAGCTGCAAGGCGGAGCGCACCTATTTCAACGCACCGGATCTGCCGGCGGACGTCCCGTCCCTCCACGGCAAGCAGCTTCCCCGAAGGCCCGACTATCCGTGGACCGATTTAACCTATCTGCTTCATGCTCACCACATCTCGTGGGCTTACTACGTGATGGACGGTTTCGAGCCCGATTGCCGAAACGATCAAAGCAGTTGCAACCATCATCCGCAGAGCGCGCGGACGCCTGGAATCTGGAACCCGCTTCCGTCGTTCGACGACGTGAAGCAAGACCGCCAGCGCGGGAACGTCAAAGACACGTCGCTCTTCTTTCGCGACCTCCGCAACGGCACGTTGCCCGCCGTGGTTTGGCTGACGCCCGGCAATCGATACAGCGAGCACCCGCCCGGGCGGATCAGCGCGGGCCAGGCCTACGTGACCGGGCTGATCAACGCGGTCATGCGCAGCTCGTACTGGGACTCAACCGCGATTTTTCTGAGTTGGGACGACTGGGGCGGCTTCTACGATCACGTCGCGCCACCGAACGTGAACTACTTCGGTTACGGACTGCGCGTCCCCGGCCTGGTAATCAGCGCCTACGCGCGCAGGGGCTACATCGACCATCAAACGCTCAGCCACGACGCCTACGTCAAGTTTATCGAAGACGACTTTCTGGGCGGCCGGCGGCTCGATCCGAAGAACGACGGCCGCCCCGACCCGCGCGAAAGCGTCGCGGAAAACGCGCCGCAGCTCGGCGACTTGCGCAACGACTTTGATTTCACGCAACCACCGCGGCGGCCGATCATCTTGTCCGGGGGAATCGGCCCGCCGTACAAACCAGGCTACACGGGCACTCCCTGAGAACGATTGTCGACAATGAAAGGCCCGAGCCCGATGGCTGATGACGAACTGGCGGCGTTTCTGCGCGCCGCTAAGGAACGCGGGATCCCCGATGAATCGCTCGTTGGAATGTTACGCTACAATGGCTGGCCCGAGCGGCGCATCTACCGCGCGCTCTCCGAACAGTATGCCGGCGTTGTGGGCATGCCGGTGCCGCGCCGGGCACAGTCGGCCGGCAACGCCCGCGACGCTTTCCTGTACCTGCTGAACTTCATCACCCTTGGATTTTGGACGGTGGCGCTTTGGCAAATTTGGGACCATCTCATCAACCGATGGTTTCCCGACGCGCTTTCCAGGGTCTCGGAGAGTTATCTGCGCGACGACATCGCCTGGCAAATCGCACTCATTCTCGTAAGTTTTCCCCTCTTCGTCGTCGTGCATTCGCTGATCCAGAGGGAGCTGGCGCGCCGCCCGGAGCTTTATTATTCCGCCGTTCGCCGCTGGCTTACGTACATCGCCCTCGTGCTGACGGCGATTCCGATCGTCGTCGACGCGACGTATACGGTCCAGCAGTTGATCGTCGGCCAGCTGACGATTCACTTCTTCCTGGATGCGCTGGGTCTGCTGATTATTGGCGGCGGCATCTTTGCATACTACTTGCTCACGATCGATCCCCCGAAACAGCGATCGTGACCCTCTCGCGAGCGATCGCGGTGGCTGCCATCCTTATCGTCGTGGCGATCGTTGCGGCGGCCTTCTTCACCATCGGGCCCCCGAGCCGCGCTCGCGCGGAGGCGCTGGATCGTCAACGCCTCCGCGACCTCGGCGACGTGGCCGCGGAGCTACATGAGGACTACAGCGCCGCGCCCCTGCCCGCCGAGCCTCCGCAACCTCGCCACGATCCAGTCAGCGGCAAACCCTACGACTACCGGCGCTTAGGCAACAGTCATTACCAACTGTGCGCAACGTTCGATTTGCCGACGCCGCCGAGCGAACCCGCCGATCCGGACGTCACCACGTTCTGGCGTCATCCCGCGGGACGATTCTGCTATACCCTCGACGCCGGAAGCCGCGTCGAGTCAACGCTCTAACACCAAGCGACGCGTCGCAAGAAGGGTTTCCGGGCGTTCTGGCGCGATATCGCCAGGATGAAGCGTCCGTGGATTTTTATCATTGCTTTGGTTGCCGCCATGCCGCTCGGCGCGCGCGCGGCCAGCTCGACGCCGGTGCAACAGCTCCTGAGCAAACTGCAGTGGCGCAGCATCGGCCCGTATATCGGGGGCCGGTCCGTCGCCGTGGCCGGCGTCGCGAACAACCGCGACCTGTTCTACATGGGCGGAGTCGAGGGCGGCGTTTGGAAAAGCACCGACTACGGTGAAACCTGGACCAACATTACCGACGGCAAGATTCCCGGCATTGCCGATCCCATCGGCGCGCTCGCGGTAGCGCCCTCCAATCCGAGCGTCATCTACGCCGGAACCGGCGAAGCCGACATTCGCAGCGACTTCGATTCGGGCGCCGGCGTCTACAAGACGACCGACGCAGGCAAAACGTGGTCGTACGCCGGCCTGCGCGATACCCACATGATCGCGAAAATTGTGGTCGATCCGCGCAATCCGCGCATTGCGTACGCGGCGTCGATGGGGCACGTCTTCCGGCCGAACTCGCAGCGCGGCATCTTCAAGACGATCGACGGTGGAAGAACCTGGAGCAAGGTGCTCTATGTCAACGACAACACGGGCGGCATCGACCTCGCGATGGACTCCCGCAATCCCAACGCTCTCTACGCCGCAATGTGGCAAGCGCAGCGGGTTCCGTGGAAACTGACCAGCGGCGGACCGGGAAGCGGGCTGTACAAGACGCTCGACGGCGGCCGGCACTGGACGAAGATTTCCGCCAACCGCGGATTTGCTACCGGTTTGCTCGGGAAGATCGGCGTCGCCGTCGCCGCAAGCGATCCGCGCATTGTTTACGCCATCGTGCAGGCGCACGACGGCGGCGTCTTCCGGTCGAACGATGGGGGCCGGACGTGGAAGCGCGTCAACGCCGAATGGAAGCTGCGCCAACGCGGCTTCTACTATATGGCACTCACCGTCGACCCCTCCAATCCTCAAGTCGTCTACGCACCGGAAGTTGACGGCGTCTACAAGACGACCAACGGCGGCAAGACGTTCACCCTTCTCAATATTCCGCACGGTGACAATCACATCGTTTGGGTCAGCCCGCACGATTCCAAGCTTCTGCTGGTCGGAAACGACGGCGGCGCAACGGTCTCGGTCGACGGCGGCGACAACTGGAGCGACGACCACAATCAACCCACCGGGCAGTTCTATCACGTGGCGCTCGACGACCAGTTTCCATTTCACGTCTTCGGCGCCTCGCAGGACGAAGGCGCTTACGAAGGCGTCAGTGCGGCCGTGGGCGGCGGCATCGGTCCGGACGAGTGGCACGCCGTCGCCTCGGGCGAGAGCACGTTCGTCGCGCCCGAGCCCGGCGACCCGTACGTAACCTACGGCAGCGGATACTACAGCTTCTTGGCTCGCCTCAACCGCATCACCGGAGACACGAAGAACGTGAGCCCGTGGCCGCGCTATATGTCGGGCGCCACCTCGGCCGAGACGAAATACCGCTTCGGGTGGACCCATCCGATCTTCTTCTCGCCGGCCGATCCGCGCGAGCTGCTCGTCGCAGCGCAGGTTGTCTTCTCGAGCATGGACCACGGGCAGACTTGGAAGATCCTCAGCCCCGACCTGACGCGCAACGAGCCGTCGACCGAAGGCCTCACCGGAGGGCCAATCGACAACGATCAGACCGGCGCCGAAACCTTCCCCGACGTCTCGTCGCTCGCGGTCTCGCCCCTCGACGCCAAGATTCTCTGGGCCGGGTCGGCCGACGGTTTAGTTCACGTGACGACCGACCACGGTGCGAACTGGAAGCTCGTCACGCCGCCGCAGCTTCCGCAGTGGGCTCAGATAAGCTCGATCGAACCGTCGCATACGCAGCGAGGCACGGCCTTTCTCACCGCGTCGCGCTATATGTGGGACGACTTCCACCCGTACGTTTTCGAAACGACCGACTTTGGCAACGATTGGATCCAGCTCACCAACGGACTGCCCAGCGATCAATACGTCTTCGTCGTGCGCCAGGATCCGTTGGTTCCCGGCCTGCTTTTTGCCGGAACGCGCAGCACCGCTTACGTCAGTTTTGACGGCGGTCAGGCCTGGCAGCCGCTCACGCTGAACTTACCCGGCGTTCAAGTGCGCGACTTCGCGATCGACTCACGTGAAGGCGAGCTGGTTGCCGCAACGCACGGTCGCGCCTTTTGGATTCTCGATAACCTGGCCTATCTCGAGCAGCTCGCGGGCGAAAAGGCTTTATCCGTCGCGAGCCTGCAGCTTTTCTCACCCCAAACGGCTTGGCTGTCGAACGCCTACGGCGGGCCGGACTTTTCGATTCCGGACTTCGGCGATAACCCGAAGTACGGGGCGGCGGTCTTCTTCAACGTTCCCGCCGCCTATCACGGAGAGTGGCCGCTGACGCTTACCTTCTTGGATTCGGCCGGTGCCACCGTTCGCAGCTTTTCGCTGCATCCGAAGAATCCGCACGAGAAAAAGCTGACCCCCGAACAAGAGGACGATCTTGACGCGGTTTCGCAGCGCGCCCGCGATTTGGAGAAGCTCACGAGCGTTAAGCCTGGGGCGAATCTCTTCCAATGGGATATGCGTTACGAGCCGGCCTACGAGGTGCCCGGCATCCGCGTTCTCACCTCCGACGACTTTCCCGATAGCAGCGATGGCCCGACGATCGTTCCCGGCGCCTACACGGCAGTGCTGCGATACGGCGGGCAAACGCTTCAAGCGCCCTTCACCGTGGCGCTCGATCCGCGGATTCACACGTCAGCGGGCGATCTCGAGGCGCGCTTGGCGCTGGAGATGCAGATCCGCAGCTGCATCGACACGCTGGATCGCGCGATCGTCGCAGCGATGGACGGTCGCAAGCGAATGAGCGCGGCGCAAGTTGCGGCGGTGAACGGCGAGATCGCCGATCTCGTGCTGCTCGACGTTCACTCGAGCGAAGCCGATCTGCTGCACGAAACCAAAGTGCGCGAGCAACTGGGTTTCTTGCTCAACTCAATCGAAGGCGCCTATCAACGGCCGACCGTCGCAGAGTATGCCGCGTATAAAGATCTTGCAGCGCTGGCAGAGGCCGGCGAGGCGCGCCTGAAGGTCCTCATGCCGTGAACCGCTCACGCGCAGGCTTGGCTCTTGCGGCGGCTCTCGCACTTTCCGGCTGCGGCCAACTCTACGACTCCGCGCCGCTTCCCGCGGCGGCGCACCGGTACGAAGGATCCCACGCCGCGCCTCCGCAATGCAGAAATCAGCGCACGAGGGCAAAATACGCGCAAATCAAGGTGATGCTGAAAACCAAAGCCGGCGCGTTCTGCGTCCCGGCGTTTCACGGGTTTGGCGGCACGATCGAGTATCCCGGCGTCGAGCCTTCGGTGGAGCTGGTGCTTCGCTCGAGCACGAAAAACATCTACGACGAGCCGCTGCTCGGCTCGGGAGCGCCGATCTTCTACTTGAACCTTCACTTCTTCGCCGGAACGCATTTTGGAACGAAGCTAAAGTCGAAAGGCGGCCTTACCGCCGCAAAAATCCAGGCCGGCCAAAGCTACACGGCCTTCGGGATCGTCGCGGTGGGGCATCTCGTGCTGATGTTTCCGCCATGCTACACCGTTGCGACCCAAGGCCCGTACGGCGGCGTCCTTCCAGGGCTAGGCGACCTGTTTAGCGATACAACCATCACGGGCGCCGGATACGGCGTCATCGAAATCTACCCGGGCATGCAAGTCAGCCAAGAGTGCTAAGAACCACCCGATAGGAGCAATTATGACATTTTTGCGTCCCCGCTTATCCGGAACGGTCGCAATCGTCGCGGTCCTCGCGGTTTCCGCCTGCGCGCAGCACGGAGCCCTGCTTCCAACTGCATCGCAAGCGGTCGTAGCTCCCGATCTCAATCCGCCGAGCTGCAAAGGCCAGGTGAATAAGTCGGACTATTCCACGCTCACTGGCCAGGTCAACACCCGCGGCGGGGCCTTCTGCATTCCTGAGTATGGCGGCTTTGGCGGCAAGTTAGACTATCCCAACCTCCTCACTTCGTCAATTACTCTCACGTTGGGATCGAGCACGGTGAACTACGACAACTTCCAGAACCTCGGCTCGGGAACGCCGATCTTCTATCTCGGATTTACCACCTCGGCCGCAGTTACGTTCGGCAGCACCGTCAGGACGCACAACGGGCTGTCGAGTAACAGCATCATCGTCGGCGATCCGTACACCGCCTATGGCGAAGCGACCGTCTACGGCTTCCCGATCAAGTTCGGACCATGCTATACGACCGCCACCAAAGGCAAGTACGGCGGCGTGCTCTCTGGAATCGGAGGGCTGTTAAAGGGCCGAAATATCCCGGTTAAGGTTAGCGGCGTGATCGAGATATATTCAGGCGAGCAGACCAGTACGCAATGTTGATTCCAGCGCGTCGTCGGGTTCTTGCGCGGGGGTGATGATCCCGGCGAGATTTAAGGGGTCGTAGGCGCCGAGCGGCAATCGCTCGACGCTTGCGCCGGTTCTGCGGGCGGCGCGCAGCGCGTCGATTGCTTCCGGCAGCGCAAACTGTTCGCCGACGAATCCGGCGACGAATCGGCCGCCGCGAATCTCGCCGCGCGCTTCCATCCGGCGAAGCGCAATCAGGATTTCGCGCCATCTTGGCGCCAAGCTCTCGCGGGCGATGACGTCCCGGAAGACCACGCCCCAGCGCGCCAGCAATCGCCGCGCGAAGGCGTCGGGCGCGATGCGCTCCGTCGTCGCTTGCAAGAGCGTCCAGCGCCCGCTCGACGAGCGCGGCCGCGCGCGCAGGCCCTTCTCACCCAACCGTCGTTTAGCATCGCTGAGCGATCGCAACGCGTCGAAGCCGTCGGCGGTCACCAAGCCGGCGGCGACGAGTTGCCACAGCGCTTCTTCGACTTCGCTCGGAAGACGCTTGACGGCCCGAACGATTTCGGCAAAGAAGGGTGCTCGCAGCCGCTCGACCGCTTCGAGGACTTCGTGCGCGGCGGCCGAGAGCGCTTCGGCGTTGCTTTGACGGCGAACGACCAGCTCGTCGGCGTTCGCGCGCATAAAGAGCGCAACCGGTGCGAGGCGCGTGGGACGCACGCGCCGGCTCTCCGCCGCGTCCCGCGGTTCCAACGCCGGATGGGGCGAGAGGCGTCCCCACATCACGTCGCCGGCGTAGCAGAGCCGGTCGAGATACTCGGGCTTGTAGCCGGCGATCCGTGCTGGAAGGATCTGTCCCTCCCAGGCGACCGACGGAATCTCGTAGCCTTCGAGCTGGCGCACGATTTGAAGCGTGCCGTCCAATCCATGCAAACGCGCCGCCGGCGTCACATGCTGCCAGCGCTGCAAAAAGGCCATGTACTGCAACGCGGTTACCGGCTCGATCTCGCGGCGTAACCGCCCAATCGTCAGGCGATGGATGCGCGCGAGCACGCGACGATTGCACCACTGCTCGCCTCGCGCCGCTGCGGTAAATCGGCCGCGCAGAACTTGCCCCTGCGTTTCCAGGCGGAGCAGCGCCGCCATAATCGTCTCCTCGCCGATGCTCAAGCGTTCCGCCATCTCCGCCACCGCCATCGGACCGCTCGATTCCAGCCACCCGCGCAGGATTTCGGTCACGGCCTCGTCACGTTGTTCGCCGGTTTGCGCATACGCAGCGCGCGCGATTTCCGCTCGCTCCGTACAGGTCCAGAATTCTTGGATGACAAGGGCCCTTCGCTGGGAGACGAGTTCTTCGAACCAGTGCGCCCACTCGGCGACTGGCGGCAGGACGATCAGCGTGGTTAGTGCGTCGTGCAGCTCGTCGGCATCTCGCACGACCGGCCACGAATCGGCCGCGACTTCGGCGATCGCGGCGGGATCCAAGATGCCGGCACCGTCCACGTCGTCGCGCGTCGTTCGCCGCAACTGCACGGCCCGCGCACGCCGTTCTTCCAGCGGCGCGTCGTCGAGATAGGCATAGGGATTGGCGTTGAGGATTTCGTGGCAAAAGACCGACGGCTCCGGCGTGTCGATGGCAACCGTTTGCAGCGCGCCGGTCTCGATCTCGCGCAGAATCGCAAGGAAACCATCGAGGTCCATCGCTTCGTGCAGACAGTTCGCAAGCGTCTCGCGCACCAAGACGTGGTCGGGAATCCGAATCGGGCCGGTGAGGTTTTCGGGACAGGCGGCTTGATCGGGAAAGACCGCCGCGACCAAGTCGTCGGCGCGCATCCGGATCAGCTGCGGCGGCACCTTCCGCCCGCCGCTGAAGCGCAGAATCGCCAATGCCCGCGTGGCGTTCCAACGCCAGCGCGCCGCGAACATCGGCGCCGGAAGGAGCGCCTGCGTCAGCGTCTGCTCGGCGCTTGCCGACTTGACGAACTCGAAGACTACGTCGAGCGGAAACGCGTGCTGGTCGGTCAATGAGAGCACGATTCCGTTGTCGGTTGCGGCGGCTTGCAGCTCGAGATTGAACGAACGGCAGAAACGCTTGCGCAGCGCCAATCCCCAGGCACGGTTGATGCGTGCGCCAAACGGCGTGTGCAGAATCAGCTGCATGCCGCCGCCTTCGTCGAAGAAGCGTTCCGCGACCAGCGTGCGATCCGTCGGGACGACGCCGAGAATCTTCTTGCCGGCGCGCACGTACGCGACGGCCTGTTCGGCGCCCGCGCGATCGAGGGCGCACTCGCCTTCGAGCCATTCGATCGCGCCGGCGTCGTCGCGCTCGTCGATCGCCACGCGCACCGCGCAGACTTCGCGCGAGAGCTCGATCGTGCGTCCGCGCCCTTCACCGTTCCAGAACGGAACCGACGGCGGGGCGCCGTGCGCGTCCTCGACGCGTACTACGCCGGCCTCCACGCGCCGGATCTTCCACGAGTTGGTGCCGAGAAGAAAGATATCGCCGGCCATGCTTTCGATCGCGAAGTCTTCGTCCAGCGAGCCGATCACGTGGCCGTCAGGCTCGACGATGACGCTGTAGTTCGCCGTATCGGGAATCGCGCCGCCGCAGGTGATCGCGGCCAATCGCGCCCCTCGACGCGCGCGCAGACGGCCATTCACGCGATCGTAGTGGAGATAGGTTCCGCTGCGCCCGCGCGAGGTCGCGATGCCGTCGGCCAACATGGAGAGTACGGCTTCAAAATCCGCGCGCTCCAGATCGCGGTACGGAAAGGCCGTGCGAACCGTCGCGTAGAGCGAATCGACTTCCCACTCGTGCTGCGCGCAGGCCGCGACGATCTGCTGTGCGAGTATGTCGAGCGGCGCTTTTGGAATTTCGAGCGCGTCGAGCGCACCGCCGCGGATCGCGCGCACCAGCGCCGCGCACTCGAGCAGTTCGTCGCGCGTCGTCACGTAGAAGATGCCCTTCGGCTTGGCACCCACCCAGTGACCGGAGCGTCCGATACGCTGCAGCGCAACGGCTATCGCGCGCGGCGAGCCCAACTGAACGACGAGATCGACCGAGCCGATGTCGATGCCCAGCTCGAGCGAGGCGGTGGCCACAACGACGCGCAGCTCGCCGCTTCGCAGGCGCCGCTCGACATCGAAGCGCATCTCGCGCGCCAGACTGCCGTGGTGCGGCATTGCAAAGGCTTCGCCAAGGCGCTCGTTGAGCGCGAACGCGACGCGCTCGCTCATGCGCCGCGTGCCGACGAAGACCAGCGTGGTCTTATGGGCGCGAATCTCGGCCGCGACGCGATCGTAGATTTCGCCCCACATCTCTTTGCTCGCGACGGGACCGAGTTCGTCGCCGGGAACTTCGATCGAGAGGTCCATTTCGCGGCGGTGCCCGACGTTGACGATCGTCGCGCGCTGGCTCAAGAACTGTGCCACACTTTCCAGCGGACGCACGGTCGCGGAAAGGCCGATGCGCTGCGGTTTTTGGGCGCCGGCCTGTGCGACCAGATGGTCGAGGCGCGCGAGCGTGAGCGCCAGGTGCGAACCGCGCTTGTCGGCCGCCATCGCATGAATCTCGTCGACGATCACGGTGGTAACGCCGGCGAAGAGCGCGCGCGACTTCTCGGCCGTCAGCAAGATATAGAGCGACTCGGGCGTTGTCACGAGCACGTGCGGCGGCTTTCGCAGCATGCTTTGGCGCTGCGTGGCGGTGGTATCGCCGGTGCGCACGGCCGAGCGAATCGCTGCCATCGGCAGGTTTTGGGTTTGGGCGAGAGCGGTCAAGGCCGCCAGCGGCTTCTCCAGGTTCTCGCGGACGTCGTTGGTCAGCGCCTTGAGCGGCGAGACGTACACCACCAGCGTGCGATCGGGCAGCGTGCCCTCGGTCGCGCGGCGGACGAGGTCGTCCAAGCAGAGCGTGAAGGCCGCCAGCGTCTTTCCGGAGCCCGTGGGAGCGGAGATCAGCACGTCCTCGCCGGCTCGAATCGCGGGCCAGCCCCGTAATTGCGGCTCCGTGGCTGCCCGAAAACTCGAGTCGAACCATTCGCGAACGAGCGGATGGAAATCGTCGCGCATCTCTGAGGTCAACCGTCCGGTAGAGGAAACAGATGCGCCCGGCGGGTCATCCATTTGCGCCCCAGATGCGTTCTAGAGAACGTGAAGATTCGTAACGGTATCGCCCTCCTTCTTGCCCTCGGCATCGGCGCAACGACGGCGCCGGTGGCTGCCCAGGGCACTTCCGAGCGAGTCGTCCTCGCCGGGGGATGCTTCTGGGGCATGCAGCTCGTCTTCGAAGAGCTCAAAGGCGTCGACGGCGTCGTGGCCGGCTACTCCGGCGGCAACGCCACGACGGCCCAGTACGAGGTCGTCAGCACGGGCGCAACCGGGCACGCCGAGTCCGTCGAGATCACCTACGACCCGGCGAAGATTTCGTTCAAGTCGCTGCTCGACGTCTACTTCGAAGTCGCGCACGATCCGACGGAACTCAATCGCCAGGGCCCCGACGAAGGCTCGCAGTACCGCTCGGAGATTTTCTACACCACCGACGCGCAGCGAGCGCAGGCCGTCGCGACGATAGCACACCTGCAGCAAACACACGTCTTTTCGGCCCCGATCGTGACGATGGTCGCGCCCTTACGCGGATTCTATCCCGCGGAGGCCTACCATCAAGAGTTTGCCTTGCACAATCCGCACGATCCGTACATCGTCTTCAACGATCTTCCGAAACTCAAGCAGCTGCGCCAGAAGTTTCCGGAGCTTATTAAGGCGAACCCGCCGTTTCCCGCTTAGAGAGGCTCCTGAGCTAGGACGGTGCGTCGGCGACGTGCTGCGCGTAGGTCCGCGGATCGAAGTACCATTCCGGTAAGGAATCCGGAAAGGTTATATCCGTGAAATCGTAATCGACGGTTGCGTCGATCCCGAGATAATCGGCGTCCTGCTGGTAGGTCGGCGTTCCATGGATGTGCGTGACGATCGGCATTTTGTGCATCCAAACCAGCGTTACGGTGAAGAGCATCGGATAGACGTGCTTGCCGTTATCCCCTTCGTCGTAAAGCTTATCGGTCGCGATGACCTTTTGCAGCTCCAGCGTCTTTGCGTCGACGTAAAGCTCGCGCAGGCGATTTCGATCGGGGTCGCGGCGAGGCTCGAGGCTGACGTGAATCTGATCGCCTTCGTTGGCCACCCGCGTGACGCGGTAGTCGAACTCCCCCAGCGCGGTGACGCTGGCGATCGTAAGCGGCAGTTTCCCCGTCGGCTCCGGAGTCGGCACGAACTCCCGCGGGCTCGTATGCGGATGAATCGGTGCCGGCTCGAAAAGATCCGCCGTCGGAGGCCCTGGATCCCAGGGTTCGTTAAACGAGGGCCGCAGGAACTCGAGGGTACCGCGAGCCGAGCCGCGATAGACGCGGCGCCCCAACGCTCCACGATCCGTCGTTCGGCACCAGATGTGATACGTGTAGCTGTTGAGCAGATCGGGATAGCCGTCGTCAAGCGTCTGCTTCCGAATGAGCGTGTAAGTAACGTAGACCGGCGGGGGACGATGCGAGCGGAACTGCCGTCGAATTAGATAGAGCAACCGATCGGGCGACGGAAGCGGAATCGGCGTCGCCGTCGCGCGCGGGCGCGACGTAGCAAGGTGCCCCCACGGCGGCACGTTTTGCCCGGCCTGCGCCGACAACGTAAGCACCGCGCACGCCGAAGCAAACAGGCATGCTAATAACGCCTTCACGACGCATTGACTTCGCGGTTGATAACGGATACCTCCTCGCTAACAGCCGCCCGGCAAAGAGCTTTATCGGCGCAAAGAAAAATCAAATCGACTTCGCCAGAGCTTGACCTCAACGCGAGACAGCCGGCAAGCTGAAGAGCGTCGTAGGCCCGCAGCGTGTGTCGGTCGATCAGATCGTTTGCGCTATCCACGAGCGTCTCCGTAAGCGGCTGTTGCAGAAACTGCGACTCGAGATGGGCGGAGAACGACTCCCGCCGTCGGACCGCAGTTCGAAACTCTACCGATGAGATGGATAATACGACGAATTGTCCGCGACGGCTCTCGTTCGCGAGCCCGAGCATAAAGTCCGAGCCGGGCTCGCGAACGTACAGCTTCGTTAAAGCGCTCGTATCTAGGAAATAGAGCGTCAAAGCTCCTAGCGCCGATCCCTCAGAACGGTTGAGGAGAGCATTTCGCCCCGAATTGCAATGGGTTGAAACGTGGCGACTTTGTTGGGCGTACGCAGCGCCGCCTGCACTTCTCGTGCGCTACGGTTTAAGCGAATTGACGTTACGGGAAACTCGGGTTTTCGCGGATTGGGCCGCCGCCAGAGCCACGTCGCGAAACCACTTCAAAGCGACAACGTGGTGACCTTGCTTCGATTCCGCCTTATCAAGACTGCAAATGAGATCTTTCATAGGATCGCCGTGGTGCACCCGTGCGCTCTCAGCCGCGCCTCCGTTGCCGACACTTGGTCTCTGAAGCCGCCGCAACGTTTCGTCTGCTGCGCGATTTCCGATCGCTTGAGCTGCCTCGATAACGTCCCCGGCGGGCGTGCCCCTCTTGTAGAGCCGAACCTGGTTGAACTGGTTGCTCGGTAGGTCGATGGGCTGGTAGCCAATGCCCCGGCGCTCCAGTTCGTCGCTTATGCTCGCTATTACGTGGATCCCGAGACGGCCGGCGCCGAAGGCGTCCCTCAGTTGCGCCATCGGCACGGACATTACACCCGCTGCCTCATTGAGCGCCTTTTCGATGGAGTCAAAACTATCAAACTCATTCACTGTACGTTTTCTTTTTCGTTTAGTTAGAAAGTTTTTAGATATTATTTTTATTTGGGGCCCGAAGGCCCAACGCTTAGTCCAGCCGACCATTCGCGCCTCGTCAATGGCGACGTGGGGAATGCCGACGGCTCCGCTTAACGGGGTGCCATTCGGATCGCGCCGTCGAGCCGGATAACTTCGCCGTTGAGCATTTGGTTCTCGGCAATGTGCCTCGCCAGCGCCGCATACTCTGCCGGCTTTCCGAGACGCGATGGAAACGGAACCTGCTTGCCCAGTGACTCGCGCGCCGCTTCGGGTAAACCCGCAAGCATCGGCGTGTCGAAGATTCCCGGCGCAATGCTCGCCACGCGAATCTGATGCTGCGCGAACTCGCGCGCAACGGGGAGCGTGAGCCCGACGATGCCGCCCTTCGAGGCGGCGTAGGCCGCCTGACCGATCTGGCCGTCGTAGGCTGCCACCGATGCGGTGCAAATGATGACGCCGCGATCCTCGCCCGGCTCGACTGGGCGTTCGATCATCTTGGCCGCCGCCAATCGAATGACGTTGAACGTGCCGATCAAGTTCACCGCGATGACCTTTGAAAAACGCTCCAAGGGCAGCGGCCCTTCGCGGCCGATGACGCGTTCCGCGGTTGCGATGCCCGCGCAGTTGATCGCACCGTGCAATCCGCCGAAGGCTTCCGCCGCGAGATCCACCGCGCTTTGAACTTGGGCGCTATCGGTAACGTCGGTCTTCGCAAAACGAACCGCGGCGCCGATCTCGCGCGCCAGTTCGTTTCCGCGCTCGCTGACGTCGCAGATCACGACGTTGGCGCCGGCGCGCGCGAACTCCATAACGCAGGCCGCTCCCAGACCGGAGCTCCCGCCGGTAACGATAAAAGTCTTGCCTTGTAATTGCATATGGAGCAATGCTACATCCCGGCGAGGGCCATATCCTGGATTGCCGAATAACTCGCTCCGGTGCCGAGGAGAGCTTCGCGACGCTCGAGCTCCGGCGTGGGGCCGCTCGTTTCGCTGATTGCATTGATCCTTTTCGCAGCCGCCGCCTGGTGGTGGCTGTTGCGGCCCCAGCCGCACCCCGTTGCGCGCTACGTCTTCCACACGGTTGTGCCATCCGCGGAACCGGCGGCTCCAGTGGCCACGCCCGTGCCAACGCCCTTCGCGACGCCGTTGCCGACGGCAGCGCCCGCCTCGCCCGCGCCCACGCTGACCCCTGCTGCCAACCTGCACGGCCCGCAGCTCGCGCTGATCGTCGACGATTGCGGCCAGTGGATCGCAACCGAGCGAGGATTCGTCGCCCTCGAAATACCGTTGACGCTCTCGGTCCTACCCGATGTTCCGTACACGAGCGTCATCGCCACGGAGGCGTCGGACGCGGGGAAGGGCGTGATGCTCCATCTGCCGATGGAGACGCTCTCCGGCCTCAATCCAGGGCCCGGAAAAGTTACCACCGAGATGAGCGACCCGCAGATCGTCGCGCAGGTTCAAAGCGATCTCGCGGACGTGCCGCTCGCGCGCGGCGTCAACAATCACGAAGGCAGCAAAGCCTCCGCCGATCCCCGCGTCATGCGCGCGGTTATCGGCGTGCTCGCGCAGCACAACCTCTTCTTCATCGATTCGCGCACCAATGCCGCATCGGTCGGAGAGGCGACCGCGCGAGCGATGGGAGTTCCGACGGCGGGACGCGACGTCTTTTTAGATAATCGCGCCGACGTCGCATACACTGAAGCTCAGCTCTCGCAGGCGGCTGAAATCGCGCAACGGACCGGCAGCGCCATTGCGATCGGTCATCCGCGTCCGACGACGCTGACGGCGGTACGCGCGATGATTCCCAGGCTGCAGGCACTCGGCATCCGGTTCGTTCTCGCCCAAGACCTCGCCGGCAAGAACGCACCGTGAGCGAGCTAATCCTCGCAAATCGGGGGAAGAAGGGAATATGAGCGTTGCGCTGTTGATCGTTCGGCTTATTCTGGGGCTTGGTTTAGCTGCCCATGGGGCGCAGAAGCTGTTCGGGTGGTTTGGAGGGTATGGGCTCGACGGGACCGGCGGGTTCTTTGAAAACCTTGGCTTTCGTCCCGGCAAACTGTTCGCGCTAATGGCCGGTTTGGGGGAGACCGCCGGCGGCCTCTTAACCGTGCTCGGTCTCGGCGGTGCGCTCGGCCCGGTATTGATCGTTCTCGTCATGCTCGTCGCGATCGGATCGGTCCATATCACGAAGGGTTTCTTTGTGACCAACGGCGGCTGGGAGCTCAACGCGGCCTACATCGCCGGTGCGATCGCGATCGCATTCGCGGGCAGCGGACTCTACTCGTTGGATAACGCGTTCAATCTGCAGTTCCTGACCGACCCCGTGCAGATTTGGTACGCCTTGGCGGCCGCGGTCGTCGTCGCGGGGCTCAATCTGCTCGCGCGCAGACCGCCCCCGAAGACGGAATAGCGCGAGGTGGAGACGGTCGCTTTCTACGGTACCGGAATGCTGGGTTCCGCCATGGTCCGCGCGATGCTGCGCCGCGGTCTAGCGGTGCACGTGTGGAACCGCACACCGGCCAAAGCACAAGCCCTCGAAGCGGATGGCGCGCGCGCGTTTGCCGATCCCGCCGAGGCGGCCGGCGGCGCAGACCGCGTTCACCTCTGCTTGAGCGACGACGCGAGCGTCGACGCCGTGTTGGAGGCGGCGCTCGCCGGAATCGCGTTGGACTCGCCGATCGTGGACCATTCGACCGTGCTGCCGCAACGCGTTGCGGAGCGGGTCGCGCGGCTCGAGGAGTCGGGGCACGCGTTGCTTCACGCGCCCGTCTTCATGGGCCCGCCGATGGCGCTGGAACGCACCGGGGTGATGATGGCGTCGGGCGCGCTGCCGCTCTTCGCGCGCCTTCGCGTTGCGCTGGAAGCAATGTGCAGCGACTTGCGTTACGTCGGCGAACGCGCGGATCTGGCGGCCATCTACAAACTGATGGGAAACGCGATGATTCTGGCGGTCGTCGGCGGCATCAACGATTCGCTGCGCATGGCCGAGGAGCAAGGCTTGGCGCGTGCACAAGCTTACGAACTCTTCGAGTTCTACGATCCGACGGGGCAGATTCGCGGCCGGGGAAAGCGCATGGTCAACAACGATTACGATCCGCTCTGGAGCGTCGACATGGCGCACAAAGATGCCGCGCTGATGCAAGCCACGGCTCACCACGAGCGCCTGCCCGTCATCGACGCAATGGAGGCGTTGCTGCGCAACGTTTCCGATCGCGGCCTGGGCGATCGCGATCTCGGGGCCGTCGCGTTGCGCTAGCTGGCCGACGAATCAATGCGGATTGTTTCCGGGAACGCATGAAAGCGCTGCGAATCGAGCAGTTTGGGCCGCTCGAAAACCTGCACGTCAGCGAGGTGCAAGAGGCGCCGCTTCCTGCGGGTTGCGTGCGCATTGCGATCGAGGCCGCCGGGGTCAATCCGAGCGACACCGGGGTCGCTCTGGGGCACTTCGCGCACGCGACGCTTCCGCGGATTCTCGGGCGTGATTTTTCCGGCCGAATCGTCGAGGGTCCGGAGGACTTCATCGGCACGGCCGTCTGGGGTTCGGGCGGCGGCATCCTCGGCATGACCCAGGACGGCTCGCACGCCGAGCACCTGCTCCTGCCGCTCGATGCCGTGATCGCGCGTCCTTCGAACTTAACGGCGGAAGCGGCCGCCGTAGCCGGCGTGCCGTTTGTGACGGCCTGGAGCGCGCTGGTCGAGCTGGGCCGATTCCAAGCGGGCGAGTGGGCGATCGTCTCTGGTGCGGGGGGTGCAGTCGGATCCGCTGCGGTCGCGTTGGTGAAGGCCTTGGGCGGTCACGCCATCGCCATCGACCTTTCGAAAGTCGACCTCGAGCGGCCGCTCCGCGGCCTGAACGTTGACGCCGTTTTGCGTTCCGATGCCGACGACGTCCCAAAGGCGGTTCTCGAACTGACTGCCGGCCGGGGCGCCAATGTGGCCCTCAACGCCGTTGGGGCCCCGGTTTTCGCGCAGCTCGCCGAGTCGCTGGCCATCGGCGGGCGGATGGTCGTTTTCTCCGCCGCGGGTGGCCGGGACGTGCAGCTTGACCTGTTTTTCCTCTACCGGCACCGGCTGCAACTATTTGGGCTCGACACGGCTCAACTCGACCTCGCAGAGATTGCGAAGCTGTATGAAAGGTTCGGCCCCCTCTTTGAATCCGGGGCGCTGACGCCTCCGCCGATCGCCGCGCGATTTCCGCTCTCTGCGGCCCGAGAAGCCTACGAACGCGTCGCCGGCGGCGTCCTGGGAAAAGTAGTGCTCATTCCGCCCGAGGCGACGGAAGCGCAAGCGGAGTCCGCCGCGGCAACGGCGAGCCTGTCCAGAGCGGACGCGGAGTCACCGGTGGCGATGGTGTGAAGACCGTCGCGGGCGGCACCGACGGCACCGCCGGATCGAAGGGCGTCGGCGTCGCAACGGTGCCTCGTTCCGGAAGGCGCACGATCAGACGCCGGCGTTTCGGCTCCCAGCAGAGCGACGCCCCCAGCGCTCGCAGAACCGGCGCGACGGCGACATACGCACCATCGAACTGATCGGGAACCGTCTGCGCGAGGCGAACTCGTACCCGCTTCGCGCCCCGTTGGATGACCAGCGTGTCGCCCTCAAGCCAAACGCGGTCGGCCAACCGAGTGATCAGCGGCGCCACCGGCGCAAAAACCCGGCCGCCGGCCACGTACGCGCGGACGTAGCTTGCGAGCGGGCGGCCATCGACCAGAATCGCTACCGGAACCGGTGGGAATAGCGGCACGTTGCCACGATATACCGCTTGCCATGCGGCGACTCATCTCCGCTTTTCATGAAGCCCTGCTTCGCTTCTCGCGCGACGGCTGCTCGTTTCTCGCGCAATCGATCGCGTTTAACGCGCTTTTCTCCGTTTTTCCGCTCGCCGTTCTGATGTTGAGCGGCGCGACACTCTTCTTCCCCGATGCCGAGCGCCGGACCTTAGGCTTCGTGGATGCGCTCGCTCCCGCGCTGCACGACTACATCGCGAAGAACCTGCACACGTACATCTACGGACGGGGCATTTCAAGCGCGATCGCCATCGCGGTCTTGCTCTGGTCGGGAAAAAACCTTTTTATGGGCCTCGCATTCGCGCTCGATCGGGCGCTGGGCGTTCCGAAAGGGCGCCCGCTCGTGCACAATCTGCTGCTGTCGTTCGTGATGCTGCCGGTCACCGGAATCCTCTTGCTGATTGCCATCGCGCTCCCGGTCGTGCTCTCGATTACGTTTCACGTCGCCGGGATTCACGATCCGCGCCGCGTCACGCACCTTCTGGCTTATTTAATCTCGATCGCGCTGGTCTTCATCGTGGCCGTCGTGCTCTATCGCTGGCTGCCCAATCGCCGCAACTCCTGGGGGTTCGCCTTGCGCGGGGCCGCAGTGGTAGCCATCGGTTGGCCGGCGGTGCAATACGGCTTCGCCGCGTACGTGACGCACGTGGACTTCACGCTCATCTACGGGGCCCTCTCCGCACCGCTCGTTTTGCTGCTTTGGTTCTACTGCATCGGCTCGATCGTTCTCTTCGGCGCCGAGTACAGCATCGCGCTCTCGACCGGATATCAAGCCGCCGCGCGCGAAGAGTCGTCGGCTGATGGCTGAAAAACGCTTCGCGCGCCGCATGGCCGGCTTGATTCTCTCGTGCTCGCTCCTCGGCTTCGTCCTGGCGGCGACGCCCTCGCCGCAACCGTCGCCGTCGCCCTTGCCCTCGCCCTCGCCGGCCTCCCTCGAACAGCAGCCCGTCGTCCTCGTCTATCCCTTCGACGTGCAGACCGGCGCCGACGCGCGAATCGGGACCGCGATCGCCCAGATTCTCGGCCAGGAGATGGCTGCGACAGGCGGCATCACGGTGCTGGCCATTCCCCAGGGCATAAAGCGCTCGGCTTTTCTCGATAACGCTCGCGCCGCAAAAGCGGACTTTTATATCAGCGGCTACGTGACGCCGGTCGGAGAGTCCGCCGCGGTCGTCGAGCAAGTCGTCAGCGTCGAGAGCGGCGTCATTCTCTTCTCTCAGACCGCTCAGGTCTCGAGCGTCGCGGACGTCGCTTCGCAGTCGCTGCTCGCGCGCTCCCAGATTCTGGCCTTCGTCGGCCGCGAAACCCAGAACGTCGGAGCGCAAACCGCAAACACGCCCGCGCCGACGTCGAGCAACGGTGCGCAAGTTCCGATCTCGGGCATCACCAACATCGTCGATTCGGTTTTCAAGCATAAAGGAGGGGGGCCGTCGCCGTCGCCCACTCCGGTGGTCAAGCCGTCACGCGGCGTCATCATTGCGCCCGTCACGGCTTCGGGATACGTCGCGCCGGCCGAACTTGCCAACGCCTTGCGCGAACTCTATGTCGCGCTCAACCGGCGGTTCGTTACGCAGATGACGGCCATCACTTCGCCGCCGGAGCAATCGGCCGATGCGATCTGCGGGCCCAACCGCGATAACACGATCGCGACGGGCACGTTAACCGAGACGCCGGATAAGCACCATCACGTGTCGGTCACGTTCGCCCTGCTCGTCTATACGTGTTTCGGTGCGCCGTTGGGGCACGAAGTTGGCAAGGGGACCTCGCTTAAAATGGCGGTTGATGCCGCGGTGACGGCGTACGCGACGGCGCATCCTGACAATAGCTAGCCGTGGTGGGTTAGCGGTGAGACCGGAGGCCCCCTTAACATAACGCCGAGGAGACGCTCGTCGCTCCGCCTCCGGCTCCGCTCCTGCTGCGCTGCCTCGTCGCTCCGGCATCCGTGCCTGCGCTCCTCGGTCAGAGCCTCCTCGGCATTATGTTAAGGGGGCCTCCGGTCTCACCGCTAATCGAGTAGTCCGGCGGGTGGGTCGATGATGATGCGGCGGTTGGGGAGATCGATCTCGCTAACGATTGCGCGCACCATTGGGACGAGGCGGCCGGCGACTACTAGCATGTCGCCTGAGGGGTAGTGTTCGATGCGTTCTACGGGTCCGTAGAGCGTATGGTCGGTGCCGTACACTTCGCATCCGACGAGGTCGCTGTCGAAGTATTCGTCATCGTTTAGCGGGACGTTCTCGCGTGGAGCGTAGAGGATGGCGCCGGTGAATGCGTTTGCGGCGTCGGCGTCGTTGATGCCGTCGATGCGAATTAAGAGGCGGCCTTTGTGCGGGCGGACTTGTGTTAGGTGAATTGGTGCGGATGCGTTTTCGCGTTCGCAGCGTAGGACGGCGCCTGCAGAAAAGAGGATGCGACCCGCGCTGGTCGGGTCGCATTTTAGCTCTCCGGTAAGGCCGAATATTCCGGCGATCCGGCCTACCTCGATCTCTGTCATTCCTCGCCGGCAGGGTCCTCGGCGCCTTCGGCGGCCTCTTCGCTGTCGAGAATGTCGACGGCGACGCGGCCCTCGGCGGTTGCGCGCACGATCGTGCGGAGCGCGTGTGCGACGCGGCCGCTGCGACCGATGACTTTGCCCAGATCGTCGGGATGAACGATCAGCTCGATCACCGGCTGCGCGCTTTCGTCTACGAAGAGTTCGACCGCGACGGTGTCGGGATTCGCAACCAGTTTGCGGGCGAGGAACGAGAGCAGCTCCGTTGCGCGGCGGTGTCCGGCCCACGGATCGCTCGAGGAAGCGTTCGAGCGTCGCTCGCGGCGCTCGGGCGGACGCGCGGGGCGCGGCGGCGCTTGGGCGGGGCGCGGCGGCGCTTGGGCGGAGCGCGGCGGCGACTGTGCCGGGCGCGCTTGCGTCTGCGGCGCCCTTGTCTGCGCGCGACGCGTGGGCTCGCGCTCTACGTCTTCGACAACCGTTTCGCTAAAGAGGCCAAACTCGTCGTCGAACGCGCTCACGAGCCGTCGCCTTTCGCACCCTTGGGTTTGCGTTTGGTCTCCGGAATCCGGCCGCGCTCGACGAGTCCCTTCTCCGCAAAGAGCCGGCGAACGGTCTCCGAGGGCTGCGCGCCCTTTGCCAGCCACTCGCGCGCCTTCTCTTCGTCGACTACCACGGTGCGGGGCTCCGTGCGCGGATTGTAGTGCCCCAAGATCTCGATGAATCGCCCGTCGCGCGGCGCCCGCGCGTCGGCGACCACAAATCGGTAAGCCGGCTGCTTCTTGGCGCCCATCCGGCGCAATCGAATTCGTACCATTTCTCTACAACGCTTTCGTTACAAGTTACGACGTAAGAGAGGGCAAGAGCGCTCGCCGCTTCTTTCCGCCAAGTTGTTTGGTCATCTGACGTGCCTGTTCGAACTGCTTGACGAGCCGGTTGACGTCGGAAACCTGTGTGCCGGAGCCGCGGGCGATGCGCTTGCGGCGCGACCCGTTGAGCAGATCGGGATTCCGGCGCTCCTTGCGCGTCATCGAGCAGATGATCGCTTCGACCTTCACCAGCTCGCGCTCGGGTATCTCGAAGTTCTTGGGCAGAGCGCGCGACAAACCGGGGACCATCTTCAAGAGATCGGTCATCGAGCCCAGTTTTCGCACCTGGCGCATTTGCTCCAAGAAATCCTCGAGGGTGAAGCTCTGTTTGAGCAGTTTCTCCTGCAGCTTGCGCGCCTGCTCCTCGGAATAGAGGCTCTGGGTCTTTTCGATCAGCGTCAGCGCATCGCCCATGCCGAGAATGCGCGAGGCCAACCGGTCGGGATAGAACGGTTCGAGGGCCGTTAGCTTTTCGCCGACGCCGACGAACTTGATCGGCGCGCCAGTGACGCTGTGAATCGAGAGCGCCGCGCCGCCGCGTGCGTCGCCGTCGATCTTCGTGAGAATGACGCCGGTGATACCGAGGCGATCGTGAAAACCTTTCGCAACGTTGGTCGCCTCTTGACCGGTCATTGCATCGGCGACGAGTAGAATCTCGTTCGGCTCGGCCACCGCTTTGATCTGCGCCAGCTCGTCCATGAGCGCTTCATCGATCTGCAGCCGTCCAGCGGTATCGATGATGACGGTCGACAACGCGAGACGCTTGGCTTCGGCGAGGCCTTCGCGCACGATGCGCACGGGATCGCTCGTGCCGTGTTGGTAAACGGGGAGATCGATCTGCTTGCCGAGCGTCTGCAGTTGTTCGATAGCCGCCGGACGATAGACGTCGGCAGCGATCAAGAGCGATCGCCGCCCTTGCTCCTTGAGGCGTAAGGCGAGCTTTCCGGCCTGCGTCGTCTTTCCCGATCCTTGCAACCCGACCAGCATCACGACCGAAGGCGGGGCGTCGGCGAACTGCAGGCGACCTTGCGGCGACGTGCTGGAAGGGCCGAGAAGCTCGACGAGCTCGGCATGAACGACACTAAGAATCGTCTGCGCGGGCGTCAGCGAGTCGAGGATGTTCGCGCCGACGGCCCGTTCTCTGACGCGCGCGACGAAGGCTTTGGCCGTCGCGAGCGAGACGTCGGCCTCGAGCAGGGCGACGCGAACCTCGCGCAGGGCCTCGTTGACTTCGCCTTCGGTTACCTTACCTCGTCCGCTGAGGCGCTCGAAGATGGCGCCGAGGCGGTCGCTGAGCTGATCGAACAACGATAGTTACGGCGCCGAAGAACCCGGCGTCGTTTCGTCGATGCGCTTGACCGCGTCGCCGACCGTCTTGATCTTCTCTGCTTCCTCGTCGGGAATATCGATGTTGAACTCCGTCTCGAACGCCATCACCAGCTCGACCTGGTCGAGCGAATCGGCACCGAGATCGTCGGTAATGGACGCTTCGGGCGTCACTTCCGACTCGTCGACGCCGAGTTGTTCGACGATGATCTTCTTCACTTTATCGAAGGTGGTGGACATCTCGTCTCCTTTCAAAAGCGTGTCGTTGCCGAGGTCACATCAGGACCCCGCCGTCAACTACGAGCGTCTGTCCAGTAATGTACCCGGCGGCATCAGAGCAGAGGAAGGCAACCGCTCCGCTGACGTCCTCCGGCTTCCCGGCTCGGCCGAGAGCGGCTTGTTGGATCAAGAACTCCCTGGCAGCACTGGGCATCTTTTCCGTCATGGCCGTTTCGATGAGGCCCGGTGCGACGGCGTTGACTCTTATATTCCTCGAACCCAACTCCTTTGCCAGCGATTTGCACAGGCCGATGAGCCCGGCCTTCGAAGCGGCATATGCCGCTTGGCCGGCGTTCCCGGTAATTCCCACGATGCTGGTCATGAGCACGATCGAGCCGGCGCGCTGCTTCATCATCGGCTTCGCGACGGCACCGCAAAGATAGAAGGCCGATTTTAAGTTGACGTCGAGCATGTGATCGATCGCCTCGGGCTTTAGTCGCAGGAGCAGTGCGTCGACCGACTGACCCGCGTTGGCAATCGCGCAGTCGAGGCGCCCGAAACGCTCCAGCGTTTGGCCGACGACTCGGTCCATCGACGCCCGGTCGGTAACGTCGGCCGGAAAGAGCTCTGCCGTCGCGCCCGCGCGCGCGCTCGCGCAAGCCGCACCGGTCTCTTGCAGCGCCGCGATGTCGCGGCCCACGAGCGCTACATCCGCGCCGCCTCTCGCAAACTCTACCGCAATCGCCCGCCCGATTCCGCGGCTCGCGCCGGTAACGAGCGCGGTCTTGCCGGTCAACATCATACCGTCGCTCCGGTCGAGCGTTCGATCTCGACGCGGAACTTCTGGACGCCGGCAAAATCGCTGACGACGGTCACGGCCGGAACTTTTTTACTCGGGTCGGCGCCGGCGAGCATTCGTTTCATCAAAGGACCGAGCACGGCGCTGGCTCCGAACTCGACGACGCGATCCAAGTCGTACGAGAGCAGCCGCTGCGCGGTGTCGTGCCAGCGAACTTCTTCGACCACCGATCGAACGAGATTGGCTTTGATCGTCGCGATGTCGCGATACGGTCGCCCGTCAAGGTTGGAGATCACGTCGAACTCCGGCATCGCGAAGTGACTCTTGGCAACGACGGCCGCCAGGCGTTCCACGGCCGGCTCCATCAGCACGCTATGCCACGCGCCCGACACGTTGAGCGGCACGACGCGTTTGGCGCCGGCGGCCAGCATCGGTTGCGTCGCAGCTTGCACCGCGTCGACGTCGCCGCTGATCACGATCTGCGTCGGCGAGTTGAAGTTCGCCATGGAGACTCGACCCAGGCCCGCGCCTTGCAACTGCTGCAGGACGTCGCGAACTTGCGCGGCCTCCAATCCGAGAACCGCGGACATGCCGCCGCGCGCGCGTTGCGCCGCATCCTGCATGGCCTTGGCGCGCTCGTTCACGATGCGCAGCGCTTCCTCGAACTCGAGGGATCGGGCCGCGACCAGACTGCAAAGCTCGCCGAACGAATGGCCGGCCGTAACGACCGGCTCGACGTCGCCCCCGACGGCTTCGTAAAGCGCAACGTTGGTCGTGAAGATGGCCGGCTGGCTATACTCGGTTTCGCGCAGCTTTTCTTCGGGACCCTCGCGCTGCAGTTCGAGCAGGTCGTAGCCGAGCACCACTGCGGCGCGTTCGAAGATTCCGCGCGCCCTCCGCGAGTTCGCCGCAGCGTCGCATCCCATTGCGACGCACTGCGATCCTTGGCCCGGGAAAACGGCGGCAAACCGCATCTACGCAGCCCATCTCCATGCGACGGCGCCCCACGAAAGGCCGCCGCCGAATGCGACGAACACGATCAGATCCCCAGGTTTGACTCGCCCCGTTCGAACGGTTTCCGAGAGTGCCATCGGAATCGACGCGGCCGACGTGTTGCCGTATTCGGAAATGTTGATCACGACTTTGTCGTCGGGAAGGCCCAAATAGCGCGCGGTCGCATCGATGATGCGTTTGTTGGCTTGATGTGGAATCAGGAAGGCAATGTCGGCTTTGGTTAGGTTCGCCTTGCTCAAAACCGCGCCCGTCGACTCCACCATCTTATTGACGGCGAGCTTGAAGGTTTCGCGCCCCTGCATGTGGATGAGATGCAGCTTCGCGTCGAGCGCCGCGTGATCGATTGGCTCGCGAGATCCGCTGCCGTGGGCGTAGAGCAGCTCGGGGCGGCTCCCGTCGGCACCGAGATCGGAGGCGAGAAATGAATCCTCAGCGGAGCGTTCCAGAATCACCGCACCCGCTCCATCGCCGAAAAGAATAGCCGTCGAGCGATCCCCTTTATCGAGAATCTTGGAGAGCGACTCGGCTCCAATCAGCATGACTCTGCGGTAGACGCCGGAGCGGATGAGGCCCGACGCGACCGTCAGACCGTAAATGAAACCGCTGCACGCAATGGCGATGTCGAAGGCCGGCTTTTCGCGAACGCCGAGCCGGGTGGCGACCAGACAGGCCGTCGCCGGAAAATAGTAGTCGGGCGTTACCGTCGCCACGATGAAGCAGTCGACGTCGGCCGCTTGGAGGTCGGCATGGACGAGCGCGGCCTCGGCCGCGGCGGATGCTAAGTCGCTGGTCGCCTCGCTATCGGATGTCCAATGGCGGCGCTTCATCCCCGTGCGCGTCGTGATCCATTCGTCCGTCGTATCGAGCCACGCCTCGAGATCGTGATTCGTGACGACGCGGGCCGGCGCGTAATGGCCGACGCCAACGATCTTCACGCCACACAACGACACCTAAGCTTAACCGGCCGGCTCGTCTTGTACCTTGATCGCCTGCCTGCCGTTATACGTACCGCAGTTTGCGCAGGCAAAGTGGGGCCGCTTCGCCTGATGGCACTGCGGACATTGGACGGTCGTTACCGCGCCGAGCTTCCAGTTCGCCGCCCGGCGGCTACGCGTCTTGCTGCGCGGCGTTTTCCATTTTAAGTTCGCCATAGTTCTCCGTTCAAAAAGTCTATTGGGCGCGGTCGCACGAGCATTCGCCCATATTCCTATTCGCCCCGCATATGCCGCAAAGACCGAGGCAGTCTTCCTTGCACCGCAGCCCCATGGGCAGCGTGCTGAGCACGGCCTGTTGCGCCAGGTCCGCCACATCGAGCCGCTGACCCGTCAAGACGTTGCTCTCGCCGAACGGGTCGTCGTCACGCCCGTGGGAGGGGTCTAGCCGCTCGTCGACGTCGACGTGAACTTCCAGATCGACGCCTTCCAGACAGGCATCGCAGGGGCCGTGAACGCGAGCGTCCACGGTTCCTTCGATCGCCAGCATGCGGTCCGCTTCACGTAGCTCCAACGCCACACGAACCGGCTCGGGGAATACGATTCCCTCGAAAGGCTCGATCGGCACTTCGTCGGCAATCACCATTAACTGGCGACCGCCGGCGAGAAGCCCGCTGATGTCAACCCTGTGCGAACGATCCATAAATGAGGCCCGCCGCAGCACGAGGCCCCGCCAACCAGGCAGGGCCGCCACGACTTTGCCATTCTAGAACCCGCACCGCTCCTTGTCAAACGCCTTGGACGCGGGGATAGAGGCCGTGCCATGAACCTCGACCCGGTTGCCTCCCGACTCGCCGCCACGGGCGTCGCCTTCGCCTCTCAGATCGAAACCGCGGCCCGCCGTTACGGCCTCGATCCGGGCTTGCTTGCCGCGGTGGCCGCACAAGAGACCGGCGGCCCCGACACCAACGCCGGCCACAACATCGTGGGCGACGGCGGCCATGGGCACGGGCTCTTCCAGATCGACGACCGCTGGCACCCCTTCGCCTCGACCGGAGCGGCCATGGATCCGGGCAAGAACGCCGACTATGCCGCGGGCATGCTCTCGGGCCTGCTCAAGCGCTACGGCGGCAACGTGCACGAAGCGCTCTCCGCCTATAACAGCGGGTCGCCAACCTCGACGGGCACCAAGACTCGCTGGGCCGACGGCGCCGACCTGGGATATGCCGACTCGGTGATGCGCCACTATTCGCGCCTGACGGGGAGCCCGGCGCCGGACGAATCGGCGCAGTCAACCGCGATTGCCGAATCCAGCGCGACGGTTTCCTCCGTGGGCGCGCTCGGAGCTGCGGCGCAGAGCTATCCGCTGCCGCCCTCAATGCCCCCACCTTCGCTGTCGGCGCCCTCGTTGCCGAGCAGCGCGCACGCGCATTCTTACCATCGCCAGTCAACCGATTATATGTCGCTCCTTAGCGACGACACCGACGAGACAGACTCGTAGAAAAGGAGATCACACGATGAGTTCATTGTCTTCCATTCACGAAGGAACCATCTCGGCCAGACCGCTCCACAGCGAGCAGAGGGGCCGCCTCGACGGCCGCGAGCATCGCGTCACCGGTTCGCACGAAATCGAGAAGAGCGGGATGCTGCATGGCTGCGATAAGGGCGGGATGCTGCATGGATCGAGCGGATCTCACGGCCGTTCGCTTCGCGGCGAATCGAGCGAATCACCGGAGAAGGCCGCGATGGCCGAGGTCAACGGCCTTATTTCATCGCTCGGCTCGCTTTCCAATCAGGCGCAAAGCCTTCCCTTGAGCCCGCCGACCCTGCCGGGTTTGCCGCAGAATCAAGGCTATCAACCCCAACCGCTCGACTACGCCTTCGACGGGTCGAACTAAGCGTTCGCTAAAGGAGCAACGACATGGCATTCCTTCTTCCAGCGCTCGAAGGGCTCGGCTCGGGGCTTCTGGGCAGCGCGATCGGCGGCTCACTGGGCAGCGGCGTCGCCGGCAACGCGCAAAACGCCGCAATGAACGCGCTCAACACTCAAGACGAAACCTTTCAACTCGGCATGTATGCATCCGAGATCCAAAATCAGGAACAGCTGCAAGTGCAGTCGGAGGCCTTCGATCAAATGATGGACGAGCGCAGCGAGAACATGCGCGAGGTCGACACGCTGCGAAACGTCGACATGGCTCAGCGCAAAATGGACGACTCCATCACCAAGAAGTTCATCCAAAGCATCACGGAATAACCGGCGCCCGATCGGAACGGAGGCCCACGCAATGAACGGCCCGGTTTCCGTTGCGCGTAACGAACGCGCTACCCCGGCGCGCGGCGTCCTCGCCGCGCCCCGCGGGGGCGCGCAACCGCCCCCTCCGTCCGACGGAGATGTCGACGGGCAGCGGCAGATCGCCGCGCAACACCAGGCCTTCGACTTCGAAGCGGCCGAGCGGGCCGAGATACTGCGCGAACACGAGGTCCTGCAGACCATGCTGATGGCGCACCTCAAGAACGAGGACGAAATCACCAAGAAGTGGATCGCCTTGATTTAACCTTGAAGGGAGCCGAGGAGCGCGTGCTATACTTCTCCCTTTCGCCGGGCCGTTAGCTCAGCTGGTTAGAGCGCATGCTTGATAAGCATGAGGTCCCAGGTTCGAAACCTGGACGGCCCACCATATTTCGCAAGAGTTTCGGTAACGTGCCGGAGCGCCGAGGTTCCTAGGGGCTAATTGCCGCGCCCAGTGGTTGGCTCAAGCCGCCGGTGGCTGTGGCTTGCACGGGGGCCGCCGCGACGAAGTAGGGGAAAACAACGGCCACTCCACACGAAGTCTCCGGAGCGGTAATCCTAGCCGGACTGACGGTCGGAACTCCCCCGCCGCCGATGAAGTCTTGGGCGACGTCGCAAGGATGCGGCACCAGCGAGCGTCGTCGTGCCGCCGGCCACAAGGGCCCCCATCCGTTGACCCGATTAACCGTGCCGGCATTCTGATCTCCGACGGTCATATAATGCCCGTCTCACTGAACGCCGCCGGGAACGCCGATGAGGTTCGCCGGGGTGAAGCCGAGCTGAGCGAAGGGATACGTAGGATAGGTAAGCTTCCAGTACGAGACATCAATAAGGCTGTTATAGCCGTCGACGAAGAGAGTGCTATTGGGTCTGAAGCCCAGGAAATACATGCTCCCGAAGCTCGGGTCCGTAATGATCGTCGGGCTCGCATAGCTGCAGCAGGGTTCGTTGTAGAGCGCAATGTTGCCGTACCCCGCCGTGCCAACGATATTCGAAACGGCGAACTGGTGGTGAAGCGAGTCATAGGTACACCCGACTGGTTCTCCGCCGGGATCGCTTATGGTCGGCATTGCCGTGCCGTTGTGGTGGTACACAAGAATATTATAGGCACCCGAGTTTGTGATAAACACGACGCCCCCGGGACCGACGCACTCGCCTTGCGGCAAGTTGGCCGGCAGACGATGGACTCGGCGGCGCGCCGTTTCCGCCGCTGCATCCTGCAAGCATGGCAATCGCGAGGCAGGCGCCTAAAGTGTAACGACCAACACGCAAGTCAATCACCTCGCCTTTCACCTCCGAAGCCCTAACGGTTCGGCGGGCTCGGGTCGGGCCCCGTCTTACGACACCGTGCGGATTTGCGGCCTTGAATGCGAGTTCAGCTTCCGCCAAAGGCGCTCGACCCTAAATCTCAAACTCAATGTCGACTCGTAGAGCGTGCTGCGTTCACGGGGTCAGGAGATATGCAATGAGGATTTCAGGCCTTCGTCTTTATGCGATCAGCAGTTGCGCAGCCTTAGCAATGCTCGGAGCGTGCGGCCCTCTTCCGCTAAGCCAGCCTGCCCGCAGCGTAGTCGAAGGGAAGGGTCGGGCTTCGAGCGCACTGGTCGGTAAAGACCAGAGCCTTCTCTACATCAGCGATTTCCAGGCCGGCGAGGTTTATATGGTTGCTCTACCGTCGGGAAGATTGGTGGGGAAGCTAACGGGACTCGAAGACGCAACCGGCGTCTGCGTGGACCAGCATGGAAACGTTTTCGCCGACAATCAAGCGGAGAACCAGGTTCGCGCCTATGCGCATGGAGTCAAGAGCGCCTTTAGAGTTCTCAACGATCAATCATGGGAGCCCTATGGATGTTCGGTGGATCCCAAGACGGGGAACCTCGCAGTCTGCAATTTCCGCACCAACCAGTCCGAAGGCAGCATTGCGCTTTACTTCAAGGCCAAAGGCTCGGCGCACTACTACGAATACTCCAGCGTGTATAACTTCTGGTACTGCGCGTACGACGGCGACGGCAACCTTTACGCGGACGCCTTTACTTACGGCAAGTCCGGCAGCAAAAACCCTATCTTCCTTGAACTGACGAAGGCCAGTAAGAACCTGCGCCCTGTTTCCTTGACTCCTGCCATCACCGGCGGCGGCGTCCCCGCGCTCTTTTGGGACGGCAAGCACCTTGCCATCGCGGGAACCAATTCCGGTGTGATTGATCAGTACAAAATCAGCGGCAGCACCGGCACGCGAGTTGGCGTCGTAAAACTTGACGGTGCCAGCGAAGTTTCCGGTCCTTTCTGGATCACTCCGAACGGAAAGGCCCAAACGCTCTACGCCCCGATCGTCGAAGACAACATCGGCAGCGTTGGCGTCTACCGCTATCCCGCCGGAGGCAAGCGTCGTCAAAACCTTTACGACGCCCCGCTCCCATTTGCGGCGGCCGTCAGCATGCCAAACTAACGCCCTAACGAAGGTACAGTAACTAGAGCGGCTTCAAAAGGAAGGCATGCGTCTCGTCGTGGAGCGTTCCCCAACCCACGATCCACCCCGCATTGCTAGTCCCGCTTGCGCAGCGAAGCGTCCACCCGAGCTTGCGCGGAATGACCGCGTTGAGGTCGGTGACCGCGGAACGATCGCGCCATAGTACTGCGTGATCGCCGGAGATGCCGACGATTGAACCATTGGCGTTGATGGCGCGGGCTACGCTGCTCGCACCCACTTCGGAAGCAGATAGATCGCGCCGTTGCGCCAAAGCGCCGCGCGGCCGGCTCCGTCGTTGGGGCCGGCTTCGAAGCCGCCGCTCGCTCCGACGATCGTGCCGCTGTCGTTGATGGCTCGGGCGTACGATTGTGACACATCCTCATTCGGTGCCGGCGGCAGAACGCCGAGGTCGCGGAGCTGCCCGCGATCCCAGCTCACCGCGTGGATGCTCGTAATGGCCGCGTCTCCGGCGATGACGCCGCTCGCGCTAATCGCTCTCGCATGGCTTGGCAACTCGCCGGGAAGTTCGGTGATGCGACCTAGAGCATGTGATTGGCCGGAGAGCGTGCCGGTAGCCGCATAGTTCCCGAAAGACCACCGGCACGGTGTTTCAAAACAACTAGGACGAGAATGCTGGTTGCGGCAGCGCGCGAGAGAATCGGCGGCACGCTAATACTTAGCCAAAGGGAGCCAGTGGCTTCCGTCTTCGATTTGCCAGCTCGCAGGATCTGCCGTGCGGCTGCGGTACGTTCCGTCGCCGCCGGCACAACCGCCGCCGGCGCCGAGCGCCTGCGCGCAGAAACTTGCGACGACGTACCGGCCGTTGTAAGCAACGTGTTGAGATGTGCAGCCGGTCATCCATTTCGGATAACTGTGCATCCCCCAATCGGAAGCGAGCACGACCTCCCATCCAACGATATCCTCGTGCGCCGTTCGCGCCCTATACAAAATACAGTCGTTGAGACCGAGGATCATCGGAGCGTGCCCGGCCACGTTCACGCGAAGCACGCTGGTCCCAAAGCGCGCCTGGTCGGCACTTGACAGCGCATACGGAAGATGGTGAGCGCATCCCGCCGCCATCACGACGGCGAGGAGTAATCCGAGTCTCACTCCATGGCGCTTCGGCGGGAGGCTCGCTTCTTCAGCCCTGGAATTGAGGCACGATGGCCGAGAAGCCGATTCGAATCTTTGTGTCTTCTCCCGCCGACGTGCGCCCGGAGCGTCTGCTCGCGGAGCGCATCATCGCGAGGCTCGATCGCGAGTTCGCCTATCACTTTCACGTTGAGGCGGTCCTCTGGGAGCGCGAGCCGTTGGTCGCGAGTCGCCACTTCCAAGACCCGCAAAACATTCCCGAGCCGAGCGGCACCGACATTGTCGTCGTCATCCTGTGGTCCCAACTCGGCTCGCTGCTCCCAGCAGATCGCTATCGCGGAGCCATCTCCGGGCGGGCCGTGACCGGTACGGAGTGGGAGTTCGAAGACGCGCTCAAATCGGCCCGCGAAAAGAACGTCCCCGAGCTGCTGCTGTATCGCAAGACCAAGAGCGTGACCGCGTCGCTCGACGACGATGTGGAACTCGAGCGGCAGCGCGAGCAAAAACGCCTCGTCGACGACTTCATGGGCCGGTGGTTCGGCAAGAGCGACGCCGGAACGACGGTTGCCGCCTCGAGCACATTTGCGACACCCCAGGAGTTCGAAGAGAAGCTCTACGACCACTTGCGCGCCATCTTGGAGCGCCGGGCGGGCGGCGAGGATACGTCGCTTGCGATTCGCTGGTATCAGCCGCCCTTCCGCGGCCTGCTCTCGTTCGAGTACGAACACGCGCCGCTGTTCTTCGGGCGCACGCGCGCACGCAACGAGGTGCGCGAACTGCTGGCCGCCCGCGAGGCGGCCGGCAAATCATTCGTTCTCGTTCTCGGGGCGAGCGGGTCGGGGAAATCGTCGCTCGTCAAGGCGGCGGTACTGCCCGATCTGATGCTCCCGGGGATGATCGGTCGCGTCGCCTTGTGCCGGTATGCGATCGTTCGCCCCTCCGACGATCCCGCCGACATCGAGGGCGCGCTCGCGGCGGCGATCTTGAGTGACACGGGCCTTCCCGAGCTCAAGACGCTGCATTACACGAAAGAGAATCTGGCGCGAGCGTTGCGCGGCGGGCCCGAACAGACCGCGCTGGTCCTCAAGCAAGGTTTGACCGAAGCCTGCAAGTCCGCGGATCTCACGAAGATCGCTGAAGCGCGGCTCGTTTTGATCGTCGATCAAATGGAAGAGATATTCACGCTCGTCGACGACGTGAGCGACGACGCGCGATCGCGCTTCACGGCGGCGCTCGATGCGCTCGCGCGTAGCGGACTCGTCTGGATCATCGCGACGATGCGCAGCGACTTCTTCGATCGCTTAGAGAGCGTTCCGGCGCTGGCCGAGCTCGCCGACGCGCAAGCGCGCTACCTGTTACTCCCCCCCACCGACTCGGAGTTGGGACAAATGATCCGCGAACCGGCCCGCGAGGCCGGCTTGCGCTTTGAAATCGATCCGGCCGACGGCACCCCGCTCGACGAGCGGATTCGTCGAGCAGCTACCGATCGCGAGGCTCTGCCGCTGCTCTCCTTCGTTCTCGACGAGCTTTGGAAGCGTCGCAGCGAACGCGGCCTCCTATCCGTGCGCGCGTACGAGGAGCTCGGCGGCCTCGAAGGCGCGCTCGCGCGCCGCGCGGAGGAAGAGTACGCGGCGCAGCCGGACGACGTGCGCGCCGCACTTCCGAACGTGTTGCACGCAATCGTAACCGTCGGGCAAGAGGCGCAAATTACTTCGAAGGCCGCGCCCATCGCAGGATTCGCCGATGAATCCCCCGAGCGGCGTTTGATCGAAGCTTTTGCCGCGCCCAGCGCTCGTCTCTTCGTTAAGGACGTCGACGGGATCGGAACCGAGTCGCGAGTACGCCCGGCGCACGAAGCGCTGCTCACGCATTGGACTCGGGCGAAGGAGTACATCGAGGAGAATCGAGCCGACTTGCAGCTCGAGGCCAGGCTCGGCGATGCGGCGGCGCGTTGGAAGAGCGCCGGTGAAGTTCGCGGCCTCTTGTTGCCGGCCGGACTGCCGCTCGAGGAGGCGACGGATCTGCTGCACCGGTGCGGCGACCAGCTGCCGTCCGATCTTGCCGAGTTCATCCGCCAATCGGATAAGGCAGCGAAATCCGGAGCGCGGCTTCGGCGGATCGTCGTCGTTTCGGTGATGCTGGCATTGGCGCTCTTGACGGTCGTCTCTCTGAGCGCGCTCTACTTTGCCGAGCGCTCGCGCAACGAAGCGCTCGTGGCGCAATCCCGCTTCCTCGCCCGCGATGCACAGAACGCGATCGATCGTGGCGATGCCGTTCTCGGAATGCTGCTCGCGCTCGAAGCCCTTCCGCAACGGATCGACCAACCCGATCGGCCCTTTGTGCTGGATGCCGAAGCCGCACTGGAGAGCGGCCTCGCTCAACAGCGCGAGCGCCTCGTCCTTCCGGGACGCGAGGCCGGTGCCGAGTCGGCGGCCTTCTCGCCGGACGGCACACGCATCGTAACCGCTTACGACGACCACACGGCCCAAGTTTCGGACGCGAGGAGCGGTGCGCCGGTGGCCGTGCTCCGAGGACACCAGTGGATCGTCACGGCGGCGGGGTTTTCGCCGGACGGCAAACGCATCGTCACCGCCTCGTGGGATAGAACCGCGCGCGTATGGGACGCTAAGACTGGGGCGCTCCTGATGATTCTCCCGGGACACGACATCCTTACTTCTGCATCGTTCTCGCCAGACGGCACGCGTATCGTCACCGCAGGCCTGAACGGAATGGTCGGCATTTGGAACGCGCAAACCGGCAAACCGCTGAGCGCGTTTCGCGGAAGCGACGGCACGGTTTACGCAGCGACGTTTTCTCCTGACGGCACGCGCATCGTCACGGCATCGGACGATACGACGGCGCGCGTCTGGAACGCTCGTACCGGCGCGCAGCTCCTTGTGCTCCGAGGGCACGAAAGCGACGTTCAATCCGCGCGTTTCTCTCCCGACGGCAAACTGATCGTTACGGCCGCAAACGATAAGACGGTTCGCGTCTGGAGTGCCGTGACGGGCGCCCAGCTCTCCGTCTTGTCGGGGCACGATGGCTTGGTTCGCTCTGCCGCGTTCTCGCCCGACGGCAAACTGATCGTGAGTTCGTCTGCCGATAACACCGCACGCCTATGGGACGCGAGAACCGGCGTGATGCTCGCTGCCTTCGCCGGGCACGAAGGGAGCGTCAACTCCGCCGCGTTCTCACCCGATGGGCGCAGCATCGTTACGGCATCCGACGATAAAACGGTCCGAGTATGGGACGCCAGCGTTACGCGAGCGTCCCTCGTAATGCGAAACGCAAACTTTCAGGCAGCTTTCTCACCCGATGGTACGCGCGTCGTTACGGCGTCGTGGGACGATCACGCGGCGCGCGTTTGGGACGCAAAAACCGGTGCGGCGCTGGTCGCGGTGCAGGGCCCCGACAGACGAGTCGAGTCCGCCGGCTTCTCGCCGGACGGCACGCGCATCGTCACGGGAATGGGCGATAAAACCGCGCGCGTGTGGGACGCAAGAACCGGCGCGCCGCTGGTTGCACTGCGCGGACACAAGGGAATCGTCGTCTCGGCGGAGTTCTCACCCGACGGCACGCGCATCGCTACCGCTTCGTGGGATGGCACGGCGCGAATCTGGAACGCGCGGACGGGTGCGATGCTGAGCGTGCTGCGCGTGCCCGACGAGCAGGTATACGACGCCGCTTTCTCGCCGGACGGATCTCAGATCGCGGCGGTATCAAGCGATGGCGTTACGCACGTATGGGATCTCGGGACTTTGAGAGAGCTCTTTGCGCTACCGGGAGATCCGGGCGGCAAGTCTGTTGCCTTTTCGCGCGATGGCGGTCGTATCCTAACGGGAGAGTATAAGACCGCACACGTGTGGGACGCGAAAACTGGGGCCCTGGTTCTTATCTTGCGCGGGCATGAGGATTGGGTCAGAGGCTCTGCGTTTTCCCCCGACGGCAACCGCATCGTCACCGCGTCGGAGGATGCCACGGCGCGAATATGGGATGCGCAAACGGGCGCGCCGTTGATCGTATTGCGCGGAGACAAAAACGGCATCGAGTCCGCAGCCTTCTCTCCCGACGGCACGCGCGTCGTTACGGCGTCCTTGGACGACACGGTGCGAATCTGGGATGCACGCACGGCCGGGCTGCATTGTCAGGCACTCGTCGATCGGGCGCGCGCGTCCTTGCCAAGACAAATTTCTCAGACCGAACGCGCGCGGGAGTTCCTCGATCGCAATCCATTCGAGATATTCCAACTCTACGTTGTCGGCGGCAAATGTGAGTGAGCGACGATCCTTACTTCGCACCTGGGGTTGCTGCGACGGCCGAGCCGTACGGCTCCTCCGGAGGGCTGCTAAGATTTCCCGTCGGGGCGCCGCCGGCCGGGTAGGCCCAGTAGTCGACCTTGCTGGAGCCGGCATCTACGCACCAAAGATTCGGGCCAACCATCGTCGCGGCTTGTTTCTTGGTCTTCGGCGTGATGTTGACCGCCGGGCTGTCGAGAAAGAACGGATTCACGTCATCGGTGTAATCGCTATAGCAGGTATCGGAGAACACGACTTCGCTCCCGGCCGCAGTGATCGTCGAGCCTGAGATCGTCGAAGGCCAGACGCCCGTCTGATACGTTCCGCCGGCCTCCTGGTCTCCAAGCGCGATGTACTCACCGTCCCACGTGGTGCCCGCCGGAAAGTCGACCGTGATGCCGCTCGTCGTGAGGGTCGTCTCGGACTTTGAGCCGGCCATGAGGGCACAGACGTTGACGCTGCTGTACTCACCGACCCCGACGAGGTCGCCCTTGGCGTCGTAGCCCATCGTCCACTGGTACTCGCAGGACGAGTCGCTGTACGTCGTTCCGCTCGTTGCCTTGCCTTTGGGGTAGATCGTGACTTCGCCCGGATCGAAGCTGGTGAGCGCGACATCACCCTTCGCGGAGACGGAACAGCCGATCAGTTCGCCCCCCGGGCTATACGTGTTGATGATCTTCTTGCTGAAATGCTTATACTCGACCGCTTCGCCGTTGCCGAAGTTGGTAACGAAGAGATCGCCCTTCCGGTCAATGCACATGCCGTACGGCTCATCGAACCCCGTCAGCGTTCCAACCGCCTTGCCGCTGGGGTAGTTGTAGACGTAGACGTCGTTGGTTGACCAATCTCCGACGTAGATTTGGTTTGGTCGCTCGCGCTGATCGTGAATGAAGGACGCGCTGCCGTCCCGGTGGACGTTCGGCTGTACGAAGTGGGGCATCGTGAGCGCCGCATCTCGCATCCGAGCCAGCATCGTCAAGCCCGTTCTACGGGCGGCCGGCGTAACTCCCGCGGGAGCGAAACTCGAGGAGCCTCCACTGCTGCAAGCGGCAACGACGGCGGCCGCCAAAGTAAGAGCGAACGAGTACTTTGGAAATTGAGATATCTTAATCATGGAAGCTGCTCCATTTCTTTTAGCTCCGGAAGCCGATAGGAGGCCTTGCGCTCGCCTTCCAGGTTCCCCTGCAGCCGTCTTGGCGGCGTAGGGCTAATTCACCGGCAAGTGCATGGGCACCGCAACGGGGCGCGTCCGCTGGAGTGCCAGCCACGAGACGTTCTCGCGAATTGCCTCCTCGCCCAGACGCCTCACGATCGTACGCGCTCGCACCGAAGCGGTCTGGCTCTGCGCTTCGCCGGCGAGCAGTCCCGCGAGCGCACCCTGCGCGCGGGCGAAGAGCAGCGCCATGCGGTCGTAGCGCCGCGCGTGTTCGCTCCATCCGCGTTTTTCGGCGTACCCATGAAGCAGGGCGGCGCCCAGCGCGACGGTCGTGGCGACAAGGGCAATCACTATATTCAGATGGCTGGTGGTCGCAAAAAGACGAAGCGCAATCGAGATGACCACCGAGAAGATCACGCCGGTCACGGCCATCCGGCCGGCAATAAGCTCGCGCGTCCGATCGCGCCGTCCGGCGATCTCCGCGAAGTACTCGCGCTGATCGGCGATCCACTCGTCGTTGACGAGCCGCAGGTTACCGGCAAGCGCCGCGTCTTCGGGCGCGGGGAAATATCCGGGCTCTTCGGTGAGCGCGCGAACGGCAACCGGCACCCAATCGATCTGCGCGAACTGCGCGCGCGCTATGCAATCGGCCACCGACTCCCGGACGTGGGCCAGATCCCAATAATGAGCGACCCGAAGCGCCTCGGCAAGCGCGCGAGCGTCTTGGTAGCGGTCCTGCCACTCTCCGCTCTTTGCCGCGCGCGAGATTCCAAACGCGACGGCGCTGAGCGCGAGATAGGTTACCAGCAGCGCAGCCGGATGGTTTGGCAGATACAAGTAGACGTTAAACCCCGCCGCGGCAAAGAAGACCAGCAGGAAAATCACCATGAGGGAGCGCGTGACGTGCCGCTGATACCGCCCGGCAATCGCCTCCACCGCGACGCGCGCCTGCTCGACGCTCGCAGCAGAACCTTCGCCGGCACGCAACGCGTCGCAATTAAATCGTTCGATCTTGCGTTTGAGCTTCTCAAAGGCGTCGGCTGCCGCACCTTCCGACAGCGTAGCGGGATAGAGAACGCGCAGGCCGACCAGCGCAGGTTCGCCGCCGCCGGGTTTCGTCGCGCGTTGCGCTGGGAGATGCACGACCGGTCCGGTGAGCGCCATGTCGAATGCGTTGGATTCGGGGACGTACGGCGGCGGGATGCCTTCGAGCTGAAAGGTTACGGTTTCGGCCGTGCCTCCACGCTCGCTGCCGGCACGCCCGTCCCACAAGGCGATGAGCTCCACGCAATGCCTCACGATATAGGCGGCGCAACGCGCGTAGGCGTGCGACCGTTCCTCTAAACCGGCGGCGCCATGTCTTGGAACCACGAAGGCGCTCTGCGCGGACGCCAGCAAAGCGCGAAACTCGGCGACGGACTCCGCCGTTTCGAAATCGGATTCGTATTCGGCCTGCTCGAATGGCAGCGGCACCACGAGCGTGCAGCCAAGGGCGATCGCTTCGCGCGCGACGAGCCGGTCCGCGCCTTGCGCCAGCGACGACAACACCACGATGCGCGTCGACGGGTAATCGCGGCGCATCTTGGCGAGCAGGTCCGCAACCGCTACTTCGAGTGTGGGAATCTCACTTTCACGAAGATCCCGATGACCAACTGCGCCGAGAATGAGGGGAACGGGTCCAAACTCGGGCCCGCTACCCTTCGTCGTCGTCGTCGCGGCCGCTATTTCTCCCGTCGATGTTCTGATCGCCGTCGGGTGGGGAGTCGGGGTTGGGATCGCCCGGCTCAGAGGGTCCGGCAGGGTTATACATTCTGCTTCCTTACCCACTTTTAGCGCGCGGCTAGTCGCGCTGCGCGGGATCTTGCGGGTGGGTGCCGTAGGCGGGAAGGTTGGTTTCAAAGAGGCTTGCGAACGAGCCCGGGACTTTGACGGGAACGTACGGCAGCGGCTTCTGCAAGAAATCGAGGCAGTCCGCGAACCGGTCCGAGCGTGCGTCGCTGGTTCCCAGGCTCCTCAAGCCGTAGGTGTGTTCGATGAAGTGCAGGATGCTGCCGATGTAGTGCGTGTGATGCGAGATATAGCCGCGCCGCGCGTACGGCGAAACGATCACCAGCGGGGTGCGAAAACCGGGTTCGAAGTAATCGAACGTCGTGGGCTCGACGTGATCGAACCAGCCGCCCCAATCGTCGTAGGTGAGAATGATCGCGCTATCCTTCCAGTATTTGCTCTCGCCGACGGCGTTGAAAACGCTTGAAACCCACTTCGGACCGTTGCTGCTCGGGACGTCTTGACCCGGGTGATCGCTGTTGGCATAGGTTCCGATAACCCATGAGACCGCCGGCAGCGAGCCGTTCTGCACGTCGCTGAAGATCGTCGTTTCGGGCGATACGACGTTGGCCCACTGGCTGCCGTCGAACACATGGAGGATCGAAGCATAACCGGAGACGGTCCCTTCCTTATCCGACGAATCCACATAGTAGCGCCAGGAAACGCCGCGCTTGGTCAGCAGATCGCCAATCGTTTTGAAGTCGAAGCAGCTCTTATAGCTCTTGTTCGTCGCACCGGTGAGTATGTCGATGGCGGTGCCGAAGCCCTCGTCGGCGCAGCTGCTGCCATACTCCGGGTTGTTCGCGGCATACCAGTCGGGGTCGGCCGCGTCGATCGGTCCCGACGCGCCAGCAATCGGATACAGATGCCCCGCGTAGCTTTGCGAACGATGGTCGGCAAAGGTTGCGTCACCCAGCACCCCCTCCCGTGCCAGATCCCAGTAGGCCTTCACGTCTTGGCGGCGCGCGTAACCGTAGGCGAAGTCCTTTGGCGCTCCGCTTCCGTAGTCGAGCTTTTCCAGATCGAAGCCGTTCATTTTGCCGCCGTTGTAGTCGACGACCCAATTGTCGTACTCGTGCGACGGGTCCCACGGCGTCATCAACGGGAGCGCAAACAACTGCACGGCTTTGCCCCTGTGGTTGTAGCCGACCTTGGCGTAGTCGGCACCGGGATACCCGTGAAAGAGGTTGTCGAACGTGCGGTTCTCTTGCAGCACGATGATGATGTGCTTGATCGGCGTGCTTCCAGGAATCGGCGAGGGCGTCGGCGACGGCTCGGGGGTTGGTGCCGTCCCGCTCCCAAGCCAGACGTCGTCGAGATACTGGTCGACATAGGTGCGCGCGTCGCCCGTGCCGTGAACGTCGAACTTTAGCGTCACCTGTCGTCCGGCGAAACGGTGCAGATCGTACGGCCCCTCGAACCGCCAATCGCCGCTAAACGCCGCAACGCGATAGAGCGTTTTGAGTACGCGTCCGTTCGGCGCCAAGAGCTGGGCGGTTTGCCAGGCAAATTTCAGCACGTCGTTGGTTTGCTGATTGACGTAAAACTCCAGCTCCGCGCTTGCGGGAACCGTTACCGTCTGACAAATGGCGGCGTCGCCCTCGAGTTCGGGAGGCCGTTTCGTACCGGCGAAGGCCGAATAGCGACCCCGATGCGGATGGTCGGTCGAGACGTGAACGGTGACGGTGCCGCACTGCTTCCAATCCCGCAACCTTTCCTCAAAGCCGGGATTGCGGACGAGATTTCGGCTCGTACCCGGCAGTTCGAACGCGGCCTGCCGCGCGGCGGGCACGGCGAAGGGTGCGGCCCCGCCGCAGGCTGCCAACGTGACGGTACAGGCGATGACGCAGACTGCAAGCGAGGCCCGGAGCGGCAAGCTCACAGATACTTATGAAACCACTGCAGCGCTTGCGTTAGGATGTCGATCTGGTCGGCGATCTTCTGCGGCCCGTGCCCTTCGCCGGCATAGACGATGAGCTTGGTCGGAACGCCCAGCGTCTCCATCGCGTGCCAGAACTCGAAGGCTTGCGGCGCGGGCACTTCTTCGTCGAGTTCGCCTTGGAGAATCAGCACGGGCGTTTTCGACTGCTCGATGAACGTGATCGGCGAGCTCTTCGCATAGACCGCCGGATCCTGGTAGACCGACGCGCCGAAGAACGGAATCATCCACTGATCGATCTTGTTCTGACCGTAGTAGGACTGCCAGTTGACGATGCCGGCGCCCGCGACGATCGCCTTGAAGCGCGCGGTTTGCGTCTCGGCCCACATTGCCATGTAGCCGCCATAACTCCAGCCCATGAGTCCCAGGCGGTTCGAATCGATCGGGGCAGCCTTGACGGCCACGTCGACGCCGGCGAGGTCGTCGCGCCAGTCGCCGTAACCGAAATCCTTGATGTTGGCCCGCGTGAATGCTTCGCCTTGACCAAAACTCCCGCGCGGATTGGGCATGAAGACGAAGTAGCCTTGCGAGCAGAGCGCGCTGACGTCGCGGTTGGCGAAGGTGGGGACCGTCTGCGCGGACGGGCCGCCGTGGATGACGGTCACCATCGGATACCTGCGCGTCGGATCGTAGTCGAGCGGATAGACCAGCCAACCCTGAACCGAAAAACCGCCGCTCGCCCATCGGAGCGAGACGGCCTTGCCGTACAACCGAACCGCACGCGCATTGCGGTTGGAGACCCGGTGCAGCGCCGCAGGCGGCCCTGCCAAAACTTCGGGCGGATCGTCGAAGGACGAACGCACGAGTGCAATCACCGACCCGCCGCGGATGCTCGACCAGCTCCAAATCGACTCGTCGCGTCCGATCAGCGTGGTGGTGCGTCCAGTCGCTGGATCGAGTCGCAAGAAGTGCATCGCGCCGGGGACGTGCGCGACCAGATCGAGGCTCGATGCATCGTTCCAGCGTAGGGACTGCACGGAGAACGGGGCTTCGGGCGTCGCGTTGCGCGCGTCACCGCTCCCGGCATCGACGAGATAGAGGTCGCCACCGGTCGATCCGAAGTCGCTCATGATGCCGCCGATCACCGCGATGCGGCTTCCGTCGGGCGACCACTGCGGATCGTTTAACTGAAAAGACGGCGCGAACAGGTCGCGCATCGTGCCGCCGGCGACGTCAACGCGCGCGAGCCGCGCAACCCACCAGTTGTTGTCGCCATTGCCTTTTGCGTAGGTCACGGCGATCGCGCTACCGTCGGGAGACCAGCCGTATTCGTAGACGTACGAGTCGGCCGGCGTCAAGCTGCGCAGCCCGCCGGTCGCAACGTTTACGGTAACGAGTCGCTGTTCGTCGACGATCGTGCCGATGACGCCGACGTCGCGCGCGCCCGGGGCGAGCGCGCCGGCCTTGCGATGAGCGGCGGCAATATATAGAAATGCCAACGTTTTACCGTCGGGCGACCACGTCATCCGCGCGACGTTGCCGTTCAGCCTTCCGATCTGTCGTGCGTCTCTGCCGTCCGCGCGGGCGATAAAGAGCTGAAGTTGTCCCGTCGAGCGCGCGTCCGATAAAAAGGCGATCGCGCTACCGTCGGGCGACCAAACCGGGTTCTCTTCATCGTAAAACGCGCCCGGCGATCCGGCGGTAATGCGCACCGGCGCTCCACCGCTAATCCGCTGCAAGTAGAGCGCGTTCGATCGCGGCGAATCGAGCAAATGATGCGCGTCGTGGAAACCCTCTTGCCAAACGACGGCCCCGCCGCTCGGCGAAAGGCCGACGGCGCCCAGGTCGTGCACGCCGTAGAGGGCCGTAAGAACCTCGCGCATCGTCGGTGGCGAGGAAAGCGCCGCGCCCGCCCCGAGCGAGACCGCTGCGGCGAAAGCCGCTGCTGTGAGGAGCAGGCGTTTCACATTCAACCTCCGGCCATTGCGCCGACGACGAGAAACGGCTCCACGCCGTCGGCGACGGCCTGCGGAAGCGGCGCGTCGGGCCGCTGATGTGAGAGATCCTTCTCGCAGGCAAAGAATCGCACGTACGGCCGCCGCCGCTGCGTGACGTGGTCGCGAATCGTTCCGCGCAACATCGGGTACCGCGACTCGAGCGCATCGAGGAGCGCGCGTTGCGTCAGCTCACCGGTTATTTCGAAGCTGACCTCGCCGTTGACGCGCGCGAGCGCGCGCAAGTGCGCCGGAAGGATGACCCGAATCACGGCAACGTTTGCGCTTCGACCGATAGGACTGCGGGGAAGTCGCGCGCGATGGCCGTCCAATGGTCGCCCGAGTCGGAAGAGGCGTAGACTTGTCCGCCGGTCGTTCCAAAATAGACGCCGCACGAGTCGAGCGAATCGACGGCCATGGCGTCGCGCAGCACGTTGACGTAACAGTGCTCCTGTGGAAGTCCGTTCGTCAGCGCCTCCCACTCGTTGCCGCCCGTGCGGCTGCGATAGACGCGCAGCCGGGCGTCGGGCGGAAAGTGCTGGGAGTCGCTGGTAATCGGAACGACGTAGATCGTCTGCGGGTCGTGCGCGTGAACGTCGATCGGGAAGCCGAAGTCGGTCGGGAGATTTCCGCTTACCTCGCTCCAGTTCTCGCCGCCGTCGTCGCTGCGCATGACGTCCCAGTGCTTCTGCATGTAGAGCGTAGCGGGATGTCTTGGATGCAGCGCAATCCGATGAACGCAGTGTCCGACTTCGGCATCCTCGTCGGGGATGCCGTCGGAGCGCAATCCGCGGTTGATCGGGCGCCAGCTCGCGCCCGCGTCATCGCTGCGAAAAACGCCGGCCGCCGAGATGGCTCCGTACATGCGAGCGGGGTCGCGAGGGTCCAGGAGAATGGTATGCAGGCACAGGCCGCCGGCGCCGGGCTGCCACGACGGGCCGGTGGGGTGCTTGCGCAGCGCCGAGAGTTCTTCCCAGTTGTGTCCGCCGTCGCTCGACCGAAAGAGCGCCGCGTCTTCCACGCCCGCATACAGCAGATCGGGATCGTGCAGCGAGGGCTCGAGATGCCAGACGCGTGCGAACTCCCACGGATGAGGCGTGCCGTCGTACCACGTGTGCGTTCCGGGTTCGCCGTCGTAGACGAACTTGTTGCCGACCGGCTCCCACGTTGCGCCGCCATCATCCGAACGTTGAATCAGCTGACCGAACCAACTCGTCGACTGCGAGGCATAGATCCGGTTCGGCTCGGCCGGCGAGCCTTTCATATGATAGATCTCCCAACCCGCGAAATGCGGACCCTCGATCTTCCACTCCGCGCGTTTGCCGTCGGAGGTAAGGACGAACGCGCCCTTGCGCGTGCCCACGAGCAGCCGGACGGAACTCATAAAAGCGGCGACGGATGACGCGGCTCGTAGAGTCCCATTCGCTCTCCTCCGGGAAGGATCAACGTCGTAGCGAGTCCCCAGCCCTGCTCGGCAACGGGACCCTCGGTCTGAATGCCTCGCGAGGCGAGCTTTTCCACCGTCGCGTTGACGTCGTCGCACATGAGGTAGACCTCGTGCCCCGGCTCGCCCTCGGTCGCGTGCACGCCGATCTCAGCCGGCGGTGCCGCAAAGATCGGCCAGCCTTCGCCGGCATCGACCGACGGCAGCTCCAGCACGTCGCCGAGAAACTTCTGCACTTCCTCGGCATGGCGGCTAAAGAGAATCACGTGCATTCCGGTAATCATCGTGTCTCGCTCCTCTAATCCGGCAAATGAATCGCGAATCGTTTGCGCCGGCTGCGAAAGCCTCCGACGAGTTCGACGGAACTGCGCGAGACGCCGTAGGCCACCGCCAGCGCATGGATGCAGGCTTCATTCGCCGCGCCCTCGATCGCTCGCTCGCGAACGCGCACCACAATCGACTTGCCCGCGCGGTCGATGCCCGGCGCGCGCGAACCCGGCTTAACCGTCACGTTAACGAGGGTCCTCGCCACGAGTAGCTGATTCGACGGTGCGCGATTGCAACCTCGGCCGACGAAGCCGCACTAGGGCGGCGCAGCAAGCGATTTTGTGGAGATGTGGGGACTCGAACCCCAGACCCTCTACATGCAAAGCAGATGCTCTACCAGCTGAGCTACATCCCCGCGCCGCGACGCTGATACGTTTAGGTGGCTGCCTTTCTCATCCTTCGAGAGGGCCGGGATGATGCCCCGGAAAACGGAGGAGTCGCACTTTGCGCCATGAAGTGGGGCGGGTTGCAGCGGCTTGAGGCCGATGGGGGCATAGCTCAGCTGGTAGAGCATTACGCTGGCAGCGTAAGGGTCAGGAGTTCGAGTCTCCTTGCCTCCACCAAAGAACGCCTGTTTTTACGGGCGTTTTTCCGTCAGCGGGGCGACGGTTGCCATTTGGTTGAGACCGGCGACGGACGATGTGCGGATGCCGGTCTGCTTAGTTCTGACCCGGAGTTGTGACCCTTGGGCACGAACGGTCTTGTCCGGGACTTGAGCAGGTGAGCAAAGAAGGGCCTTGAGACAGTCCATGAACCTACGGTGTTGTAAGGATGTCGTACCGAGAATTGCGCCGGCTGCTCGAGCAGCATGGCTTCCGAATCGATCGGCAGCATGGCAGCCACGCGGTATATTTACATCCGAACCGGCCAACGGTTCCGATAACCGTCGCCGGTCACGGTAACAAAAACGTGCCGGTGGGTACACTTCGCAATATTCTGAAGGGAGCAGGTTTACTCGATGAAATACGCGGTCGTCATTGAACGGTCAGAAGATGGTTGGGGCGTATATCCGGTGGATCTGCCGGGCGTCGGCGTTGTTGCTGATACGCCAGAACAAGCCCTCGATCGCATAAATCAGGCGATCGGAATGCAACTTGAGACCCTAGGGCGCGTTGGCGGGTATATTCCGTCGCCGACGCCTTGGGCCGTCTGGGCGACGCCGCACTTTGAGTTCGTCTTAGGACTCATACCGCCAGCCGTCGTTTGGAATGTTCCAGGCGTGCAAATTTTCGGTGAGGCGACAAGCTCGATGGGCCGCATGATGAGCGAGGTGGTGCCCCAAGCCTTCGGTATAACCGCTCGCGACTACGCGACTCCGAGACTCACTCCGGAGCCTCTCCCGGCGTAATGGACCAGCCTGTTCAAAGCTTAACCGTCAAGTTGCTGCTCGCAGATTATGCAGTCGCAACGGAAGGGAAGATCACCATCGTCGGCGGCGGTTGGAGGAACACGCTTCCGATGTCTGCGATCATGGCCATTGGAGGTACGGTTGAAATCCCTTGGACTGAAACGAACCGCCGCCACCACTTGCGCATTGCGCTAGTGCGTCAGGACGGGCAAGCAGTGCGCATTGCGACACCAATTGGAGAGCAAGCATTTGAGTTGCAGGGGGCGTTTGAAGCGGGGCGGCCGCCCGGAGTTCCCCCGGGAACGTCGTTCACCATGCCTTTAGCTCTTTCGTTTGTGCGACCGCAGCTTGAGGTCGGAACATACGTGTTTGACGTGTTTGTTGGGGATGCGAGGAAGGCTTCGCTTCCGTTCGATGTTCTGGAGCAATTGAACACGCCACACCCGCGCCCCCCTGGTTAGACGTTTCGATGCCTCCACCAAAATAACGCCTGTTTCTACGGGCGTTTCTCTTTGTCGTCGCAGGGAGAGACTCACGCGTACTAAAGTGAGCACGGGAGGTGGACAAATGCCCTTCCATATCGGCCGGTACGCGCTGTGCGCCGGCATAGCCGCAACACTTCTCTCCGCGTGCGGCGGTGGCAACGCCCTCCCGCTGAACGCATCGAGCGCGGAACGCACTCGCCCGGCGGTTGCGTACGGCGTGGTCTATAGCTTTAAAGGCGGGTCACGCGACGGCGAAAATCCGTACACGGGCCTCATCAACGTCGGCGATACAATTTACGGCACGACGGCCGACGGGGCACAGAAGGTACCGGAACCGTGTTTGCGATCGGCAAGACCGGCAAGGAAAGCGTGGTTCACCTGTTCGGCGGTTCGGGAGACGGCGCTAACCCATATGCGGGTCTTCTCAATGTCAAAGGCACGCTCTACGGCACGACCTTCGATGGCGGCACAAACAAGTTCGGAACGGTTTTTGCGACTACGACGTCCGGCGCGGAAAGCGTGCTCTACAGTTTTGGCGCCTTGGGCGGCGATTATCCGGAGGCGGGCCTCATCGACGTCAAGGGTACGCTCTACGGCACGACGGCCGATGGGGGTACGAACAGCGTCGGAGTCGTGTTCGCGATCACCAAGTCAGGCGCGGAAAGCGTGCCGCATAACTTCGCCGGCGGCTCGGGAGACGGTGCCGTCCCATATGCCGGGCTTCTCGACGTCAAGGGCACGCTCTACGGCACGACCGAGTATGGCGGCGCAAACAACGCCGGGACCGTGTACGCGATCACCACGAGCGGCACGACAAGCGTGGTCCACAGCTTCGGCGGTCCGGGAGACGGCGGATACCCGTTGGCGGCCCTCATCAACGTCGGCGGCACGCTCTACGGCACGACGGTTACCGGGGGCGCGAGCTGCGGCTCATACCATATCACCGGTTGCGGAGTCGTCTTCGCGATCGCGCCGTCCGGCGCGGAAAGCGTGCTTCACAGCTTCGGCGGCTCGGGCGACGGCGTCTACCCATATGGGGGCCTCGTCAACGTCAAGGGCACCCTCTACGGCACGGCCGAAGCCGGCGGCGCGAACTGCAGCCCGTTTGGTTGCGGGGTTATCTTCTCGCTCACGCGATCCGGCACGGAGACGGTGCTTCACAACTTCGGTGCCTCCGGAGACGGCGAGTACCCCGGGGCGACCCTTCTCAACGTCAAGGGCACGCTCTATGGCACGACGGTTGACGGGGGCAAAAACGACGACGGTACCGTCTTTTCGTTAAAGTCCAACCCGTAAATATCGCTCGCGAAGAACCAATCCCGATTCGAAAGGTCGATTTCGGGATACACTTCTATGGGCTCTACACGATTTGGCGTTTCAGACTTTCTTCATCTCGAACGCTTACGTCTAACAAGGGAATAGGGAGGAATCATGTCCAGAGAGACGGTCTCGAAGGGATCAACTTGGATGCAAGGATTTGGAACGGCACCCACCCGAGGGGCCTTCGTTCGCGGCGTGATCCTGCTGCCGGCGCTTGCCGGGCTCCTTACCAAGACCGTCTTGGCCGACGATACGAAGGTCGCGCAGTCGGCGGTTCAATACCAGACGAAACCCAACGGCGATAAGCAGTGCTCGAAATGCTCCTTCTTCATTCCCGGGCAGACCGCCGACGCGAACGGCTCGTGCAAAATCGTCGACGGGGTAATCTCGCCGAGCGGATACTGCATCGCCTTCAACGCAAAATAGACCGTGCGGGCACGCTCAGACGAGGCGCGTGCCGACGAAAACCAATGTCAACGCGACCGCCGGACGCAGCCAGCGCGTCTGCATCCGCCCGCACAGTTTGCTGCCGATATACACGCCCGGTAACGAGCCCAGCAATAAGTTCATTACCAAGACCGGGTTCACGTCGCCCATCGTCCACCGACCCGCCGCCGCCGTCGGAATCAGGAAGGCGGCGTAGGCAATGTCGGAACCGATCAACTCGGACAGGCCGACCGTCGGCAGCGCCAGCGTCAGCAGCGGCAGCGTGATCGAGCCGCTGCCGATCGAGGTAATCGTAACGATCAGGCCGACGACCGCGCCGATCGCGGCGACGCGCAGCCGCTGCGAGCCGCTCCAGGCGAACTCACCCGACACCGCACTGCCGGCGCGCTTGAACAGCGGCCGCGCAATCATGATGGCCGCGGCCAAGAAGAGCGCCACGCCGATTGTGTGCCGCGTCCATAGCGTAATGAGCTTCACGTCGAAATGAGTTCGCAGATAGTACAGCAGGCCGACCCCAACCAGAGCCGCGGGTATACCGCCGGCCAGCAGCGCTATCGTGATCTGCCAGTTAACCGTGCCTTGGCGGTTGTGGAGATACGCGCCGTAGAGTTTCGTAGGAACGCTGTAGAGCAAGTCGCTGCCGACCGCGACCAACGGGTTCACTTTTAATGCCAACACGAGCAGCGGCGTCATAATTGCCGCGCCGCCGACGCCGGTCAGGCCGACGATCGTCCCCACGACCAATCCAATGAAAACCAGCTCCCAGTTCACGAAAGAGGAACCTCCTGCAAGCTAAAAGATGACTTGAGCTACCAAATCCTAAGGAATAATAACCGAAGTCACCGATAATTGAAAGGGGAAGTCCGTTCTTTCGAGGCGTCGGCCCTACACGGGGCGTTCAAAAAGCCAGCGCGAGATTGCGGCTTTTACTAAGTCACGCTCCACCGCGTGGATGCGCTCCATTAGGTGCGCCTCACTTTCGCTCGGCTCGACGCGAAGCGGTTTTCGCGCGAGCACCGGTCCTCGATCCGTTGCGGGCGTAACGCGATGGACCGTTGCGCCGGCCCACCGGCTACCGCCGGCGAGCGCGTCCTGGACGGCGCGTGGGCCCCGAAACGCCGGCATCCGCGTTCCGTCAGGGAGTCCGACGTCATCGCAATTCGAATCGAGCGGCAGAAACGCCGGATGAAGGTTGAGCATTTCCGGAAACGACGCCACGAAGACATCCGAGAGCAGATGCATCCAGCCGAGCAGCAGCACGAGATCCGGCGCCTGGAGACGCACGGCTTCGAGCAGTCGCTCGTCGTACTGCGCACGCGTCTCTTCCTTGCGATGCCAGGCCACGACGTGCACGGCAACGCCGGCCGCGCGCGCGCGTTCGATTGCATACGCCTCTGCATCGTTGCTCACGAGCGCGACGATCTCGATCGGGAGGCTGCCGTCGCTCGAGGCATCGACGACGGCTTGAAAGTTGCTTCCGTTCCCCGACGCCATCACGAGCGTACGCGGCCGCGGCGCGAGCAGCGCCGCTCGATCGAACTCTTCGGCAACGACCGCGCCTACGGAATCGGCATAGTATCGGATGAGCCCGTCGCCGCTGACCGCGGGAATCAACGCCCGAGCGTAGCCACGTTCGCGCAGCGCTTGCAGCGCTTGGCGCAAGATGAAGCCTCCGAGCCCCGTCTTACGCTCTTCTCTAACAACTCCAAAGGGACCGAAGAGCCCGACGTCGCGCTCGCGTGCCAGTCCATTGAGCCAGCGAAACTTTAGCGCGCGCGCGTCGAGCGTCGCAAAACCGATCGGTGCGTCGGCGCGACGGGCCACGACGTTCACGCCCGCCGCGGCCTCGGAGCTCCACGTGCCGCTAAACGCTTCGTCGATCCATGCCAGCGTGCGATCGCCGGCAACTTCGGTCCCTACGGCCGAGGTGCCCAAGGGTACCGCGGAGAGATCGACGATCAGGTTGCAAAGCGTCGGCACGTCAGGGATGAACGATGACGCGCGGCTCCTCGCCGATGCGCGATTCGATCCAACCGACGACCTTCGCACCGGGAACCGCGGCAATCGCGGCCGCAGCGTCGGTCACCGGCACGACGAGCGTGAAGCCCACACCCATGTTAAAGATGCGGTATCGCTCCTCGCCAAGGTCGCCGCGCCGGACGAGTTCTTGCAGGATCGGCGGCACCGACCAGCGGGGTTGCTCGAAGACCGCCTTGACGTTCTCCGGCAGCGTGCGAGGGAGGTTTTCCAGCAAGCCGCCGCCCGTGATGTGCGCCATCGCCTTAACGCGCGCGACGCACTCGATCGCGCGCACGGATCGATAGTACGACGGATGTTCGGCGAGCAGCGCATCGGCAAACGTTCCACCTTCGAACGGAGCGTTCCACTCGTCGCGCGAGATCAGCGAGCGCGCGAGCGAATAGCCGTTGGTGTGCAGGCCGACCGCCGGCAGGCCAATAATCGCGTCGCCCGGCTCGACGCCGCCGAGCCGCTCGAGCGCTTCGATCTCGACGATGCCCACGATCGTTCCCGCGAGATCGAAATGCGCCGGTTGATAGAGGCCCGGCATTTCGGCGGTTTCGCCGCCGAGCAGCGCGCACTCGTGAACGCGACAGGCCTGCGCGCAACCGCTCACAATGTCGGCCGCGACCGCGGGATCCAGCTTTCCCACGGCGAGGTAATCCAAAAAGAAGAGTGGCGATGCGTTGCAGACGAGGATGTCGTTGACGCAGTGGTTGACCAGATCGGCGCCGACCGTCGCGTACCGTCCGAGCTCGGCCGCCAGCACGACCTTCGTGCCTACTCCGTCCGTCGAGGCAACGAGTGCGCGGCTGGGGTCGCCCGGCATGCGAAAGAGCCCCGCAAAGCCGCCGATGGCTTCGAGCTGGTCGGCGTGACGCCATTGGCCCAGCACCGCCGCGTAACGCGCGACGGCCTCATTTCCCGCACGAACGTCGACGCCGGCTCGCGCGTAGCTATCCGAAGCAGTTTTCTGCTCTATACGAGGATTCTCCCAGCTTTCTGCCATAGGCTGGCAGTAGTTCACCATCGGAAAGGTCCACCATGCAAGTTCGTCTCACTCACGACGCGCCCAGTCACGTGCGTACCGGGGCGCTCGTCGTCCCCTTCTTCTCAGATAGCGCGCTCGAAGCCAGCGCCAAAGAGGTCGACGACAAACTCGGCGGCGTAATCGCCGACTCGCTCGCCGCCAAAGAAATTCAAGGGCGCCTCGGCGAGCACGTCCTCGTCTATGCAAAGGGCGAGCCGTACCAGCGCGTTCTCGCGGTTTCACTGGGCGAACGCGCGCGCTTCGAACCGAGCTTTCTCGCACGCTACGCAGGGAGTGCGGTGCGCTATCTGGGCCGCCGCAACGTCGAGCAGATCGCAATCGCGCTGCCGTTGCAAGCGCAGGGCCAGGAGGCCGCGTGCGCTTCTTTCGTGAGTGAGGGCGCGATCACCGGATTCTTCGAGACGACGCTGTACCAGGAGAAGCCCGACCGTCGCAATGCGATGACTGAGGTTGCGGTTGTCGCCGGCGACCTCAATGAGGCCGACCTCGAGCGAGGGATCGCACGGGGAACCGCGCTCGGCAATGCGATAAACTTGGCGCGAAGGCTTGCGATTACGCCGGCCAACCTGATGACCCCGACGCGCCTGGCCGAAGAGGCGGCAAAAGTCGCCGAACAAAACGGGCTCGAGATCGACGTCCTCGACGAAGCGCGCGCGAGCCGCGAAGGCATGGGATCGTTTCTTTCGGTCGCGCGAGGCAGCGCGCAGCCGCCGAAGTTCATCGTGATGCGCTACAACGGCGATCCGTCGAGCAAAGAGTTGCTCGCGCTCGTCGGAAAGGGAATCACGTTCGATACCGGCGGCATCTCGATCAAACCCGCCGAGCGCATGGAGGACATGAAATACGACATGTCCGGCGGCGCCGGCGTGATCGCGGTGATGTCCGCGATCGCGAAACTGAAACCCAAACTTAATGTCGTCGCCATCGTTCCCGCGACGGAGAACATGCCGGGAGGCAAAGCGACCAAACCGGGTGATATCGTTACCGCGATGAACGGCAAGACGATCGAGGTCATCAACACCGATGCCGAGGGTCGCCTGATCTTGGCCGACGGCCTCTGCTACGCAAAAAAGCTCGGCGCGACCAAGATCGTCGATGCCGCTACGCTTACCGGCGCCTGCGTGATCGCGCTGGGCCACGCGTCGTCGGCCGCCATAACCAACGACGACGCATTCATCGCCCAGTTCTTAGCGGCCGCCAAGCCGACCGGCGAACGCTATTGGCAAATGCCCTACTACGAAGATTACACCAACGCGATGAAGAGCGACATCGCCGACTTGAAGAACACCGGCGGCCGTCCCGCGGGAACGCTGACCGCCGCCGCCTTCCTGCGCGAGTTCGTGGACAAGACGCCGTGGGTGCATCTCGATATCGCAGGAACGGCTTATCTCGAAAACGAGTCGCCCTGGCAGGCGAAGGGCCCGACGGGAACGCCGGTGCGCGCCTTTCTCTCGCTCGTCGAACTGCTTTCCGGTGAGCCGGTCATCCTTCGTGAAGCGGTCTCCGGCAATGGTGCGAGGTCGGCCGAACTCAAGGTGTGAAAGGCGACAGCGAGAGCGCACGTCCGTACGAGCCGGAAAAGAATCCGGCGATTCGCCGCTTGACGGCCGGCGCTATCAAACGCCGCAAAGGGAAAGCGCCGTTTCCGGTTGCGACGGCGTACGACGCTCCGTTCGGGCAGTTCGTCGAACGCGCCGGAATCGACGTGATCTTGGTCGGCGACAGCGTCGGCAACGTGGTTTTGGGCTTCGACGAAACGACGCCGGTCACGCTCGAAAGCATTCTTTATCACACCCAGGCCGTCGTGCGCGGGACGACGCGCGCGCACATCATGGCCGACATGCCGTTCGGTTCCTATCAAGTCTGCAACGAAGACGCGTTGCGTTCGGCGATTCGGCTCGTTAAAGAGGGCGGCGCGTGTTCGGTGAAGCTCGAAGGCGGGCGCGATCAAGCCGACCGCATCCGCGCGATCACCGGCGCCGGCATTCCGGTCGTCGGCCACATCGGCGTGACGCCGCAAACGGCCGGGCTGGGCCCGGGATTCAAGATGCGCACGCACCGCGACCGGTTGATCGACGATGCGCGCGCGGTCGAAGCGGGCGGCGCGTACGCGATCGTCCTCGAGGTGGTAGACTACGAGATTTCGCGCGAGATTACCGAGATGCTGGCGATTCCGACGATCGGCATCGGTTCGGGCCCGCACTGCGATTCGCAGGTGCTCGTGCTGCACGACATCCTCGGCATGTATCCGCACTCGCCGAGCTTTGCCAAACGCTACGCCGAGATCGGGCAACTGGCGACGCAGGCGCTCGAAACCTACGCTGAAGAGGTCCGCGACCGCACATTTCCGACCTAGGACGGGCTCCTAGGGCTCCCCGCACGATGCCTACCAGTTGGCACTCTGCGGTGCTACGGTCGCGGCATGCTGGAAACCAACGACTGGTCCGATCCTTTGGTTATCGCGATGCGCGCTTTCGAACGCGTCCTTCTTGCGCCCGACGAAAACCTTCGAGCGCGTCGAGCCGCCGCCGAATTGCGCGCAGCTCCTCCACCAGCGCCAGGCCGCCCGTCGCTAACTGAGCGGCCTGAGCCGGCGACGGTGATTCCGTTGCGGCCTCGGCGTCGCTAGGCGGCGCCTCGCGCACGCGAGCGCCCGCGCGCTCGAGTGCCGTGGTGATAAAGCTCTGCGCGCGGGCGCGCGCGGCTTCGCCGGATTTTCGCCCGAGCGGACGCACGTCCACGAACATCGCCGACTTGTTGGCCTCGACGAAGAGGCGCGCTTCTTCGCACTCCAAACCGTAGAGCGTCTCGGCGGTCGTTCCAAGCGCGCGCGCGATGCGAACGACGATGCTGATTGAGGGATTGAGCCGCTGATCGGCCTCGATCTTGAAGAGCGTGGGGTGATTGACCTCAGCGCGGCGAGCCAGCTCGTTCTGGGACCATCCTAAAGCACGGCGCCGCGCGGCGATTCTCTTTCCCAGCGTCACTCATCTGGACTGTAGCACCCGGGAGCCGCGGCCCTTGAACCGTTTGGTCTTGCCGAATGGCTCCTACGCCGGGGAGGCGAGGGCCGCATGGCCGGCGGGGACGTTAGGATATTCGCCGACGAAACAGCCAAGGCACATTTCGCTGCGATCCCTTCCGACCGAGGCGATCAAGCCGGCGAGACTGAGATAGCCCAGGGAATCCGCCCCGGTCTTGGCCCGGATCTCCTCCACCGTGTAGTTCGCGGCAATGAGTTCCCGGTAGGTCGCCATGTCGACGCCGAGATAGCAGGGATGTTTGATCGGCGGCGAGGTAATGCGCAGATGCACTTCTCGCGCACCCGCCTCGCGCAGGAGCGCGACGATCCGGGGCGTGGTCGTGCCGCGCACGATCGAGTCGTCCACCACAATTACGCGTTGGTCGCGCAGATTTTCGACGAGCGGATTGAACTTGAGATGCACGCCGCGCGCGCGCATATTCTGATCGGGACTGATGAACGTACGGCCGATGTAGCGGTTCTTGATGAGGCCTTCAATATACGGCAGCCCGCTCTCGGCGGCATAGCCGATGCCGCCGGCGACCGCGGAGTCGGGGACCGCCATGACGACGTCGGCGTCGACGGGATGCTCCTTGGCCAACTGACGCCCCATCGCATAGCGTGCCATGTAGACTGAGCGGCCGTTGAGCTGCGAGTCGGGACGCGCAAAGTAAATGTATTCAAACGTGCAGAGCGCCGGTTGCGCGTCCTCAACCGGGGTCAGATGCGATTCCAGGCCTTGCGAACTGATGCGCACGATTTCGCCGCGCTCGAGTTCGCGCACGTACTGTGCGCCGATGGTACCCAGCGCGCAGGACTCCGAGGCGACGACGTAGCCGCCATCGCTCAGCTTGCCCAGGCAAAGCGGCCGCACGCCCCAAGGATCGCGAAACGCGTAGAGCTCGTCCTGCGTGCAGAGCACCGTGGAGTACGCGCCGCGAGCCCGCGCGATAACCGCCTCGATCCGTTGCACCATCGTGCCCTTGGACTCGACGATCAGCTTGGCCATCACTTCGGAATCCGAGGTGGCCTGCAACACCGTCGTCGGCGAGAGCGCTTCGCGAAGCTCGTCGGTATTGGTAAGATTTCCGTTATGCGCGAAAGCGAAGTCGCCCAGTTCCGTGCGCTCGAGCAGCGGCTGCGCGTTCACGACGATCGAGGAGCCGGTCGTGGAGTAACGGGTGTGGCCGATCGCGATGTAGCCGCTGAGATCGCTTAAGATATCTTCGTCGAAGATGGCGCCGAGCAGACCCATCTCCTTGTGCGAGCGGATCGTGCCGCCGTCGGCTGCGGCAATGCCCGCGGATTCTTGCCCGCGGTGCTGCAGCGCATATAGCGCGAAAAACGCGAGCCGCGCGGCATCGCGCCCGGGTGCGAAGACCCCCGTTATCCCGCACATCTCATGCCATTATAGCAGGCCGCTAGTCCGACGAGCGCCTCCCGCCGAAAATCTGAAGCAAGGCAAGGAAGATATTGATCGCATCCAGGTAGATGCTGGTCGCCATGAGGACCGGCGTCAAGCCGTCGCCGCCGGCGCGCAGGCGCGCGAAATCGATCAGCACTAAGCCCGAAAAAATGGCGAGCGTCAGCCACGCATATATCTCCGGATGGATAGACTTCACGAAGATCAAAACGACGCCGAAGACCACGAGTCCGAGCAGCGCAATCATGAAAATGCCCTGGAACCGTCGCAAATCCAGCCCGGTAGCGTAGACGATGGCGGCCAGCGCGAACATGCCCAGGCCAGTCGTCAAGGCGGCGTTGACCACGACGTCGGGCCCGAAGGCGCGGACGTACTGGCCAATAACGGGCGCGATGCCGACGCCTTCGCAGAACGTGAAGGCATAAAAGAGCAGCAGCGACAGCGCTTCGTTGCGGCGGACGGCATTGATGGAAATGAGAAGAACGAAGCCGACGATCATCGCAACCAGGCCGACGCCGGGCGCGAGGTCTTGGAAGAGCCACGCCGCAAGCGCCGTTATGCATAAGCCGAGCGCGGTGATCCCGAGGACTTGCGCCAGCAGCGACCGCGTCGGAACGGCCGGCGCGAGCGGTTGCCCGAATTGGTTTTGCGGTTGAATGCCAAAAGCCATGACGTCTTCTACTATCCCCTTTCCGACCGCCAGGTTGCAACTCCGGCGATATCCGTGCGATAGGTCAAGGCGGCGCTTCCCAAGCGGCCGGCGAGCCCCTTAACGCTTTCGTAGGCTCGCAGGCGGGCTTCGTCGAGGCTCTCGCCCAGCGCGGTAACGGTGAGTACGCGGCCGCCGCCGCTGCTGACGGATCCGTCCACTAGCGTCGAGGCTCCCCAGAATGCCTGACAGCCCGCCGGAAGCGAGACGTCTGAGTTGAGGCCGCGCAGGGGCGTGTTGCTGCGCGGGTAGTCGCCCGTTGCGAGAACGACGCCGACGCACCGTTCGCGTGAGACCGTCGCAAGCGAAAGATCCATCGCGCCCTGCGCGGCGGATTGCAGCAGCATTGCAAAATCTCCGCCGATGCGCGGCACGAGCACTTGCGTTTCGGGATCTCCAAAACGCGCGTTGAACTCGATGACGTGGGGTCCGCCGGCATTCCACATCAGCCCGCAGTACAGCACGCCGACGTACTCTTCGCCTTCCGCAAGCAGCCCCCGCAGCAGCGGCGCGAGGATGCGCTCGCGCACTGCAGCTTCGAGATCGTCGGGAAAATCCTCCGGCGGCGAGTAGGCGCCCATGCCGCCGGTGTTCGGTCCGGTATCGCCGTCACCGGCACGTTTGTAGTCGCAGGCCGCGGCAAACGGCACGATCGCGCGTCCGTCGCAGATCGCAAAGACGCTCACTTCGCGGCCGGCGATCGGCTCCTCGAGCAGCACGTCGAGCCCTCCGCCGGGAATCCGGCTACTCTCGTACCAGTCGGTTACGACGGCGCGGGCCGCTTCGGCGCCGGAGGTTACGATAACGCCTTTTCCGGCGGCAAGTCCATCGGCCTTAACGACCACGCCGCCCCTCCAGTGCGCCAGCGCGTGGCGCGCGGCGTCGAGCGAATGGACGACGACGGCCTTGGCCGTCGGAATGCCGTGCCGTTCCATGAAGCGTTTCGCGAAGATCTTGCTCGACTCCAAACGTCCCGCGGAACGGTTGGGACCGAAGACCGCAAGCCCGGCCTCGCGCAGCCGATCTCCCACGCCGGCGGCAATGGCCGTCTCCGGACCGAGGACCACCAGATCGATGGCCTCTCGAAGGGCTCGATCCGCGAGTCCCTTGCCGTCGGTTGCAGAAATCTCCCAGTTTGCTCCGCGCGCCGCCGTGCCCGCATTACCAGGCGCGGCAAAGATCGCTTCACAGGAGGGCGATTGCGCGAGTCGCCAGGAGAGCGCATCTTCGCGCGCGCCGTTACCGACGACGAGAACGCGCACGTGCTACTCCCACTCGACGGTGGCCGGCGGTTTGGTCGTGATATCGTAGGCCACCCGATTGACGCCCCGCACTTCGTTGACGATCCGGGCCGACATTCGCTCCAAGAGCGCGTGCGGCAAGCGCGCCCAGTCGGCCGTCATGCCGTCCTCGCTGGTGATCGCCCTGATCGCCACGAGATTCGCGTAGGTGCGCCCATCGCCCATGACGCCAACGCTCTTGACCGGCGTCAGCACGGCAAAATACTGCCAGGGGTGCGGCTCGAGTTCGGCAGCATCAATCTCTGCTCGAACGATCGCGTCGGCCTCGCGAACGATCGCCAGACGCTCCTCGGTCACGTCGCCGATGATCCGCACCGCCAATCCCGGACCCGGAAACGGCTGGCGGCGGACGATCGCATCGGGCAATCCGAGCGCCGTACCGAGCACGCGCACTTCGTCCTTGAAGAGTGCGCGCAGCGGTTCGATCAGCGCGAGGTTCATCTCGTCGGGCAGACCGCCGACGTTATGGTGCGACTTGATCTTCTGGCCGGCCTTGCTTTGCGGCGTTTTTGACTCGATCACGTCGGGGTAGAGAGTTCCCTGCACCAGGTACTTGACGCCGGGAATCTTTGCGGCCTCCTCTTCGAATACCGCGATGAACTCGTGACCGATCGCGAGGCGCTTGCGTTCGGGATCCTCGACGCCGGCCAGCTTCTCCAGAAATCGCTCGCGTGCGTCGACCGCGATCACGTTGAGGTGGAGCACGTCTCGAAACGCCGCAACGACTTGTTCGGCCTCGTTTTTTCTCAGCAGACCGTGATCCACGAAAATGCAGGTAAGCTGCTCTGAGATCGCACGCGCGACCAGCGTCGCGGCGACCGCTGAATCCACCCCGCCGGAGAGCGCGCAGATTGCTCTATCGGCGCCGACTTGCTCGCGGATGTCGCGCACCGAGCTATCGAGAAAGGAGTCCATCTTCCAGTCGCGGCCCAAGCCGGCGATCTCGTGTAGAAAGTTGTCGAGAACGGTCCGTCCGTGCTCGGTGTGCACGACTTCGGGATGAAACTGCACGCCGTAGATATTCTTCTCCGGATTGCCGATCGCGGCGACGTTGCAGCGCGCCGTCGAGGCCAACGCGCGATACCCGTCCGGCAACGCGACCACCGAATCGCCGTGCGACATCCACACGCGCGATTCTTCCGGGACGCGGTCGAAGAGCGGCGTCTCACGATCCGCGACCACGAGCGTGGCCGGACCGTACTCGGCGTGATCGAGCTGCACCAGCTCCGCGCCGATGTCGCGCGCCAAGAGTTGCATGCCGTAACAGATGCCAAGAATCGGGACGCCGGCCTCCACGATCTCGGGATCCATCTTCGGTGCACCCTCCGTCAGCGTGCTCTCGGGCCCGCCGGAGAGAATCAGCGCCGCGGGCCGGCGCAACGATAGGGCGCTCCAAGGAGCGTCGTAGGGCACGATCTCGCAGTAGACGCCCAGCTCCCGTGTCCGGCGCGCAATCAACTGGCTGTATTGCGCGCCGAAATCCAGGATCAGAACCGTGGGCGGCATCGCCCTCCTCTAGGCAGCAGCAGCGGCGGCGGCAGCGGCGTGAAGGGCAGCATCATAATCGGGCTCGCTAGCAACTTCCGGAACGATCTCGACATACGAAATCGTGCGATCTTTACCGATCACGACGATGGCACGCGCCAAGAGGCCGAGCTCGGAGATCAGCAGCCCATAGTTCGTGCCGAAGCTGCGATTCCGATAATCGGAGAGCATGTCGAGCTTGACGTCGCCTTCGGCGGCGCACCAGCGCGCCTGCGCAAACGGCAAATCCATGCTGACCACCGCGGCCTTCACACCTTCGGGAAGCTCGCCCAAGCGCCCATTGAACTTCTTGGATTCCAGCGAGCAGACGCTGGTGTCGAGCGAAGGCACGACGATCAATAACGCGGCGCGCTTACCTTCATCGAGAAGTATCTCGGGCGTGACGGTCGAGAGATCGCCGGAGGTCAGTGCAAAAATGGGCGCCGGATCGCCGCGTCGCAACGCCGGGCCCAGCAACGTCATGGGCTGTCCTTTGAACGTCACCACGCCGGCACGCTCCTGAACGTTATCAACGGTCATGTACTACCTCCAGAAAAAGCGAATCAAATGAATTCAGGTCAACACATCCTGGAGTCGTTTGGTGTCGCGGGCCATTACGACTTCCATCGCAATCCGTTCGCCCACCGAGACGTCGCGGCCCCAGCGATAGGCCGAATAAGGGGTGAATCGCGTCCCGGGCGAGCCTGGAATGCGCAGCGACACGTCGTAGCAGACGAGCTCTTTGGGAGGGCCGGCCGCCACGATGCACTGCAGCGCGAACGGTCCGATGACTCCGGGCGGCTGCGCCTCGCGCGCGACGCGGACGAAGCGCTCCCCCATATCGAAGGCGGGCTCCAGCATCGACTCCACGACCGTCGCCGCGATGTGGCCCGCCTCTTCCAAGCGCATGGTGATTCCGCGCACCGCCTCGAGCGCCGCCGGCGGCACGTTGCGAAAGCCCTCCAAGTTCGTCTGGCGCCGCGTATCGGTGCCGCTCAACTCGAGTTCCTCCAAGAGCGGCGAGTAGAAAAAGTTGAAGTTCACCGAAGGACCGAGCGCGTATTCCTCGATTCTCGCCGACGCGAGCCCCGCGGCGCTCAAAATCCCCGTATCCATCAGCTGGTCGGCCATGGCGCGATACTCCTCCGGCGACGACGCGAGAAAGAAGGCGCGTTCAAACGAGACGCGCGCGTGCGGCGCCTTCACCATCACGAGGCCGTCGATCTCGCCAGGCGATGCATATCGTTTTGGATGTCGAATGCCGGCCGCTCGCATCAGAGCATATTGGTCTATCCCGGAAAGGGCGCGTTCTTCGGCTTTGAGCAGCGCGCGGTTGCCGAAGAACGGCACCAGCATGCGCCGCTCGATCTCCTCGTACTCGTACTTTTGGTGGAGGTAGACTTCGAAGGAGCGATTGGGAACGAAGATCACGTTCTCACGAAGGAGGCGTTGCTGCACGTCATCGTCGAGGATATCAGAAAACGCCTGCAGCTCGAGCACGGCGTCGACGCAGCCGCGGCCGACGGGCTGCTCGCGGCGCGCGAAGTGCCGCAGGTAGGTCTGCTCCCGGCCTTTGGCGGTAACGACAAGATTGCGCAGGGCTTGCGCGCGCGCGCCGTACGCCACCTCGAGCGCGGAGTGGCTTCCGATCGAGCAGAGCGTGAGGCGAGCAGGGTCGTACGCTGCAAGCGCCCGCTCAACTAACTCCTGGCTCACCGGCGCGTCATTCGACGCGAATCTTTCCGGCCATGCGCCGCCAGACGAGCGGGGTGTAGACGGCGATGCCGGCGACTCCGATCAGCGTAACGCTCAGCGCGCAGGCAAGCGCGGTCTCCGAAGGGGCAGCCGCAAAGATCGAAATGCCGGCATTGCGCGCGGGATAGGCCGGCAGGAGGTACGGGAAGATCGTGCCGGCCGACGCGGCGAGCAGCGTCACGATGAAGCCCGACGACTTCAGGAAGGCGTCGCGGGCGCGCCCCAGCCGCGCGCTGCGCCACATCGCAGCCAGCGCCGTCAGCGAAAGCACGGGCATCACAAAAAGCCACGAGGCTCTCAGCGGCGCACTCATCGACACGGTCAGCGCCGTGACGGCGAGGTAGAGGATCAAGACGAGCCACGAGCCGCCGGCGACGACGCGAATCGCTCGCGCTGCGGGCTCGCCCTCGATGCGCATCGCCGCAAACGCGGCGCCGTGCACGCCAAGCGTTGCGAGCGCAAACAGGCCCACGAGCAGCGCGTAGGGATTGAGCAAGAACGCAAACGTGCCGCGAAAGTACCCCGACGCGTCGAGCGGCACGCCGCGCAGCAGATTCCCCAGCGCGATGCCGAAGACGAAGATCAAGAGCGCGCTCGAGGCCGAAAATGCGGCGTCCCAAAACTGATGCCAAATCTCCGAGGGGAAATGCTCGCGCAACTCTAGCGCGATGCCGCGAAACATCAGCAGCCACAGCACGACGATGAAGGGCAGATAGAAGCCCGAAAACGACGAGGCGTAGGCCGCCGGAAAGAGCGCGAAGAGCGCCGCGGCACCGGCGATCAGCCAAACCTCGTTGCCGTTCCAAAACGGTCCGATGGCGGCCATCGTCGCGGCGCGCTCGCGATCCGAGCGTGCCACCAGCGGCGCGACCGCCGCAACGCCGAGATCGAAGCCGTCGAGCAGCACGTACATCGTCAGCATGAAGGCGATGGCAATAAAGCCGGCGACGCTCATCCCGCCTCGCTTCCCGACGGGCCTTTCCCAATCTCGCGCAAGACGAGATACAGAAAGAGGACGCCGAGCAAAAAATACATTCCGGCAAACCCGATCAGCGTGAAGATCGTCTCGCCGCTCGAAACGGTCGGCGAGCCCCCCGCCGCCGTCTTCATCACACCGTAAACGATCCACGGCTGGCGCCCGACCTCGGAAGCGACCCAGCCGGCTTCGTTGGCGATGAACGGAAAGGGGATGATCAGCATCAGGATCCAAAGCAGCCAGCGAGCGCTCCAAAGCCGTCCGAAGGCCAGCAGGACGACGGCGATGGTCGCGGTCGCAGCGAAGACCGTGCCCAGGCCGACCATGATGTGATACGCGTAGTAGGTAACCTCGACGGGCGGCCACAGGTCGCGCGCGTACGCGTCGAGCCCGTTGACGTTGGCTTTGTAGTTTCCGTAGCTGAGAAAGCTCAGGAAATCGGGGACGTAGATCGGATCGATCAAGCGCATGCGCGCGACGTCGGGCATTCCGATGATTGCAAGCGGCGCCTCGCGCTCGGTCGTGAAGAGGCCCTCCTCGGCGGCGAGCTTAACCGGCTGATACCGCGTTACGTCGCGCCCTTGGCGATCGCCGGTCGGAAAGACCGCGATCAACGCAAACGCAAAGGCGACAATCGTTCCAGCGCGCACGAGCCGGCGCCCAATCGATTCGTCCCGGCGTGAAAGAAGATAATACGCGCCGACGCCGGCCACGATGAACCCTCCGGCAAGCAGCGCTCCGCAGAGCACGTGCGCGAACTGCCAGTACGCGAACGGCGAAAAAAGCACGAGCCAGATACTCTCCAAGAGAATCGTGCCGTCGGCGGCGATGCGATAGCCGACCGGGTGCTGCATCCACGCGTTGGTGGCCACGATGAAGAATCCCGAGAGCCAGGCGCCCGCGCAGACCATTACGCCCGCCCAGGCGACGAAGACCGAAGGCACGCCTCGCCGCCGATAGAGCAGCGCGCCGAGAAAGACCGACTCGAGAAAGAAGGCGAAGATGCCCTCCATCGCGAGCGGTTGGCCAACCACCGAACCGGTCGTGCGCGAAAAGGCCGCCCAGTTCGTTCCGAACTGAAACTCCATCGGAATGCCGCTGACGACGCCGGCGGCAAAGTTGATCGCAAATATTTTGGTCCAGAAGGCGGCGATGCGCGCGGACTCTTCATCCCGCCGGTGGGCGGCCTTCCAAGTGTAAGCCGCCACGAACGGCGCCAGCCCCATCGTTCCGATCGGGAAGAGGTAATGGAACATGACCGTGAAGGCGAACTGCAGGCGGTCGGCGAGAACCGGATCCACGTCGCAGCTTCCCGGTTAGGTGCCGAGCAGTTGCCGAGCCTGCGAGCTGTCTTGGTACTCGACGGTCAGGATCGCCTTGATCTGGCCGGCCGCGCGTCTGGATTGATCGTCGCTCATGCGCTGCAGCGTCGTGTAGCACCAGTAGAGCAGCATCGGCAAGTCGCGATCGCGCGGATAGACTTCCTGCATGGCGACGATCGCCTTCGCGACGCCAAACGCCTCGTCGCTCTCGCGATTTCCATAGTTGTAGCTCAACATGTAGTTGATCCGCTTGAGCCGGTTCTCGATCTCGAGAATCGACATGCCTCTCGGCCCGAAGTACTCGTCGGCCGGCGCGAGCGTCGTGAGGTACGCGTCGTGCGGAATCGCGGTCACGGTTACGATGACACGAATCGGATCGACGGCCTTCAAACGCGCTAGAAACGTCTGCGCGTTCGCGAGATCGCCGGTGGTGTAGCCGTCAGTGCCCGGCGATGCGCGTTGCGCCGCAGCGACGAGTTCGTTTCCCCAAGTCGTCGGCAGATGCGCAACCGGAAAGCTCGGAGCGGCGGCCCGCTCGAGAGCCAGGCTTCGCCATGCCGGATCGTGCGTCAGCAGCCAGGCGCGCCAGTCCGCCTCGACGCGGATCAGCAACGCGTCGATATCGCCGGGATACGCCTTGATGTTGGCCGTCGCGTCTTCATCGGCAAATCGGGCGAGCGCTTCGGGCTGATCTTCGGAGTTCACGCGGGCCATTAGGCCCTGCGCCTGCGAGACGGTCGTGAAATCTTGCGAGTTTTTCATCGCCCAATCGGCCGCCTCACGCACCCACCAAACGGCGCCGTCGTGGTTGGTCAGCGGATTATAGTGCAGCCCGCTTCCGATCTGCACGGTCAACGTGGCGAGCACGCCGTAGTTCGGATCCGTTGGATACTGAAGCGAGTACGCGCGGCCGGCGTCAAAGATCGTCGCGAGATAGATCTCCTGCGGGCGAAAGCTGTAATTTGCCGCGGCATCCTTCGCGTAGGCGTCCTTCATCTTCGCGTAGAGCACCGCCGGATCGGCTTCGAGCGCCGCACCGGCCTTCATGGGGAGCGCGATGGCCCCGCACAGAATCGCCGCGCTCAGCCCTTTAGACCAAGCTCGAATCATCCAGCACCAAACCAAGATTGTTGGTCAGTAAGGCGTTCTTGATCTCGCGTGCGATGCGGCGCCCGGTGGACATCGGCTCGGAGTAGTTCAGATACGAGTACGGCGAGCCGTCGATGAAAAGATTCGTCCCGGCGACGATGCGCGCCGAGATCTCCATGACGTAGAACTGAATGTCCGGCGTGATGATCGTCTCGATGCAAAATGCGCCGAAGAGGCCCTTGGGACCGCAGATTTCCTTGCTGACCCGCACTACGTCGTCGCCCATGCGCAGCGCTTCGGCGAGCATCGACTCGCGAAGCGAGACCGGCTGATTGCCGACAACGACGTACGAAGGGCTCACGTCCATGCCTTCCTGAGCGGCTGCCGGAATGCGGCCCAGCGAATCAACGTTGGTCTCGTAGCGGCGGTCCATCGACATAATTTCAAGCTTGTTCTGCAGCGGCGAGTAGAA
>DATGGV010000031.1:0-96836 GCA_035308305.1 Candidatus Cybelea sp. | reverse complement strand
GATCTTCGAACCGGGTGTGGGGGACCGAGGCGCCGTTGTTACGGCGCCTCTTCTCTTGGTGCGGTTATTACAGGCAAATCAAAGTATCTCCGGCACGCACGATGCCGGGCTCCAGGACGTCACAGTAGATTCCCATCCACGCGTTGCGCTGCGTAGCTAAAAATTGCAGAATCCGCGGGTCGGCAGCCTCACCGCGGGGATGATAGTTTACGGTGACGCAGCGCTCGATGGGCGAGCGAACGCGCAACCGTGCGGTCCCAACTTGAAGCGGTGCGTCGACGAGCGTTTGCTCAAGAGGCGCGGGGTTGGCGTTGCCGTGGTCGGTACGCACGAAGAAGTTTGGACGGAAGCGCTCCCACTCGACTGCATAACCGACGTGTGCGTCGAGCTCTCGCAGCCAGTCGTCGACGAGTATCGAGATTGGGGCAGAATCGAAGAAGTGCTCTCCGCGGCGAAGCTCCACCGTAACGCCACGTTCTTTGGCCGAGGCTTGCGCGGCGGCCCCGTCGCGAAGGAGATGCAGGCGGTCGTGCTCCTTACCGCGGTAGGGCTTTCCCTCGCGCGGGCCCTGTTGCGCAAAGAGTGCGCCCGAGCGATCGCCGGGAATTCCGGCAGGTTCCACTCGGGCGGAGTCGAGGGCCACGCCACGCAAGCTCTTGATCGGATAGCGGCGGACCGCCGCGAGCGTGCCGATCAGCATGGTGGCGCCTTCCCCGAAGGTTTTCCGTTCGCCTTGCCGCAAACCGCGCGCGATGGAGCTTCGAGCGCGCGGTCTCGCGGAAATCTTCGAGCGCGCGGCCTCGCTCTATCGACAGAACGTTCTGGCGCTCTTCGGCATCGTTGCTGTGACCGCCGTTCCGCTCGCTCTAGCGCAATTTCCCGTTACGCGACTCGAGCAGCCGCAACTCGACGCCATGATTCGCCTCTTCGAGCATCCCGAGCTTGCCGACGCGCGCCACCTTCCGCCGGCATTCGGCTCGCCGGCCGTTCTGGCGCTCTCCATAGTTTTGACCCTCCTTGAGTATCTGGCGTGGGCCTTCTGTCTCGCTGCAATTGCCGAGGGGGTCGCTGCCATCTATCGGGGGACCCCGTTCGAATTCGCGGCCTGCTGGCGAGCGACTTTGCGTCGCTGGCCGAGCATCGCGGAGGTACTGGGCCTTACGCTGCTCGCCCTGATCGCGATCGACGTAGCGGTGCTCGCGGTAGTGACGATCTTGGTCGCAGTCGTAGTCCTGCTCGCACCTTCGTCCCTGCCGCTCGTGGCGCCCATTGCGGTGCTTCTCGCCTTGTTGGCGACGACGCTGACGCCCGCACTGCTGGCGATGCCCTGCGTCTTCGGTTTCTACGCCGGCACGATCGAGTCTCTCGGCGCCGTCGCCGCGCTGCGCGTAAGCTTTGCTCGAATCTTTACTCGAGCGGAGTTCGGCCGCTCGGTAATCTGTGCGACGGCTCTCGGCGCGCTGGTATTTGGCTGTTCCGCCATTCTGGACGTCCTCGCCGTTCTAGGTCTCGCGCGCTGGGCGGCCCTCTACGTGGCGCTCGACGCTGCAACCCGCACGCTTATCATCCCGTTCGTCGGTCTCGTCCTCGCGCTCTATTATTTCGACGTCCGAATTCGGCACGAAGGCTTTGATCTCGAGTCGGGTTTAGAATCCACCACGGCAGCCGGCGGTCTAGCCGGAGAGCCGGTCTATGCGCCGACGGCCTATCTTTTGGGCGCGGAACGGGCTTTGGTCGCGCGCTTTCTCGAGCGCCGTGACGGGTTTCCGGCATCGCGCCGGAGTGCCATTGCGGCGCGCCTCGCCGAGCCCGTACGTAAACGCGTACCACCCGACCTGCAAAGGCTCGATGACGAATCCTTGTTGGAAAGACTCTAGGAGCCTGTAGGTCTTGATGGGCAGCGAGAGGACGGAATCGAGAAATCGTGTGTGCAATCGTCGTGCGGGCCCTCATCCGCAAGAAACGCGCCCCTGTTGCGGGGCGCGATGGTGTTCATCCTCATCCTGCCTTCACCGCCTTCATGATGAGCGTATGCATTCGTTTCAGATTGTACGCCGAACCCATGATCTGCCATTCGCCAGATACCTTTTCAAAGCCGCGCAGCGAAGACTGGCGGAACCCGTGAACTCTCTTGATGTTGCCGAACCTTGGCTCGATCGTCGATTTGCGTTGCCCGTAGATTTCTCGTCCTTCTTTGGTCCTCATCCGGTGTCGCAGTCGCTCATTCGCGCTGGCGTCTTCGGGCAGCGGAGGTGGTTGGCGAAAGCGCCCGAGGCCGCCGGCATGGCGCTCTCGGCCGGCGCTGATGTATGGCGTAAGGTTTTGCCGTTCGCACGCTTCAATGTTGCTGGCGCTAAAATAGCCCGCATCGGCGAGCACTTCGGTTACGTTCCCGAGTTCTTTTGGCAGCGTCTTCAATCGGGCGATCGCGCTTTCAAGCAGCGTTCGGTCCGTCGGGCATTGGCTCACATCGAGATCGACCAAGAGCAGCGAACCGCAATCGACAGCTCCCTGAGCATTATAAGCTTGAACGAAGCCATCGCCTGTTGGCATGATCCGCGACTCATCATCGGTGAGATTGATTTGAGCGGCTTTGTTCATAGCACGCGAAGGCCGTTTGGGCTTGCGCCCAGAGTGTTTCTTGCCGGTGGCGAGTTCTTTGGCAGCTCGCCCGGCCATCTTCTGATCGTGAGCTGCTTGCTCAGTCGCAATGCGCCCTTGCTCGCGGGCCCGGATGCGCTCTTTGGCATCGGTAATCGCCTGCAAGCGCGTTTCGCGACGTGCAAGCTCCGCCGGCACATCCATGCCATCGGGCAAATCCTGGACATCGGCTTTCTCGGCCATCCGCATCAGGCGCTCGATCTCGTTCTTGATGCGACGCTCCAGCTTGGTCGCGTGCGTGTAGCTCAGCGCGTGGTGCTTGGAAGCGTTGGCCTTGACCTTCGTTCCGTCAATGCTGACACGCCCGACCTTTATCATTCCGCTTTCCGCCGCGATCAGCAGAATCTGCCTGAAGCAGGCTTTGACCTCGGGCAAAAAGCGGCGCCGAAACGTGGCGATCGTGTCGTGCTCAGGATGCTGATTGGCCGCAATATAACGAAAGGCGACCGAATCGAAGGTTGCCCGCTCAAGTTTCCGCGAGGAAAATATGCCGGTCGCATAGCCGTAAAACAGCAACGCGACCATCATCTCGGGCTGATATGCCTCGCTTCCTCGCCCCGCGTATTTTGCACGCAGAGGACCCAAGTCGAGCTTCGCGACAATCTCCCCGATAAAGCGCGCCAAGTGATCGGCAGGCGACCACTCCTGAACGCTTGGCGGAAACAAGAACAACGTTTCCTGATCGAGAGGTCGAAAGTGATCGCTCATGGATCAATTGTAGCAGATTCCAGCCCGCAAAGCCCTACAGGCTCCTAGCTCCTATTAATTACCCCGGGGTGAACGGCGTCACGGTGATTTATCAGTATCAGGACAGCTTCCTTTTTCGTCCGGACTCAACGCAAAACAACGGAATATGGGTGACGTTTGCACAGAATACCTGGAGCTGGGGCGGCACCGCGATATTTAGTGGAACGGGTTGGGTTACCGGTACCCCCCCTCCGTACGCTGTTCCGTACGTTAACCAGGGGACGACCCGGCTGAGTTCATGGCCGATTTCTTGGCCAGCCCAGTATCCATCTCAAGGGTCCTTTACTTGCTATGCGACGAATCCTAAACCGCCGGGGAACCCAAACCTATTGCGCGGGCGAACGCATGTGAAGCATTTTCCAGAAACATTGCTCAAGGAGATTAAGCGTGCATCCGTATTTTCTCCGTAGTCTTCTCGTTTGCGCGTCCCTAGCGCTTCTTCTAACCGCACTTCCGATTGTAAATTCCGCCGATGAATTTCCTCTGCGAGCCGGTATTTTTAGAACTCGGCTCCAATCTGACAAAACGCTTTATCGGATTGGTGAGCCGATAAAGTTGCGACTAACTGTAACCAATATTACGGCGCGGCCCTACGGCGCCATGTGGCTGCCCGAGTTCGCAAATTTCAAGCTCATTGTCGCCAATAGTCAAGGGCGAACCTTGACTTCGAAAGGAACCCGAGTTGGTTACAACGTGAGCTATGGAGATATCGCCCAGTTCCCGCCAGGGAAGACGCTTGTTTCGAAGTTTGTCAATCCCGAAGCGGGCAATAAATCGCTTTCAGAATGGGCACCCATCGAGTACTGGGGCTATGATCTCGGTGAGCCGGGGGACTACACGATTACAGCGCTTCCGAGTTTCGGAGCTTTCGAGGTAATCGACAACGGAAAGAGCACTGGATCTGAATTTTCCATATCGCCAGCTGACAAATCGAACGTTGTGCATATAACGATTGAAAGATAGCTCGGCTAACCCGTACCGATTTGTCGGGGCTGAAAGACCGGAATGGCACCAAGGTCGCTTACTTCTTGCTCGTGAACGAGGGAAATCACGTAGAGGTCCTGGACAGAGCCTCGGATTTCGTTGGTGAGGCAGCGCTCCTCCTTACCGGTTCAGCCCGGCTCTTACAACCGAACACTTGTCACGGTATTCAGCCGACTAGTTCAGACTCAAGCCCGCTCAGTTTTGGAACTGTCCCACTGGCGGCGAGGCTATTAAAACCGTTAACACTAAGCCTGTCTGGGCCGTGGCGGTTAGCCTTGCCGAGTCCCCTTGCAAACGTCCACATTTCCGCCCGCCGTTACTCGCCCCGCTAGCGTAGCCTGCGAGAGAAGACGCTTGGTCAACGTCGATGTACCAAAACCGGAACTGCCCGAGCCCTTACGTAGTATCCCGTGGCTTTCGCAGCGGGATATTACATAAGGCCCTTCAAACGTCCGGTTGGCCTACGTCTTCATCCGCTGCTTACGGCATGCGTCACGGCTGGCACCCATGCAAACGAGAAGAGGTCGCGCATCCCGTCGGCATCGATTCCGTTCGGTCCCACCCCGAACGCGTCGAAGAGTCTGCCGTACTTGCGGGTAAAGCGCATAAACCAAGTTCACGTTCTCCTCGATCTGCTGCTCGGGCAGTTCCGGGTATTCGTCCGTCCGATTGCGGTGCGCCACATATTGGTTGGTGATGTTCACCAGCGCACGGCAGGCCTTCTTGAGCGCCTTTATGTCAGCCGCAATCTTTTCCGAGCTCATGTGAGTACCTGAGGCGAGGGCGATGGCGGCGAATAGCGGCAATTCCATACGTTTGGACTGGCATCGCACGGCGATGGCCGGCACGATCGGCGTGACGCGATTGGCCGATTACATCGACCGCTACCAAAACCACCCCGAAGCCAAAGCCGCCGATCGGCATGGCAAGCCTGCGGGACCAGATACGATCGGCTTGCTCTATCGGCTGGGCGTGCGGTCGCGCAAGCTCGCGCGGATCGGCAAAGAGGTCGAATCGGCTTGACGAGGACGAGGGCGCCGCGCTGAAACCGGAGCTGCCGGTCGAGTACGTGCGCGACGATCTCGCGGAGGATATCGCCTATCTCGCGCAGTTCCCGCAGGTTGCGATCGCTCACGAGATCGGGATGTCGGAGCGGCGCTGGGGCGATATCGCCCGAGGTCGTACGAGACCGCGGGATGCTACGGCAGGGCGCATCGCGAGGGTTGCAAGCGAGCGCCGCGATCGCCGTCACGGCCCAATGGGCTGAGGTGGCATTTGTATGGCGCTTTGGTTGCCTCGGTGGGACGGGCCCGTGCTGTCCCGAAGACCCCAGGGAGTCGAGGGCTGAAGGAGGCACCGCATGATTCCTTTCGCACTACGCCGCAACGCGCTCAGCGTCTGCGCCGCTATGGCGATGCTGGCCGGGTGCGGCGGGTCACAGCCGCCGATCGGCGCGCCGGGCGCGATGCCGCAAACCTTCGCCGCGTTCGCAGCGCACGCTGTGCGCCGCCGCTCGGCGCTCAAGCCGGGCGCGCGGAGCCTCGGATACAAAGCCACGGCCCCGTTGCTCTTTGCGACCGATGGTGGCACTTTCAAGTTGACGGTTTATCCGGCAAAAGCCAGGCACCCCGCGCCGATAGCGACGATTTCACAGGGCCTCGACGACCCAGTTGGTGATTGCATTGATAGCCAGGGCACGCTGTACGTGGTTAATAGTTCGGCTGGTAACGGCTGGGTCTCGGAGTATCCGATCGGTACTACAACGCCGTCGAAGATCATTACCGATGGCATGAGTGAACCGGAGTACTGCGCGATCGATGCCAAAGGGAATTTATGGGTTACCAACGCCGGCGGTCCCAACGTAACCGAGTACCTTAAAGGGGCAAAGAAGCCGCACACCGTGATCACCACGGGCCTCCAATCTCCAGTAGGGGTCGCGATCGATCCTTCGGGTAACTTGTATGTTGGGAACGGATCGGGTGCCCCGTCCCCAAATGTGCAAGTGTATGCGCCTGGAGGCGACTCGCCTTCCAGAACAATCACCAGTGGTATTACCTCACCGCTGGGCCTCACCGTCGACTCAAACGGGATCCTCTACGTAGCAAATGTGTACCAAGACAATATCGAGGAATACCTGCCAGGTCAAAGCGACCCATTCCAGGCGATTACGGAAGGCGTGGATCACCCCGGAGCCGTTGCTGTGGACAAAAAAGGCCTGACCTACGTTAGCAATATAGGCAATAGTACGATCGTCGAGTTTACACGTGGGTCGCTCAGGCCACTGAAGCGAAAAGTTACCATCGGCCTAGACGAGCCATTTGGAGTCGCTTACTACCCAGCACTCGCGCCCTGAGTGAAGACTTTTTTCTGACCACGACGCGTTTTGGACGCGTAGGTGGAGGCTAAATCGGCCTCCCCGACGATTGCTGATAATAGCCGCATCGTAGCCTGCGACGTTCTTCCGGCTGTCCTTAAACGCCGAACTGCAGAAAACACGGCCGTCCTCATCGTTGGACTTGCAGCTATCAACGGGCGTCGGCTGGCAAACAAAAACGGAAAGCCTGCAACAGAAAGCGCCCCACATTCCTACTAGCCCGGAAACGTCCTCTCCCGTACGATGAACTCGGCGAGCGCCGCGCTCATCGTAAAGACTGCGACGCTCGGCAATTATCACCAAGCAATTTGACGAAACCAGAGAGGAGACTTTCTTCATGGCGGACCTTCCAGCTTCGGGGCCAGATCCCGGCACGACATATACGGTAACAGGGAGCACCCCCGAGCGCTCCTACCACAGCAGGTGGTTTGCCTAACACTTGCCTCCCCGAACGATTTGATTCAGTTCAACGGGTACGCCCCGTCAGCGTTTACTTGGATAGGCAAATGATGTTGTCGAGACCTCCAAGCCAGCCTGCGGCCAGGTAGCGACGAAATGCCCGTCGCCCTTGCCGATTACTGTAAAGAGGGAGTTTCGGCAGTGAAGGCGCTCGTTTGAGCGATCGCCTTTACTGAGAAATCGTCTCAATGTCCTTGTTTATTTGGGCTAGCGCAATCGACTGGCGCGGAAAAAACCCGAGGCGACAAAGGAACTTCAGCACATCGCGACGGGATTTAAGATTTTACTTAATCCCGTCGCTCTCTCGCGCCTGACTGAACCATAAGGCTACCGCGGAATCTGGGGATTTCTTGCAATTGCACTTTCCAGCCCTCTACGAGCCTAAGGAGGCCCGCAACCGGACGTTTGGAGGCCCTTATGTAGTATCCCGTGGCTTTCGCAGCGGCTTGCCTGACCCCGAGGAGCGACGACAACCCGAAGTCGAAACGCTGCGCAAAGGCGGTGGACAAGCTAAACGACAGCAGCGCAAGCCTCACCGCGGTTGGGCGGTTGAGGCACGCAGCGCCTGACGACTTTGCGGGTCGGGTCGCCTGATTGGGGGATTCGTCGTGCCAACGCGACTAACTGAAGAGCAACTTGTCGCCGTCTTTCGACGACTTGGTGCGCCGTCGCCGGAAGACTGGGCGTACTCGCAGGTCAGGGAAGGTATCCCCCAGCTCGCACGCTTCCTGTTTCTCAAACAGGCGTGGTCCGACGTTGTGCCGGAAGGCGATACTGCGTGGATCGACACTGCGATTAGGTCTGCCCAGGCCCAACCCGACGCCCCATATTCCGGGTTGGGCGCCGCACTTGCGCGATGCAAGGCCGTCGGTGCATCACCCGACGACCTCACAGAGATTGCCCGCTGTGTCCAGGCGGAGTTGCTTTTTGCAATTGCGTACCTGCTCGAAGGACCGCCAAATGACCTAGATATTGGCGTGGATGTTTCGTGGGGTCTGTTTGAGACCGACGAGCACGGGCACCCAACGAAAAATCGAATCGGGGACCTCCATGAGTCGGTATTGGAACTCGACCCGACTGGTCGCGAGATGCGACCAAAGTCACCCGGCGGAGACTGATTCTTTGAGGACCCGGAGGCGGATGTTTTCGCGGTACGCGATTACCGGCCACTGTAGGTCTGAGTTATGTTGAACAGAAGCCCGAAACGATCTTGTAAATAGCAGCGCGGCAAAGAGGGATTCTCTTCGACGAGCACACAGCCGTTTGCGAGGAGGTTTTTTTTCGTCTCATCGAGGTCGTCGACTTCAAACTCGAACACCGAGCCATTCGCTTCGCCGCGTTCGAAATACAGGATGATGCTGCCAGTATCAAATCCGACTACTCGCTCCGTATCGGTCACGATCGGAAAGCCGAGCACTCCATGGTAGTACTGCTTTGCGTCCTGGAGATTGGAAACGCGAAGCATCACGTCACTCGTCGACTTCATGGCCTGCTCATCTTAGCAATTTGTCCCTAGAAGGGCTTCTTGCGAAACTTACCGAGGATGTCGCGTGCGACGCGCATCGCGTCGGCTTTGGTCCGCTCGTAGAGAGCCGAGGCCTGCCCCTTGGTCATGTAATCGCCGTGCTCGTAAAAAAACGTGACGCCTTCACCCACCACAATCGTACCCGCATACGCGATCGCTCCCTTGATCGCGATGCCGGCGACCGGGACGAATCCGACGAGTTCGCGTGCCAGCGTTCGCCAACCGAAGCCGCCGCCGATGATCGGCAAGAGCTGCCACGTGCGCCCAAGATCCGGATCGCGCCCATATGCGGCTTCGATGTGGAGCATCAGCATCACCTGAATACCGGTGATGGCAACCATGTCGCCGGCCGACGCGAACGCGCCGAGCACCAAGCCGACGAGCGGAATGTGATCTACGACCGCGCTCGCGAGCGCCACCTTGAGCGCGTTGTTAGCCGCATCTCGGGTGAGCTTCGCGGCGACGGTCTCGCGCAAGACCGGCAAGTTCCGGCCGACGGCAATCTCGACGCCGCCGGCGCATTCGACGAGATGCGTGAAGAAACGTCCACGCAATCCCGGCGCGTCGATCGAGGGGACCACGTACTCGGCCCACGTTCCCGGCGCGGGCGGCGCGGCGGGTCCCGCGGGATCTCCCTGCGGGTCTAGCGTGACGGCGAGAATCGGAACTCGCAAGACGGAGAGCGACGAAAAGTCGGCGCCCGCGCAGTCGCCGCCGCGGCCGAGAAAGATCGCGGCGCGAACTTCACGAGGATCCGTCACCACCGGCGCGTCCATGCGAACGGTCTCTAAGCAGGCCGCCGCTTCGAGCGGCACCGTCATCTCCCCGTGTCCCGAGAGCAGAAGGGTTCGCAGTTGCGTTACCAGCGAGGGATCGCCGCAAAGCAAGAAGCGAAAAGGTTTGCGCACGTGGGCGTGCACGGTTCGCACGTCGATGCCCTTGCGAACGATCGCAAAAAGGCTGCGCGCATCGGTCGCGGCCGCCATCGTAATGACCCTACAATCCTAACTTGTCGAGATCGATCGCCAGGGTTCCGTCGGCTTTGCGCAGCTCCTTGGCCGGATCGTCGGTGTAGTCGAGATAGACCAAGCCCATAAATATCTCCAGCGGCCAGGAGTGCATCTTGTGCGCGTTGGCGACGTCAACGATCGTTTCGTTGGAGGTCTTGGCTTCGGCAATAACGCTCTCCGGCGTGCTCTTGATGTCCGCGGCGATGATGGTTGCCGCAGCGACGTCGCCCGGCGTCAGATCGTCGTGCAGCATGGTCCGGTAGTCGATCCCGCTGGAACCGAAACGTTGCTGCAGCGCATATTGAAGCGTCGAGTAGAGCTGCGGTGAGGTGCCCAGGCCCAGCAGCGTGATGCGCGTGGAGAGCTGGCGCGAGCGCGCGAGATTGAAGAGCTGCAAGCCTTGCGAAGCGGCCGTAGCGGCGGCATTGAACTCATCGACGTTCTTGCGCATCAACGGCGCCAGCGTGGCGTACTCGCTCGGGCTGATATCGCCATTGAAACTGATTTGCGCCCGGTCGAGCTCTTTGAGGAACTCGTCGAGATCTCCCAAAGACTGATCGAGCATCGTTAGGGATGCGCGGGCGGCGTCGACGGAGCGCAGCATCTCGCCGTCGGCCAGCGTCAACTCGTTCATCATCGACGGATACGAGGGCAGAATCGCGACGGACTCGGCCGGAACCGGATTCATCGAAAGCGGCGCGAGCATCTCCGAGAAGATGTCGGCGCTCTCTTTGAGCAAACCGCTCTCCTTGTTCTTTTCGAGCGAGCCGACGCCGCCGATCGGGCTCTGATCGCTGCCGGCGTCTTCCAGCGTGCTGTTCACCGATCGAGCTATCGACGTGATGTTCTTAACGACGGCTTCGACGCGCGAGCCGCGGTGAATGTTGATTCGGCTGAAGTCGGGGATTTCGTATTGCAGCGTCTCGATCCGGCTCTGGACGGATTTGATCTGACCCTTGCCTTCCGCCGCGCGATCGGAAATCTGGGTCGCGTCGGCAAGTTGAGCGGCCTGCGCCGCCTGTACGGCGCTCCGCAGCTTGGGCAGGTTGGGCTTTGTGAGCGTTACTCGCTGCACTTCCATCTCTCGCAACGCGGCGATCCGCTGATTCGCCGTCGCGCGCGCCAAGGGCGACCCTAGCTGCGCGGCCTCGGCCAAGGTTTGCTCGCTCTTGTTGGGCAGGCCGAGGGCAAGCTCCGACTGCCCGAGTTCGAGCAAGGCTTCGGAGCTTTGCGGATCCCTGGCGAGAACTTGATCGAGCCGCAAGCGGGCAAAATCGTAGCGCGCGCGCTCTTCATCGCTCGACGCCTGCACCAGCTGCTGCGCGGTCGTGACTTCCGTCGGATCGAGCTCGGGATAGCCCATCAAATGCGCGACGCGCGCTTTCGGATCGGGGTGATCCTCGAGATACTTGCTGACGGCGTCGTCGTGCTCGTCCTGCAGCACGCCGAGATGCGCCATGACCGTTACCATGGCCTCGGGGTCGTAGCCGGCGCGCGACATCAGCTGCAGTCCGTAGCGATCGGCCTGAATCTCGTCTTCCCGCGAAATCTTCATCATCAGCCCCGCTTCGGCGAGTCCGCCGAACTCGTACAGGATCGGTGAAAAGATCGAGGCGATCCCGAACAAAATGTCGAGAATCTCGGCTTTGGAGTTGGCAGTAAGCACGTGGCGGCGCTCGATGTGGCCGGTTTCGTGGCCGACCACCCCGGCCAGCTCGTCGTCTGACTGAACGAAGTCGATGAGGCCCTCGTTGATGTAGACGAAGCCGCCTACCGTCGCGAACGAGTTGACCTGGCTATCCTTGATGATCTTGACCGAGTAGGGAACGTCTTTGCGCTCGACCTGATTCCAAAGGTTGCCGGCGACGCCTTGGACGTACGCGTTGAGCAGCGGGTCGGTTTCGATCACGCTGCTGGCGACGATCTGCTGGTCCTCCGATTGACCCAAGGCGATCTCGGCCTGCGTCGACATCGCACCGCTGGGTGCCGGGCATATGGCACACAGAAGTGAGACGATCACGAAAATGGGGACGGTGCGACGCAGCATGCGATGTAGTTTCCTCTACCGAACGGCCTGACTGGAGGTTACGCCCGATCGCTGTGTATTATATGTGGACAACGTCAAGAACTTGCGAGTCGTTTGTGGACGAACAAGGGGATGCCCCCCGTTCTTCTCGGAGAGCGTAGCGTGACACTCTTGCGAGGGAGGCGGGACGGCCTCGAAGTGACGTTGTCGCCCCATGACCTGGCCGAAGGGTTCGCTGACCTGCAGGCTCGGCTTACCGAGCAGCCTAGCTTCTATCGCGGCGCGTCAGCCGTCGTGAACTTCGGCACCGAGACACCCTCTTCAGACGATCTGTCCACGCTCCGGGAAATACTCGACGGCGCGGGCATCGCCTTGCGCGGTGTCGCGGGATTCGACGAAGCACTCGAGAGCTTGGCGGAGCAGGAAGGGCTCGCGTTTGAGTCGCCGCGCGCGGAACTCGAGCGGCGCCGGGCCATGCGGCCTCGCGAGGACGTGGGCCTCTCGGATGCGGCGCGCTCGCTCGTCGCCGACTTCGCCGGCGCTCGCAACGACATCGCGCAGCGCCGCCGGCGCGGCGAGGCAAGCGTCCCGCGCCTGGCGCCGGATCCGCCGGCCGCACGTTCCGCCACGGCGCTGCATGCGGTCGATGCGGTGCCGAGCACGCTCTACCACGCCGCAACCTTACGAGGGGGTCAGGTGCTCCACCATACCGGCAATATCGTCGTCGTCGGTGACGTAAATCCCGGCGCCGAGCTCATAGCAACCGGCGACATCCTCGTCTTCGGCCGGCTCGGAGGCATCGCGCATGCGGGCGCGCAGGGCGACGACAGCGCGCGCATCTTCGCGCTCGACCTGGCGCCGACGCAGCTTCGCATCGCGACCTCCATCGCCGCCGATGAGGAGCCAAAACGGCGTTCGGCACCTCGTCCCGAAGCCGCAGTCGCTCGCGACGGGCGCATCGTCGTCCTCACGCTCGACCGTCTGAGCGAACTCGAAGACTCGGGAGTTCCCTCGACGTGAAAGCGCGCAAAATCGTGCTGACCTCCGGTAAGGGCGGCGTCGGCAAGACGACGACCACGGCGAATCTCGGGGCCACGCTCGCGAAGCGCGGGCAGCGCGTCATCCTAATCGACGCCGACATCGGGTTGCGGAACTTGGATTTGGTCCTCGGATTGGAAAAACGCATCGTCTTCGATTTGGTCGAAGTGGCCGAAGGGCGCTGTCAGCTGCGTCAGGCGCTGATCAAAGACAAGCGCTTTGAGTCGCTGTCGATCCTGCCTGCCGCTCAGACGAGGGAGAAGGAAGCGATCTCTGCCGCCCAGTTTAGCGCGATCGTCGAGCTGGCCGCGGAACAGGCCGATTACGTGCTGATCGATTGCCCGGCGGGCATCGAAACCGGCTTTCGGAATGCCGTCGCGGGAGCGAGCGAGGCGATCGTCGTCACTACGCCGGAAGTCAGCGCGATTCGCGACGCCGATCGCGTCGTCGGAAAGATCGCTGCCGAGGGCAAGCCGATTCGCTTGATCGTCAACCGGCTGCGCCCGGAGATGGTTCGCAGCGGCGATATGCTTTCGGTGGAAGATGTTTGTGAAGTGCTGGCGGTCGAGCTGTTGGGCGTCGTGCCCGACGACGAAGAGGTCATCGACACCACCAATCGCGGCGAACCGATCGTATTAAACGATTCCAGTCGCCTGGGAGCGATCTACGACAAAATTGCTCGCCGCTTGGAAGGCGAAATCGTGCCCTTCACCAACTTCGACGGCCAAGGTTTCTTCGGACGTCTCATCGACGCGTTGAAAGCGGGGTAACGCGTGCAGCAAACACAGACCGTGCAAGAGGAAGTTCAACTTAGCGCTCCGGCTCCCCGATTAGGGCGCGCGATCGTTCTAACGTCGGGTAAAGGCGGCGTTGGAAAGACGACGACGACTGCCAATCTGGGAACGGCCCTTGCCAATCGTGGCGCGCGAGTGGTTTTGGTCGACGCCGACGTCGGCCTTCGCAACCTAGATATCGTCTTAGGGCTGGAAAGCCGAGTCAAGCATCACTTGCTCGACGTTCTCGAAGAGCGAGCTTCGCTTGACGAGGCGTTGGTGCCCGGGAAGCACAGCGAACACCTCTTCCTGCTCGCCGCAGCTCAATCGCGCGAAAAGGACGACGTCGAAACGTCGAAGATGAAAGCGCTGATTTTGAGTTTGCGGGAACGCTTCGATTACGTGCTAATCGACTGTCCCGCCGGCATCGAGCTCGGTTTCCGCAACGCGGTCGCCGGCGCCGAGGAGGCCATCGTCATCTGCACGCCCGAAGTAGCGGCCGTGCGCGACGTCGATCGCGTCGTCGGTTTGCTCGGCAACCGCTTTCGGCCGCAGCTCGTCATCAACCGGTTACGTCCCAACCTGGTCAAGAAGGGCAAGATGCTTTCGGTTGAGGACGTCAACGCCATCCTGCGCCTTCCGCTGCTCGGCGTGATCGCCGACGAGCCCGAGATCATCGTGACGACGAACCGCGGAGAACCGCTTGCCTTGCGTAAGGACACTCCGACCGGAGCCGCCTACCACGCGATCGCCGCACGCGTTGCCGGGGAAGACGTGCCTGCACCGATGCCGGCGGCGGCCAAGGTGACGATCTTGGAACGCGTCGGCTCGCTCTTCGGAGGGAGACGCGCATGATCGAATTCCTTAGGAAGCTCTTCGGACAATCGGGCTCGAGCGCTACCGCCAAGGAGCGTTTGCGGTTCGTCTTGATGACCGATCATCTGGAGCTGGCTCCGGAACTGATCGAAGCGATGAAGCGCGACCTCGTCGACGTGATTTCACGCCACGTCGAAGTCGACCGCGACAAGATCGAGGTCAACTTCGAACGGCAAGACAGCGCGCTGGCGATGCTGGCAAACATTCCGATTCTTTCCATAAACCGCCCGAACGGCAGTCCCACCCTCGTGCCCGCGGAGAGCGTACGACCTCCTATCGCGGCCAACGGCGCGCCACCGCCGCGGGTCCGCAAGCGCCGCAAGCGCTCAACGAAGAAGGCAGCCGGTACGGGCTCGGCCCCGGCCCCAGCTTCCGCCGCCGCGAACTAACCACTCCAGAACGTCCATGGCGGTGCTGGCAATCAGCGGCGAGGCGCGGCGTTACGCTCGAAACTTCAACTGGACGCTGGCCATTGCCGGCGTCCTGATCGCGTCGGTCGGGCTGGTCTGCATTCGCTCGGCCGGATTGCATTCCGGCGATGCCGGCAGCGAGTTCAAAAAACAGATCCTTTACCTGGTGCTCGGCGTGACGCTGATGCTCGGTCTCTCGTTCGTCGACTACCGGAACTGGCAGCGGTGGGCTCCGGCGCTCTACCTGCTCAACATCTTTCTGCTGCTCTTCATCTTGCGCGGCGGCCACAGCGCGATGGGCGCGCAGCGCTGGATCTCGCTCGGACCGCTCGGAACCTTCCAACCCTCGGAGCCCGCGAAGCTTGCCGTCGCGATTGCGCTTGCAGCCGTGCTCTGCCGCGGCCGGTACGAGAATCTGCAAGACCTCTGGAAGCCGCTGTCGACGGTCGCGCTGCCCGCGCTCCTGATTCTCAAGCAGCCGGACCTCGGCACGTCGTTGGTGCTCGTGGCGGTCCTCACGGTGCAACTCTTTCTCGCCCTGCCAAAACTCGGCGACTTTGCCATCTACGCGCTCGCAATGCTCGTCGTCGGCGCGGCGGCCGTCGGGACCAGCGCGGTTCTCAAGCCCTTCCAGCGCGCACGGCTCTTCGTCTTTCTGAATCCCAAGGCCGACCCCGAAGGCTCCGGCTACAACCTCGCTCAGTCAAAAATCGCCGTTGGAAACGGCGAATGGTTCGGCCGAGGCCTGTACCACGGGACGCAGACGCAGTTGAACTTCGTTCCCGAACATTCGCGAGATTTTATCTTCACTGTGCTTGCAGAAGAATGGGGATTCGTCGGTGCGGCGATTGCGCTGGGGCTCTACGCCGCCGTCCTTTACGCCGGAATCCGCACCATGCTCGTCGCCCGCGACCGCTTTGGCTTCTTACTTGCCGGCGGCTTGGTAGGCATGCTCTTTTTCCATGTTCTGGTCAACGTCGGAATGACGGTTGGAATCATGCCGATCACCGGAATCCCGCTGCCCTTCATGTCGTACGGCGGGTCGGCGATGCTTACCGACTTCGCCGCGCTCGGCATCCTCTTGAACATCTTTTCGCAGCGGGACCGCAACGTTTTGGGCAACGCGTGAAGCGATTGGAGGGAGGCTTCGGCGCCGCTGCCAAGAGAGTGACCGTGAGCGCGATCGGGACGACCGGACAAGTGCTGGCCTTTTCGGCTTGCGCTGCGATGCTCGCGGCATGCGGCGGGGCGTCTTCGACCGCCATGCCTGCCGGTCCGGCACGAGGCGTCATCGACCACGTCGTCATCATCGTTCAGGAGAACCGGAGTTTCGACAACCTCTTTCAAGGCGCGCCTGGCGCCGACACCCAGTCGTATGGTTACGGCATCCACGGCAACAAAATCGCGCTGAAACCGATAAGCCTCAAGACAGACTGGGATCTCGAGCACAGTTTTGCCGCGTTCATCACGACCTGTAACGGCACGGGAACCTACCCGGGAACCGATTGCCGGATGAACGGCTTCGATCAAGAAGGCGCCGGCTGCGGCGGTTCGGGAGAACCTCCCTGCCCCATCCGGCATCCGCAGTACAGCTACGTTCCGCACAACGAGATCAAGCCGTATCTTGATATGGCGGCGCAGTATGTCTTGGCCGATCGCATGTTCGTCTCGAACATCGATATCAGCAGTTTCGTCTCGCATCAATATATCATCGCCGCACAAGCCGGTACATCGGTCAACATTCCGGAGGGAGGGCCGTGGGGCTGCGGCGGCGGTCCAGTCGACGTGATCTCCACGCTGACGCAGGAGCGCACGATCGGTCAGCTGACTTCCCCCTGTTTCAACTACGAGACGCTCGCCGACGAGTTGAACGCCGCGAAGCTTCCCTGGAAATATTACACCTCGGCGCTCAATGCGGACGGTAACTTTTGGAATGCGTTTCAGGCGGTCAAGCACATCCGTTACGGCCGCTATTGGAAGAAGGACGTGATCAGCCCGCAGACGCGGTTCTTCGCCGATCTCAAGAAGGAAGGACTCGGCGCGGTCACCTGGATCACGCCGACCTGCGAGAACTCCGATCACGCCGGGTGCAACTCGGACACCGGTCCGAAGTGGGTCGCCTCGCTCGTCAACGCGATCGGCGAGTCGCCCTATTGGAAATCGACGGCGATCTTCATCTTTTGGGACGATCCCGGCGGCTGGTACGATCACGTTCCGCCTAAAAAGCTGGACTACGACGGCTTGGGGTATCGGGTGCCGCTCCTGATCGTTTCGCCGTACGCAAAGCAAGGCTATGTGTCTCACGTCGACTACGAACACGGCAGCCTTCTGCGCTTCGTAGAGGATCGCTTCGGCCTAGACACCCTCTCCGCAAGCGACGCGCGCGCGACCTCTCCCGAGGCCGATTGCTTCGATTTCTTGCAGGCTCCGCGCAAATTCGTCCCGATCCCGGCGACGATGACCGCGCGCGACTTCGAAAAACAGCCGCTCGACCGCCGCATCCCCGATAACGAATAAAGCCGGAAGGTCCATTTTCCCGGGGGGAGGAACAGAGGAAGCAGTCAGGCCGGCAGGCGGCGTTTTCGCAACGAAAGGCCGCCGGCAGAGGTCCATTACTAACAAAGATTTTTTAAGAGCTCAAACCAACGCGGCGCAAAGCGCCGCCCGCTCGGCGCCCCGGCAACGGTAGGCGCGGCGAGAGGCCAGCTCTACAATTGAGGATAATTTGTCGAGCGAGATATTGATCTCGAGCGATCCGTGGGAAAATCGGGTCGCCATACTCGAGGACGGTGGCTTAGCAGAGCTCTACATTGAGCGCGAAGAGAAGGTCATCGGCTCGATCTATAAAGGTAAAGTGCAGAACGTGCTGCCCGGCATGGGGGCGGCGTTCGTCGACATTGGACTGGGGCGAAATGCCTTTCTATACGTCGACGACATCAACAAACAGCCGCTGAACATCGGTGACGTCGAGGTCACCCAAGGCCACGGCGGCTTTACGATTAGCGAGAAGGTCAAACGAGGCGACGACGTCCTGGTGCAGATCGTCAAGGAGCCGCGCGGCCTCAAAGGCGCGCGGATATCGACGAACGTCTCGCTCCCGGGTCGCTATCTGATCCTGATGCCGACCGGAAAGTATTCCGGCGTTTCGCGCAAGATCGATTCGGCCGACGAGCGCAATCGTCTCAAGAGTGTGATGAAGCGAATTCGCCCGGAGGGGATGGCGACGGTCGTGCGGACTGCCGCCGCGGGCGTCAGCGAAGCCGAGCTCATCGCCGACCTGGGCGTGCTGATACGAATGTGGCACGGCATCCTCGAACGCTTCAAGCGGGCGAGTTCGCCTTCGCTGCTTCATAAAGACATGAACCTGATCTATAAGGCGGCGCGCGATTTCATCACCGCGGACGTCGAGCGGGTTCTGATCGACGACGAGGAGGAGTTCCGCAAGGTACGCGATTTTCTCCAGTTGCTCGGTCCGCAGTATATCGATCGCATCGAGTACTACAACTCGGGGCGCACGCTCTTCGACGATTACAAGATCGACGCGGAGCTGCAGAAGCTCATGAAGCCGAAGATCAACCTGCCGTCGGGCGCTTCGATCGTGATCGAATCGACCGAAGCGCTAACGGTCATCGACGTGAACTCCGGTAAGTTTACCGGTGGCCGCAACCTCGAGGACACGATCCTCAAGACGAACATCGAGGCGGCTGAGGAGATCGCGCGTCAGGTGCGCTTGCGAGACATCGGCGGCATCATCGTGGTCGACTTTATCGACATGGCGTCAGAGGCGTCGCGCGAGAGAGTGATCAGAACGATGGAAGAGAGCCTGAGCCGGGACCGCACGCGTGCCACGATTCAGTCGTTCTCAAACCTGGGGTTGCTCGAGTTTACGCGCAAGCGCATCGGCAAAGACCTCGGCGCTCAACTGCGTGGTGCGTGCCCGACCTGTATCGGAATGGGCAGCGTCATGTCGTCTCAATCGGTCGCCATCGAAACCTTCCGCCGCATTCGCGGCGAGGCGCGTAACGGCATCACCGGCGACGTAATCGTGCACGTCGCACCGACGGTCGCCGTACAGATGGACTTTTGGTACGACGAAGAGTGCAAGGAGCTGGCAAAGGCGATCGAGCGGCCGATCCTCGTGCGCGTCGATCCGATGATTCACCCGGAAAAGGCGCGGATCGAAACGGTGGCTACGGCCAAGCGGGACAAGGAGCGCGTGCTTCGCGTCGGCGACGAGCACGAGGTCGAGTTGCTCGCCGGCCGGCTGCCCAATCCGACGTCGGCCGCCGCGATCGTTGACGGGCGAGTCGCCGAAGTGGAAAACTCCGCCAACAACGCCGGCAACTTCGTGCGGATTCGTATCCTCGACGTTGACGACGAACGCGATTACGTTCTCGCCGAGATGGTCACGGCCGAGGCCAAGCCTCGCCGCAAACGCCCGGCGCGACGCGCTGAGGTCTCAGCCGCGGAGCAGACCCGCCAGCTGCGCGAACTCGCCGAGGACGCCGCGCGTCAGTCGGCGGCGCGCCCGCCGATCGGCATTACGTCGCTCACCGAAGAGGAAGAGGCGCAAGACAAGGCCCTGAGCGCAGAGCGCAGGGGTGAGGCACAACCCGACGCGATCATCATCGCCGAAGGAGCGGTACAACGTGCGACCGCCGACGGCGACGCACGCCGGAAGCGCCGCCGGCGCCGTCGCGGCGGACGCGGCCGGGAAGAGGTCAAGGAAATTGTGAGCAGCGCTCCAGCGCCGGCGGAGACAGCGGCCGCCGTTCCCAGCGACGGCTCGACGCAGCATCGTCGCCGGCGGCGTCGCCGTCGCGGGCGGGGCGGCCGGGGAGGCCTCGGCCAGCCGGGCGGACCGATGCCGGATCGTCAAATCTTCGAAGTGACTGCCGACGGAGCCGCGCATCCAACCGGCGCTACCGCGCCGCCGGAGCCTTCTCGAGCGATCGCAACCCGCCGCGCGGCGGTGCCGCCGGCAGTGGAGGCGCCTCCGCCGAGCCTGTCGGCGCCCGAGGAAAAGCCCAAGCGCACGAAACCGGCCCGCCGCCGGACGCCCGCGCGCGCCGTTACCGCAGAAGTCGAAGGGGCGGCGAGCGCTCTTGCCCTTCCCGCGCCCGCCGAAAAATCAACACGTCGGCCTAGAAAGAAGGTCGCCACTCCAACGCCTGCGACCGAACCCGTGGTGGTCGTTGCCAAGCCGAAGCGCTCGCGCAGCGCCGCACCAGCGGTCGACGGCGCGGTGAAAAAACCAGCCCGCAAACGCAGCGCCGCAAAAAAAACCAACTAAAAGCTAAGTCCTCTTCCGAGTAATCACCGGAAGAGGACTTGGCCCCTAGGCGTGCATGATTAGTTCAGGACTAGGAGCCGAGGGCCGAAGTTTACTCTCGTAATCGAGGCCCCTCGGCGACAACGGCCTGAGCTAATCATGAGCCCCTAGGCGCCGTTCTCGGCGCTTAGGCGGGCTAGTTTGGCGTTCAAGTATTCGATGGCGCGAGTCAGCTGTTCGTCCTTGTCGGGAGCGCCGAACTGCGCGTGCTTGTTTTCGACGACGACGATGTCCGGCGTTATACCGAGGTGATTGATGTCGCGATTGCGCGGCGTGAGATAGCGCGCCGTCGTGACTTTGATCGCGCTTCCGTCGGGCAGGGGATAAATCGTTTGAACGACGCCTTTTCCAAACGTCTTCGTGCCGATGATCGTGCCGACGCTGCTATCTTGAATCGCGCCCGAGGTGATCTCCGAGGCGGAGGCCGTATAGCCGTTGACCAATACCGCCAAGGGAATCGGAGCGATCGCGGTGTCGTCGGCGTCGAGCGTGGTAATGTTCGAGGCCCGCGATTCGACCGAAACGATCGGTCCGCTGGGGATGAACTTGGAGCTCACGGCGACCGCAGCCTCCAAATATCCGCCGCCGTTGTCGCGCAGATCGAGCACCAGCGCGCGCGCTCCGTCGCGTTGCAGACGATCGAGCGCGGTGTTGAGCTCGTCGCCGGTGTCGCGGCCGAAGACCGTCAAAGCGACGTAGCCGATCTTGCCGGGCAGCATCTTCTCGTAAACGCTGAGCTGATGAATCTTGGCACGCGTAATCGTGACCGGGCTTGCTAAGCCGGCGCCATCACGCGAGATGGTCAGCGTAACGTGCGTGCCTTCCTTTCCTCGCAGCTTGCCGCTTGCCGCCGGGAGGCTCATGCCTTTGGTGGAGGTGCCGTCGATGGTTGTGATCAGGTCGTCCTGCTGGATGCCTGCCTTATCCGCCGGCGCGTCGGGCACGACGTTCTCCACGGAGATAAACTTCGTCTTGTCGTCGACTTGAATGACGATTCCCGTCCCCCCGAAGTCGCCGCCGTCGAGCCCTTGATTGAGGCCGGCAAACTCCTTGGGTGAAAGGAAGACGGTATAGCGGTCGTCGACCGATCGCATCATGCCGTCCAGCGCGATGTAACTGAGGTCGTGCACCGTAAACTTGGACTTGGACTCTCCGGCGGCGTCGGCGATCTCGTGATCGATCTCGCGAATGTTGGTACCGGCGGCGGGAGCCGCATGCATCGCCGGTAGTGCCGCGTGTTTCACGCCGGCGGTTCGCATCGCCGAAAGCAACGTGAGCCGAACGGAGTCGAGAACGGCTTGCGGGTCGACCTTCTTATAGAAGTTCTCCGTCAAATAGGTGTAGCTGGTCGAGACTTCGCCGGCATCGGCCATCGAGAGCTGCGGCGCTGCGGCGAATGCCGGCAGGAGCCGCGCGGAGCTCACCGCGAGTGCGACAAAGAGTAAGGGGATGAGAGTGCGTTTCATAATCTCCACAATTAACGTAGGAGCTGGCGTAAACGTGCCTTAGCGGCGGCGAGCTGTTTATCGGCGGGCGTGTCGACGAGCGTCGGGTTAGGATCTTGGTTGACGAGGATATTCGGTTCGATTCCGTGGTGTTGGATGTCGCGCCCGGCCGGCGTCAGATACCTCGCCGTCGTGATCTTTAACGCGCCGCCCTGTTCGGGGAGCGGGAAGATGCTCTGCACCACGCCTTTGCCGAACGTACGAGTTCCCACGAGAGTGGCGAGGTGGTAATCCTCGAGCGCACCCGCGGTAATCTCGGAGGCGCTTGCGGTGTACTTATTGACCAGCACGACGAGCGGATGAAGTCCGCCGATGGCGTCGCCGAGAGCCTCGTCGGTCGTGCGCTCGCCGTCGCGCCGAATCGTCGAGACGATCGTTCCCTGCGGAATGAAGAGGCTCGAGATCTTGACCGCGGCATCCAGCAAGCCGCCGCCGTTATCGCGAAAATCCAAGATGTATCCGCGAGCGCCCTTGGCCTTGCCATCGAGGAGCGCCTTGCGCATTTCGTCGCCCGAGGTGGTCCCAAAATCGGAAAGGCGGATGTAGTCGATGCCGCCTTCCATCTTCGCGCGGACCGTTGGAACGTGGATGATCTCACGAACGATGGAGTAGGTTCGCTCCGCCGACGGAGTCTCGAACGGGTGGGCTCTCAAGCGCACGACCGTTCCGGCTTCGCCGCGAATCATCGTTTCAACGTGGTCGATCGGAAGGCCGCGAACCGGCTTGCCGTCGACGGCATCGACAACCTCGCCCGGCTTCATTCCTACCTTCGACGCCGGCATGTGCTCGATTGGCGCGACGACGATGCGACCGTCCTTGAGCTGATAGATGTAGACGCCGATGCCGCCGAAGTTTCCCCCCGAGAGCGACTCGTTGAGCGCTTGAATCTCGCGCGGCGAGAGATAGACCGTATACGGATCCCGGACGGAAGTCATGATTCCGCGAAGCGCCGCGTCCGTGAGATCCTCGAAGCCGCTCGCGCCCAGGGTGGTCCCGTAGTGCTGCTGGGCGAAAGCGAGAAGAGCGGCCGCGCGAGCGCCGTCGGAGACATCGTCTCCGCTCGCCAGTTGCACGGGCAGAGATGCATCGCCGATCTTCTTAGCGTGCAAAAGATTCCGCAATGCGTCCAGCTCGCCGTTGAGCGGAGTCTCAGGCGCGATCGGCTTGTAGTATTCGAGCTCGAGTCGTCGCAGCGTGAGGTCGGCAATCGCCGATCCGGGCGCATCGTGCGCAGGAAGAAGACCGCGCAGATCGCCGGTCGTAGCAACTTCGAGCACGGACTGCCCGGCAATCGCGCCGGTACGGTATCCGACGTAGAGTGCGGTTGCCGCCACAAAGGCGAGCGCGATGAGTGTAGTCAGTAGAAGGCGGATGGAAAGGCTCATAGTCCCCTTATCAATACCCGGCTCGAAGGCCCGCAAGTTTCCTTTTTAGGAAGATTACTCGCTTAGTCTTAATGGAGCCGGGGTGCCGGGTCAACCGGTTTCCCCGCAATTCGAACTTCGAAGTGGAGATGGGGGCCGGTTGACTGCCCAGTCGAGCCGACCGCGCCGATGGCCTGTCCCCGCTGGACCGACTGCCCGTTGCTAACGTAGATGGCCGAGAGGTGTCCGTAGCCGGTTGAGTAGCCCCCGCCGTGGTCGATCAGGATATAGTTTCCGTAGCCGCCGTACCACTGCGCCATAATAACGGTGCCTCCGGCCGCAGCGGTCACGGTCGTTCCCGACGGCGCGGCGATGTCGAGGCCTTGATGGAACTCCGGCGCTCCGCCAAAGGGATTCGACCGCCAGCCGAACGGCGACGTGATCGTCCCGGTGACCGGCCATGAAAACATGCCGGAGGCGCCCGAGCTGTCCGCGCCGCCAGCTATGCCGGCCGCGCGTTGCGCGGACTCGAGTTCGCGTTCGCGTTCGAGGATGAGTCTTTCCAGCGAGGCCTCCTCGGCCGCGGAGAGGTCTTCCATCTCGGCGACCTCGGTGGCGACGCTGCGCCGGTGGATTCCGGCGAGCGTAACGAGGTTGCGCCGCTCGTCGGCGAGCGATCCAAGCTGGCTGCGGGCTTGGTCTTGAGCCTGCTCTTCTTGCTGCAACTGCAAGCGCGTCGTCTCGAGGTCGGCCTCAACCGCCGCCACGCGAGCTTCGGCTGCTTTGCGCGCTCGCACGGCGCGCTGATTGGCGGCGATGAGCAGGCGCAGATCCTCCCAACGCTCGACGAACTCGCTGAACGAACGCGCCGCGATCAGCGCGTCGACGTAGCTGAGGTCGCCGTATTCGTAAATATCGACCAGCCGTCGCTTGAGCAAATCGTCGTGCAGTCGCAGGGACCGTTGCGCGGCTTCGAGTTGGATCGCGTTCCAGGCGATGCGCCGCTGCGTCGATTCTTGCTGGGCCGCAAGGGAGTCGATCCGTCCGTTGACTTCGTCGATCGCCGAGTTGGTTTGGTCGAGCTGGTGTTGGAGATCGTTGTAGTGCAGCGTCGCCTCGCCCAGCTCGGCGCGTTTGGCGTGGAGACGCATTTGTATCTCTTGTGCTTTGGCTCGCTCGGCGGCGATGCGCTGCTCGATCGTCGGGGCGCTCGCCGCCGCGCTGGCCGGCAGCAGCACCGCGGCGAGAATCAGGCAAAGCCTTCGATGCAGCCCGAGATGCTTCACGTCCGTAAGTAACGCCCCACGGAGAGCCACGACGCGAGGACGCCGATGGCGGCTCCGGTCAAGATCAGCTGCGCGGCCAAAATGCGGGCGTCGACCGGCATCGCCGTGAGTTGGACCCACGGCAACGCTTCGAGCAGCCGAGGCCAGAGCGCGGCCCGCGCCACGGCCAGCAGACCCAGGGCAGCGAGCGCACCGATTATGCCGTCGAGCAAGCCTTCGCAGATGAACGGAAGGCGGATGTAGGTATTCGTGGCGCCGACGAGCTGCATGATGGCGATCTCCCGGCGACGCGCGAAGACCGTCAAGCGAATCGTATTCGAGATGATGATGCTTGCAACGCCGACGAACGCCAGAATAAGCCCGATGCCGACGCGGCGAAGCACGGCGCCCAGCTCGAGCAGCCGCTGGACGATCTTCTGTCCGTAGACGACGTTATCAACGCCGGCCAAACGTCGGACCGTCGCCGCAACCGCTTCGACCTGCTCGGGCTCGCGAACCTTGATTCGAAACTTGTCCGGTAGCGGGTTCTCGGTCAGCAGCGCCGTGTCGATCGAGCCGCGGGTGCGCGACCGAAGCTCGGCCAAACCCTGCTTCTTCGGCACGAACTGGGCTGACGCGATCCGCGGGTCTCGCGCGAGAAAATGTCCGATCGCCGTGGCTTGCGCCGCCGTTGCATCCGATTGCAGATAGGCCGAGATCTCGATCTGATCCAGCAGCCGGTTGCCGGCGTCGGCAAGCGCCGCTCGCACGAAGAGAAAGAGCCCCAGTAAGACGATGGTGATGGCGACGGTGCCGATGGCGGTAAGCTGCATGCCGGTGTTGCGCGAAAAGTTGCGCAGCACCTCACCCAGAAAGAACTTGACCTTGCCCGAGTCCAAGATAGTAGTAACCTCGCTCTTCGTCCGTGGTAATCCGGCCGTCTTCTAAGCGAACGACGCGCCGGCGCATCCGGTCGACGACGGCTTGATTGTGAGTCGCTACGACAACGGTCGTTCCTTTGAGGTTGATGCGCTGCAGCAGTGCCGTGATCTCCGTGGTATTGACCGGATCCAAGTTCCCGGTCGGCTCGTCGCAGAGTAATATCTTCGGGTTGTTGACCAGCGCTCGAGCGATGGCGGCGCGCTGCTGCTCGCCGCCCGAAAGCTCGTTGGGGTACATCCGGCTCTTGTGCGAGAGGCCGACGAGATCGAGGACGCGCGGCACTTGCCGCATGACGTCGCGGGTATGCGCTCCCGTTACCTGCATCGCGAAGGCAACGTTCTCCCAAACGGTCTTGTCGGTGAGCAGTTTGAAATCTTGGAAGACGACGCCGAGGTGACGGCGCAGCGCGGGAACTCGGTTGCGGCGCAAACGGTCGACGCGAATCCCGTCCACGACGATTTCGCCGGCGGTTGCAGTGGCCTCCCGGTAGAGCAATCGTAAGAGACTCGATTTACCGGTTCCCGAATGGCCGACGAGGAAGACGAAGTCGCCCTTGCCGATCTCGAGGCTTACGTTGTCCAGGGCGCGCACGCCGTTAGGATAGACGAGCGAAACGCCGCGCAAGGAGATCATCGCTGGGAGAGGAGTTTTTCGCAGAGTCGGGGCTATACCTCCGCCATGGACTTCGATTTAACCGACGAGCAGAAGGCGATCCAGAGCCTGGCGCGCGAGTTCGCGCGCGACGAGGTGCGGCCGCGCGCCGAAGAGATGGATCGCGAGGAGCGTTTTCCGTACGAGTTGATTGCGAAGATGGCGGAGCTCGGGTTCATGGGGCTGCCGTTTCCGGAGGAGTACGGGGGAGCCGGAGCCGACACCGTGAGCTACGCGCTGGCCGTAATGGAAATTGCGCGTGCCGACGCTTCGACGGCGATAACGATGGCGGCTCACGTCTCGCTCGGTGCCACGCCTTTCTATCTCTTCGGTACCGAAGCTCAGAAGCAGAAGTATCTGATACCGCTCGCGCAGGGAAAGATGCTGTGGGGCTTTGGTCTGACCGAGCCCAGCGCTGGAAGCGACGCCGGGAACGTCCAGACCAAAGCGGCGCTGCGTGACGGGAAGTGGGTGATCAACGGCACGAAGGCCTTCATCACGAACTCCGGTACGGAGATCAGCGGCGGCACGACGATTACGGCGGTGACGGGAAAGCGGTCCGATGGTTCGCGCGAGATTTCGAACATTATCGTTCCGCAAGAGACGCCGGGCTTCACCCGCAGCCGCAAGTACCGCAAGATGGGGTGGCGCGCTTCGGACACGCGCGAGCTTTCCTTTACCGAAGCAGAAGTGCCCGAAGAGAACTTGCTCGGTCCACGAGGCGAGGGGTATCGGCAGTTTCTCTCGATCCTGGACGGCGGGCGTATCTCCGTCGCGGCGCTCTCCATCGGCCTGGCGATGGGCGCCTACGACGAGGCGTTCGCCTATGCGAAGGAACGCCACGCGTTCGGCCAACCCATCTCGAAGTTTCAGGCGATCTCGTTCAAGCTCGTCGACATGCTTACGCAGATCGAGCACGCGAAGCTGATGATGTTGCGCGCTGCCTGGGAGAAGGATCGAGGGCGAGACTACGTTCAAGCGGCCAGCTTCGCGAAGCTCTTCGCCGGAGAGCTTTCACATCGCGTCGTTAACGAGGCGCTGCAGATCCACGGCGGATACGGTTTCATGGACGAGTATCCGATCTCGCGCATGTACCGCGACCAAAAAATCAACGAAATCGGCGAAGGTACCAACGAGGTGCAACGCGTGGTGCTGGCGCGGCTTATGGGATTGTAGCGCCAGCCCGTTTGGCCGCCCGTTTGCCGTTTTAGGATAGCGGCGGCTCCTCGGGGTGCGCTAAGCTAGTAAGGGTCCGCAGGCCGTTTGGACCGGCCTTGGTACATATGAACATACAGAGGAGATAAATTCTTGAGACGTCTTGCTACTTCACTAATTTGCGGGTTCGCAGTTGCGGCGCTCTCGGTCGCCACGGCGATGGCCGCCCCGCCGAACCTCACCGGAACATGGCACGTCGAGCAGACTGGCGTGAACGGTACAACCTCGACGACCATCACCCTAACCCAGTCGGGAATGGGCATCGTCGGCATGAATGCCAAGACCGGAAACGGCTACACCGGTACGTTCGTCAACGATAGCCAGATCAACGGGAAATGGCACGGTCCCGGCGGCGCCGGCTGGCTGACGATCTACGCCAGCCCGAACGGCCACAGCTTCAACGGCACGTGGGGCTATAACGGGCGGGCTGCCAATGGCTCGTTTGTCGGCAATAAGGTTCTGCCGCCGTCGCCGATCACGGCCGCCGGAAAATGGAATCTCATCGGCGCCGGCAACCCCGGCGGTTTCATCGGGAGGATGAGCTGCAAGGAATCGGGCGCAGCGGTTGTCTGTCACGTCGGCGCCGTCATCGTGATCAACGGTAAGTTCCGGACCCCCGACAAGGTGAGAGCAACGTGGGTCAGTCCGAACGGTACGGGATGGTTCTCGTTCTGGTTCAACGGCGACAACAACAGCTTCAACGCCGTGTGGGGCAACGGAGCGGACTCGACGCCGCCCGTCGGCCGCGTCATCGGCCAACGCGTTCTCGAATAGGGGCCGCACCGCCCCGTTTGAGCGCGGGTGCGAAGCTAAATCGGGCGAGCCGGCGGCTCGCCCGATTCTCTCTCGATGCTAAAATGGGGCCAGAGGCAGCATGACGATAGACGAGGCGGCTCCGAAGCAAACCACTCCGGAAGGAATGAAGTGGATACCCTCAGGCCGTTTCCTGATGGGTTCGGAGATGTTTTATCCCGAGGAGGCGCCGGTGCATGAAGCCGAGGTCGTCGGCTTCTGGATCGACGAGTATGCGGTAACCAATCGTGAATACTCGCGGTTCGTCCGCAAGACCGGGTACGTGACCGTTGCCGAACGGCCGCTAAATCCTGCGGATTACCCTGGCGCGCTTCCCGGTGAGCTGGTCCCGGGCGCGCTCGTGTTTCGGCCGACGCGCGGACCGGTCGATCTTCGTGACTGGAGCCAATGGTGGGAATACGTCCATGGCGCCTGCTGGAATCATCCCGAAGGCTCCGGAAGCTCGCTCGAATCGCGACCCGATCACCCGGTGGTCCACATTGCCTACGAGGACGCGCAAGCCTACGCGCAGTGGGCTGGAAAACGGTTACCGACCGAGGCGGAATGGGAGTACGCCGCGCGCGGCGGTCGCGACGGCGCCGACTTCGTGTGGGGCGACGAAATGGAGCCCAATGGGAAGCCGGCGGCAAACACCTGGCAGGGACAGTTCCCGTGGCAGAATTTCGTTACGGATGGCTACGCACGCACCGCTCCCGTAGGAATGTTTGCTCCCAACGGCTACGGTCTGTACGACATGGCCGGCAACGTATGGGAGTGGACGAGCGATTGGTATGTTGCGCGCCGGGACGTGCAAACGTCACCCTGCTGCGGCGGCGGAGGCCGCGCGCCGAACATGGAGCAAAGCTACGATCCGGCGCAGCCGCAGTTTCGCATACCGCGCAAGGTTCTCAAGGGCGGGTCGTTCCTGTGCGCGCCCAACTACTGCTTGCGGTTTCGGCCGGCCGCACGATCGCCGCAAATGATCGACACCGGGATGGCGCATCTCGGTTTCCGCTGCGTAAAAGAGGCCTAAGGCTAAAGCGAGCCTACGGCTCAAAAGCGAAGATTCGTTTCCAGTCGTTCTTCATGCTGATGACCGGCCACCCTTTGGCGGTTGCTTCGTCGAACGTCGCCTGCGAGAAGGGGCTGAGATTTACAGCCGGCAGTCCGTTGGCCGGACCGTACGCATACTCGCGCACTGCGTCGTCGTGCAGGACGAGCATCGTCAGCGTCGCGCCTCCATTTCCTTGCGCGTACTCGAGCATTTGTCGATCGCCGTCCGAGTTCCCGAACGCCGCGCGGGGGCGACGTCCGAGAAACAGATAGATGTCCTCGGCCTTCGCAGCCGTATCGTCGAAGAAGAGCAATGCCGGCTGCTTCACGAGCACGCCGCGCCCCTCTGTGGTATAGGAATAGCTGGTTTTCGCGGCGGAGCCGATTACGCGCTCGGGCGGAATGCCGTAGACCTGCTGTGCAAAGGTTCGGACGAAGGCCTGCCCGCCTCCCGTTACGATGTAGACCTTGAAACCGTTGGCTCGCAGATATTGCATTACCTCGAGCATCGGTTGGTAGACCAGCTCGGTATAGGGTCGATTCCACCTCGGGTCCCTGGCTTTTGTCACCCAGTCCGAGACGATTGCGTGAAAATCGCCGGTTGCCATGCCGGCGTGGGTCGCCATGACGATCGCTTCGAGATCCTGCATCGTGAGTTTTGCGATTGCCGCTTTGTCGCGTGCGAGTATGGATTTGAAAGGTTCGGTGTCGTTCCATTTTGGATTTTTGGGCGCGAGCACGAAGATGCGGGCGAGCGCGAAAGCGAGCTGCGTGACAATCGGATGTTCGACCCACATCGTTCCGTCTTGGTCGAACGTCGCAATCCGCTCGTCTTCGGGCACGAACTCGGGGCTCGCCGGGTCGGTCGCCGCTCGCACGAACTTCTCTATCGCCGACTTCGCCGGCCCGTCGTTCCATGATTGCAAATAATCCATTATCCAGCTCGCTCCTCGTCGCCGTAGATCAGCGCGGTCTTTGTGGTGCCGCTCGCGAGCCAATCCCGCAGCGGCAGCTGAAGCGCCTTGAAGAAACCGTCTGCGGCGGCCTGCGCTTTCTCTTCTTTCGCGGTCCCCAGCACGTGCGTCGAGTACCCGAACTCCGCTACGAGGGGCTCGAAACGATCGGGAACCGGCCGGGCCCAGAGAGCCAGCGTCGCGTGCGCCGTCACGCCGTGGCCGAAGGAAAAGTTCCCTAGCGTTGCCTGAATTTCGAAGACCCTCGCCCCGGCAACGACCGATAGGGTCTCGTTCCGATCCAATCCGAGCGTTCGAAGGTGCGGCAGGACGTTCATCAATCGCGAGATGGGAAAACTCGCGACGTCGATTCCCGGATATTCCACGATGACGTTGTTCGAGTAGATGCTCTGCATCGTGCCCGGCGCCTCGCCGCGGATCAGCTCTTCCTTGAACTTCTTCTTTTGCAGCTTGGTAAACGTCGTGTTTGTGTCGAATCCGGCAGCCTTGTCGTAGCCGTCCGACCGGCATTTAAACGTTAACTCCCAGCTGTCATCGGGCCAGCAGCCCTGGCGGATTTGCCGAACGCGAAAGATCAACTTGTTGCGCCGGAGATCCTCGTTCTTCGTATCGTAGAACTGCACGATCCGAAGCTGCGAGTCGATTGACTCGACGGGCTCATAGTGGATGCCGAGCTTCGAGGCGATGCTCTCCAGCATCTCGTTGAACTCGAGAAGCGCGCGCCGGGTGGGAAACTTCTCCGGTTTGAGCAGCAGCTTGAACTCGCGGTGAGTCACAAGCGGTGTTGCGGTCGAACGCTCTTTATTCATAGCTTGCATGTTCCGAATCGAAGGGTGAGCTTAGCGGTCCAGATGGTCGAACGCCTCGCGCAGTGGTGCGCTGGAGATTTGCATGAATCCTTGAAAAGGGGTGTACATTTCGAGCATCACGATGACGGCGCCCGAAACGGCCATCGCGCAGAGCGCCAGCGCAACAACGGTCGTCGCGTTCCAGGGCGCGAACAGGCCAAACCCGACGAACGTGATCGTAAACCAAAAGACCAGGAGCACCAAAAGCGGTACCGATACCGAGGTGTCCGCCTGCTCGTACATCAACCAACGGATCTGCGCAAGATTCATTAAGAGGCCCATGGCTTGCGGTTTGAGCGCATTCTGAACGTCATTTTTGGGTGAGAGTCCGCCAATCTCATCCAAGAGGACCTCTGCGCCGGCCGAAGGTCGCACACCCGGGCCGCTCGACCTTTCTTGCGGCCAGACCGTATCGAGCGCGTGCTGGACCGTTTGGCGCAGCACGCGGCGTGGAGTACCGGTTTGGGGCCCGTAATGCGCCAGGACGCGGTCAAGCAAGACGACCTTGGAAGAGACGTCGTCTACTTCGTTGCGTTGCGCATTGTACGAACTCGTCGCCGAGGCAATCAACAACCCGAGAACGAGGCCGGCCATGGTGCCGATGATGCCCAGACCAGTCTGGAGAAGATGCCGAGAGTCATCGCTGATATGATGCTCCGGCAAAGCGACCCGAAGACGCATGCCCAGCATCGCTCCACCGAACAGGCACGCGAACGTGATTAAACCAAATCCGATCGGGTTCATTCGTGCTATCGTTTCCGGGCAATCATAGATAATCCCTGAAACGCACTGGGTCGAAGGCCGTGATGGGAGCCGGTAGCGAAAACCCGGCCATGGCCGTCCGAAGGAGGGAGTCGGAGTTCGATGTTTGGGTCGACTTCGCTTCGGTAGTTCTCATCTCGGCCGCCACCGTGCTGACGGCGTGGTGCGGGTACGAGGCGGCCCGCTGGACCGCCCTCGAATCTAGGCAGTATAACGAATCCTCCGCCCAACGGGTGGCCGCTGCCGTCGACTCCGGCCGTTTCAATACCCTTGAAGTGATCGACGTCGGCATGTTTCTGCAGTACGTAGGCGCGATCGCAGCAGGACGAACGGACGAAGAGGCGTTCATCTATCGGCGATTCCGGCCCGAGATGAAGCGTGCGGTAGAGGCGTGGCTGGCGACGAAGCCGCGAACGAACCCGGCGGCGCCGGCTTCGCCATTCGCGATGCCGCAATACAGCGTGCAAGCCGGCAAAGATGCTGCGAGATTAAACGCGCTCGCGGCGACGAACTTCGAAAAGGCCACGGCTGCCAACGAACTCGGCGACACGTACGTGCGGCTAACCGTGATCTTTGCCGCGGTATCGTTCCTCGCCGGCATCAGCACGAAGTTTCGATTCCCAAGCCATATCGTCATCGTCGTGGCGGGCTTCGGAGTGCTGGTTTTCGGCCTCCTGCGGATGCTCGAGCTGCCTATTCGCTGAGCGGGCGGCTCGGGAGGTGCCGGTTATATCTTTACCTGGGCGTTGATGTAGACGTTGATCGGCTGCACGGACTCTCCGATCGCACCGTTATTAAAGGTGCTTGGCAAGTAACTTTGGCTAAATGTCGTTCGCGCGCCGTTGGCCTTATAGTCGCCGATTCCGGTGCCGTTGTAGAAGTTGCCCGGGTAGAGTGAGCTGTTGAGCGATCCGCCGGAGGGCGAGTAGCCGCAGATCACATTCCCCGGTGGATAGACCGCCGTCCAGGGCGCGGCCGTTCCGCCGAAGCACGCGTGGAAGAGGCCCTCACCCAGGAGGGTCAAGTGAATGCTCGGGCTCACGTCATAGGCGATTTGCAGATTGCCGACCAGCGAGCTGGGCTGCTCGTAGTTATCGTAGAGGAACGTGCCCGTCTGCGGATCGGGAACATAGAGGTAGGCGAAGGTCGTTACGCCCGGCGAGCTGAGGGTGAGATAGTTGCACTGCAGCGGGTTGGTTTTCGGCGAGACCTTCGTGATGCCGGTCGCACGCGAGTTCTCCATGCAGCTGCGCGGATCCACTCCTTCGGAATCGATCGGGCTTCCGTAGAATCCGCCCGTCTGGAAGTTAAAACTCGGCGTAATCGCCAGTTTGTCGTGGCGCCAGTTGAGGATCAGCGCCGACGTGTACGGCGAGATGTAACTTCCGAGCGAGCCGTTGAGGTTGGGAGCGATCTGCACCTCGTATGGATTGTACCAGCCGTTCTCGTTGAGCAGCGGCTGCTCCGGATCGTTATAGTACGGATTCAAAATCGGATCGCAGGTCTGCGTCCCGTAGTATCCGCACGACACCGGTTTGGCGCTGCACGAGGCTTTCTTTGCGTCGAGATAGCACCGGCTGCCGCCGCCGGCTTTCGTCAGTTCGTTGTACTGGGCGATCGCGGCGTTGAGCGCGATGATCTGGTTGGGAATCACGCCGCCGTAGAGCTGCAGCGGGATGTTCTCGAACTTGATCTTGGAATCGGTATACGTGAAGGCGATCAGGCCCGAAAGGCCGTTCTGCGCAAGGTCGCCCTTTTGGAACTGCAGCTCGACGCCCCGGTCACGATTGACGCCGACGGGAACCTGCGTCACGAACCCGGCGCTGAGGAAACTCTGCTGCTGCCAATCGGTCACCCACGTATAAAACGGCGTGACCTTGAAGCTCATGTCGGTGCCCTTCAAGCGCTGCTCCAACGAGAGATCGTACTGCGCCGACGATACGCCCGGAATCGCGTGGAACGGCGAGTGGAAGCCGAGACCAAGTCCGCTGTTCCAAACCCCGGTCTCGTCGCCCGTGAGGCTCAGATACTGCAGCGAGGCCGAGATCGGCGGCTGCGTAAATCGCCCCGCTGAGGCGCGAATCACCGTATTGGCATTGACCGTATACGTGCCGGAGAAGCGGGGCTCCCAATAGTCGAGCGTGTATGACGAGGGCGAGTTGGCGGTAAAGTTCGGCGCCGCGACGCCGTTTTGCACCGTGCCGTTGGGATGAACCCACCCGGTGGTCGGGCCGCCCGAGTGAAAATGCGCGGCCGCCTTGTTGCAGTCGCCGACAACATACTGCGCGCTCGCGGGCGGCGGCTGGCCCGGCGGCAGCGGAACCGTCATCACTTGGCCGGTCGAAGCGAGGATGCAGATGTAGTTGGCGGTCTCGTTGGCGTAAAATGCGGTCGCTGTCGTAAGCGAGTCGGGCAAGTCGTAGACGAAGTTGTCGAAGCGCATCGAGGCGTTGATCATCAGCTTGTCGTTGGGACGGAACTGATCTTGAATGGCGGCGTTGAAAAAGCGCGGACGGACCGTGTTGTACGACCCGCTGAGGTTCCCGGTCCACAGGGAATCCCACGTTGCTCCGGCTTTCGCTGCGGGCGAGCCGGCCGGCCCAAACGAGTTGGGCCAGTTCAGGGGCCCGTTGGTGGCGTTGCTGAGCCACGTCGGAAAGATCGTCTGCTTCAATGCGACGTCGTAATAACCGTCGGTCAGGCAAACTTCCGGCGTGCCGTGGGTCGGGTCGTAACAGGTGTAGCCGCTCCCGTTTTTGGCCATGTAGCCGATCGGCGAGACGCCACCCGGCACGAGCGAGAATCCCGCCGGTGTCGGCGCGCCGTAGGCCGTCGAGTTGTTGATGCGCAGCACGCCGGAGGTCGTATAGTTGCCGTCGAGGCCGATCAGGTTTTGAGGATTCAACTGATCCTCGAAACTGATCGTACCGCCGGACGTGTGACCGAACAGCAGGTACTGCGCGTTCCCCGGAAAGCTCGCGACACTTTCGAACGTTCCGGCAAAGGTCGGGTCGTTGAGCATCCAATCGGAGTAGAACGTGTACGCGAACGCCCGCACGTAGGCCGACTGACTCAGCGCGTGCGTAAATTGCAGTTTGGTAATCCCGACGTCGTTCTGCCCGACGTCGATCGAGTTGTCGTACAGCGGCAACGGTCCGCGGAACGGATGCGCGGGCGTATCCGGCGCGAAGTAGACCGAGGGTCGCCTAAAGCTCGTTGGGCTCCCGGCGACCGGCGTTCCGAACGGCACGTTGTAGCTGATGGCGTCGGAGTAGCCCACATAGGTCGGCGCGCATGCGACGGAAAAGCTCGTGCAGTACAGCGGTCCGTTGTAGCCGTACCTTCCCCAGAAGAGTTGGTTGGGCGATAGATACGAATAGATCTGCTGCGCGCTACCCGGCGGGCTCGTGCAGCCGTAGCCCGAAAGCACGACCACGGGTGCGTTATACGGGCCCCAGACCGCAAACGGCTCGTTCCCGCAGACCGGCGGCGCGTATTTTGTGTTGAAGAGCGAGTAAATAAACTGGTTGACGCCGGGGCCTAAGTCGCTGGGACTGTTATAGCCGTAGTTGTCGAGCGCCGACGCGCTCCAGAGCAGCTGCACGTCGTCGCGCAGACCATTGGCTCTCGGGATGCCCAAGTGAAGATTGACGACGTCCTCGCGGTCGGCAACCGACAACGGATCGCCCATGGTATTGCTGTAGTACTGCCAACAGCCTTGATCCGGAAACCCAAACCTCGCGCCGTAGAGCGGGCAGACCGGCTTGACGCCTTGACACGTGCCGAAAAGGCAGGTGTAGCCGACGTTGTATTCCTGGTTGCTGCCGAAGCCGTAACCGATGCTGATTCCGTCGGTGTTACCCGAAAAGATGCCGCCGGGAACGGCGTAACCCGCGCCGTTGCTGTTGTCGATGAAGCGATAGGTCTGGTTGTAGCCCATAAAGCCGGCATAGTAGCTGAACGTGCGGTCCGGCGTCGAGCCGCCGATCTCGACTTGTGCCTGGTGATAGTAGATCGGCGTCGAGATGCCGAGATTCGCCGTTGCATACCCCGGAAAGGTGCCGGTTTTAATTACTTGATTGATGAAACCCGCCGTTCCGGCCGTCGCGACCGACGAGGGCCCGCCGCCGGTATATACCTGCAGCTCTTGGAGCCCCAGCGACGGTTCCGTCGAGGCGTTGTAGTTATCGAACGCGCGGTTGACGGGCACGCCGTCGTATTCGTAGCCCGTATAGTAGGCGTTCTGGCCGCGAATGTACGCGGCGTTGAACGACCAGCCGATGCCGCTCTGCGAAACCTGGACGCCCGGTACCGATGCCATCGCCGAATAGGCGTTATTCAGGTTGCCGCCACCGCCCAGCGGCGCGGCTGCGGCGATCTGCGAGGCGTTCACGCTGTAGACGTCGCTGCCGACTCCCGGCTTCACGAGTGAAGCGGATCCCGAGGATTTCACGTGCGCGATGGTTCGCAGCGTCGGGACCATCGTGTAACTCACCGTTTGCGTCTGATCGGCGAAGACCACGACGCCAGCGAAGCCGGCATCGAGAAAGCCCGGGCGCGTGAGGTAGAGCGTATAGGTGTCCGGCGCCAGGGAAAGGATCACGAAGTGGCCGCCCGCGTCGGTCTTGGCGCTGCGCGCCATCGAGGGCGCGACGGCTCGCACCTCGGCTCCGGCTACCGGGGAACCGCTCGAATCCTTGACGATCCCCGAGATGTTGCCGGTCACCCCGGCTCGCGCCCACCTAGCGGCGCCGAGGAATGCTATGGCTAACGATACGACCGCAATCGTGTAACGCATAAACCCCCCTAAGGTAAGGTGACGCCGGCGGCGGAGGCGGCAAGACGGCTGCATTCGAACGCTCGTGGTGCCGGCATGTCCACAACGTACACCTACGGGCATTATTCACCCATTAATGGGGTAGCCCGATGATCGCGATCCCGGTTTCGGGCGAAGTCGTGCGCCGCAGCTTGCGAACGGCCGCGGCCGTGGCAGTAGCGGTTGCCGCGCTGTCGTTTTCCCTGCCAAACCTCGTCGAGTCAACGAATCCGTGGCCGCTGGGGACGTTCGGGTTCTATACGGTTGCGAACGTCGTGCTCGATGCCTATCCGCGCGCACAGAAGGCGGGTATCGCAGCCGGCGATCGCATCGACTATTTCCTCATGGCCCCCAACGAGCGCTACGGCAATCCACAGGACGGACTACGCGAGCCCCCAGTTGGGAGGCTGGTATCGTTCGAGGTGAACCGCCACGGAAAAAGGCACGTGGCGAGGCTCGCTGCGGAGGCCTTCGGTCCGGAGTACGATTCGGACACCGCCTCTCTCATCCAGCTAACCGCGCAAAAGGCCATCTTTCTCGTGCTGGTGCTGCTGGGGTTGGCGCTCGTGCTGATACGCCCCGAGCGGCTTACCGCCGCATTCTTTCTCTTCGTCGCCGGGAACGGCGTCATGCCCCTGATGTACGCGTTTCTGCCCGCCGCCGGATACGCCGCAGTTATGGCGGCCGACGACACGCTCGCGGGGCTTGGTGCGATCGGCTTTCTCGGCCTGGCGCTCTATCTCGATCCGAAGCGCCAAACTCCCTCGCGTCTGGTTGCCGGCATCGGAGTTTTGCTGCTGGCCGCGATCGTCGTCCCGATCGCGACCAGCGACGTGCTCGAGCTTGTGGCCGGGTTACGCCCTGCCTGGCCGGCGGCGGGATGGACGAGCTTTGTTGCGTTGTGGTTCTGTTACGTTGCGGGTTTCGTGCTGCTGCTTCGAATGGCCGCGAGCGCCACGACGCCACGCAGCCTGCGGCTTCTCGCCGCGCTGCTCGCGGGCGTCGGAGCGCTGACGATTGCCAACTGGACCATGAACGCGCAACTGAACGACTGGTATTTCGCGAACTTGCCGGGAGCCGCCATGAACCGGGGGCTCCTCGACGACGTACAGCCCATCTTACCATTTTGGATGTACGTCGGCGGCTTGTTTATTCTCCGTCTGCTGGGGTCGCTGCTCGCGTTCTACTTGATCGTCCGCGCGGGAATCGCCGACGCGGGGCCGGTCTTCAGGCGCATCGTCGCCTATATTATCGTGGCACTCCTGGTCGTTGCCGTGTCCACTTTGGCCAATCTCGCTTTGATGCCGCGCTTCGCCGGCTACGCGATGGGCATTCCCCTCGAAATTTTCGCGGCCATCGCGATTGGCTATTGGGCGAGCGGATTGCGCGACGTCGCGGGAAGTTTATCGCTGGGATGCGTCGATGCATGGAGCGCCTGGGCAAACGGCCGCGCGCAAGAGGAGCGCGACGCACTGGCACAATCGCTAGGGTTTGCAGAGCGAACCCACCGCCGTGGCGTTATCGCGGAAGTGCGCGCACAGATCGCCTTTAGTTCTTGGCGTAACGGTGAAGACGGGGCGTTCGAGCAGAAAGTCGACGCGCTGCAGCGCGTGCTCGGCGGCCGCAACATGCGGGGAATCCGCGGTTTTGCCGATGCGGCAACCTCTCGCGACGGCGACGTTCGTTTCGACGATAACGATCTGCCGGAATGGAAGGCCCGCGCCGCGCTCGTCCTCTGCGCTCGAACCGACGACGCGGCTCGCGCGGCCCAGCTTGCCGTGGACGCCCTCGCGAGCGCCGATCGCGCCGGACTGCCTTCGTTGCAGGTGCTGGCGGCGATTGCCGTTGCCGAAACGTGCGTCGACCGGCGCAGCGCTTCACTCGAGCGAGCGCACGCAATTGCGCGCGACGCCGGATGGGCCGCGTTGAGTAAATCGATCCTTGCGCTGCGAGCGAACTCCCGGGATATCGGTATCCTTCAGACGTTCGTCGACGTTCGGTTGAGAAAAAGCCGGCCCGCACACCCAATGTTTCACGTTTCCTTCTTCAATGCCGAGCTTCGCGTAAACGGCACCCGAGCGCCGTTGTCGGAGAAGCAACTGGAACTGCTCCTCACCGTCGCATCGGCACGAATGGGGATCAACGACGCTGCGTTGCTCGACACTCTCTGGCCGGAATCCGAGGGCGATGCGGCACGCAACTCGCTTCGCGTATGTTTATATGGCCTGCGCAAGAATGCCGGCGATGCGCGAATCGTTACGCGAGTGGGCAAAGGGTTCATTCTTCACCAGTGGGCCGACGTCGATCTCTGGAGGTTTGGGTCGCTGCTGTCCGCATGCCGCGATGGCGGCGCACAAGAGGGCGCCGAGGAACTGCACCAGTTGTGCCAAGCACTGCGTGCCGGTGAAGGACGGCGCGCAACGCTCGGAGAGTGGTTCTTCCGGTTCGAGCAGACCTTAGATCGGAGGCTCGGCCAGGCCGAGGAGCTTTTAGCGCGGGACTTGGGTGCTCGGCGTCATCGTGTTGATGTAAAATAGGCCGTCCATCGTCGCCGGCCAGTCCGCGGTCGTTGCTTGGTAGCCGAGCGCACGACACGACTGGGGATCGGTGAGCCAGTATCCCGTCGGATCGAGATGGCGATAATCGAGGAAGACATACTCTTCCCCGGTATCGTGAATGAGACTCTCCAGGCTTCCGGGAGCGGCGACACCAATGTCCCAGGGAACGCCCACGCCGGCCTTCCCTTCAAAAGCCGTAAAGCCAATCGTATACACACTCGCGCCCATCAGGCGGTTAACCCAGTCTCCCATAGGTATGTATCCGGTATACTCGGTGGTGAAGTACTCGCGGTGGCGCATCTCGTGAGACGTGGCCGCCCACACGATTATTTTTTGGCCGGCAAATTCATTGTGGGCAAGCCAAACGAGATTCTCGCCCATTTGCTGGTCCCGAAGATTGAAAGCGGCATAATTTATCTTAGCCTTCGGGTCATCATCGACATTTTTGAAGTCCACTTCCCAAAGCCATTCCATAAGCTTGCTCGTGCTCGCAAGCGCCTGCACCCAATAATCTCGGCGCGCCGCCTTCAACGGGTCACTATACTCTTGCTTCTCGAGCCGCGCTCGAATTTTTTCGAGCGCGATATAGAACAGCGCCCGATCCGCGATCGTGGTCTCTTTCTGAAAGGAAGCTAAACCCGCGCGGCCTTTGCCGCGTATGGCAAAGTACGAAGCCAGAACGCTTGCCGCTCGCGTGCGCGCGCTCACTAACTGCGAATCCTGCGGTAAGTCGTCCAGCACTTCGTTAAAGTCGGCGAGAAAATGCTGCGTAGATGCGGTGGACGTGAACTGCGAATCGATGCCTGCCAGCAGGAGGGGCTTCGCCGTGCGTGATTGGGAGCCGATATATCGCCACAGGGGCTGGGTCTGTTGGCTGTTGGTCCAGATGCCAAAGACTCCGGATCGAATCGCCTGCAGCGAATCCGTACCGGACGTAAGATCTTCCCAGGCGCGATGCATGTCGTAGAAGCCGCTCTCGAAAGCGAGGACGTTAAAACCCATTCGTTCGTGGAGAAACTCGATCAGTCGAGTCTTTGCCAGAAACGTCGCGCCATCGCCGTGGCTCTCCTCGCCGAGCATAACGATCTGGCGCGAGCCGATTGCCTGTCGTAACGGCTCGAGATCCGAAAAGTCCCGGTCGTCCGGAGAGATCGATCGGACCGTCACGGCGTGCAGACGCAGGTAGGCTACTCGAGAGTCGACGGCGGCGGCCGCGCAGCATATCGCGCCGGCGAACGCGACCGCTAACACCACTGCCCGCGCCGTGCGACGCATCGGTCCTCCCTATTTCGGCTGCGCGGGACCGGCGAGTTCTGCTTTTAGGCCTTCACCCAGAGTCTTGCGCGCCTTTTCTCCGGCATCGAGCCCCGCCGGCTCCCACGGCTCCCACTCTTCCCAGCCAAGGAACTGCGAGAGCAAACGGAATCCGAACCCGACGACGAACGCGATCGCCGTCGATGCGAGGACCGGCAACCCCGTCTGATCGCAAATGACGTAGGCGATTCCCGTCAGCGCGGCCGAGGTTACGAAGAATTCGCCACGGACGAGCTGTTTTGGGACCACGTTACAGGCGATGTCGATGATCCAGCGTCCGGCCGTGGTGGCGATAATGCCGATTAGTACCGCCGCTGCGTATCCCAAATGCGCCGCGAGCGCGGCTTGAGCGCCGACGATCGCATACCACGGCAGCGAGAAGGCCGTCATGAACTGGAACAGACCGTCCTTGAACCGCGACTCGCTGTAGTAGTCGACGGTAAGCGCCACGCCTGCGGCTATGAGGCACACGACAAGGTACCATGGGTTTTCGAGCGGCGCGGGAACTTTGTTCACCAAAACGTCGCGTACGATGCCGCCGCCGATGCCGCCGGCATACGCAAGAATGATGACGCCCGCGACGGTAAAGTGTTTGTAGTGATCCGGCCGCCGCGCGAGCAGCGCGCCGTTAAACGCGTTTGTGGTCGCCGCGATCAGCGAGATGTAATCGAGCGTACCGAGCGTCCAGAAGCCGAACTTCGAAAGAATCAGCGGTGTCATGCCATGCTCCTTACGTTGCGGCGGCCCGCGTGGCCGCTCGGCGGAAGTAGATGCGGAAAACGATGCTGATGAGAAACTGGATGATGAAGTACGTCAGCACGGTTGGAGCGACCGGCGTGCCGGGGAAGGTCGCGGTCGCGACGACCGCGCACGTGCCGATATTCCGAAGCATGGTGGCGATGCTCAAGGTTCTGCGGTACTGGACCTGCGGGCCGCCGAGGATCCAGCCAGTTCCAGCCGAGAGCAGCACGAGAACGGCGGTCGCCGACATAACGCGCGAGCCGTAGACGGAAGCGACGGCCTTCTCCAGCGTTGGGCCGAGAATCACGATCAGCGCCACGGCCGCGACAAAGAACAGCAGCAGCAGCGGGCGCCGCAGTTTCGCCGCGAGCTTCGGAGCAGTGTTGGCCGTCAGCAGCCCGACGAGCAGCGGCACGAGTTGGAAGCCGACGAGCGTAACGAGGATCCGTCCGAAAGGTACATTTCCCGTCGCCTGCGCCGGAGCAATAAACCCAGCCGCAAAAATGAAACGAGCGGTCAGCGGTATCGTGACGATCGATAGCGCCGGCATGACAAACGCGAGCATGGCTGCGAATCCGAGACTCCCACCCGGCGTCCGCCCCGCGGCGCGAACCAAGAACGGAACGCCGGGTGCGAGCGCCATCAGCACGAATCCGATCGCGACATACACATCGAGGTGAAACGCACGAGCGAGCAGCACGCCGAAGATGGGAATGACGATGAAGTTGGCAACGAGCGCGCGAGCGAGCAAGCCGTAGTTCTTCAACGCGGCCACCAAATGCTCGACGTTGATTTCGAGCCCGGCGCTCAGCATCAGCGAGACCAGCATCACGACCGCCGCGATCTTTTCCGGGTTCATCGGCGCGCCTCCTCAAGTAGAGAGCAAGAGGCTTCGCGACTCAGGCTATGCCGACCCTCCAAAACAATCCGTCGCCCCAGGTGCCAAGGAGTGGTCGTATGTTATCCGGTTCTGAAGGCCGGGAACTTTGCGCTTTTTGGATAGCGTATTCCCTCGCGCGGTGCTACGGTTGGCTCTCTAAGGCAAGAAAGGAGTCGGCTATGCCTGCTCAAGGTTCACCGAATATCGTCGCAATCATGGCCGACGATATCGGCTGGTTCAACATCGGCGCCTATCATCAGGGAATCATGGCGAGCCGAACGCCGAATCTCGACCGGCTCGCCGCCGAAGGGATGCGATTCACCGACTACTACGCGGAGGCCAGCTGCACTGCCGGCCGCGCGAACTTCATTACCGGCGAACTGCCGATACGCACGGGATTGACGACCGTCGGTCAGGCAGGTGCCAAGGTGGGAATGCCCGCCCAAGCACCGACAATCGCTACGGCGCTGCGGGCCATGGGCTACGCCACGGGTCAGTTCGGAAAGAACCACCTCGGCGACTTAAACGAGTACTTGCCGACGCTTCACGGCTTTGACGAGTTCTTCGGCTATCTCTACCACCTCGATGCCATGGAAGACCCGGCACATCCCAACTATCCTCAACAACTCAAGGATAAGATTGGGCCGCGCAACATGCTGCATTGCTGGGCAACCGACAGCGACGATGCGACGGTCGATCCTCGATGGGGAAAAGTAGGAAAGCAGCGGATCGAGGACGCGGGGACCCTCTACCCCGATCGCATGGAGACCGTCGACGACGAGATCCTCGACCACGCCGTAAAGTTCATGGACAAGGCGAAGGCAGACAGCAAGCCGTTCTTCGTCTGGCTCAACCCGACGCGGATGCACGTGGTGACCCACCTCTCCCCCAAGTACCAAGCCATGCGGACGGCGGAAAACGGCTGGTCCGAATCGGAAGCCGGAATGGCGCAGCTCGACGACATCGTCGGCGCCGTCATGCAGAAGCTAAAGGACGACGGTCTTGAGGAAAACACCATCGTCATGTTCACGACCGACAACGGCACCGAGAACTTTACGTGGCCGGATGGCGGGCAGACGCCTTTCGCGGGCGGCAAAGGAACGGTGCTCGAAGGCGGATTCCGCTCGCCGTGCATCGTGCGCTGGCCGGGCAAAGTCCCTGCGGGCAAGGTCGAGAACGGAATTTTCTCGGGTCTAGATTGGTTCCCAACGTTCGTCGCGGCGGCAGGGAACCCCAATATTGCCGACGAGCTCAAAAACGGAAAGCAACTCGGCGACCGGACCTACAAAGTGCACCTTGACGGCTACAACCAGATGGATCTCATTACCGGAAAAGGCCCATCGAACCGGCACGAGATATTCTACTTTGCCGAAGGCACGCTCGGCGCGGTACGCGTCAACGACTATAAATACCGCTTTGTGGATCAGCCCAATGGCTGGCTGGGGGGGACGGTAAAGGTCGACTGGCCGATCCTGGTCAACCTGCGGCTCGACCCCTTCGAACGAACGGGCATGAGCGGTTCACTGAACTACTACCATTTCTTCGTGTACCAGTTCTGGCGGTTCGTGCTCGTGCAAGAGGTGGTGGGCAAGATGGCCGAAACCGCGATCGAATTCCCACCGATGCAGAAGGGCGCCTCGTTCAACCTCGAAGCGGTCAAAGCCCAGATCGCAAAGGCCGCCGCCGCGCACGCCGCAGGCGCGTAAGTACCCAGACTCACTACCGAAGCGGGCGCCTTTTGGCGCCCGCTTCCGTTTAAGGTCCGAGCCGCAAGGCAAGGACGGTCGGGTCACGCAAGAATGTCCGCGATGGGCAAGCGGCTTTTTGAGGGCTGGCCACTCTGGCTTGCTCTTTTCCGGACATTTACGGCTCGAGTACGCTCCGGGTACTGCGGCCCCGTAATGTAGGGCGCGCGCCGCTCAGTTCTCGGCGTAACCGTAGATGAGCGCCGTTTTGGTAGTGCCGTCGAAGAGCCCCTCTTCGAGAGGCGCCTGGATTTCCTTGAAAAACTTATCGGCGGCTTCGTGAGCTTTCTGCTCCTTACCGGCCTCGCCGCGCATGTGATACGACCAGCCAAACTCCGCAACCAGTACGTCAAACTTATCGGTAGCGGGGCGAGTCCAGACCGCAAGATCGGCGTGGGCGACCGCGTTTTTTCCGAACGTAAAGATTCCTAGGCGAGCCCCAACCTCGAATACGCGCGCGTTGTTTACTGCTTTCACGTGTTGGGCCGGGTCGAGGTCGAGAGCTTTGAGGCCGGGGAAGAGCTCGATGATTCGCGACATCGGCAGTTCAAAGTTTTGGACCGGATAGTAGGCGATATAGTTATTCGAAAAGATGCTTTTTATCGTACGCGGAGCGTCGCCACGAATGATCTCCTCCTTGAACTTCATCTTGACCGTTAGGTCCTTCATCGACGACGTCACGTCGAAATCGGCCGATTCCCTAAAGTCGGGAGAGCGCCGTTTGAACGTCACTTCCCAGGTTTCGTCCGGCCACCCGCTCGAACGATCGCGCCGAAGCCGGAGAATGATGTGGTTCTTGCGGAACACCGTATCCGGCGTATCGAAGAATCGTACTTCGCGAAGCTCGGAATCGACGCGATCGAACCCTTCGTACTCGGCCCCGAGATCGTCGGCTATCTTTGCTAATTGGCTGTTGAACTCGAGCACGGATCGTTTGGTTTGGAACCCCTCCGGCTTGAGCAGAAGCTTGAACTCGCGTGCCGTAATTGTGCTTGCCATAGCGCGGATGTTACGCCGTGCCTTAGGGGATGCCTTGCCCTCGTGAATAAGAAAGTAGAACTTTATGACTCGCAGAGCGGTCGGCTTTGGGCCCGGCCTTGTCTCAGCCGCCTCCGATGCCGATCCGACGACGGTGGCGAGCCTCGCCGTCGTTGGTGCGGTGACCGGATACGCTCTGTCCTGGCTGGTGGTGCTGCTCCTGCCGATGATCGCGGTCGTCCAGAGCATTGCCGCCGCAATCGGCGCGATATCACCGACGAGCATTCAAGGCGCGATCCGGCGACACTATGGTTTCACGTGGGCGTTGCTGGCGCTCGTCGCGGTCTTGGCGGTCAACGTCATGACGCTAAGCGCGGACCTCGAGGCCGGCGCCGAATCGCTCAAGCTTCTCACGGGCGTACCGCGAGATTACTTCGTACTCCCGTTTGCCGGCGCCGTGGCGTGGCTTCTCCTATCGAGATCCTACTCGCACGTCGAGCGTTTTCTCTCGTTTCTACCTTTGATCTTCATTTGCTACGGGATAAGCGCCGTGCTCGCAAAGCCGGATTGGGGAGCGCTTTTGCACTCGCTCGCGATTCCGCATTTCGATCTCACGGTACCCGTCGCGACGGGAGCGCTCGCGCTGCTGGGAACCACGCTGACGAGTTACGTCTACTATTGGGAGTCGATCGAGGTGTCGGAGCGCGGGACGTTGCCCTCGGAGGTGCGTGCGATGAAGGCCGACGCCGCCTGGGGAGCGTTGGCGCCCGGGATCTGTTTTTTGTTCATTCTCGTAGCGACGGCGGCGACGTTGGGCAAGAGCCATGCGCCCGTTCAAACCGCGGCCGATGCCGCCGCCGCTCTCGCGCCGTTAGCGGGCGGATGGGCCACAGTGCTGTTTTCGATCGGATTGCTCGCCTCGGCCGTTATTGCGGTTCCGGTTCTCGCCGGAACGAGCGCCTACGTCGTAACTCAGACGTTCGGTTGGCGGGGTAGCCTCGACGCGCCGGTCGGCCAAGCCCGAATCTTTTACGGAGTTCTTCTTGGGTCGCTGGCAGTATCGTCCGCGTTTGCGTTCGCCGGGTTCTCGCCAATCGGGCTGCTCTACTGGGCGTCGGTAGCCGGCGGTTTGGCGACGCCACTGACGCTGTGCTTCCTCGTCGCAATTGCGCAAAACCGCGCCGTTATGGGCGAGAACCGAATCCAAGGTTGGCTCGCATTCGCCGGCTGGGGCGTAACAACGGTCGTGACCCTATCGTGCGTGGCGTTTCTTGGGGCGGCCATTCGGCGTGCCTAAGAAGACTGCGCCTCTAAGTCCGGCAGCCAACCTCGCGTGACGTGGAACAAAAACGCGGTGCTGATACCGAAGAGCAACAAGCCGTTGATGGATTCGATCGCACCCATCATCAGCCAATGATGCTGCAAGATCAAGCCTGACGTGCCGCGGGTCGTGAGCGAATCGATCGAATAGAGCATCGCGTCCGCCGGGTTCTCGACGGCGCCGAGATGCAGATACGCAGTCGCCCAAATCGAGCACTCGACGGCGTGAGCCACGGCCAATAGCCATGCGACGGCCACGATCACGACGATGGCGCCAGCTGTAGTATGAAAGAACGGGTGCCTGCCGGTATTCTGTGCGATTCGAAGCCTGTGTAATCCTAAGGCGGCGAGCACGACGCAACTCACGTGCAGCGCGACGGTGAAGGCGATGAGTGCGATACCCCAGGTCCAGCTTGCTTCCCAGGAAAACCAGCCGTTTTGAATCACGACGGTACGGCGCCCGCCGAAGTATCGACCACGATTTGGTCCCATCGCCAGAGTTGTCGGAAAAAGTCGCGAGCGAAAGTGCGATCGACGCTCTCGCCGCAGATTTCTGCGATGGTGCGTTCTCCGTCGATTGCGGCAAGAAGCTCTGCCTCCCGCGCGTCGATCGGCAGATAGAGGTCGGTATAGGTGTGATTGCGATTGATCAGCACGGCCGCCGCTCCCGGCGGCAGCCGGTCCCGCACGGCGATCGTATCGGGCAAGCGAACCGGGACGTAGCGCGGCCAGGCATTACCGGTGAAATCGACTGAGCCATTTTGAGCGGGTCGACCTTTCCTAAAAGCGACGACGCTGTGACGGACCATCGTTCCGCGGAAGAGTTCGATCGCGGCGTATTGCGCTTGCACCGATAGCTCGATCAGCTTGGAATGGTGCGGTGCGGACGCAAGCGCACCGCACCACGGAAGGTATGGCGCTTGGCGCAGCCAGCGCCCGAACGACAACCGCCCGCGATCGAGAAAGTCCATCAGCTGCGGCACGGAGTAGGAACGGTCGGCAGGATGGAGCAGCGCATCTGCAAGGCCGGCGGTGCTGGCGAAGTCGGGCGAGCTGCGCAGCAGCGGCGCAATTGGATGGTCCGGCGGAAGCGCTTTGAGGCTCGCGGCGAGGTCGCGGATTTCGACGTCCGTGTGACCGATGCCAAGACGCCGGCAGTAGTCCGCCAACATGTACACTCCCGCACGGCCGTATGGTGCGTAAACCATTACGTGCATCGCCCCGTTTGCGGCGAGCACGCCGCGCAACGCACGTAGCCCGGCGTCGGGATCGGGCAAGTGGTGCAGCACGCCGGTGGCGACCACGAACTCGAACGACCGGTTGAGTTCGCCGGCCCGCTCGACTGCAAGTCGACGCACGTCGAGGTTGTCGAGTGCGTGTTTTTCTTTCAACTGTCGCGTGAATGCGATGCTCGACGTGCTGACGTCGATCCCGACGACGTGCGCGCGCGGCCAGCGCAACGCATAGTGTGCGGCCTGCGTCGTTCCGCAGCCGGCGACGAGGATGCTGCGGTCGCCGCGGTACGGCTCGCTCGGCCAGAAGAGGTGCGAATCGGCGCGGCGGCGGCGGTCGTCCCACGACCGGCGGTACGCCTCTAAATCGTCGACCGGCGGCGGATAGGGATGGCGTTCGTAAAACTCGGCGACCCGCGCGCCGATCGAAAGATTCATGGGACGTGCGGACTACAGCGCAAAGATAAACAGCGTCGGTCTTCCCGTTACCTTCCAAGCAACGAACGACGTATTGCCTGCAGCGGCGGCTACGTACTGTTTACCGCCGGCGCGATACGTAATAATTCCGCCGGCGAGGGCGTTTTTCGTATCGTACCTGTAAAGGGTTCTGCCGCTCGCGGCGTCAAGCCCGAACAGGTTACCGTTGAGGTCGCCGGTAAACAGAAGCCCTCCCGCCGTCGGCGTAAGCGCCGCGATCATTGGCGTGGTCATCCTTTTGTGCCAGCGCGCCCGGCCGGTTGTCGGATCGACGGCCGTAGTCCATCCAAAGGCTTTCGTCATCGGGTCGGGCACGGGAATGCCGCCTCCAAAGGCCGCTGCGCCCGATTCGGCCTTCCCAGTATGCGTGATGTTCTTGATGCTCGCGAGTTTCGATAGCTTGACGGTCACGCACCAGTCCACTGAGTTCAGGTAGACCAGGCCGGTCACCGGGTCCCAGGCGGCTCCGTTCCATTCCGAACCGCCCACCACGCCTGGGCAGTAGTGGGTTCCCGATGAAGTGATCGGGGCGTTGACGTTCGCCAGCGTCGTAGTTGGAGTCTTCGTTTGCAGCTTGCCGTCGCTAAGATCGAGCAAGTGGAGCAGACCGTCTTTACTCGTTGCGGCGAGAACCTGGGTACCACGCAGGTCGAACTCGGCGGTGCCGGTCGCATCCCAATCGTGGTCGTCGTTCGGCTGCGTTTGATACGACCAGCGCAGCTTTCCGGAGCTCGCATCGAGCGCAACGATGCCCGTTGTAAATAAGTTTGCACCCGGGCGTGCTGCACGATTGAAATCCGGGCCGGGATTTCCCACCGCGACGAAGACCATGCCGGTTTTGGGATCGAGCGTGAAGTACGTCCAAACGCCCCCCCCTCCGTGGGTCGCGGCGGCAGGCTTCTTCCACGTGCCGGAACCGCTCTCGACGTTCATCGGGATGGTGGAGAAGGACCAGGCTTCCGTCCCATCAGCGACGTGATACGCCGCCACACTGCCCCTCACGCCGACGTCGCCCCCGGCGGTCCCCATGAAGACGAGATCGTGCCAAATAAGCGGGGCTGCCATCGCCGACGCGCCGCCGCTCGAATCCATGATCTTGCGGTTCCAGAGCAGCTCGCCCGTTTTGATGTCGAGGGCAATGAGATGACCGTCCGCCGTGCCGCGAATCACCCGTCCGTCGCCGATCGCTACGCCCTTGCTATTGGCGCCGGCTTCAATATCCGTTGCGCTGTATTGATAGCTCCAAATCTTCGCGCACGTCCGGCCCTCGATGGCGAACGTACCGGTGGTGGTGGTGACGTAAAGCGTCCCCTGATACGCAACGGGGCCCGCTTCGAAGGACCCTGGGGACGAAAGCTCGACCGAGCAAACGGGTTTCATCGCCGAAACGTTTTTGGCCGTAATATCTGAAATGGCCGAGTAACGCGAACCCCGGTAGTCCCTTCCGTAGGTGAGCCAATCTCCCGCATCCGAGCCGGCATCGTCAAGCTCTTGTTGTGAGGGGAGATTCGTCGAAGGCTGCTTGACGATCGCCGGACCGGCCGTTGCCGCCGTCACCGTTGCTGCCGCCGGCGAAGTGCCCGGTGCAGCGGCTGGAATGATGCGCGCGGTGTCGTAATGCCCGATAATCGGCGATGGCCCCGCAGGGAAGCCATTCTGCCGCAAAATGAACGCAACCAATGCCAAAGATTCCTGCGACGACAGCGTGCCGGGGGCGTTGAGCGGCATCTCCGTGTGAATCGTCGACCACAGCGCAGCCACGGGCTTACCACGATATCGCAAAAAGAACTGGTTCCCGGCAAGCGCGGGACCCGCACCGCCCTGAAGCCTTACTCCGTGGCAGACCGCGCATTTTTGCGCGAAGAGCGTTTGGCCTTGCGCGGCCTGCTCGACGGAATACCAGTCATCGCCGGCCACTGCACCGGCTATCGAATGCCGTGCGGTCGCGCCGCTCGCCGTTGCTGCATTGCCCTGGGAGGCGGCGCCTCCGGCCAAAACCGCCAAAGCTGCGAAAGCGAATACGGCTACCCGTTGTGCAAGCATCGATCTACTGCTCCAATACCAGCGTTCGCGTTGACGAGTTGACGTTTTAGGAGCCTTCCATACGGAGTTTATCCAGCCCGGTATGCAAGGCTCCGTCGATTCGGCGATGTGTTTAGCTGTGCGGCTTTTGCACCTGCGCCAGGACTTCGTCCAGGTTGAAGGATGCCGGTTTCTGCCGGGGCGGGAACTTTTCGAAGTCCGCGATCTGTCCCGCGATAACCGCCTGCATCATGTACATCTGAGGCACGTGGTCGACCATCCAGTCGAAGTATGTGTTCGAGTTGAAGTCTGCCCGCTCGAAGGGGTCACGACGTAGGCTCACGATGTGCGGAAGCCGGAGTTTAACGAACGGTTCGGCCCACTGTTGCATCGTGTTCGCGCGCTGCACTGCCAGGTTGAACTTCCAGTCGCCAACTCGCACCGCGATGACGTCGCCGTCATCGCTAAAGTACACAACGGCGTTGCGAGCACTTTCTTTCGCTTCACCGGAGAGATACGGAATCTGGTTGCAACCGTCGAGGTGGACGTTGAACTTCTTTCCGCCGACCGTGCAACCGTCGAGAAGCTGCTGCGTGACGTCCGGGTTGCCGGCTGCGGCTAGCAGCGTCGGGAACATGTCGATGTGCGAGACGATGCCGTTGTAAACCGAACCGGGCTTGATCGTGCCGGGCCAGCGGATAAAGCATGGCACGCGCCAGCCGCCCTCCCAGTTGGAGTCCTTCTGTCCGCGGAACGGGCTGTTGGCGCCGTCGGGCCACGTGTCGTTCTCCGGACCGTTGTCGGTGGAATACATCACGATGGTGTTGTCGGCAATGCCCAGCTCGTCAAGTTTGTCGAGCATCATGCCGATCTGCTCGTCGTGCACGACCATCCGATCGCTGTAGGGGTCCTGGCCGCTCTTGCCGAGGTTCTTTTCGGCAACGTGGGTTCTGAAATGCATCGCGGTTGAGTTGTACCAGAGGAAGAACGGCTGATCGGCCTTGGCCTGCTTCTCCATCCACTCGAGCGCGCGGGCGGTGATCTCCTCGTCGACGGTCTCCATCCGCTTCTTGGTGAGCGGACCCGTGTCTTCGATCGTCTGTTTGCCGACGCGCCCCCAGCGAGGATCCACGGTCGCGTCGTCCTTGTCGGTCGCCAGGCAATGCAGTACGCCGCGCGGGCCAAACATCGCCCTGAACTTCGGATCTTTGGGGTAGTCGGGCAGCTCGGGCTCCTCCTCGGCATTGAGGTGATACAAGTTGCCGAAAAACTCGTCGAAGCCGTGAACGGTCGGCAGGAACTCGTTGCGGTCGCCGAGGTGGTTCTTGCCGAACTGGCCCGTGGCATATCCCTGTGGCTTGAGCAGTTCGGCGATCGTCGGGTCCTCGGGCTGCAAGCCGACCGTGGCGCCGGGCATGCCCACTTTCGTAAGGCCGGTGCGGATCGGGTTCTGACCGGTGATAAAACAGGCGCGCCCAGCCGTGCAGCTTTGCTGGGAGTAGTAGTCCGTGAAGAGACCGCCTTCGTTGGCCACGCGGTCGATGTTGGGGGTTCGGTATCCCATCATGCCGTTGCTGAACTTGCTGATGTTCCAGATGCCGATGTCGTCGCCCCAAAGGATGAGGATATTCGGTTTCTTGGCGGGCATTTGTCGAAGCCTTTCTCGGTTGTGCTTGCTTGCTAGCTCGAAAGATCAAAATATCGAAGCCGTTGGCTTCGATCGTGCAAACAGCATACTGGTTCGAGGGGTCGCGTTCTATCCCGTAAACGCAACCTTGGAAAGGAGTGGGCTCGCTAGTGCATGATGTTGATTGCCCGCGCGGCGACGATCGCCAGCGCCATCAATGAAACGGCCGACTCCGCCATCATCATCATGCGCACTCGGGTGGTCAGCGGCATCGTATCGGTCGGGCTAAAGGCCGTCGCCGTATTGAAAGCGAGAAAGAGATACTCCGCGTAGCGTGGCGTCGTTAGGGCGCCCGGAAACGCAAAATCGCGGCGACCGGCGGGATCGCGCAAGCGCCGCTCCGGCCCTCCGCCGTCGACCTCCCAGTAGAGCAGCGCAAAAGTGAGCACGTTAGTGAGCCAGATCGAAACCCCAGAAGCGAGAAGGCGCGGCCCCTCGATCTCGGTCCGATTAGCATCCGGAAAGAGTAAGAAGAGGACGAGCTGACAGAGGGCCAGCGCATTGTACGCCGACATGAGGCCGACGACCGTTAGGATCGCGGCGTTGCTCAGTCGTCCGGGACCTCTGAGGAGATTGCTCGTCACCGATATCAGAACGACGACCAGCAATGTAATGATAAAGATCGTGTCTTCCCAAGGCGGACCGAGTTCGTAGCGGCGTGGAAATGATAGAGCGACGCCCGCCAGCAGCAGGACTCCAAGCGTCCCGCCCCATCGTGCGATTGGCGCCGACGCGTTCATACAACATGCTCGACGGATTCCGTGGTAGCCGATGCCACGCCCGGAAGGGCGGCGATCTCGCTGCGCATTCTTTCGGAGATGCCGTCGTCGCGCCCGGGCCGGTTCAAATTGGCGATGATTTCAACGGAACCATCGCTCGGCGCAGAGGTGTTCAGTTCGACCAGCGTGAGCGATGTTTTTCCGACCTCGCCGATAATACATTCGCGTACCGATCTTTGCGCCGTCACCGCGCATGTCAGGCGCAGAACGTAGGTGGTAACGAAGTTCTCCGCCGCGGGGCGGGGTATCCGCGAAATGGCACTGGCCAGCGGCTGAGCGAAGGCGTTGACGGCAACGACGACACCCGCGCCGACCGCGCCCTGCAGCTCAAAACCGCTGCCGACGAGGGCGCCGACGGCGGCGGTCGCCCACAGCGTGGCGGCCGTAGTCAGTCCCCGCACGTCGAGTCCTTGCCGCAGAATAACGCCGCCGGCAAGGAAGCCGACACCCGTGACGACTTGCGCGGCCACGCGCCATGGGTCCGCAACCTTTCCGCCGAGTCCGGGAAGCGCGCAAAAGAGCGCTGCGCCGACCGCAACGAGGGTCATTGTATGCAACCCTGCCGTCCGTTGCCGCCACTGGCGCTCGAACCCGATCGCCAAGCCGAGAACGGTGGCGATTGCTAAACGCGTAAAGAAGACGCCGTCGGGCAGTCCGTGAACCCAGGTCTGCATTTAATCCGTCCTCATCGTCGAGCTTTTGTTCGCCGCTATCGGGGAAACGTCCACTTAAGCAGCGTGCGAATCGTCCACGACGGTGCGCCCCTGGCGTCAGCGAGGTTTTGCTCCATCTCGAGCGAGGCTTCGAGCGGATTAAGACCGCCGCTAAACCGTTTGGCGACGCGCAGGCCTACCGGCACTTCGGTCCATTTATCGCGAACCCAATCGTACGTGAAGGCCATGCTCGAGAGTCCAATGCCCCAGCCCCGCCCGACCGCGAGCGTAACCGAGGGTTCGATCTTCGACTGACCGACGGCCGAACGCGATGCGGGTCCAATAACCGAAAAGAAGCTTTGTTGGAAGAAGCCCAAGGTCCAAGGCCCGCGCACGGTCTCATAGCCGAAGGCCGGGCCGATGGAGTATTTCCCGCTGCCTAACGAGTCGTTTTGAGCGGTTGGGATGCGAATCGTGACGCCTTCGAGCCACCGGCCGCGTGCAGTATCGGTGACGGCCAAATCGTACAAGGCGAGATCGCCGGCGCCCGTCACGGCAGTGGCCGGCGCCGATATCACGATCGGAAGCTTGAGACGAAGGACATACTGCGCCCCGGCGACATACGGCAGCTGAGCGCGCAGGTTGACGAGGCTGCTGGAACCGCTCTCGTCGTCATATTCGGGCGAAACCTCTTCCTCGATCGAAACGGAAGGCGCCGGCGGGGCGGGTGTGGGATTGGGCACGGGGAGTTGCTGCGCGCGGCTTTGCGCGGGCGCGATGGCAAGCGCGAGACCGAGTGCGGCAAAAACGACCCGACGCAGCCGCTTCAGAGCGTAAGCCTTAAGGAAGACAAAGGAATATGGGTACGTTTGGCCACGTCTCTTCCCATCATTTTCCCAAGCCGGCGGTAACGTTTTAGGCGTATGCCGGGCCGCACGAAAGGGGCCTTGGTGCCCGAGTCCTTCGCCTGGACGCAGATGGAGCCGGGCTTGTTCGAGTCCGAGCATCGCATCGTCAGGCTCGATGCAATGCGCGTCGGTTGGCATCGCTCCAACCTCGGGTTCAAGCTCGAGGCCGATCTCAAGCCCCATAGGTTCGTAATCGGGATTCTCGCGAGCGGCTCGACGTGCGCTCGTTGGTTCGGAACCGGCGTGGACGAGGGTCACGTGGCCGCCTCCGGGGCGTCGATTTGGCTGAGCACCGCAGGGCCGTCGGCGTTCCTTTCCGTGACGGCCGACGCGCGTCGCCTCGCGCGCGACTTCCCAGACTCGCCCGACGCGCGGGTTTTGATGGAAAACGCCGGCGACGTTTCGCTCGAACGCAACGACTTCTTTGCAAGGCGCCTTCGCGAATATCTGCAATGGCTGTCGCGCGACTCGACGAAATCGTCGGGCTTCTTGCGACACGCGACGCGCGCGTTGGTCAAGCGCGCTCTACTTCCGTTGCTGGCCGACGCTGTCGCCGGTCCCCACGGCCCAGGCGCCGAGCGCTCCCCATCGCTGAACCGCCGCGTCGCCGCGGTGCGAATCTGCGAAGCCTACATGCACGAACATCTGGACAAAACCGTGACGCTCGTGGATTTGAGCGGAATTTCGGGCTTGCGCCTGCGTTCGCTGATCAACGCTTTCCAAGCGGTCACGGGCTTCAGCCCGATGGCGTATTTCAAGCGAGAGCGGCTCAACGGCGTTCGGCAAGCGCTGCAGCGTCCCCGCCGCGCGCGAACTCGCGTCATCGATGTGGCGACCGCATGGGGCTTTTGGCATATGGGACATTTCACCGCCGACTATCGTGAGATGTTCGGAGAGTCTCCGTCGGAAACGCTGCGAACGTCGTAGAGATCGCCGCAGGCCGAGGTGAGGATTTCATCGGCAAAGGCCTGGCGAGCATGGGCAATGCGGTCCTTTGCGTCCGCCTCGAGTTCGGAAAAAACTACCTTCATGCTTTCCAATAGGCTGGGAACTTCATAGCCGGCGAGCCGCCAGCGCCGCCGAATATCTCGGTCGAGCGCCTCGAGAAAAGCCGGGTCGAGTTCGTTGCTTGCCTTGAAGTGAGCCTCGGAGTCTGAGCGCTTAGCTTCGGCCAATTCGGCCTCAAAATTATCACAATCGCTCCAGATCGCTTTGCCGTTTCGAAAGATTTGGAGGCAGCCTAATCCTCGCCGCCGCAGCTCCTCATGCTCCCACTCGCTCTCATCTCGGGATCGCGCCATGGCGGCGCGCACCGTGAGCTCGAGAATTCCGGCGGCGAGCCATTCGTACTCAACATCTTGTATGATGCCGGCGGACCCTTCCAGGCGGGCCGTATACTTAGCCGGCGCGTTAGCGGCCATGACCCATGATAGCGCCGAAAATGCAGGGTTACTGTCCCATTAGCGCAATCCGACGCCCGAGCATCCCCTTTTGCGTCTTTGGGATAGACGCTACGGGACTCCCCCGGTAGAATCGAGCGCGATGAATGCTTTAAACTCCACGAAGGGTCTTGCCGCGTCGGCGGTTCTCGCGATGGCCGCCTTCGCGGGTGCGACATCCGTCGCTCTGGCGCAAGATACGGCGGCGCCGACGCCCGCTCCGGCGGCGAGTCCGACGCTTATGGACCGGGAGTACGACGGGCAGACGCATATAACGCTCGCGCCCTATCTATGGCTCCCAACGCTGCACGGAACGTTCCAATACACCGTTCCCAATGTGCGGTTTCGTGCGGGCCATGCGGGGCATTCCGGATTGATCAACTTTCAGACCACGCCGAGCGATTATGCCTCGAAACTAAACTCGGCCGTGATGGGGGCACTCGATATACGCAAAGGCGACTTCGATGTTTTCGGGGACTACATCTATGCGAACGCTTCTGCCAGCGCCGCGCAATCCGCGGTGATTGGCGGGCCGTTCGGCAAACGTCAACTTCGGCTTAATGTCGGTACGTCGGCTCGGATCGCCACGAGGCTTTGGGAGGCCGGCGCAGGCTTCACGGTGGCACGGGGTCACGACGCCGATTTAAGCATCTTCCTCGGCCTACGCGAGACTCCGATCAACCTGACGTTGGGCTATAATGCCTCGGTCACGGGCAGGCGGGGAACCTTCGCAACCAATGGCACCGTTCTCGCTTCGACGGTTACAAACGACGTTATCACCGGGCTTCGGGGGAAGGCGTTCTTCGGAGACGGCCATATCTTCGTGCCGTACTACATCGATATTGGAACGAGTACCGGCGCAAATAATCAGACGTGGGAGGGCATGACCGGCGCCGGTTACGCCTTCGATCACGGCCAAACTCTCGTCTTTACCTATCGTACTCTGAACTACTTTTCGTTTCCGCCCAACGTGGCCGTTCAAAAGTTCAACATGAGCGGGCCGCTCTTCGGATATACGTTCAACCTCTAAGAAATAGCCGCCGTTTTACGGCTTATTGGGCTTCCTTCAATAACTGGCCGATGTCTATTCCGCGCTTGACGGGCCAGAGGAGGCTCCACACGACCTTGAGGTTCGTCTGCGGTGAGCCGAGCGGCCGCGCGACGTAGGTATAGTACGATACGGCGAGCGACATCAGCTGATTGCCGTTTTTGAACGTCCTCGCGACACCGCCGCCGAGCGGAACGCCCCACTTATTCGCTGCGGCGCTCCAGTTCGCCGTTAGGACCGGCGAGGTCGACACGGCCCAGCCGTTCTTGATATTGAAGTTGACGAATGGTTGAAGCAAAAAGGTATTGACGTCGGGCCGCGACGACGGCCCGGCAAACGACCAAAGCTGCGTTACCAGCGCTCCTATCACCCATTTTCCCGGCATGACCAACGCGACTGCGTCGGGACCGGCCGACCATTTACCCGATGTGAACGAGGCCGGCGAGCCTGTGGGAGCCTGGAAAATCGGCCCGACGCCCCAAATGAGCTGATCCGGTTTTGTTTTTGGCGCAAAAAAGAACTGCTCTTGCGTATCGCCGATTCCGAGCGTAGAGGGGCATCCGTTCGCCGATGCGCAGACACCGGGAGGCGCGGCCGAAGGCTGGTTGACGATAGGAAATATCGTCCGTGCAATCAGCGTCATGCTCGGAGAGAGCATGATCGGGATGACTGGCTGCACGTTGAGGTTATACTGAAGACGCGTATACGGACCCACGCCGTAGTTGAAATTGTTTTGGAACGGTACCACGGTGATGTTGCCGACGGGATTTTGTGACGTCTTGATGATCGCTAGCCGGAGCGCCTCTTGCTGCGCGGGCGTGAGTTTGCTTGCGTCGAACCCGCCGGTGCTCGAGTCGGGCGCGGCCGCTGGTGCCGCCTGCGAGGTTGGGCTCGGTGACGGCTGGGGTTGAGCGCAAGCCGCAACGGGCGTCATCGCGAGCCCCGCGGCGAATAGAATGGCGACCATCACCAAGGCTTTCATTTCAGAGCTGTATTATGACGTCCCATAGTGTCAAGAGTGTACGCCGGAATAGCGGGGCCACGGTATCCCAAAAATGCAACGTGTCTTTTTGGGATAGCGTCGAAGGAGTATCGCCGGCGGAGAGAGGAGGCTCCTCAATGATAATTCGACGGTATTTGGCCGCGGCGGTGGTCGCAGCCATGCTCTCCCCGCTGCCCGCGTCGGCGGCGCTCGCGACTGGAACGAAGGCACCCGATTTTACGCTCCAAGCAAGCCTAGGTGGAAACGCCTTTACCTTCGATCTGGCGGACTCGCTGAAGAAGGGGCCGGTCGTGCTCTACTTCTATCCGGCGGCGTTCACGAAGGGGTGTACGATCGAAGCGCACGAATTTGCCGACGCCATCGATCAGTACAAAGCGCTCGGCGCCACGGTCATCGGCGTTTCGCACGATCCGCTCGACAAGCTGCAGAAGTTTTCGGTGAGTGAATGCCGCAGCAAGTTTGCGGTCGCGGCCGACACCAACGGAACGGTCATGAAAGCCTACGACGCGGTGCTCGCACAGAACCCGCAATATGCGAATCGAACGTCGTACGTGATCGTCCCCGACGGTACGATCGTCTACACGTACACCAGCCTCGACCCATCGCTACACGTGCAGAACACGCTGAACGCCCTCAAGGCTTGGGCTGCGGATCGTGCTCCCGCCGCGACCCCGTCACCCTAGGCTACTTAGACGGCGTCGTCGTTTACGAAAAGCTGTTGCGAGCGCGGCAGACGTTTGCTAGTGCCCGGAGTATCGAGCGCGGTGAGGTCGCGCGGTACGACGTCGATCGGCGGAAGCTCGGAGAGCTCGTCACCCAGTAGTGAGGCCTCGTCTTTCAGTTTGCGCCCTTGGGGAAGCAGCTTCGTTTCGTAAGAACCGACCGCGCCGTTGAACGCATTGACGGAGCGCTCCAGATGTTTGCGCACCTCGGCGAGATGCTCGGAGAACTTTAGCGCGCGCTCGTAGAGCACACGGCCGATCGTCGCGATTCGCTTTGCGTTCTCTTCCTGCCGCAGCGCTTGCCAGCCCATCGCGAAGGTGCGCAGCAGGCTGATCAGCGTCAAGGGCCCGGTAATCAGTACGCCCTTGTCGAGCGCGTACTCGATCAGCGAAGGGTCTTCGTTGCAGGCGGAGCTGACGAAAGCTTCACCCGCCACGAACATGACGACGTAGTCTGCGGAGCCTTTAGCCGTTTGATAGCCGCGGCGCGCGAGCGCGTCGACGTGATCGCGCAAGGCTCGAGCGTGCTGCTTGACGAGCGCCTTGCGCTTCTCGTCGTCGGCGGCTTCGAGCGCGGCCTGCATCAAATCGGTCGGCGCTTTCGCGTCGATGAAGACGCAGCGCTCGCCCGGAAGGTTTACCGTCATGTCGGGACGGACGCGCGCCTCCTCGAGCACGACGGTCTGCTGCTCCGAGAAATCGCAGTACGCGAGCATGCCGGCCTTCTCGACGACGTTGCGCAGCTGCATTTCGCCCCATTTGCCGCGCGAGGCCGGATTGCGCAGCGCCGTTACCAGGGTCGAGGTCTGCGTGGTCAAGTGCGAGGTCGCCGTCTCCAGCTTGTCGGTGCGGCCCAAGAGCTGGTCGATCTGCTCTCGCAGGCTGCCCGCATCGCGTTGGCGCGTCGCCTCCAAGTCGGCAATCAGCCGGTCGAACTCGCCCAGCTTTTGGGTTACCGGCGAGACCAGCTCGCCGACGCGTTCGCTGGCGCGCAGCGCCGTCGCTTCGCGCAGTTCGTTCTTCGCGCGCTCCAAGAGCGCTTCGATCGCCTTTTCTCCGGAGTGCTGCGTTTGCTCGAGCGTCGCGCGTAGCCCCGCGTTCTCCGCCCGCGCCGCCAGCCACCCGATCGTGGCTCCGATAGCGCCTCCGAAGACGAAGAGCGCTATAGCAACTGCAGTCAGGCTCGCCATCGACTCTTCCTTTTGGCCAGGCGCACGCGCTGGACCTCGAAATTGCAGGGAGACGAAAAGAGTTGACGGAGAGATGCACCGATGAATCGCAAGGACTTTCTCGCGGCGTCGGCAACCGCGGCCGCGGTCGTCCCCGGCGGCGCGCACTTGGTCGAGCGCCGTTCCGACTTCGACGCTGCGGCGTTTGAGCAGATCGTGGCGCGGCCGGCTGAGATTCGTCAGGTTGTCGAGGCCGTCGCCTTTCGGCCGAGCATGCTCGTCAACGTGAAGAATGCCTTGAACGGGCTTCAATTCGGCTTTGGCTACTCCGCAGGCTCGATCGCCGTCGCACTTGCAGGTCACGGTCCATCGGCAGTCTACGCCTATGCCGACCCCATTTGGAGCAGGTATCGCATCGGAGAGTTTTTCAAGTTGAGCGATGCGGCGGGCGCGCCGATCGTTTCAAACGTCTTCCTCCAGCGGGGCGCACCCATCGATCTTCGGGCCGATCCCGACGACGCCGCGGGCATGTACCAGGACGCCTCGATCGAGATGCTGCAGCAGCGGGGCCTGATCGTCCTCACCTGTCATACCGCCGTAGAAGAGCAGGCCCGCGCACTCGTTAGCCGGGGTTTCGCACCCGCCTCAATGACCGCAGCGGAGGTGGCCGGCGACATTTTGACCCACTTAATTCCGGGTGCCGTCGTCGTGCCGTCGATGGTGGCAGCCATCGCCGTTCTGCAGGCGACGTATTACTACACGTACTTGACGCTGGTTCTTTAAATCTGAGGATCCGAATGCGCGCAACACTTTTCGCAATCACGCTCGTCCTAGCCGCGTACTCCGGCGGCGCGGCGCAAACCACGACGGCCACCTACGATCCGAAAACGCTGCCGGCGGGACCGGTCGGTGAAGCGGTCGCCTACGGGCACTCGATCATCGTCGACACGCCACGGTTGCTGAAGCCATACGTCGGCGCTCAAATGTCGTGCGCGGCCTGCCACATCGCGGCCGGCACGCAAGCGCGGGGCGGCAGCTTCATCGGCCTCTATGGCCGATTTCCACAATGGAACAAGCGCGCGCACCGCGTGATCGCACTGCAAGATCGCATCGCGGAATGCTTCTTGTACAGCATGAACGGAACGGCACCGGCTTATTCCAGCAAGGCGATGATTGCGATCGTCGCGTACATCGCCTGGCTCTCCCGCGGGGTCCCGGTCGGCGCCGCGCAGCCGAAGGCCGATCGCTATATCGTGCCCTTACCAAAAGTTGCCGCGAACGTGGGCAACGGTGCCAAGATCTACGCAAGCAAGTGCTCGATGTGCCACCAGCCCAATGGAAGCGGCATCAGCGCCGCGGGATATCCGCCCCTGTGGGGAGCACACTCCTTCAATAACGGCGCTGGGATGGCGCACGCCGACCGGATGACCGGTTTCATCCGGTACAATATGCCGCGCAACGCGCCTGGCTCGCTCTCGCTTTCCGAGTCCTACGATGTGGCCGCATTCGTCCTGAGCCACGCTCGCCCGAACTTTCGCAAGAACGCCTTGGTTGTAACGGGTGCCTTGCCGGCGAACTACTTCTAGGCCGAACCGGCGTGGAGTCGTAGGCCTCCGGCGCCGGAAAAGATAAAATGAAACCTGTTTTGGAAGGCACCCTGGTTGACGTAACGCTTCCCGAAATGGGCGAGTCCGTTACCGAAGGCTCGATCGTAGAGTGGCGCAAGCGCGTCGGCGACTTCGTTGCCGAAGGCGATCCCCTCGTCGAGGTGACGACCGACAAGGTTGACGTCGAGGTTCCGGCTACCGCTTCGGGCGTCGTGACCCAGATCGCCGCTCGCGAAGGCGAGACGGTCTCGGTCGGCGCGGTTCTGGCGCAGATCGACACGTCGCAGGAAAATGGGGCAGCCGCTCGTCAACCCACTGCGGGAAACGGAGCAGCGGTTCCAAAGCCGGCGCCTCCCCGGACCGTTTTGGCCGCGACTGCCGGCGAAGCGCTAGCCGATCAGCCGGCGCGACGGATGGCGCGGCGGCTCGACGTCGATCTCAAACTCGTTCGCGGATCCGGGCCAAACGGTTTGATCCTGCGCTCCGATGTGATCGAGCAAGCGCCGCAAGCGCATCGCCGTCCCGCCGCTGCGGCGACGCCGCTCCCAGCCCTGCCGCCGGGCGCGAAGACGATGCCGTTGCGCGGCCCGGCCGCTGCGCTGACCGGCTACATGGAGCAGAGTCTCTCGATCCCGACGGCAACGAGTTTTCGAACCATCGCGGTCGACGTGCTCGACGCTCGCCGCAAAGAGCTTGCCGGCGCGATCAAAGCGGCCGGGCGTACGGAGAAGGTCTCGTTCACGCACCTCATCGGGTATGCGCTCGTTCGTGCAGCGCGCGACCATCAGTTCATCACGTATTCGTTTCGGCGCGACGAGAGCGGCGCGCCCCTGCGAGTCGAGTCCGGCATTCATCTCGGCCTGGCCGTCGACAGCGAGCGCAAGGACGGCACACGGTTCTTGATCGTGCCCGTCATCCGTAACGCCGGCGAACTGGATTTTGCCGCGTTTCGGACGACGTACGAGGAACTCGTCGCAAAAGCGCGCGAGAATAAGCTTGGCGCCGATGACATCGCCGGCGCCTCCTTCACGCTGACCAATCCGGGCGGCATCGGAACCGTAGCGTCCGTACCGCGTCTGATGCCTGGACAAGGCGCGATCATTGCAACGGGCGCAATTGGCTATCCCGGCGGCTTTGCAAATGCCAACGAACAGTCGCTGCGCCTTCTTGGCGTATCGAAGGTAATGCAAATCACGAGCACCTACGACCACCGGGTCATTCAAGGAGCGCAATCGGGCGAGTATCTGCGCAGCGTCGACCAACTGCTGCAAGGCGCCGAAGGCTTTTACGAAACGGTCTTCTCGTCGCTCGGATTGCAAGCCGCGCCGGTCGCCCAACTTCCCTTCGCGCCCGCCGGCCCGGCGACGGCGCGCCCCTCCGACGAGATGTTGCGCGCGGCGGCGGCCGGCATGGCAATCGTCTCCGCTTACCGCCGCTACGGTCACCTTGCCGCAAATCTCGATCCGCTCGGCACCGAACCCGTCGGCGACCCGTCGCTCCAGCCGCAGACCTACGGGTTGACCCCGGCGTTGCAGAGCGCGATTCCCGCCAGCGTGCTGCGCGTCAAGGTCCCCGGCAACACGTTGGCCGACGTGCTGCCGCGTCTGCGGGAAACCTATAGCTCGACGATTGCCTATGAGATCGAGCACATCTCCGACGCAACACAGCGCGTCTGGCTGCGCGATTATATCGAATCGGGACGAAGCAAGTTCGAGCAGACGCCGCAGCAACAGATCGAGCTGCTCGAGCGCCTGACCCGCGTCGAAGCCTTCGATCGCTACGTGCGCAAGACGTTCCTCGGTCAGAAGACGTTCTCGGGCGAAGGGCTCGACGTTATGGTGCCGATGCTCGAAGAGATGCTGGACATGCTCGCGGAGGACGGCGTCGCCGATGCGGTCCTCGGCATGGCGCATCGCGGGCGGCTCAACGTGATCGCTCACGTTGTAAACATGCCGTATGAAGAAGTGATGACCGAGTTCGAAGCGGCACAGTATCGCGGAACCGTTGGGGACGACGACGTCATGGGCGACGTCAAGTACCATCACGGCGCCACCGGAACGTTCTCAACCTCGCGTGGGAAGAGCATCAACGTTACGCTGGAACATAATCCGAGCCATCTCGAGGCCGTCGATCCGGTCGTCGAAGGCAGCGCGCGCGCGCTGCAGACCGACCACTCGCACGGCGTGCCGTCGTTCGACCGCAAGCGGGCCGTGCCGATTCTCATCCACGGCGACGCCGCGTTTACCGGTCAAGGCATCGTCGCGGAAGTCTTCAACTTGCAGTCGTTGCCGGGCTACGAAACCGGCGGCACCATCCACCTCATCGCAAACAATCAAATCGGTTTTACAACCGACCCCGGCGACGGGCGCTCCACGCGATACGCTTCGGATCTAGCCAAAGGCTTCGACGTTCCGATCGTGCACGTTAATGCCGACGACGTCAACGCGTGCATCGCGGCGGTCCATCTTGTCGTAGATTTTCGCCGGGCGTTCGGTCGCGATGCGCTGATCGACCTGATCGGCTACCGGCGCTTCGGCCATAACGAACAGGACGAGCCGGCCTATACGCAGCCCGAAATGGTCGAACGGATCAAGAATCATCCGACGGTGCGCGAGCTCTTCGCAAATAAGCTCGTCAATCAGGGCGTTATTGCTGCGGAGCAAGCGCGCGAAATGGAAGACGCGGCGACGCAGGGCCTGCAAGAGGTTCGCCGCACCGTGCGAGGTGCGACGCCGTCGCCTACGCGCGGTCAAAAGATGTCGGGGAGCAACACCTTCGACGGCACGCTCCTGCCGGAGGCCGATCGCCGTCAGCTGATCGCGTGGAGCGATGCCCTAACGGCGGTCCCCGAGGGATTTTCGCTCAACCGCAAGCTGCGCGGTCAGTTCGAGCGGCGCAAAAAAGCCATCGAGGAGAGTGGAACCGTCGACTGGGGAACCGCCGAGTCGCTGGCCTTTGCCTCGCTGCTCTTGGCCGGCACCCCGATTCGCCTTACCGGCCAAGACACCGAGCGAGGAACCTTCAGCCATCGCCACGCCGTTTTCCATCCTTCGGCGGGGGTGCGAAACGGCTCCTCAAAATCCGAGGAGCGCTTCTGGATACCCCTGCAGCATCTCGCGCCCGAACAAGCATCCTTCGAAATTCGAAACAGCCCGCTCTCCGAATATGCCTGCATGGGTTTCGAGTACGGGTACTCGGCGCAGCAGCCCGACGCGCTCGTGTTGTGGGAGGCGCAGTACGGCGACTTCTTCAACGGCGCCGAGATTATCGTCGACCAGTTCATCGCTGCCGGTCAAGCCAAATGGGGCCAGACCTCGCGCCTGACGCTGCTGTTGCCGCACGGCTACGAAGGAGCCGGCCCCGAGCACTCCAGCGCGCGTCCCGAACGGTTCTTACAACTCGTCGCGGAAGGAAACTTGCGAGTTGCAGAGCCGTCCGTTGCAAGCAACTACTACCATCTCTTGCGCATGCAGGCTCGCTCGCCGATCGCGGTGCCGTTGGTCGTGATGACGCCGAAGTCGCTGCTCCGCGCCGATCTTGCCGCCGGGCGGCTTGACGAGATGGCCACGGGGAGCTTTGCGCCGGTGCTCGACGATCCGCGAACGCTCGAGCGCGAGCGGATCGAGCGGCTCATTCTATGCAGTGGGAAGATCTATTACGATCTCATTGCGCAGGCGGCCTACGGGTCGTTGCGTCGTACTGCAATCGCACGCATCGAGCTGCTGGCGCCGTTGCCCGTAGGCGAAATCAATCGCGTCATCTCGAGCTATCCAAAGCTCAAGAAGATCGTTTGGGTGCAGGAAGAGCCGAAAAACATGGGCGCGCGAGCCTTCGTGCGCCGCCGCCTCCTCGAAGGTAAGCGCGATGGATTCGATATCGAGTACATCGGACGCGGCTATCGCGCAAGCCCCAGCGAAGGCTATGCCGGGCAGCATGCAGCCGAACAGGAGCGGATCGTCGCAACCGCGCTCGCCGAACCGAGCTAGGATCTGTGACGCTAAAACATTACTCGCAAGAGCTCTTCGATTTCCGAAGCATCCACGAAGAGCCGGCGCGTTTGCACGGTGAGGAAGCCCTGGGCGAGCATCGAGTCGAATAGAGCCAGCAATGCATCGTAGTAACCACGGTAGTTGAGAAGTCCGATCGGCTTGTCGTGAATGCACAACTGCCGCCAACTCAGCACTTCGCAGAACTCGTCCATCGTGCCGTAGCCGCCCGGCAGCGCGATAAAGGCGTCGCTGCAGTCGTTCATCAACGCCTTGCGCTCGTGCATCGTCGACACGATGTGCAGCTTCGTCAAGCCTCGGTGCGCGATCTCACTGACGGCCAGCGCCGAGGGTATGACGCCGATTACTTCACCGCCGCACGCCAACGCCTCATCGGCAACGATGGCCATCAAGCCGACGCTGCCCCCGCCGTAGACCACGCCGTATCCGGCTCGCACGATGGCTCGCGCCGTCGCGGCCGCGAGCGCCGCGTAGGCCGGATCGTTGCCGAGGCGGGAGCCGCAAAAGACGCAAATATTCTTCACCGTCCTGCGCGGTTGGTCAATCGGCCGCGGTCTGCCTGCCCGTGAGAGTTTGGCTTTGGGCCGGGATCGAGTTCGCCGTTCTCGCCGTGCTCGCGTGCGTCCGAGCGAAGCTGTGGACCTACGGCTCCGATACCGGCACCTTCGCGCAAATCGTTGCCGATGCGTTCAACGGAATGCGAAACGGGGTTGAGAACGGCACGCACCTCCGCTATCATTTCTCGCCGTCGCTGGGGTTGCTGTGGCCCTTCGTCGGGCTGACGCGCAGCGCGCTGCCCTTGCAACTCGTGCAAGCCGCTGCGACCGTTGCGAGCGCGCCGCTGGTCGCCGCGCTCGCGCGCCCCTACGCCGGAGCGAAACTTGCCGAGCGCCTAGGATTCCTCACGCTGCTCTACCCGCCGCTGCTCGCACTCGGCTTCGACGAGTTTCACGAACTAGGGCTCTTCACGCCGTTGGTTTTAGGCCTCTTCGTCGCGGCCGACCGCAGCCGGTGGCTCTGGTTTGCAGCCTGCGCGATCGTTGCGGTCGGCTTGCGCGAAGATGCCGCGCTGACGCTGGTTTTCTTCGGTCTCGTCTTAGTCGCTATCGGGTTGCGGCCCGCGGCAGTGGGACAGGGTCTTCTCGACCGGCGCCCGCTCGATCCGCGGGCGACGGCCATCGCCGGCGCAGGCCTAGCCTGCGGCGCGGCGGCGATATTCGCGATCTATTATACGGTTCTCGCATTGCATTTTGGCGGCTGGGGTCCGAGCCATTTTTACGTTTACTCATTTGCAAACGGTCCGCTCGCGCTCGTGCTCTCGCCGCTGACGCACCCGCGCGAGTTCGCGGGCGAGATTTTCACCTTGGGTCGGCTTACCTACGTGCTCGAGGCGTTGGTCCCGCTGGCCTTCTTGCCGCTATTTTCATGGTGGGCAACGCTTGCGTTACCCGGCGCCGCCGTCGTGCTGCTCGCGAACTCCGGTTATGTTTGGCGCATGGGCGACCACTATGCGGCGCTCTGGATACCCTGGCTTCTCGTTGCGACCATCATGGGAGTCGTCGTGCAGGCGCGCAAGCGCAGCCTGCGGGTGGCAAAGGTTTGGACGACAGCTTCGGCCGCGCTCTGCATCGTCTTCTTGATCGCGTTCGACCCGCTGCATCCGCTGCACTATCTGCATCCGTACTATCACGACCTCGCCGACGCGCGTCGCGCGTTCGATTGCGTGCCGGAAAACGCTTCGGTTTCAACCGTCGACGAATGGTTCTCTGCCGTGGCGGCGCGGCGGCCGCGCGCCACGATCGACCTTACCAGCGGCGTCGACTATCTCGTCTACGCCGACGATTTCCCGGGCAGCGAGTACCAGGTTCATATTCGTTCTGCGGTTGCCGCGGAAGTCGCGCGAGGCGAGTATCGCGCAATCTGCCGCTTCGGCGACGTGATCGTCTACCGGGCCGCAGGCGTAAAGTGAGCTCCGCGATTCCAGGGCCGGGCCGGTGGACGACGCTGCAGCGCCTCTTGCCCGTTCCATTCCGCCGTTTCCCGGATTTCTTGGCAGAGATGACCGAGCGCTATGGGGACGTCTTGGCTTTTTCGCTCCCGTGGCGTTCTTACGTATTCGTCAACGACCCCGCGCTCGTCAAGGATATCCTGGTCACGCAGCAGCACGCGTTTTCGAAGTCGCTGGGAACGCGAGTGCTCCGCCTGCTGCTCGGCGACGGATTGCTCACGAGCGAGGAGCCGCTGCACCGGCAGATGCGGCGCATCGTGCAGCCGGCCTTTCACCGCGAGCGCATCGCGGAGTACGCGCGCGTGATGGAGCGCGACGCGGCCGACTTCGTCGAGCGGATTAGGCCGAACGAGGTCTTCGACGCGCATGGCGCGATGACCGAGTTGACGTTGCGAATCGCCACGGAGACGCTCTTCGGGAGCGACGAGAGCGAATCGGCGAGGCTGGTCCGCGAGGCGCTGCGGCTGATGATGAACGAGTTTCCTAAGATGCTAACGCCCGCCGGCGCGCTGGTTACGCGCCTCCCGTTCCCCAGCACGCGACGTTTTTGGCGGGCGCGCGCCATGCTCGACGAGCTCGTCTACGGCCTCATTGCACGCCGCCGCTTGGACCCCAGCGAGCGCGGCGACGCGCTGTCGATGCTGCTGGCCGCTGGAGACAGGGAGACCGAGGACCGGCCGTCCGACGAACAGATCCGCGACGAGATCATGACGCTGTTCATGGCCGGGCACGAGACGACCGCCAACACGTTGACGTGGTCGCTCTTTCTCCTTGCGCAGAACGACGAGGTCGACCGGCGCGCGGCGCTTGCCGCGTGCGACGGCGACCGCGAGTATCTCACGCAGGTCGTCAAAGAGGTTCTGCGGCTTTACCCGCCGGCCTGGATCATCGGCCGCGAGGCGTTGCGCGACGTAACCTTGAGCGACGGCAGCTGCATCCCGGCTACGACGACGGTTTTCATGGTGCCGCTGCTGCTGCACCGCAAGCCGCAATACTTCACGAATCCCGACGCTTTCGAACCCGATCGCTGGCTCGAAAGCGAACCGCCGCCCTTCGCTTACATCCCGTTCGGCGGCGGGGCGCGCCGCTGCATCGGCGACGAGTTTGCGCTGCGAGAAACGACAATCGTGTTGGAAACCTTGCTGCGCAGTTATCGGTTTACGCTCGAACCGGGAGCGCGCGTGGAAACGGCTCCGCTGGTCACGCTTCGTCCCGCCGGTCCCGTTCCGATGCGCGCGATCGCGCGCGTCCGAAACCCTTCCTAATCTAGGAGCTCTTCGAAATTAAGGTCGAAACCACCGGGCGGCGTGCCTTCCGTCCAAATAGCGCGCCGATATGGGTCGATAAAGATGACGTATGCGGTCCCGGCTTCGCGCAGCCGTTGGAGCTTCGCTCGCATTCTCTCCGGCTCATCCGTCGGCGAGCAGAGTTCGATGGCAATCGCGGGCGCTCCGGGATAAAAAAACTCGCGTTCTTCGTCGCCGAGCTTCGCCCAGTCCTCGGCTGCGACGAGCGATGCATCGGGCGAGACAACCTCGGAGGCGCCCAAACGGAAACCGCCGCTCGAGTCAAAGGCGACGTACCCGTGCGACTGCGACCATTCGTCAACGATTGCGGCTAGGCGCGCATTGCGCCTCGACGAATTGGCGCCCGCGGGCGGAGTCATCAGCAGCTGCCCGGCGGCGGTCCGCTCGACTCGCCAACCTGGATTTTGTGCGGAGATCCGCAGCAGGTCTTCGTCGCTTCCAGACAACGGTATTTGCGCGTGCATGAGCCGATTATAGCACCACCTCACACGTCCGATCACGCGCGAGGTATCCTTACGCTAGCCTGGGAGCACCAGTATCATGCCGGGCTTAACGCTAGACGCTTTCGCCAGCTCGTCACTATCGCAGGCCGCTGGAAGACGCGTTGGGGTGCTCTACGCTAAAACGAGCTGATCGTTCTCCAAACCCGCGTTGTCGATTGCCTGGCGAATCATCTGGTCGGCAATGCCGGGGGCGGCCCAGCGGGCTTGGGCCTCCGCGCCGAGTTGATCGATCGGGTCGAAGTAGAGGAACGCCTTGCCGGGCTTGACGCTCGGCGCCGCATAGACCGCAATGCCGTTGTCGCGATCGTAGTATTCGTACGAGTGGACATCGCGTTTCCCGCCGCCGCCGGGCGCGTCGCAGACAAACGTCGGCGTGTTGAATCCGGCTGTGCTACCGCGAACGAACTTCTCGGTATCCACCGCGGTCGCGATCGTAGTGCGCAGCTCCTCCACGCCTTTGACCATGTCGTGCATGTAGACGTAGTACGGGTGCACGTTGATGTGGCCGAGCCGCTTGGTCAGTAACTGCATCCGTTCGCGCGTGTCGTTGACGCCGCGAATCAGTACGGACTGATTCCGAGTAAATATCCCGCGCTCGAAGAGCAGGCGCATCGCCTTCTGCGTGATCCACGTGATCTCTTCGGGGGCGTTGAAATGCGTGTGCAGGACGACTTCTTTGCCGCACTTTCGCCCGCGCTCCACGATGGCGGTCAGGGCATCGAGCCACTCCGTGTGGGTGATGAGCTTCATCGGCATGATCGCCGGGCCTTTGGTTGCGAAGCGCAGACGGCGCAGGTGCGGGATGTCGAGCAGCGCGTTGCCGATCAGCTCGATGTTCTTGGGCGCAAGCTGGTAGACGTCGCCGCCTGAGATCACGATATCTTCCAGCTCCGGACGGCTTGCGATGTACGCAAACGCCTCCTGCCACTGCTTGGGCGTCTGGGCCAGCGTGATCTTGTCGACGTTCTCGGTGTCGGGTCCGATCGCGTAGCTGCGCGTGCAGAAACGGCAATAGACCGGGCAGACGGCCAGCGGCAGAAAGAGCGCCTTGTCGACATAGCGGTGCACGAGTCCCGGCAGCGGCGAGTCTTGCTGCTCGTGCAGCGAATCGAGCGTCAAACGCGGATGGTCGGGGAGCAGCGCCGAGGCCAGCGGAATGAACTGCCGGCGAATCGGGTCGTCGATCGGATCGCTCCAATCAATGAGCGCGATGGCGTAAGGCGAGACGCGCACCGCCATCGGAGCCTGGCGAAAGCCCTCTTCTGCATCTGCGTAGAACTCGGGCGAGCAGACGCCGCGAATCGTCTCGAGCAGCTCTTCGGCCGTCTTCACCGACTGGCGCTGTTGCCACAAGTGGTCGAGAAACGTCGCCTCGTCGACCTCGGCGTAGGCCGGAATGTGGCGCCAAAACTCGCCTTGTTTTAGCTCCTTGTACTCGAACTGTTCCGGAGAAACGGGCGGTTTGATATGCGGCGCGAGAACAAACGTTTGGGTCATCGGGGTTTCCTTGCATAGATCTGGTTGAAGTGTGCGTGCAGTGCGGGACGATCGCGCAGCGTCTGCAGGGCGATTTGTGCGTGACCCTTCGTATAGCCGTTGCCGATGATCATCGTCACGTCCCGGCCGATGCCTTCGGCACCCAGCGCGGCCGCCGTGAACGACGTCGACATCGAAAAGAAATAGACGGTTCCGCCGTCGCGGGCGCAGAGAATCGAGCAGAGCTCGGTTCCCGGCACGTTGACGCAGTTCACGACGACGTCCGCAAGCTGCGGCGCGGATGCCTCGACCTGCCCGATCGATGCAACGGCATCGCGCGCGTCGGTCACGATCAGCTCGTCGACCAAAGCCTCACGAGCCAGCAGGCGTGCCCCGGGAGTATCCGCGGAGGGAACGATGCCGATCACGCGGCCGCTCTCTCCGACGCAGGCCTTGGCCTGCGCGCACGACAGCAGACCGCTCTTGCCGTCTGCGCCGACGACGAGCACCGTCTGTCCGGCCGAGCAGAGGCGCCGCACTTGCGCGGGAGCCCCGGCGACGTCCAGCACGCAGAGCGCCACCTCTTCGTCGAAATCCTCGGGCAAGCGCGTCCAGAGCCCGCTTTGAAAGAGAATCGCTTTCCCGCGGATCCAAATTCGGGCGGTCGCCAGATCCACGCCGGTGACGGCGTCGATTTGCAAGGGCGTCAGCGTCAGCGAGACCAGCGATGCGATCCGGTCCCCCGCGCAAAGACCGACGGCGCCGCGCAGCGCTTCGCCGATTTCCAAAACGCGTCCCACAAACATTCCGCCGCTGCCGGTGACGGGATTGTGCTGCTTGCCGCGCGCCCGAACGTTGGCGGTGACGTGGTCGCCGATGCGGCCGGCATCGAAGCCGCACGTTTGCGCGATTTGCCGGAACGAAGCCGAGTCGATGTTGAGCACCTCGACGTCGCACAGGATTTCGTTCTCACCAGCCGCCGGCGTATTGTCGAGCTTCCAGGCATCTTGGGGCATTGCCCCGGCCGGCTCGAGCACGCGATGAACCCCCAGTGGATGACAGCCCGCCGTCGATGGAGCGTTCATCGCATCTGCACCGTCACGCCGCCGCGATCGAACGGCATTCCAAGCACGATCGTCGTCCGCGTCCGCGCCATACCGGGCGTCGCCTTCAGCCGAGCGAGCAAGTCGTCGAGATGTTGCGTCGAACGCGTCGCCACCTTACAGACGAAGCTCTCCTCGCCGGCGACGGAATGCACTTCGCAGACCTCCGGCATCTCGCTGAGCGTGCGCGTAAACTCGTCGTAGGCGCAGTCCGGCGAGGTGTAGCAGCTAATGAATGCCGTGAGATGGATTCCAAGACGCGCGGGGTCGAGCTTTGCTCCGTAGCCCCGGATATAACCGCGCTGCTCGAGCCGCTTCACCCGGTCGTGGACGGCGGGCGGCTTGAGGCCGACCAACGTCCCGAGCTGGCTAAAGGTCGAACGCGCGTTGCGCTGCAACGCGTCGAGGATCCGCAGGTCGAGCTCGTCGAGCCCTTCAATGTTTGCAATCATAGTCGTTAAGAGGCCAGAAGTTCCGAATAATTTTCGGAGTCCCAAGCATACCACCCGGAATCCATTCGGCGCAAGCGGGGTGGTCGCCGTAACTTTGTGGCTGGCCGTGGTCGGCGGGAGCGCCGGATGCGCTCCGCCCTCCCCGGCTCCTCGAAATACGGTTCGCTTCGACCTGGCCGCGGATCCGCAGAACCTCAATCCGCTGTTCTTAACGCCCGACGCTGCTTCGGTAGAGCTGCAGGCGGCGCGGTTGGTCTTCGAACCGTTTATCGACCGCGATGCCGCCGGGCGGCCCGTTCCGGCGCTCTTGGCGGTAGTTCCGACGCGGGCCAACGGCGGGGTCTCGGCCGACGGCCGAACCATTTCGTACCGGTTGCGGACCGGGGTCACGTGGAGCGATGGCCGGCCGGTCACTTCCGCGGACGTCCTTTTTACGTTGAAAGCAATCCTCGACCCGCGCAATCCCGTGCGGTCGCACGAAGGCTACGATCTCATCGACCGCGCGGTCGCACCCGCGCCTGACACCGTCGTCTTTCATCTGCGGCGGCCTTGGGCGCCGGCGGCAACGACGTACTTCTCGTACGGTCTTGCGCCGCAGTTCGTTCTGCCGGCGCACGTCTTGCGAGCGCAGTCACCGCTCGAGCGAGCCGCTTTCAATGCGGAACCGAACGTCGGCGACGGTCCATATCGCTTCGTGTCGTGGAGGCGCGGCGAAGGCTTGCGCTATGTCGCCAATCCGCGGTACTGGCGCGGCAGGCCCGCGATCGCGGGGCTCGCGATTCGAACGGTTCCCGACCCTTCGACCAATCTGCTCCTGCTGCAGTCGGGCGAGCTGGATTGGAATCTCCTGGCGCCGGCGCAGCTGGCCGTCGTACGCGGCGATCCGCATTTGCGTTTCGTAACCGTGCCGACCGCCGTCGTAGCCGGACTGGCACTGAATACCGAACACGTGCCGCTGGATAACCCCGCGATACGCCGCGCGATCGCCATGTCGATCGACCGCCGTGGAATATCGCAAAAGATAACGCTGGGAATTTATCCCGTGACCGACATGATCCAGCCGCGGTTTTCCTGGGCGTTCGATCCTACGGTGCATGAGCCGGGCTTCGATAGCGCGCGCGCCGATCGACTTTTCGACGCGGCCGGCTGGCGCCGCGGCCCGGACGGCATGCGTCGCCGCGACGGAAATCTTTTACGGCTCGTTTACGTGCAGTTTCCCGAGTCGACGACGGGCGTCCGCGTCGCGACGACGGTTCAAGCCGAGCTGCGCGAACGCGGCATCGACGTCGTGGTCAAGCCGGTCAGCAACGCCCAGCTCTTTCTGCCGCGAACCGGCGTGCTCGCCACCGGCAACTTCGATCTCGCCTACGTGCCGTGGACGATGGGCGCCGATCCGGACGACTCTTCGGTTCTGCGCTGCGGCGCTTCGTCGAACTACATGCGGTGGTGCGACGGCAGAGTGGACCGCCTTGAAGACGAAGCGCTTGCGCAGACCGATCCTTCCCGACGCAAGCGGATCTATCGCGAGATCGCGACAATCGTCGCGCAGCAAGTTCCGATTATCTACCTCTTCAACGCCGACTACGTCTACGCGTATCGCAAACGGCTGGGCGGATTTGCGCCCAACGCCTTCCTGCCGGCGTGGAACGCGTACGGCTGGCGCTTGAAGTGAAGCAAGCGCGGGGAATTCCGGTTGACAGGAAAAGTAACCTGAATTACCATTGTGCTCTAGGCGTTTGGAGGGCAGATATGCATATCGCCGATCTTCGTTGCCACGCTTGGGCCGTCGCGGCCGCCCTGCTCGTAGGGTGCGCCACCGCGCCTTCGGCGAACCCGGCCCTGCCGGTCGCCGGTAGCGCCGCCCACACGCCCGCGTCGTACATCTTCGTAAGTGAATGCTGCGGCCACGGGAGCATTACGCTGTATGAGCTCGGGCTCACCGGCGTCGGCGAACGAATTCGTAAAGGGGCAGCCTATCCGGGACCTATTACGGTCGACCACTCGGGACGGGTGTACGACATCGTAGACCAGATCTACGACGGCGCCGTCACAGAGTACGATCGCGGCAGCCTTATCCCATCACGCCAAATCGAAAATGACTACGCGTCGGCGGTAGCAACGGACAGCGCGAACAACCTCTACGTCGCTTCATGCCCTTCGTGCGTTGCGTACCACAGCGGCGAAAGTTCGGTCGATGTGTATAAGGCCGGCACGACGAAGCTGCTTCGCACGATCACCAAGGGTATCGACCGCCCGATCTCACTGGCTGTCGATACGAACGATGACCTTTATGTGGTCAACGGCAGTTACTCTCATCAGTCGGTGACGGTCTACGCGCCGGGATCGAGCAAACCTTTGCGCAAGATTACGCAAGGAGTGACGGGGCCGGCGGCGATTGCACTCGACCCTTCAAACGATCTCTTCGTAATGAATGGCATGCCAAGCGGGTCTCCGACCGTCGTCGAATACAAGGCGGATTCGGCCAAAATCTTGCGAACGATCACGACCGGGATACAGAGTCCACAAGCCATTGCCGTCGACAGCTCCGCAACGCTCTACGTCGCGAACAACTCCGGCGGCGTGGGCCGCGGAACGATTTCCGTCTACCCGCCCGGCGCATCGACTCCGAATTATCAGATCGAAAGAGGCGTGGATGTTCCGGACGCGCTGACGGTTGATGGGGACGACAATCTCTACGTTGCCAACCATGGGTACAGCAGCCCGATCAACCTTCGCCATGCCGTCTGCGTCTATGCACCAAACAGCAAAAAGCCGCTGCGTTGCGTGCCAGCGGTACGTAAATACGATTTGCCGGCGTCGTTGGCGTCGGGACCCTGAGTTTATACGGCTTTGACGGCCGCGGTTAGCGCGTCGACGGAAGCCTTGGCATCGCCGAAGAGCATCGAGGTATTGGGAAGCTCGTAGAGCGGGTTTTCGATTCCGGCGAAGCCCGAACGCATCGAACGCTTGAGCACGACGACGTTGTTGGCCTTATCGACGTCGAGAATCGGCATGCCGTAGATCGGCGAGCTCGAAACCGTGCGTGCGGCCGGATTGGTCACGTCGTTCGCGCCGATCACCAGCGCAACGTCGGCGGTCGGAAACTCCGAGTTGACGTCCTCCATGTCGAGCAGCTGATTGTAGGGTACGTTGGCTTCAGCCAGCAGGACGTTCATATGTCCGGGCATTCGCCCGGCGACCGGGTGGATCGCGTAGAGCACTTTGACGCCGCGTTTCTCGAGCTGATCGGCAAGTGCCTTAACGCTGTGTTGCGCTTGGGCGACCGCCATGCCGTAGCCCGGCACGAAGATTACCTTGGAAGCGTAGGCGAGCATAACGGCGACGTCGTCGGCGCTCGTCGCTCGGATCTGCTGCGGGCCGCCGCTGCCGGCAGCGGGCTCCGAGCCGCCGGCCGAGCCGAACGCACCGAAGAGCACGTTGGTCAGCGGCCGGTTCATCGCGCGGCTCATTGCGACCGTCAGAATCGTGCCGCTGGCGCCGACGAGCGCGCCGCAGATGATCAGCAGCGTCGAGTTGATTTCGAAACCGGTAATCGCGACGGCCACGCCGGTGAAAGAGTTGAGCAACGAAATTACGACCGGCATGTCGGCGCCGCCGATCGGCAAGGTGAAGAAGACGCCGAGGAGCAGCGCGGCCAGCAAAAGCAATGGGAAGGCCCAGCCGGGCAGCACTCCCAGCGTCGCGACGAACCAAATGGCGAGGCCCAGAATCGCGATCAGAACGATGCCGTTGACGATTTGCTGCCCCGGATACGTGACGGGGCGGCCGGTCATCACCTCCTGCAGCTTGAGAAACGCGATAATCGAGCCGGAGAAGCTGATCGCACCGATGATCGCGGAGAGCACGAGCGACACCGCTACGATCGCATCGATGTTTGCCGTCGGACCTGCCGTGAAGTATCGGACCGTCGAAATTAACGCCGCGGCGCCGCCGCCTGCGCCGTTGTAGAGCGCGACCATCTGAGGCATCGCGGTCATCTTTACTTTGAGGGCGGCGTAAATTCCGACCAATCCGCCGATCGCAATTCCGATAACTACCGACGGCCAGCCGGCGCCCCCCGTTTGCACGATGATCCCGACCAGCGCGATTGCCATTCCGCCCATCGCGAGGCGATTGCCGCGGCGCGCCGTGGCCGGCGAGTTCAACTCGTGCAGACCGTAGATGAAGAGCGCGATGGCGACGAGATCGGCGAAGTCGACCGCGACGTTCATTTGCCGTCACCCTTGCGGCGGAACATTTGCAGCATTCGTTCGGTTACCGCGAAGCCGCCGAAGACGTTGATCGCTCCGAGCGTTACCGCGGCCACCGCCAACGTGGTGAGCAGCGGACCGTGCGTTACGCCGGCCAACGCGGCAACGATGACGATCGCGCCGGCAAGGACGATTCCGTGGATCGCGTTCGTGGCCGACATCAAGGGGGTGTGCAGCGTCGTCGGAACCTTGGAGATCACTTCGAATCCGACGAAGACCGCGAGCAGAAGCACGGTAAGCGGGGCGACGAGAGTTGCGAGTTCGTTCAGGATTGACCTCCTCCAAGCAAGACGCTGCCGTCGCGCGCGATCACCGCGCCTTTGGCGACGTCATCGTTCATGTCGATCTCCAGCACACCGTCTTTGATCCACGGCGACAGGAGCGCGTGGACGTTGCGCGAGTAGAGCCGGCTCGCGTCGGCCGGCATCGTGCCCGGCAGGTTCGTCGTGCCGACGATCGTGACGCCGTTGGGGGTTGTAACGATTTGATCGGCGACGGTCAGCTCGCAGTTGCCGCCGGCCTCGGCGGCGATGTCGACGATGACACTTCCCGGTTTCATCGCGGCGACCGCCGCCGCCGTGATAAGAATGGGCGCCTTGCGGCCCGGAATGAGCGCGGTCGTTATGACGACGTCGTTGGCGCCGATCTGCTCGGCCATCCATTGGCGCTGGCGCTCCTGGTCTTCCGCGGAAAGTTCCTTGGCGTACCCGCCGGCGGTCTGCGCATCGATCCCGAGATCGAACTCGAGAAAGTGCGCGCCGAGCGACATGACTTGTTCCTTGACGACGGCCCGCACGTCGTAGCCGCTTACGACGGCGCCCAGACGGCGCGCGGTTGCTATCGCTTGGAGCCCGGCGACGCCGGCGCCCAGCACCAGCGCTTTTGCCGGTGGAATCGTGCCGGCGGCCGTTGTGAGCATCGGAAAGAACTTTGGCAGCGTCGTGGCCGCGAGCAGAACGGCCTTGTAGCCGGCGATGTTGCTTTGGGAGGAGAGCGCGTCCATCGACTGCGCGCGCGTGATGCGCGGAATCATCTCCATGGCCACAGCGGTGAGTTTCGCGGCGGCGAGGCGCTGCGTAAAGGCCGGATCGCCGAGAGGATTGAGAAAGCCCACGACGACGCTGCCGGCGCGTAGGCTTGCGAGTGCGCCGTCGCCGGGGCGGCCGACGGTAACCAGGACGTCGGCGGCTGCGGCCAAAGACCGCTCGTCCTCCGCAAGGCTCGCTCCGGCCGCGACATAGAGTTCGTCCGGAAATGCGGCAGCGTCGCCGGCTCCGCGCTGCACGCTAACGCCCACACCCGATTTAGCGAATCGCGAGACCGTTTCGGGCACGAGCGCCACCCGGCGCTCCTTTACCGCAGCCTCGCGAGGAACGGCAATAATCATTGGTCGGGTCCTGTCATACGGCCCCAACGCGACGGCGCCCTTCGCACGCCGGCGCGATTATGCGATGGTCACCGTGTTCTCGAGATGTCCGATCTTGTCGATCCACACGTCGAGGACGTCGCCGTCGGCGAGAAACTCAGGCGGGTTACGCGCGAAGCCGACGCCTTCGGGGGTGCCCGTGGCGATGATGTCGCCCGGGAGGAGCGTCAGGCCCTTCGAGAGTTCTGCGATCACCCGTGCGACCGGGAAAATCATCTTGCCGGTATTGCTGTTCTGCTTCTCCACGCCGTTGCGATGAAAGGTTATCGCCAGCGCTTGCGGGTCGCCCACTTCGTCGGGAGTGACGATCCAGGGCCCGATCGGACAGGTCCAATCCAGACTCTTGCCCTTGAACCATTGACCGTGCTCGCGCTGCAAGTCGCGGGCGGTCACGTCGTTGAGCGCGGTATACCCGAAGACGACGTGAAGCGCCTCGTCCTCCGGAACGTCCTTGCACTCGGCCCCGATGACGACGGCGAGCTCGGCTTCAAAATCGTACTCTCGGGAAACGCGTGCCTCGAGGTGCAAGTCGGCTCCGGGAGCCGCGATCGCCGTTGGAGCCTTGGTGAAGAAGGTCGGAACGCCGCGAAGCTGCAACTCGCGCCCGGCGGCTCGCGCGCCTTCTTTTGCGTGCTCGAGATAGTTGCGCCCCACGCAAAAAACGTTGCGCGACGGACGAACGGGTGCGTCGAGCGTGACGCTTTGCAGCGCAACGAGTTCGTCGGCGGTATGCCAGGCGACGCGCTCGTGCGGCGCGAGTTCGAGGTATTCGCGAAGCGTCGGCGTGGCGATCGCGCGAATCATTTCGCCTTCGAGCACGCCCGGACGAAGCCGGCCGTCGCTCGACCGGTACGTCACGAACTTCAAGCGGGCGGAAACGTGATCTGCGGGCCTGGTTTGGGGCTCGGCGAAGCGCCGCGAATCTGGTTTAGCGAGGGCAGTTTCGAGCTCTGCTCTTCCTCGCGCTGTTTCTCTTCGAGCGCCTGTTTTCTGGCGTTCGCCATCATGACGTTGGCGGCGCCTTCTTCGTCGCCCCAGTTGCCGCCGGTGGAGACCAATGCGATCTTGCGCGTGACCCCGTGCGTCTTGGGATCGTAGTCATACGAAACGCGATAAAGCCCGACCTCGGCGCTTCCGTCGGGGCGCCGAATCCACATCTGCAGCGCGTTGCCGAAAGTTTGAATGTTGAACGACGCGACCTTGCACGGTTTGGTCGATTTGATTCGTACGACCTGGCCTTTTTTGTTGACCTCAACGACGGCTTCGGTGTGCAAGGGAACCGTGGGAAGCGTGTAATGCTGCGCAGGCGGAGTCGGGGCTGCCGCGACGCTCGAGAAGGCGGCGGCACTTAGGATCGCCGCGAGCGCTGCCGTACTCCAGCTTAGCGACTTCACTGCCGAGAACGCGTTACCGGCCACTAGTTGCGTGAGAGTACCGCGAAGGGGTGTCCGCACGAGCCGCAGGCAACGACCACTTGAAGGTGCGGTTTCTCGCGCACGGTTCTCGCTTCGTCCGCGCCTTCTTCGAAGCCGCAGAAACGGCACCGCGTCGAGGTGGGTCTCTCTCCTGCCGCCTGTTCGTCCACGATGCTCCGCTTTACGCGGGCTTCGCGCTTCAACCTGCCGAAGCAGCGCAGACGAATGATGGCCGCTCGTCTGGTAGCCGTTGCTCTGCTCGCCTTCGCGCTCAACCTCTCCGCCGCGCAAGCCGAGCGGCCGATCGTCGATTTGCATCGGCTCGATTCGTATTTCCAACTCTTTGCCGGCGACTCGAGCGACCCGTGGAAGCCGGCCTCGGTTCGGTTGGATACCTACTCGAGTGCCACCGTCGCCTTTTCGGTCTACGCAGTCAATCCCGCGGACGTGCTGACCGCGGGTTCGAATTTCAGTCCGCGTGCCATCGATACGAGTCGGCGCCATCCGGTACTCTCGTTCAACTTCACGCCGCCGGGCGGCTATCAGTTTGCGTCGAACCAGGTGAACGTGCCGCTCGGAACGCGCGAGGGCTTTTTCGTCGTCGAAGCGCGCCGGGGCGACGTCGGGGAGCAAGTTTGGATCAATCGTTCGCGAGTCGGCCTTATCTCCAAGGAGACGCCGAGCGGCTTTCTCTTTTACGGCATGGATCTCGGAACGGGGATGCCTTTGGCGCGAATGCGCGTGCAGTTGGTCGTCAGTAACTCCTTCGTTACCGCCCTGACGGATGGGCAAGGGCTGGTGCGCTGGAACCGGTCGTCTCGCCCGGTCTTTGCACTCGCGCAGTGGGGCGACAGCTATGCATTCCTGAGCCTTTTGCCGCAAGCCCCGTTTCCCGCCACGCTCGTCGGCGTGCGAACCGATTCAGCCGTCGTTCACGCCGGCGGAGTCGTTCGAGTCGCCGGGTTCGCGCGAACGCGCTCCAACGGGATGCTGCGCGCCGGCAGCGGAATCGCCCTCGTTTCGCTGCGTGACGGCGCGAGAGCGATCGCCGCGCGACACGTTCCGATTGACGAGGCGGGGGCGTTCGCTACGGCCCTTACGATTCCGGGCGGTGCTTCGGCCGGCGATTACACGGTGCTGGCGCAAGTGGGCGGCGGGGCCGGCGGCGCCACGGTGCACGTCGATTCGAACGCCGGCGACCTTTCGCTCGACGTGAGCGCGACTTGCGGCAGCACGTGCGACTTTCGTGACGACGTGCCGTTGCTCGTGCACGCCTCACGCGGCGGCGTCTCCGTACGCTTAACCGTCGTCCGCTCGCCGCACGTCTACCTCGGATATTCGCCCGACGTTGCTCCGTGGGCCACGACACAGTGGCTGGATGAAACGGTTCGCGTCGACGGCAGCGGCAACGCGACGATCGATGTGCCGCGACCGCTCGACGACCTCGGCTCAACCTACGGCGTGCACGTCGAATCGGACGGAGCCACCGCCGATACGCGGGTCGTGGTTCCGACGGCCCAGGCGGCGCTTCGGTTGGACGTCGACCGAGTCGAACAGAGTTCGGGCACGCCATTGTCCTTCGACGTCTATGGCGAGACGCTTGATGGAAAGCCGCTTGCAAACGCGAGCGTTACCGTCGCGCTCGTGCACGGAAGATCGACTCAACAGCAACAACTCACGCTCGACGGCGACGGCCACGCGCGAGGGAGCTTTACCTCGCCGGAGCTGGGAACGAACCTGATTTTCGCATCGACGGACCACGGCGGTCGCGCTACCGATGCCGCCGGCGTGCAAATCGATCCGCAAGCCTCAACGCCAACCTCGGACGGGCGAAGTCCGAACGTGAGGATCTCCGTCGGCGCAAGCTCGTATCACGCGGGCGAGGAGGTCGCGGTCAGCGCGGATGCGCCCGGATCGCAGGGCGATGCCTTGATCACCTTCGAAAGCGCTCTGGGGTTGCAGTTCAGCGTCGACGGGACCAACGGCGGACATGCGGCCGCGACGCTGCGCGCCGCCAACGCGGCCGGGGAGCTGTCCGTCGGTGCCGCGTTCGTTCGCGACGGCGCCATCGAGTGGAGTACCCTTCCGTTAGCACTCTCCGCGCCGGGACGGCCGCATCTATCGGGTCTATCGGTGCGCAGCGCACATTTTGCGCCCGGAGAAGCCGCGCGAGTTGCGTTTGAGGAAGGGAGCGAAGGCCGCGGCACGTTTGTCGTGCGAATCAGCCGCGGGACGCCGTCGGGGAGCGCGCTTTTCTCCTCCGCTCCGGCACTTCTGGCGATTGGTCTGACGACGACTCAAAACAGCGCTCCCGAAGCCGTCACGTGGCACCCGTCGGTCGATTCGACCGGCAATCACGCTCAGATTCTCGGCTTCGTTCGGCGGACGCAGCCGCCTCCGGATGAATCGCTGCCGCAAGCGCAGACCGAGACCGTCTCTTGGAAGGTCGCGCGCGGGGGCGCCGATGGAATCGCGGTCGAACTGCCGTCGCGCGGTGGGCGTTACTTGCTCACGGCGCTCGATATCTCCGACGACGGCAGCGTGAGCGCCGGCTCGTCGATCGTCGAGGTTCGCTAAACGTGGCGTTGATGCTGCTCGACACGTACGGTCTCGTCTATCGGGCATTTTTTGCGCTCCCCGGATTGACGACGAGTGCCGGAACGCCGATCAACGCCGTCTACGGATTTACGATGATGCTCAACAAGCTCATCGCCGACGAGAAGCCGACGCACGTGCTGGCGGCCTTCGATAAAGGCATGCCGGCGGAACGCGTCGCGCTATTTGCGCAGTATAAAGCGCAGCGCCGCGCGATGCCCGACGAACTGCGCGGACAGTTCGCACTCGTGCGCCAAGTTCTGGCGACCTATCGCATTCCCGTCGTTGAAGTCGAAGGGCAAGAGGCCGACGACGTGATCGCGACGCTCGCGCGGCAAGCGCAAGAGGCCGGCGAGCAAACGATAGTGGTCACCGGCGATCTGGATCTATTGCAAATCGTTAACGACCGCGTCACCGTCCTGGTAACCAGGCGCGGCATTACCGAACTGGGGCGCTACGATCCGCTCGCGGTTCGCGAACGCTTCGGGCTCGAACCGGCGCAGCTGCCGGATTACCGCGGCCTCAAGGGGGATCCATCGGATAACCTTCCCGGAATTCCCGGCGTCGGCGAAAAGACGGCAAGCAAACTTCTTGCGGCGGCCGGATCGCTCGACGCGCTAGTATCGAATCCGGCCCTTGCCGGCAATCCGAAGCTGGAACGTTTGATCGAAGAGTACGGGCAGCAGGCCTGCCTCTGCCGAGCCGTCTCCATCGTTCGCCGCGACTTGCCGTTGAGCGTCGATTGGGACGAGAGCCGTTACGTGGCGCCCCCGGGCCACGAACTCTATCGCCTCTACAGCGAACTCGAGTTCAAGACGCTGCTGGCAAGACTCCAGCCGCCCGACTCTCTGCCGCTGCTGGAGACCGCTGCGAAGGTGACCGGTAACTACCGAAGCTACGTTCCCTCCGTCGACCCGCCGGAGTTCGCGCAGCTGGCGGGCGAGCTGGTCTCGCTGCGCGGCGCGGGGCAAGTCGTCCTCGCGCAGCTCGGCGGCGCGATCGGAGCGACGGCCCGCGAAGGCGAAGGGATTGCCTTTTCCGCGGACGCGCTCTCGCAGGAAAACGTGCGAGAGGCGGCCCGGGCTATCGTTGGCGGTTCTTCACGCGCCGGCGGCTACGACGTCAAGAAGTTGCTTCACGTTCTTCACTCCGCCGGAATCGACGGACGGTTTAGCGACGATGCAATGATCGCCGCGCACCTGCTCGATCCCGCGCGCGGCTTTGCCGACGTCGAAGATGCCGCGTTGCAGTTCTTGGGCTACGGCTTGCCCAGCGATCCCGCGGCGGCCGCCGATGCGACGTTGCGGCTGATCGCCAAGACTCGAGCAGAGCTTGAGCAGCGTGGCCAGTTGCAGCTTTACGAAGAGCTGGAGCTGCCGCTGGCGCCGGTGCTGGCGCGAATGGAGGAAACCGGCGTCGCCATCGATACCAACGAACTGCGCATCATCGGTGACCGAGTCGACACCGCCGCCGAGCAGTTGCGCAAGCACATCTTCGATTTCGCCGGCGAAGAGTTCAACATCGGCTCGCCGCAGCAGCTCGGCAAGGTTCTCTTTGGAAAGCTCAACATTCCCGGCGGTAAAAAGACGAAGACCGGCTGGGCGACCGGCGTTGAGGTGCTCCAGGGGTTGGCGCGGGATTATCCCATCTGCGCGCTGGTCTTGGAATGGCGCGAAGTGACCAAGCTGAAGAACACGTACGTCGACGTGATTCCGCAGCTCGTCGATCCAAGGGACGGACGCTTGCGCACGGAGTTCAACCAAACCGCGACAGCGACGGGGCGCCTCTCTTCCACCAACCCAAATCTGCAAAACATTCCGGTTCGCGGCGAGCTCGGACGCCGGATTCGCCGGGCCTTCGTCGCTAAGAGCGACGCCTACGTTTTGCTCGCCGCGGACTACAGCCAGATCGAGCTGCGTTTGATGGCGCATCTTTCGGGCGACGAAGCGATGCGGCGCGCCTTTGCGCAGTCGCAAGACATTCACGACTTCACCGCGCGCCAAATCTTCGGCATAGCACCCGGCGTGCCGGTCGATCCGAATCAACGCAGGATGGCGAAGAGCGTTAACTTCGGCCTCTTCTACGGCATGTCGGATTTTGGACTGGCGCAGCGCCTCGAGATCGGCCGCGCCGAAGCCAAGGAGATTACGACGGCCTATTTCGCGCGCTTTCCGGACGTGCGCGCATATATCGATCGCACGCTCGAAGACGGGCGCCGCAACGGCTACGTCTCGACCATTGCCGGCCGGCGGCGTTACATGCCGGGTTTGACGTCCGGCAACTACATGCTGCGCGCAGCGGCCGAGCGGGAGGCGACCAACGCGCCGCTGCAAGGCAGTGCGGCGGATCTCATGAAGCTGGCGATGGTGCGAATCGACCGAGCGCTCCAAAACTCCGGCCTCGACGCGACGATGCTGCTGCAGATTCACGACGAACTCATCTTCGAGGTGCGGGCGACTCAACTGAGCGCGACGGTCGATCTCGTTCGTTCGCAGATGGAGAGCGCCGTCGAGCTCTCGGTGCCGCTGGAAGTAACCCTCAAGGCGGGGCGCAACTGGTACGACGCGGAGGCGATAAACGAGGAGACCTTCGAGCATGTTTAAGGTGGCCGTGCTTGCGACGGTGCTGGCATCCGCACTCGCGACGATCGTCGTCCATGCGCCCAAAGCCGACCTGACGCTGGAAGTCGCGCGGACGGAGAACCAGCGGGAACAGGGTCTGATGAATCGGCGCGTCGTCATGCGGCAAACGGGCATGCTCTTCGTTTTCGAGCGGGACGAAGAGGTGGATTTTTGGATGAAGGATACGCTGGTGCCGCTGGATATGATATTCATTGCGGCCGACGGCACGGTGCGGCGCGTCTTCTCCAACGTGAAGGTCGTTGCGCCAACGCTGCCGGACGAGCAAATCCCTCGCGAGGGAGCGCAAGCGAAGTACGTGATCGAGCTGGCCGCGGGAGAGGCTTCGACCGACGGAATCGTCGCCGGCGTCAAACTCGACCTGCGCGAGGCACCCCCGGCGCAGTAGGCCCATAATGCCGGAGTTGCCCGAGGTCGAAACGATCGTGCGCGGCCTGCGCCGCTCCGTAGTCGGCAAGACGATCGAGTCTGCCGACGTCAGACTCGCTCGCATGGCCGTCGCGCCGAGCGGCGTGGAGTTTGCGCGGGTCTTAGCCGGGAGCCGCATCGTGGCGACTCGCCGCCGTGGCAAATACGCGGTGCTCGAGCTCGACTCGGGCCGGTCGCTGGTCGTCAGTCTGCGAATGACGGGGCGGCTCGTCGTGACCTCGCGCGAGGGCGCTGAGTACCCACGGTCGCACGTGGTCCTGCGCTTTGCGGACGGCGCTCGCCTGCATTTCGCCGACGTGCGGACGTTCGGGCGAATGCGGCTGGTCGAGGCCGGAGACGCGTGGGACCGGGAACTCGGCGTGGAACCGCTCTCCCCCGGCTTTACACCAGAGGCCTTTATCGGTATGCTGGCGGGGCGGACGAGGTCGATCAAGGCGTTCTTGCTCGATCAGCGGCGCATCGCCGGCATCGGCAACATTTATGCCAGCGAGGCCCTCTGGGAGGCTCGGATCCGTCCGAACCGGCCGGCAGGGTCATTGACAAGAGCGGCGGCCTGCCGCTTACATGACGCCATCGTTAACGTTTTGCGACGCGCCATCACCAAGCGCGGAACGAGCGTCGACGATTATGTGGACGCCGAAGGCCTAAAGGGCGGTTTTCAAAACGACCTTGCGGTTTACGGCAGGCACGGCGAGCTTTGCTCGCGGTGCCGCACAAGCCGGATCGTGCGCACCGTAGTTGCGCAGCGCGGAACGTGGTGGTGCCGCAGATGTCAACGATAAAAAAATTACGAAGGTAGGAATATTCAAATCTCAACAACGCACGTCGCACCCATTGCTGAAGAAGAAGATCAATTAGCGCTCGAGCAGCGCCTGTACGAAGAATCGCTCAAGGTTCTCGACGAGGGACAAGTTCTCACCGGTACGATCGTCCAGCGGGACAAGGATGAAGTGCTGGTTGACGTCGGCGGAAAGTCCGAAGGCGTACTTCCTTTCCGCGAGTTGTCGCTCGCCATCGATTCCAAGCTGCTCAAGGTCGGCGACACCATCGAAGTGATGGTTCACCGCATTGACGAGATGGACGGAACGCTCTTTCTCTCCGAGCGCCGAGCCCGCGCGCTCAAAACCTGGGAGAAGGTCATTGAGGCGCACAATCGCGACGAAGTCATCGAGGCAACCGTCACGCAGGTCGTCAAAGGGGGCGTGCTGGTCGATCTGGGAATGCGCGGATTCGTTCCGGCCTCGCAAATCCGCCGTCAGCCCGTCGGAAACCTCGACGAGCTCGTCAATCAGCATCTCCGGCTGAAAGTGATCGATCTCGATCACAAGCGCCATCGCGTCGTCCTCTCGCAGCGGCTCGTTTTAGAAGAAGAGTTGCAGGCGAAAAAGCAGGAGCTTCTCGACACCCTCGAGGTCGGGCAGATCCGCTCGGGAGTCGTGGTGCGTCTCGCCGACTTCGGCGCATTCGTGGATCTTGGCGGCATCGACGGATTGATTCACAACAGCGAACTCTCGTACTCGCGAATCAAGCACCCGTCCGAGGTCGTGAAGATCGGAGACGTCGTGCAGGTCGAGATCATGAAGTTCGATCCGGAAGCAAAGAAGGTCAGTCTTTCGCTCAAACACGCTCTGCCCGATCCGTGGGATCAGTACGCCGACCGCCTGTACGAAACCAACAAGCTGACGGCTGCGATCGTCAAGGTCACGCCCAACTACATGCTGGTCGAAGTGATTCCCGGGATTCTCGCCATGGTACCGAAGGGCGAGTTCGACGCGTCGGCCCAGTTCGTCGCCGGTCAGGACGTCGAAGTGACGCTGGTGTCGATCAATCACGCCACGCGCCGCATTACGGCCTCGATCCAGCACGTCGCCGACGTACCGCTCGAGGAGATCGAGAAGTACGCGGTCGAGGAAGAGATCGGCGAAATCGAAGTCTCTCCGGCGGCGCCTGCGGAGTCGTTGCCCGGCGAGTAACGTCGCACCGTGCGCGTTGGCCTAACCGGCGGCATCGGAGCGGGAAAGAGCGCGGTCGCCGCGATCCTGGGCGAGCTCGGCGCGTTCGTCGTCGACACCGATGCCGTGGCGCGCGAGGTGGTCGCTCCCCAAACCGACGGTCTCTTAGCCGTCGCCCGGATCTGGCCACAAGTCGTGCGAAACGGCGTGTTGGACCGAGCCGCGCTCGCGGACGTCGTGTTTAACGACGCCGCCGCCCGCAATCGCCTCAACGCATTGCTGCATCCCCACATCCGCCGCATCGCACTGGAGCGCGAGCGGCGCGCCGGACCGGGGCAGCCGATCGTGCACGTCGTGCCGCTGCTCTTCGAGACGGGATACGATCGCCTTGTGGATAAGTCCGTCGTCGTTATCGCTCCGCTGGAAGAGCGGATCGCTCGCGTGGTCGAGCGCGACCGCAGCGACGAGGGTCGAGTACGGGCGCGAATGGACGCTCAGGTCGATCCCGAAGTGGCGCGGCAGCGCGCCGACTTCATTATCGAAAATGATGGTGACCTTAAGCATCTTCGCGAGCGTACTCGCGCCGTCTACGACGCAATTCGCTAACGCGTTTTAGCCAAATTGGCCTTCGGACGCCAAATTCTCAGCAAATCCCGAGTTTGCCGAGCGCTTGTATGGGAAAGACTATATCCCAGACCAAGGAGGATCTATTTATATGGCACAGGATTCGGGACAATCGGGCGGGATGAGCGTCCGCGAGGCAGGCCGCCGTGGCGGCGAACGCGTTAAAGCCAAGTATGGCTCGGAATTTTATGAAGAAATCGGCCGCAAGGGTGGGGAAGCCACCAAAAGCAAGTACGGTCCCTCGTTCTACGAGGTAATCGGCCAAAAGGGCGGTCAGCGCCCCAAGCGAAAGGCAACGGCGTCGTAACGGTTAACCACTCGATAGTGATGACCGATGGCTGAAAAAGGCGAACGCGCGCCAAAGCGCGAGATGTCCGTACGCGAGGCAGGTAAAAAAGGCGGCGACACCGTGCGCGACCGCTACGGCTCGACGTTCTATGAGGACATCGGGCGCAAAGGCGGAAAGGCGACGCGGGATCGTCACGGCGTCGAGTTCTACGAGACGATCGGCCAAAAAGGCGGCAAGGTCGTCAAGGAAAAATACGGCTCGGATTTTTACGAAGAGATTGGCCATAAAGGCGGACAGAAGGTCAAGAAACTGATCGCCGAGGCAAAAAAACAACTCGGCGATAAAGGCTAACCCTGCAGTCAGCGGTGGAGTTCGACTCCTCCGCTGACCTTGCCGAGATGGATGCTGTTGTCGTCAAAATTGACGGTAATATTCGTGATGACGAGCGTCTGACCACCGGAGCGTACGTAACTCGGATGCGCCATGCGCAAAACTTTGGCGTCGTTTGTCCATGTCACCAGGTCGGTGTCGAACGAGCGTTTTTCCGGATCGTCGATCCGTTCGATGTGAACCTTTCCGACGGCGGTGAAATCGAGCGTCGAGATGTTCACTTGAATGTGTTGAGCCGAAATTCGTAGGTACGGCTTGCCCTTTCGAAAGACGACTCCATTGCGCACGCCGTCGACGCTGCCGCTCAAGCCGTCGGGTGAAAGGCGCGCGTGGTCGTAGTCGAAACTCCACGATTTCGTCGTGATGTGGTTGTTGAGCACGTGACCGCCCCGGAGTTCGATCGGCGTCTGAGCGGGCGGAAGTGGCGGCACCCCTCTTCCCGCCAGCACGATCTCGACCACGACGTAAACGAAGAGGAGCACGCCGCCCCCAACGAGCAGCCGCTTTCGCCAGGCTTTGCTAATAAAGCGCACGATTTTACGTTACGGCTCTGGCCCACGGAACGAAGAGCAGCAGCCCGTACAAGGCGATCAATGCCAGCGCCACGCGGGTCGGGCCGATGCGCGCGAAGAGCGTCGGAACGCGGCGGCCCACTGCGCCGGTCACGGTAGTTTGCTGCTCGAGACGGCTGCGGGCTTGCCACCGTCCGTCCGGGGCGATGATGCCGCTGATGCCGGTGGCCGCGGCCCGCACGACGTAGGCCCCGCTTTCGACGGCTCGGAGCTGTGCGATTTGCGCGTGCATGTACGGCCCGGAGGTCGTTCCGAACCAGGCGTCGTCGGTGCTCACGACGAGAATTTGGGCGTTGCGCTGCAGTTGACCGTAGGCCAGATCGGCGAAGGCCGACTCCCAGCAGATGAGCGGCGCTATTGGAAGCGCGGTGGTCGCATAGACGCCGTCGATTCTTCCTCGCGTGAGACCTCCGTTGAGTGCGCCGATGTAGGGCAGCCACGAGAGGAAGGCTCGGCCCGGAAACCACTCGGCAAACGCCACGAGTTGGCGTTTCCTATAAATGTTGGAGTGGCCGTCCGGCGAGAAGATGTAGAGCGCGTTGTAAATCCCGGTGGTGTTGGAATCGATGCCTCCGGCGACGATCGTGCTGTGGAGCTGGCGCGCGAGGTCTGAGAACTGTCCCAGCAGTAACGGATCGAGGTCGATCGCCGTCGGGATCGCCGTCTCCGGCCACACGATCAGTCGCGGGTGCACGCGAGCCGAGGCCCGCGACATCCACGTGTAACGCCGAACGGCCAGCGGGAGCGCGTTCCACTTGAACGATTGTGGAATGTTGCCTTGCACCGCGACGACCGGAATCGTCGGCGGCGCGAGCATACGCGCCGGCCAGAACGCCCACGCGCCCAGAGTGAGAACGGCCGTCGACGCAACCGCGACGAACAGCGGCCGCCACGTCTTGCGACGCAGCGCATCCGCGGCGTACGCCCCAAGCACGCACAAGACGAACGTAATGCCGTAAGTCCCCGCGTAGGCGGCGATCGCTCGCAGCGGAGTCTCCGCTTGGGTGTAACCGAGTTGGTCGAAAGGTGCGGCCAGGATGCCGATCGATCGCAGCCACTCGCAGATCGTAAATGCTGCGGCAGCGCCGAGCGGCGCGGCGGCGGGACGCATGCGAGAATAGGCAATCGCGCTGAGTGCGCCGGCTAATGCAATGAAAGGAGCCTCGATCAAGGCGGGACCGATTGCGAGGAACGGTCCGAATGCGCCGATGTAGCGTCCGACCGTATGGCCGACCCATGCGAAGTCGATTGCAAAAAAAATGAACCCGGTTAACCAGCCGAGAAGCGCCGCGCGTTTCCAGGAGGCTCCTTGCCAAAGCCAGAACAGCACGGTAGTTCCGAACGGGACGAGCCAGGCTGCGCCAAGCTTTGGAAATGCCGCCGCTAAGAAAACGGCCGCGCACGCAGCAAGGCCTGCGTCGCGAAAGGACAGCGAGGAGACCATGATCCGCAGATTGAGTTTCGGTTTTGTAGTCGTGCTAGTAACGGCGTTCATCGTTGTGGCGTGCGGTCGTCAGGTTACACCGAATCCTCCGGGTTTGGGGCCCGGCGGCGCGCCTCCGGGATACATATCGATACACTATGACGTCCAATCTCCCTTCAACTTCACGAACTATCAATACATGATCGTCTTCAATACGTCGGGAAGCGGAGTGACGCCGTCGACCGATACCGTGCAAACGAACTGGGCGGGCTATTATTTTGCCTTGGTTGCGTTGGGCACCGCCGGGACCTCGTATGCGGAGGCGGTGCAGTTCGTTCGAAATCAGAATCCTCACATTCCTCCAGCGTGGCTTAAACTGGGAACCACGACGGGCCAGCTTAGCTATAATCCAAACAGCAACGGGCAAGGCACAGAGTTTTCGATGATCGCTCAAAAGGCCATCTTTAAAGGCGTTGCATCGCCTTCGCCCTCGCCCAGCGCCAGCCCGAACAATATCTGGACCTTCAACGCCTTCGTCACGGAGGCCAGCCAAGGCCAGTGGTACTTCCTCGATTCAATGGGAGCGGGCGGTCCCATCGACCCGCAGTTCGTCTCACCGAAGCTCTGCATGACCGAACCTTTTGACAACACCTACTTCGGACTGTATACACCTTCGGACCCGTCGGCCCAGATCGTAAGCATCGAAATCTCGAATAACCCGATCAAAGCCACGCCGTGTCCGTAGGAGCTCGCAGCTTTTAAATGCGCGATCTAGGAGCCGAGTGCAGCTACGACATCTGCAACTGCACGGTAAGCTCGCCGGTGGGAACCGGCGAAGTCTTCTGTAGCGAATTCTGCCAAGAGGCGACCGGATCGAGCCTCGAATCGGACAACTGCGCCTGCGGCCACCCCCCCTGCGACGAACCCTAGGAAGCAGACATTTAGCCCACCCTTCGACTGCGCTCAGGATGACAAAGCTAGTTTTCAAGCGGCGCTGAGTCTCCGCTTCCTAGCACTCACAATTTCTCTTCAAAAAAAATCTTTAACGCCCAGTTCCGCGGTGTTGCCGGCGTGATGACCTGGTGCCGAGAAGGCTCTGACCGAGGAGCGCGGGCACGGATGCCGGAGCGACGAGGCAGTGCAGCAGGAGCGGAGGCGGAGCGACGAGCGACTTCTCGGCACCAGGTCATCACGCCGGCAACACCACGGAACCGCTAGAAGTTAAAGGTCGTGGGCACCACCTGCTGGGGCGAGCCGATCTGGAACACCGCCGTCTGCGTCGGAAATGCAAGCAGATTCAAGCCGACGTTGATCGCCGCTTGGGACTCGTTGTAGAGCACTAGGAGCTGATAACAGTTGCCGATCGTCCGAGTGTAATAGATGATCTTGTCGGCGATCATTTCTCCGGGGCCCTTCCAGTTGAGATTGGTGACGAACTGCAGCGACGCATCGCGGCCAAACGGCGTCGAAAGCTGCAGGTTGGTCGTCTCGAAACCTTGACCCGGACCCGGAATGAACGAGCCGCTGAGCAGCACTACCGAGCGGGGTGACGGCCGCGCCGAGAGCTGATAGCTCAACGGTTGCGCGACGCCGTCGAAGTTCGTGGTCCAGCCCAGCGAGAAGGCGTAGACGTCGTCGTTAAAGAGCCGGACCAAGTCTTGCGCGTTCTTGGTGTTCATTGTGGGTTGCTGGTCGAGATATTGGAACGGCACGAGAGCCGGCCCGTTGTAGTTGGCTTCGTTGTAGGTGGCAGTGTTGACGATGTGCGAGTTGATCGGCGTCGTCAAACTTAAGTCTTGCTCCACTGCGGCTTTGAGGTCGCCGGTGCCGTAGGCGTACTGGTCGATGGTGACAGTGCCTTGAAAGTCGCTTCCAAAGACCTTTTCCTCGGCGGGGCCCACCACCAAGTTTGCGTCGCCGCGCCAGGTCGCGAGGCTCTCCGGCTGACCCTCACCGGAGGGCTGGCTGTATTCGCCGACGGTTAGGTCGGCGGAAAGCGGAATGAAAAAGTGTTGGAAAAAGTCGGAGGGCCGGACTTCGAACTCCGGGATCTTGTCGATGCCCGCCGTCTCGAGGCCGTAGAGCTTGTCGAACTCCATTTGATAATCCGCGCCCGAAGTCGTGTACTGCAGCAGGTAGTCGAACTCCGACTGATTGCTGAACGACGTCGTTCCGCCAAAGCTTGCATTGCTGTCGCTCTCGTCGAACGTCGTCGTCTGGTTCAGGTTCTCGTTGAACTGGCGAGTATCGGTGACCGTGAAACTATCGCTGCTGGATTGGCCGCCCACGGAGCTGTGGCTGAAGCTGTAGTTTTGCGAGGTCTGCGCCGTTTGGTGCACGATGGATTCGGCGATCGTCTCGTTCGGCGGGATGCTCACGAGCGGCCCGTAGTTCGACTGGTAGGAAAATTGAAAGTTGCTTTTGAGGTGCTGCGAAATGTTCTCTTGTTCTTCCAGCGCGAAATTGGTCTGCGTGCCGCCCTCCTGACGATTGTTGATCGTGTAAAGGTTCACGCTGACGCTGCGACGGCCTCGCTTGCTGGAATAGAAGCCCACGTAGCCTAGGCCCAGACCCTCTTTGGTGAAATAGTTGACGATGTAGTAGCCGTAGTAGTACTGGTCTTTGCCGAACGGAATCTGGATCTTGATCCAGGCGCCCTCGTATGAATCGTAGCCGACTTCCGGAAACCACCGCGCGTGCCCCGGGTTGCTGCTGACGTTTCGCAGCGGAATGATCAGCAGCGGAAGATAGAAGACGGCCGCCGCTCCCAGCCATAGCACCGCGTTGTGGATAACGATCTTGTCGCCGGGATAAACGTCCATGTTCTTGCCCGTGATATGGTAGCCGCCGCGCGGATTCTCACACGTCGTGACGTACGGCTTGTCGCCGTGGGCCGTTCCGTCGGGGCTCGTGTAAAGGTCGTTCGCCGAGAAATGAACGAGGCCGCGCTCCAGTCCCTCGTCGCTCGCCCCTTTACCGTTGACGAGCTTTGCCGTCTGTTCGACGGTGTCGAAAATGATGACGTCGGCGGCCAATATCGAGTTGTGCTCGTGGTTGACGATAAACGGATGGCCGGTGATGATCATCGTTCGAATGCCGTCGAAGTGGGCGTGTTCGCCGACGATCTCTTCGTCGGCATAGTAGATGTGCACGTTGCCGATCGCGTCGCTCGGTTTGCCGCGCACGCGGTTCCCGGTCCACGTGTCGGAGATTACCGCGATGTACCCCGGCGAGAGCGTCGGGACCCCGGTGGGTTCCGGAGTCGGCGCGGGCGTCGATTGTCCGGCAGGCGTGATCGGCGGGGGCGTTTCCCCGCCACGCACCAGAAAGATCGGCTCCATCGATGCCAACGGGTTTGGCGTCCCCGACGGAATCGGCGGGGGCGTAACGGCCGGCGTTTGGCCGGGAAATGGATGCGGGGTTGGATTGAGCGTGTAGGTGCCGTTGCTCACACCCGGCGGCACGTTGGGCGGCCCGGGAGTGGCCGGCGGTGCCGGGGTCGGGGTGGAGGCCTGCGCCACGGTCACGCCGTTGTCGGTATAATGCTGGGCGCAGCTTTGCGTGTTGAAGAGCAGCAGCGCGAGCTGTTGTTGGTCCTGTACGCTCGATGCTTGTGCCCAGACCGGGAAGAGACCGGCAATATAGGCGGCCAGCACCGCGGCGGCGGTTAGGCCGCGACGTCTTAGCACGCGCGCGGTCACGTCGTCAGCGTTCTTCCAGCCAGAGCAGGACGACGCCCGCGACGCCCACGATGATGTTCGGCAACCAGGCGGCAAGGAATGGATTCAGCGCCCCGTTGCGGCCAAAGGCCGAAGCCGCCGAGACCATGAGGTAGTACGAGAAGAACGCGATGATCGAAAGCGTGATGCCGAGCGTGCGCCCGCGCTTACCGAAACGCAACGCCAAAGGAACGGCGAGCACGACCCCGATGATGCACGCGAATGGCCAAGACAGCTTGTCGGCGAGATTGATCTGCAGATTGCCCATCGCGGTGCCGCCGATACCCTGGGCCTGAAGTGCGTTTACTTGCGTCCGCAGCGATTTGCTGCTCATCGTCCACGGGTCGTTATTCACCTGGCTGACGAACTGCGAGGCCGTTTCCCCAAGCGGCAGCCCTATCGAGACGCTCTTGACGCGCTGCTGGTTGGTGAGAAATCCTTCGTCGTTGTAGCGAGTGTCGATCACGTCGTGCAGGTTTAGGATGCTGCCTTGCACGGAGGCCGACTTGGCCTGAAGCGTCTCGTTCCAAGGGCCGTATTTTGCGGGCTTGAAGATCTGCACGTCGAGCATCGTCTTGTTGTCGGGTGCGACCTGGCCAACGTAGAACGTGTTCCCGGTATCGGGATCTTTACGAAAAAACTGCGGCTCGACGGGGAGCGCGTCCGTATGATAGATGATCTGGTAAAACGTCCGTGTCGACAGATCGACCGACGCCGGGGCAATCCACTCGTTGATCGAGTAGGAAATCAAAAACATTCCCAGGCCGAAGAGCAGCGGAGCCGCCGCGATTCGCATCACCGAGATGCCGGCCGTACGCATCGCCGTTACCTCGTTGTCGCCCATGACGCGTCCCATCGCCAGCAACGCCGCAAAGAGCGATGCGAACGGGAACGCCATTGGGGTGGCCTGCGGAATCCGGAACACCACGAAACGCAACACCAAAAAAAACGGCGCGTGCTGGTTGATAATGTAATCGGCGGCGAGAAAGAAGATGTTGAGCGCCCAAAATAGCAAGAACGCGCCCAGCGCAAAGAAGAACGGACCGAGCATCTCCCGCAGTAGATAGCCGTCGAGAATCGGGAGCCGTAAGAACGCGAACCCGACGCGGGGGAGCGGTTGGTGGTGAGTCAGCGCGGTCATCGAGAGAAGCCGGACTCGCTATTTGCGCCGGTGTCCCGAGGGTTAATAGTTACGGTACGCGTTGAGCACGCGCACGACGTACGCTCGCGTCTCGGCATAGGGAGGCACGCCGTGAAAGCGATCCACGGCTCCCGGCCCCGCGTTATACGCCGCGACGGCTAACGTAACGTTGTCGTGATAGCGATTCAGAAGCGAGCGAAGGTAGCTCGTGCCGCACGAGACGTTCTCCGTTGGGTCGAACGGATTGGCGATGCCGCAGCCGGCCGCGGTGCCGGGCATCAGCTGCATCAGGCCCTGGGCCCCGGCGACGCTGACGGCGCCCGGGTCGCCCGCCGACTCCGCCATGACGACCGCTCGCACCAGCCCTGGCGGAACCCCGTTGGCCTGGGAAGCGTTCACAACGAGCGAATCGAGGCTCGCCGGATCCAGCGAGTGAGAGGCGTAGGGCAGGTAACCCCCGCTGCATCCGCAGAGCAATCCCACGAGGCCGCAGATTCCCAAAAGACGAGTCATCGCACCGTCGGCTTTCTTCTCAGCGCGCAGTCAAGCCTGGCAGGCAGGCCGCAGGAAAGAGAACGAGCAAGCCACCGCAATCCACTCCATCACCATCAAGTTTCGTACCCAAATTCAACGCTCCGCCGATTGGAAATAACCGGCCTGGTATACCGCCGATCATAGCTGTGGAGCCTTGAAGTTAGCTGAGCTTCGGATCGCCTGGCGCGGCGAAGGCGCGCCGCCTCCCGGCACGCCGAGGCCGGGGCCGGCCTCGTGCTCCTGGGGCGACGCCCGGATCGATCGGGTCGAGCTCGCAGGCATTTGGAGGCGATCGGTGACCCGGCACTCGTCGATCGCATCGTCGAAATCGCCAAGGCAATCGAGTAACCTGCCGACGGTGGTGCGCAAAACTACACACGCAACATCGCGCAAGCTTATATGAAGACGATTCGACGCAGCGATACTCGTCGCGCAGGCTGCATGCTCGATGCTCTGCACATCGTAACCGTCGTGGGCCACGCGCCGCAGAGTTTATCAACGTCTTTTCTCTTGCGATTCTTGTGCCGACTGCATCGCCGGACGCGGGCGTCGTAGTTCTTGGAATTTTCGCGGATAGTGCCTACGTTTCATAATGATGTCTTATGGTGTCGTCGTGTTTTGTTCGTTCTCGAGCAAACGTAAGCAGGAGCCTTTGTTTGGCGTTGTAAAAGCCGGGACTCCGTCGGTAAGGAGCAAGAAAATAAATGAGCGATTTCACTCGTTTTATTGGATCGGTTGGAAAGGTCGCGATTGCGGGATTGCTCGCCGGTTGCGCCGGCGTCGATTCGGTGCCCTCGAACGCCGCATCGGTCGCCTCGTCGCCGCTGACGCCGCGCGCACCCATCGCGGACAAGATGAAGTGTCCAGCCGATAACGGCGTCTCCGTCCATCCCTGCAGGGTGAGGCTGACGGCAAGCAAGACGACGGCAATCGTCAAGACGAAAGGGCCGAAAGGGGGATGGTTCATCGTTCGGGACCCTCATTGCACGAGCAAGGGCATCGTCACGGTGACGCAATCGCGTCATCACAAATGGACCATCACGGCAGGCACCGCCCAAGGCCTTTGCGCCGTTAAGTTCGTTGACAAGGATATCAACGGCAAAAAGATCGGCGTTGCCACCTTAGGTGTCGAAAACGAAGGGTCGTAAGCTCTAAGCGCGAGCCCGCATCGCCGCAAACGGCGGCAGAGTTGAGTCCTCTCAGAGCCTGGTTTTACCGGGCTCTGATCATTTCTTGGCCCAAAACCCCGCGGCCGGACGGCTCGAACAAGCGTTCGAGTGATGCAATCGCGGGAGCGTCAACCTTGCTTTAAGGGAATCGTGGGGCGTATAGTGGTGGGAAGTAGTGCCTAGTGGTGCATTTCGGAGGAGCTTTTGCAGGCTGGACTGCCGCGCTTTGCGGGCTCGGAACAACACGCCCTTGACGAAAAGGGCCGGCTGATCGTGCCCGCGCGCTTTCGCGAGCGGCTGGGCGCGCAGTTCGTGCTGACCATCGCGCCCCCCGATCCTTGCCTGGCGCTCTATCCCAGCGCTACCTGGGTTCAGTTTTGCGAACGCCTCGAGGCGGTGCCGCGCAAGGACGACCGCTATCGCCGCTCGGTGCGCTACCTCTTCGCGCACACCGAGGAGGTCGGGTGCGACAATCAAGGCCGGGTTGTGGTTCCCGCGCTCCTTCGCGCCTACGCGGGCATCGAACGCCACGTTGTCTCGGTCGGTTTGCTGACGCGCATAGAGATTTGGGCGAAGGAGCGCTACGCTTTCCAGCAGCCGCCCGAGGGTGACATGCCCGACTTCATGGGCGAGCTAGGGCTGTAGAATGTGGCGCCGCCATGCTGACACACACTCCCGTGCTGTTGGGCCCGGCGCTCGAATATTTAG
>DATGGV010000030.1:0-33484 GCA_035308305.1 Candidatus Cybelea sp. | reverse complement strand
ACGGCCCTCGGAAGACAGCGGGGGCGCTGCTTATATCGCAAGAATTCGCGACGCGCTGGCGATTGATATCAGTCAGGCGCGCTCTGCCTATGCGACATTGCTTGCGCTGCAACACTTCGGTGATAGACCGAGCCTTATCAGCGTCAGGGATATTGTGGATACGCTTCGCGATGAGCCGCAGATCCTTAAGGCTGGTCTTGACAGCGCTTTTCTTAAAGGCCGGTTCAACGACACTCAGGCTTCCCCCACGTTTCAAGCCTTTGCCAAGGCTAGCGAGTTGTTGCTCCAAAACGAGAGGAACTTTTCGTCTGCTCGCGGACTAACTGATCTTCGCCCTTTGTTTCCAGACGATATCGAGACCGGGCCCGTCCTGTTTGTTATACAACACGAGCTGCAAATCAAGTACAAGCGTAAGGACATGACGGTGGCTGAAGAGTTTTTCGTCGCAATGGACGAACGCGATATTGAAAAACTCTTGGATGTTTTGAATCGGATGCGGCGTAAGAGCGAGGTTTTAGCAAAGCGTCTGAAAGAGGCCAAAATGCCCTACCTAAAGACAAACGTGTACTAGACTATGGCATCTGACTTCTGCGGCCTGCTCACGTTAAGGGAACCTAGTCGAAGCCCCGATGGTGGTTGGCGAAGAATGCGTGGACCCCAGCCGATGCGCTCCAGCGAAGAGAAGAGGCTCATTCAGGATTTAGGGGGAGTGCTATATGAAGCCAAGCCTTTCCGCGAACGCAACAACTTAGTGGACTCGATTGTCGAGTCGGCCAGTTCCGCTGACGACCCTGCTACCGGCGGCTATTTCGATTTTGAAGCGCCAGCGTCGCGGTCAGAGGACTACGAGCTGGTTGGATTCGAAGCGGAAAAACCATCGCACCCAGCGCTTACTCTCACAGTTTTTGGAATGCGCTTGATCGAGCACCAGCAGACGTTTGCTAGCGCAAAGTCGATCGCGGAGACTCTAGCTGACTCAATTGCCAGGAATGCGCACGCTAATATCGTCGAGCTTCTTGAGACGGTAAGAGCCCAGTTTAGCCCCTCATCGTTTGCTGACTTAATTGAGGCATTCGGGACAGTCGAGCTCGGAGACGCAGTCCAGCCCGTACGAGAATACCTGGCCCTCATTGAGGCCGGGAATGACGAGCAATTGAGGCAAGCTGCGCAGGATGCGATCGACCTAATCGAGTTCGCGCAAGTGAACTAAGGGATTAGGGCGGGCTGCTTAGTTATGGGGCTGCTCGTCATATTCGTAAAGAAACGCAACTTCGAAGGCTGCGAGCGATGGGCCGGCCCAAGCGACGTGCCACTGGAAGCCTGGCGGCATTTCAGGGACGAGGAACTCTCCATCTACCGAGTCCCAACAGAAGGCGATCTTCCGCGGCTTATCGCTGCCTTTGCACTGCAGCATCGTGATCGGCTTGAGTCCAAAGACTTCTTGGCTGTCGATGAGGGCTTGGTCGATCTTTCCGGCTACGATGTGAAAGATACCCCCGGCGACGTGCCAGATGCCGTCGTCCGCGAGTGGCATCGGAGCGTCAGAGTCGGCGACGAAAACACTGCGAAGACGTTAACGCAGGCTTTTGCAGGACGAGGGTATTGCCGTCGAGTGACGCTAGGCTTGGTTAAGTCCGTAGTGCTGATGGCGCACGACCAGCAGTTCTTTATCGCACAGAAGCTATCGGCAGGGGTAAAACGGGACCTTGAAAAGGTCATTCGTGGCGCTCAGGCAGACGATCCGTGCCAGGTCTGTGGCCACCGTGTTATTGCGCACGGAAACGTTGAGGCTGATGTCTGCGACATATGCAGCCTAGTAACCGGCACGCCCTGCGGCTTGGGTCGCGATTTTTAAACTTTTCCAGCCGGGGGCAACCGTTTGGCAACCGCGCCTCTTTTAGAATCACGAAAACTCTTGTGGAATATAGAGTTTTAGCTTAGCCCCAGCGGGATTCGAACCCGCGTTACCGCCGTGAGAGGGCGGCATCCTAGGCCTCTAGATGATGGGGCCGCGAAGCTCCCGGGGATGGGCTCGAACCACCGACATGCGGCTTCAGAGGCCGCCGTTCTTCCAGCTGAACTACCCGGGACCCGTAGCGACCGTAATACTACATGAGCTTTCCGCTTCTTGCAACCGCCGCAGCCTGGCATTTCTACCGCCGTAGGTCGGCGTTTGGCTATGGCAGTTAGGGCAGAGCATCCGTAGGTTCTCGAGCCGGTTATCGTCCGGGACGCCATTTACGTGGTCCAGTTGCAGACTAAGCGGCCGCCCCAGCCAGTCCTCGAGGCCGCACGAGTAGCAGCGGTCCTCTAGTAGGCCGGCTCTTACGAGCCTCATCTTAAGGTGCTTGCGGTTTCTCTTGGGGCTGGAGAGCAGTTCTGGAATTGGCATACCGAATTTCCGCGGCCGGATCTCGCCTCGCCGCACGGCGTTTGTCCATGACGCGGCGCAAAAGTTAAACCGCTCCCTACACTGTCGATAGCTGTGACCCTGATCGTAGTAATCTTGAATCTGAGCCCAATCAAATTTCCGTCGCCGATCTGGGAACAGCGACGGTGGCACCTGTAGCTTGCCGCGTTGTATCGCCTTGGTCCAAGCGGTGTGTGTGAATCCAAAGTGGTTAGAACATGCGACAAAGCCGTGTCCCTCGTCGTGATACGCTTGAATCGCGTTCCAATCGTGTAGCTTTCTTGGCATACCGTCATCGTAGAACCGTGGAGTGCCAACCGTCTGGCATTAAACCAGTATTTCCAGCAAGTAGCCGCCCCATTAACGCCGAACAAGCGCCATCGTGCAAGCAATAGTCCTCGTCGGCGGTGAGGGAACGCGCCTGCGGCCGCTCACGTACGGCACCCCGAAGCCGATGGTGCCGATCGTGAACGTGCCGTTCTTGGCGCGCACGATGGAGCGGCTCTTTGCCGCCGGGATTCGCGACGTGATTCTTGCCGCGGGGTATATGCCGCAGGCCATCGTGGACTACCTCGGCGACGGCTCGCGCCTCGGGATGAAGGTGACCTATGCGATCGAGGAGACGCCGCTGGGAACGGCCGGCGCACTCAAGAACGTCGAGCAGCACATCACCGGTCCGTTTTTCGTCCTTAACGGCGACATCCTTACGAGCCTCGATCTGCCCGCGATGCGGGAGTACCACGAGCGCAAAGGCGGTATCGGAACGCTGCATTTGATCCGCGTCGACGATCCGTCGCCGTTCGGCTGCGTGGTGCACGACGCCGGCGGAAAAGTCAGCGCTTTCATCGAGAAACCGCCCAAGGGTGAAGAACCGACCAACGAGATCAACGCCGGAACCTATCTTCTCGAGCGCGAAATCCTCGACTTCATTCCCGCCGGCCGCAAGGTTTCGATCGAGCACGAAACCTTTCCGCAAGTAATCGCGGCCGGCAAAACGCTCTACGCCTACACGACCTCCGACTATTGGCTCGACCTCGGCAGGCCGGAGCAGTACCTTGCCGCGCACCGCGATATCCTTAGCGGAACGATGCCGCTGCTCGTCGAGCTGGGGCTCACCGGCGAAGGAAAAGAGGCGCTCCAGGGCCATCCGGGCGTCGTTCCGCCGGTTCACGCGGCCGGCGACGTCGTCGTCGACGCTAGCGCCAGGATCGGTCCCAACGTCGTTCTTGGCTTAGGCTGCAGCATCGGCGCCGGGGCCGTGATTCGCGAGTCGGTGCTATGGGATCGCGTCAGCGTGGGCCCCGGGGCAGTGATCGAGCAGGCAATCCTCGCTAGCCGCGTGACGGTGGGGCCGAAGGCGCAGGTCGGGCCGGGCAGCGTCGTGGGGCACGACTTCTCGATCGAGCCGGGCGCGACGATCGAACCGGGCGCCCGCCTCGGCTCGCCCAGCTAACCGTCGAGAGGCGTCAGGGTAACAAGAGGCGAGCGACCAAGCGGTGGTTCGGTTTATGGTGCATCCGTCGAGGGGTAAACTAGGGTCCATCACTGGAGGAGACCGCATAAATGCTTCCCCCTCAGGCCTTATTCTTGGGCTCTTACCCGCCACGTGAATGCGGCATCGCGACCTTCACCAAAGATATGGTCGACGCATACGATCGGGCTTTCGGCTTCGCGAGCCCAGTAATTGCTATTGACGAACCGGGCGCGGAGATGCGGCGCTACGACCCCGAGGTCGTCGCCCGGATACGGGAGCAAAACCGCGAGAGTTACGCAGCGGCGGCCGAGCTGGTCAGCATCTATCCCGTCGATCTCATCAACGTTCAGCACGAATACGGCCTCTTCGGCGGGGAACGCGGCGAGTGGCTCGCCGACTTCATGAGCGTGCTCGATAAGCCCGCCGTTTTGACGATGCACACCGTCCTGCCCGAGCCCGACGAAACGTACATGCGCGTGACCAAAGCGCTCTGCGAAGAGGCTTCGAAAGTCGTCGCGCTTTCGGAGACGGGGCGCGGCCTCCTGGAACGAGTTTACGGGATCGATCCCGAGGTGCTTCAGGTCATTCATCACGGCGTGCCGGACGTGCCGTTTCAAGATACCGCCGCGGCCAAAGCCTCGTTCGGCATCGGGCAGCGCACGGTGATCTCGACCTTTGGATTGATCAGCCGCGGCAAGGGGCTCGAGTTTGCCATCGAAGCGATGCGCGGCGTCGTCAAGCGCCACCCCGAAACGCTCTATCTTATCCTCGGCGAAACGCATCCGGTCGTGCGCCGGCAGGAAGGCGAGTCCTATCGCGAATCTTTAACAGCGATGGTGCGTCAGTACGGTCTGCACTACAACGTGCAGCTGATCGACAAATACCTCGACTTCGACGAAGTCGTCAGCTACTTGGCCGCCACCGATATCTATCTCACGCCGTATCTCAATCCCGCGCAGATCGTGAGCGGAACGCTCGCCTACGCCGTCGGATGCGGCAAGGCCATCGTGTCGACGCCCTACCTCTACGCGCAAGAACTCTTAGCGCACAATCGCGGTTTTCTCTGCAATTTCCGCGATGCGGCGTCGATCGCGAGCCGGCTGAACATGCTGCTCGACGATCCCGCGCTGCGCCGCGCGACGGAACGGCGCGCCTATCGTTTTGGCCGGCAGATGACCTGGCCGAACGTGGCGATGCAGTATGGCCGTCTCTTTAGCGAGCTTTGCCCCCGCGGTCCGATGGAGCTTGTGAACTCTGCATAAAACGCGACCCACGCGAGCGGTACCGCCGCTGGATCACCTCGCCGTCCTTACCGACGACGTCGGCGTCATTCAGCACGCGGTCGAATCGGTGCCCGATCGCAAGACCGGATACTGCACCGACGACGTGTCGCGCGCGTTCATGGTGGCTCTCACCTATCTGCGTCTCAACCCGAACGACCGGCTCGGTCAGCGGCTGGCTTCGACCTACCTTTCCTTCCTCGTCCACGCGCAAATGCAGGACGGCCGGTTTCATAATTTCATGGATTACGATCGTCGCTGGAGCGACGCGGTCGGCACGCCCGACAGTTGCGGCCGGGCGATATGGGCGCTCGGCTACGGGATCGCCCACTCGCCGCCGCCCTGGCGCCGCGTCTGCACCGAGCGTCTCGATCGCGCGCTGCCCACGGTCGCGTCGTTGGGGCACCTGCGCTCTCGCGCGTACGCGGCAATCGGTCTCGCGCACGCGTACACGACGCTCAAGGACTCCAACTACGCCGACGCCCTGCGACTGCTCGCCGGCGAGCTGCGCACGGCTTACGAAGTCACGGCCTCCGACGACTGGCAATGGTTCGAAAACGCGATGTTTTACGACAACGCGCGCCTGTGCGAAGCGATGATTCGCGCCGGCCGGGCGCTTGCGGAGCCGCGCTTTCACGAGGTCGGCCTGCGGACGCTTGCGTTCTACGAAATGGTCACGACCCAAAACGGCGTCCACGTTCCGATCGGCAACCACGGCTGGTATTACCAGGGGGGACACCGCGCCTGGTACGCGCAGCAGCCCCTGGAAGCATGCGCGATGGTCGAGGCCGAGCTAGCGGCCTTCGATCTGACCTGTGACGTGGCCCATTTTGCCTCCGCCGAGCTCGCGACCGAGTGGTATTACGGAAAAAACTCGCGGGGCGTCGTGATGGCGCAGGGCGGCGGATGCTGCGACGGTCTGGAAGAAGACGCCGTCAATACCAATATGGGCGCCGAATCCACCTTGGCATTGCTTGCGGCGGCCTACGCGCTCGCCCTCCGACGGGAGCGAGTGCTTCGCGCGGTGCGCTGAGGCTGCTGTAAACGTAGCAGTTTTACCATAAACAAGGCGTTAACGACGCTTGCGGAGAATCGCCATAAATGCTCCTGGAAACGGAAATCCTCAACGACGTGCAGTCTGCCGCCGTCCGGCAGACCGATGGCCCGGTTTTGATATTTGCGGGGGCCGGCAGCGGAAAAACCCGCGTCCTGACGCACCGAATTGCGCACCTCCTCAAAGAGATGCGCGTCGCGCCGGATCGCATTCTTGCGGTAACCTTTACGAACAAGGCGGCCGGCGAGATGAAGTCGCGCCTGCACAACATGGTCGGCGCGATCGCGCGCGACCTGTGGGTCGGAACGTTTCACGCGATGTGCGTGCGCATCTTGCGCCGCGACGGGTCCCGCATCGGCATCGCGCCGACGTTTGCGGTCATCGACGACGCCGATCAGCGTCAGCTGATTCGAGAGATTCTCGATGACCTCGACTATGACGAGCGCCAGCTAACCCCGGGCGCGTGCCTTGCGGAAATCGACAAGGCGAAGAACGCCCTCGTCTGGCCGGGTGAGTTCGCGCAGAAGCAGACTTCGTTTCTCGGCGAGCGCCTAGCCAACGTCTACACGGAGTACCAGCGGCGGTTAACCGAATCCAACTCGTTGGATTTCGACGATCTGATCGTACGGACGATCGATCTTCTCGAGCGCGACGAGGCCGTACGCGCGAAATATCAGCGCAAGTTCGAGTACGTTCTGGTCGACGAGTACCAGGACGTCAATGCCGCCCAGTACCGTTTGGTCGCGCTCTTGGCTGCCAAGCACGGAAACATCACGGTAGTCGGAGACGACGACCAATCGATCTATTCGTGGCGCGGCAGCGATTACCGAATGATCTTGCGCTTTGAAGAAGATTTTGCCGGCGCGGCGGTCTTCAAGCTCGAGGAGAACTATCGCAGCTCCGGGCGCATTCTCGAGGCTGCCAACACGCTGGTCGCCAATAACCGCTCGCGAGCGGCCAAGAAGCTGTTCACCTCGCGCGGCGAGGGCGAGCCGATTACCGTTTATCCGGCGGCTACCGAGCGCGACGAGGCTCGCTACGTCGTCGAAAAGGTGAAGAGCCTCGTACGTGAAGGCTCGGCCTATCGCGATTTTGTCGTGCTTTATCGCACCAACGCGCAGTCGCGCGTGTTCGAAGAGGCGCTGCTCGCCGAGGGGATTCCCTATCGCGTCATCGGCGGCGTCGGTTTCTACGCACGCACCGAAATCAAAGACATCGTCGCGTACCTGCGATATATCATGAACTCGTCGGATGCGCTAGCGTTCAAGCGAATCGTCAACGTCCCGCGGCGCGGCATCGGGCAGCAGACGCTCTCGGCGCTCGTGCAGTCGGCGAATGCGGCGCGCGTCTCGGTAGGCGCGGCGATTTTTAACGGCGAGCTGCTGCGCTCCGCGGTTCCCAAGAAGCTCAAGGAACTCGAACGTTTCGCGGAGCTCATCGGTGACTTGCGCGACCGCTCGCAGAACATGGGAATCGCCGACCTTCTGGTGGCGGTGATGGAAGATTCGGGCTACGTGCGCGAGCTTCAGAGCGAAGACACGCACGACGCTCGCGCGCGTTTGGAGAACCTTCAGGAGCTGGTCGGCGTCGCGCGCGAGTACGAGGCCACCGACGAAGAGCCGTCGCTGGCGGGTTTCCTCGCCAACATCGCGCTCGTGAGCGATCTCGACGCCCTCGAGGAAGATGCCTCGTACGTAACGCTGATGACGCTGCACAGTGCAAAAGGCCTGGAGTTTTCCAGCGTCTTCCTCACGGGTCTGGAGGAAGGCGTCTTTCCGCACAGCCGCGCGCTTACGGAGACGACGGAGCTGGAAGAAGAACGGCGTCTCGCCTACGTCGGCATTACGCGCGCCATCGACCGTCTCTTCCTCACGTATGCGGCACGGCGCGCGCTCTTCGGCAACACCTACGCCTATCCGAAGTCACGATTCATCGAGGAGCTGCCTTCGCTTGAGATTCTCGAGAGCGATAGCGTTCCGCTCGCGCGTCCGGCGGGCGGACGATGGCGCGAAGTGGCGATTCACGAATCGGCAGGCGCAGGCGTGCATCTCGGCCTCGAAGCGGGCGACCGCGTGCGGCATCCCAAGTGGGGTGAGGGCTGCATCGACAACATCGTTGGAGCCGGCGGCGACGGCCTCGTAACGATTGACTTTCCCAACGTCGGTCAGAAGATGCTGATGCTCAAGTACGCGCCCCTCGAAAAAATCTAACCCCGCCGCCCCTGTCATCTTGTCATGACCCCAGCGGTTCGGGTTGCGGTGGCGGGCACCATGGGACGAATGGGCACGACTGCGCGAGAAGCGCTCCAAGCGAGCGGAGAGTATTGCTGCGGGCTTGCGCGTCGCGCGGATCCTCATCACTCGATCTTTGACTCCTTTAGCCAGGTTCTCGCGTGCAAACCCGACGTGCTGCTCGATCTGACGACGCAGCCCGGCAGTTACACGATCGCGCTCGAAGCCGTCACCAACGGGCTGCATACCGTCGTGGGCGCCAGCGGTTGGAGCGACGACCAGCGCGCCGCATTGGGAGCGGCGGCGCAGAAGCACGGCGTCGGCGCGCTCATCGTTCCGAACTTTTCGCTGGGCGCGATGCTGATGATGCGCTTTGCGCAACAGGCGGCGCGCTACTTTCCCGACGCGGAGATCGTCGAGCTGCACCATGCCGGCAAGAAGGACAAGCCGTCGGGCACCGCCGCGGAGACGGCGGCGAGGATGCAGCGTGCCGGTGGGCGGGCGTCCGTTATTCACAGCGTGCGATTGCCGGGACTGCTGGCGCATCAGGAAGTGCTGCTGGGCGGAACCGGAGAGCTGCTGACGATTCGCCACGATTCGTTTAGCCGCGAGTCGTTCGTGGCCGGCATGCTGGCCGCCGTTCGCGCCGTCGTGCATCGCCGCGGGCTTTCGATCGGTCTCGACTCGGTTCTCGGAGAGAACGCATGAACGTCGCGGTCGTCGGCGCGACCGGCGCGGTCGGTGAAACGATCGTGCAGGTGCTCGAGGAGCGCAACGTTCCCGTCGCGGAGCTGCATCCGTTTGCCTCGCGCGATCGCGCGGCCGCCGTACGTTTTCGCGGCGACCGGTTGGACGTCCGCACCGCATCCGACGAAGCGTTGCGCGGCTTTGACGTCGTCTTCTTCGCGGGCGGCGAAGATGCCAGCGAAAAGTATGCGCCCGGACTGCTCGAGCGAGGCTCGGTCGTCATCGACAACAGCTCCACGTTTCGCATGCAGCACGGGGTGCCGCTGATCGTTCCGGAGGTCAACGGCGAAGCGGTGCGCCCCGAGCACCGCCTCTTCCCCGTGGCGAACTGCACGGCGATCATTCTCTGTACGACATTGTGGCCGATCCGCGACGTCGCCGGCTTGAAGTGCGTCCGCGTCGCGACGTATCAAGCGGCCAGCGGCGCCGGTCGCGCGGGACTCGACGAGCTGGCGGCCGACGAGCGCGCGCTCGTTACCGGTGTGCCGGAGCCGGCGCCCTCGATTTTTCCACGCCTGCTGGCGCGCAACGTCGTGCCGCAGGTCGGTGCCTTCGATGCCGACGGATGGAGCGGCGAGGAATGCAAGGTGCGCGACGAGAGCCAGAAGATGCTCGGCCTGCCCGAACTGCAACTCAGCGTCACGGCCGTCCGCGTGCCCGTGCGCACCGCGCACAGCGAGGCGGTCTTTGTCGAGACGCAGCGCGAAACGACCTGCGCCGAGCTTGCGGCGGCGTTCGAAGCCGCCACGGGCATCATTTTTCATCGCGACGGCATCGTGACGCCGCGCGAGGTTGAAGGGACCGATCAAGTGCACGTGGCCCGGCTGCGATCGGAGAGCGTTCCTTCGACTGCGCTCGAGACAGGCTACGGACGGCACTTTGCGTTGTGGTGCGTGGGCGATCAGCTGCGTAAAGGCGCCGCAACCAACGCCGTGCAAATTCTCGAGCTGCTGCTCGAGAAAGGCTACATCGCGGCATGAACGTCACGTCCCAAAAAGTGGCCGTACTAAAGTTCGGCGGAACCTCCGTGGGCACGCCCGAGCAGCGGCAGATCGCGTATCAACGCGTGCGCGACGCGCAGGCGTCGGGCTTTGCGACCGTCGCGGTGGTCTCCGCAATGGGCCGTTTTCCCGAACCCTATGCCACCGACTCACTGCTCTCGCTGATCGGCGGCCGCAGCGGAACGGCCAACACCGACCTGCTGCTCTCCGCGGGAGAGCTGGTTGCCGCGGCCGTCTTCGCCGACGAGTTGAGCGCGCAGGGCGTGGATGCGGTGGCGCTTTCGGGCGGTCAGGCGGGCATTGTGACCAACGAACGCCCCGGCGACGCCACGATTCTGCGCGTCGAGCCCCATGCGATCCGCGAGTTGTTGGAGCGCGGAACGGTTCCCGTGATCGCCGGCTTTCAAGGCGTCGCACAAGACGGCAGGGTGACGACTCTGGGCCGCGGTGGAACGGATCTTTCGGCGATCGCCATCGGCCACGCACTCGAAGCCCAGCGCGTGGATATCTATACCGACGTCAGCGGCGCAATGACCGCCGATCCGCGGCGCATCCCGGCGGCGCGAACGATCGAGCGCGCCTCGTTGGCCGAGATGACCGAGCTGGCCAACCATGGTGCGAAGGTAATGCATTCGAAGGCCGCGCAATACGCGAGCCGGACCGGAACGCGCTACGCCGTGAAGGGTCTGCACAGCGACCAAGGGACGGTGGTCGACGAACACGTGGACCACCACCGGCCGGTTACCGGCGTGACGTCTTCGGGACGCGTCACGTGGGTTCGCATCATTCGCGGCGACATCGAATCACCGAGCCGCCGAATGGAGACCGAGCTGGAGATGTTTCGGCGCGTCGCCGAAGCCGAAATCTCGATCGACCAAGTTACGATCAATCAAGCGGGCGTGGCCTTCGTCGTCGAGGGCGACCGGGGCAACGATATTCGCCGCCTCCTCTCCGACTTGAATCTCGCCGTTCGCGTGCGCGAAGGCTGTTCGAAGCTCTCGATCGTTGGCACCGGAATGCGCGACGCGCCCGGCGTCGTGCATCAAGTGGCCGAAGCACTCTCGCAAGCCGACGTCGAGATCATCCATTGCACCGATAGCAACGTGACGATTTCCATTCTCGTTCCCGCCGCGGAGGCCGAGCGCGCCGAGAACGCCGTTCACGCGCAGTTTTGCCTCGACCGAGGAGATCCCGCCCTATGAACTCACAACTCGGAGCCATTCTCACGGCGATGGTGACGCCGTTCGACGAACGCGGCGACCTGAACCTCAACGAAGCCGGCCGTTTGGCGCGCTGGCTGGTCGATCGCGGAAGCGACGGTTTGATCGTCGCCGGCTCGACGGGCGAAGGGCAGACGCTCGAGCCCGCCGAGCGCGTCGCGCTGTATCGAGCGGTGAAAGAGGCCGTCGGCAACGACGCATTCGTTATCGCCAATGCCGGCACGAATGCCACGCGTGAGTCGGTGCGCGCAACGCAAGAGGCGACCGAGGCCGGCGTCGACGGAATCTTAGCCGTCGTACCCTATTACAACAAACCGACGCAGAGCGGAATGGCCGGCCATTTCGGCGCGATCGCGCAAGCGACGCACCTTCCGGTCGTCATCTACAACATTCCGGGACGCACCGCCGCCAACATGCTCCCCGAAACGCTGCTGGAGATCGCGCGCCGGCACCGCAACGTCGTGGGCGTCAAAGAGTCGAGCGGCGACCTCAAGCAAATCGGAATGATTCTGCGCGACCGGTCCGAGGGTTTCATCGTATGGTCGGGCGACGACCATCTCTTCCTGCCCTGCTTGGCGCTGGGAGCCGATGGCGTCGTCGGCGTTGCGTCGCATCTCTGCTCCCGCGAGTACCGCGCGATGCTGGACGCCTACCAGAACGGCCGCGCGGAAGAGGCGGCGCAGATTCACGCATCGCTGCTGCCGCTCATCGACGCGCTCTTTGCCACGACGAGCCCAATCCCGGTGAAGTGGGCGATGGGGCAGCTGGGCTTCAACGTCGGCTCCTGTCGCCTTCCGCTCGACGCGATTCCGGAAAGTATCGCGGAGCGCTTGCGCCCCTTCCTGGCGGCATACGCGTCGCACGCCGTCGAGTCGCGGTGACGTCGCTGCAGATTCTTGGTTGCCGGCTCGACGTGCTCGACGCCGGCGAGGCAACGCGTCGCATTCTCGAGCAAGCGCGCGAAGGAGGCGGCGCGCAGATCGTCACGCTCGGAACCGAGATGGTCGTCTACGCCCAGCGCGACCCGCGTTTTCGCGAAATCGTCAACGCGAGCGAACTCTCGCTCTGCGATACGGTTGGATTGCTGACGGTTGCGCGCCGGCGCGGCGCCCGGCTTCGCGCGCGCGTCACGGGCGTCGAACTGCTGGAACACCTCTGCGAGGGCGCGGCGGCGGCGGACCTTCCCGTCTACTTCTTGGGCGGTGCGCCGGGTGTCGCAGCCGATGCGGCCGCGATTTTGGAGGTGCGCTTTCCCGGATTGCAGATTGCCGGCGCGCACGACGGGTTCTTTACCGACGAGCAAACGCCGGCGATCGTTGCGAGCATCGCCGATAGCGGGGCGCGCCTGCTGTTCGCCGGCATGGGATCTCCGCGCCAAGAGTTTTGGCTCGCCGAGCATCTGCGTGAAACCGGCTGCGGCGCCGGCGTCGGGGTCGGCGGCTCGTTCGACGTAATCTCGGGGCGCGTCGCGCGCGCGCCGCATATCGCGCGCCGCTTGGGCCTTGAATGGCTTTACCGGCTCGTCAAGGAACCGCGGCGGTGGCGGCGACAGCTCGCCCTCCCACGTTTCGCCTGGTTGATTCTGCTCGAGGAGTTCCGGTGAAGGCGATGATTCTCGCGGGCGGCCTCTCGACCCGGCTCTATCCGCTCACCAAATCGGTTCCCAAGCCGCTCGTGCCGGTCGCGGGCGTTCCGAATGCCGCGCATCTGATGCGCTACCTCAAAGCCTACGGCTTCGACGAAATTGCAATCAACGTTCACTATCTCGCCGATGCAATCGTGGAGGCGCTCGGCGACGGTTCGCGCTACGGCGTGAAGCTGCACTACTCGTATGAAAGCGAGTTGCTCGGAAGCGCCGGCGGCCTCAAGAAGGTGCAAGAGTTCTTCGACGACGAGCCGTTTGCGGTGATCGGGTGCGACGAAGTAACCGATATTCACCTCGATAAGCTCCTCGAGTTTCATCGCCACCGAGCGGCGATCGCGACGATCGGTCTCGTCGAATGCGACGTCGTCGACCAGTACGGCGTCGTGGTCCTCGACGAGCGCGCCAAGATCGTCGAGTTCCAGGAGAAGCCGCCGCGAGGGACGGAGCGCAGCAAACTGGCCAACACCGGCGTCTACGTTTTTTCGCCGGAGATCTTCGACCATATCCCGCCGGCGGAGTTCTACGATTTCGGCAAGCAGGTCTTTCCCGCGCTGCAGATCGCGGGAGAGCCGTTCTACGGATTTCACGCGCGCGGCGCCTACTGGGCGGATATCGGAACGCCCGGCGAGTACCGCCGCGCGAGTTACGCCGTGCTCGAGGGCGTCGTGCAGATTCCCAAGACCACGTCGAACGGCATCGACGCGTCGGCGCGGCTCGGCAGCAACGTCCGCATCGAAGGCCCCGTGCGAATCGGCGCGTCGGCGACGATCGCCGACGGCGTGTCGATCGTGGGCCCGAGCGTCATCGGCGATCGCGTGCGCGTCGATGCCGCGGCGACGCTCGAGCGCAGCATCCTTTGGAACGGCGCGACGATCGGCGCGCGAGCGAATCTGCGCGACACGATCGTGGGAACCGGCTACGTCGTCCAGCCCGAAAGCGTGCTCGACGACGCGCTCGTCGCGGTGGAGGCTCCCACCTAGACGTTTCATCGCTGCGGCGTGATCGAGCAATATGGACTTGCGCCCGCTGCTCGACTTCGTCTTCCCCGCACAATGCGCGAGCTGCAATGCGATCGGTTCGGGGCTCTGCAGCGCGTGCCGTCCGAACGGTAAAGCGATTGCGGTGTATCTTCCCTCGCTGCGGGTCGCGGCGGCTGCCCCGTACGAAAGCACGCTTCGCGCCGCGGTTCTGGCGCTCAAAGAGGGGCGCCGCGACGTGGCCGAGGCGTTAGGGCGCATGACGGCCCCCTTGGTTACGGCCGGCGCGATCCTGGTGCCGGTTCCGACAACGGCCAAACGCCGGCGCGTGCGCGGCCTCGACGGCGTCGCGCTGGTGGCTCGCATGGCGGCCGCAATCGCCGGTGCCCGGGTGGTTCTGGCATTAGACCAGCGATCCGGCGACGCGCAGCGCGGACGGTCGCGCGCGCAGCGTCTCGCCGCCCAGGGCCGATTTTCGTGCAATGCGGGCGGCGTCGCGGGCCTGCGCGTGACGCTCTTCGACGACGTTTGCACGACCGGATCGACGCTGCGCGATTGCGCCGGCGCGATTCGTGAAGCGGGCGGAGTCGTGGACGATGCGATAGTGGTCGCGGTGGCGAACAGCCCCAAGCCGTGGAGCAACTCCATCAATCGCTGACGCCGCTTGACGAGCTTTACTTGCAGCGTGCCTACGAGCTGGCCGCCCGCGGCATCGGCAGCACCTCGCCGAACCCGCCGGTCGGAGCCGTCGTCGTGCGCGAAAACCGCATCGTCGGCGAAGGGTATCATCACCGCGCGGGCGACGCGCATGCCGAGGCCAACGCGTTGCGCCAAGCCGCGCGCGATGCCCGCGGCGCCACGCTCTACGTTTCGCTCGAACCCTGCCGGCACACGGGACGCACGCCGCCGTGCACGCTCGCCGTCCTAGAAGCCGGTATCGTCCGCGTCGTCGCAGGCACGCTCGATCCGACGCCGCGCGGCGGCGCCGACGAACTGCGCGAGCGCGGCATCGATGTTGCGGTTGCGCAAGATCCGATCGCTGCGGACTTGATCGAATCTTTCGCCCGCGCCGGCGCGTTGCAGCGTCCCTACGTTGCACTCAAGATGGCGATGTCGCTCGACGGCGCAATCGCAAGCAGGCCGGGCGTCGAACAGCGGTTGACTTCCGAAGATGCCCGCCGTTTCGTGCGCGAGCTGCGCATCGCGCACGACGCCGTTATGGTCGGCGCAGGCACGGTGCGAGTGGACGATCCTCGACTAACGGTTCGTCCCCCTCATCACCGTCTTCGTCCCTACGTGCGCGTCGTTCTTTGCCAAACTGAGGGCGTCAGCGCGCGCAGCCGCATCTTCGATCGCGAAGAAGGCTACGCAAAGTCGCTCGTCTTAGCGCCCGCCGGTTTGGCGAATCGTTTGGACGATCTTCGGGGCGTTGCCGAAGTGATCGGCGTCGGACCCCCGGAGAGCCTCGAGCTCGATCCGTCAAAAGCTCTCGAAGCGTTGCGCGCGCACGGCATCTACAGCGTCTTGTGTGAAGGCGGCCCCACCTTGGCAGCGCGTCTGATCGCCGCCGGCCAAGTGGATCGTTTCTACTGGGCAGTCGCCCCGCTCTTTCTGCAAAGCGCAACCGCGGTACCGGCCCTCGCCGGTGCGAGTTTCCCACCGTCGGGCGTACCGTTGCGATTCGACCGCGTGCAACTGACCGGTGAGGACGTAATAATTAGCGGAACCTTCGCCAATGTTTAGCGGCCTGATCCGATATCAAGGCCTTGTCATCCTGAGCGCAGTCGAAGGACGACAAGACGACAAGGCAAGCGGGATTCAATTGGCTATACGGTGCGACGGCGTGCAATCCGAGCAACCGCAGCCTGGCGACTCGATCGCCATCGACGGCGTCTGTCTTACTGCAACCGCAATCGACGGAGAGGCTGTTGCGTTCGACGTGGTTCCTGAAACGCTCGCCTGCAGCACGTTGGGAGATCGTGTGGCCGGCGACGTCGTCAACGTGGAATATGCGCTTCGTGTCGGCGACCGGCTCGGCGGCCATTTTGTCTACGGCCACGTGGATGCGGCGCCCCGAGTGCTGTCGCGCACGCCCGAGGGGCAGGGTGAACGCATGCGCGTCGAGTCTCCGCCGGGGCTGGCCGCGATGATCGTCCCCAAAGCCTTTATCGCAATCGACGGCATCAGCCTGACCGTCGCCGCAACCGGCGACGGCTGGTTCGAGATCGCGCTGATACCCGAAACGATCGCGCGCACGACGCTGCGAGCCCGGCCCCCCGGCACCCGCGTAAACCTGGAAGTCGACCCCATCGCCCGCTACGCGTTGCACGCCTCCGTGTCATGCTGATCTCTCCCCATGTCATCCTGAGCCCTTCGACTGCGCTCAGGACAGGCTCCGTCGAAGGATGACAAAGCAATAACCCATGACTAAATTCAAAGACCCCCTCCCCGAAGGAGCGCGCACGTTCGAAGCTCGCTTGCAGGTGCAATGGGCCGACGTCGACGTCGTGGGAATCATGTACTTCGCGGCCTATCCGCGCTTTGCCGAATATGCCGAGATGCGCATGTTTGCCGATCTTGGCTTTCCGTACGAAACGGTATTCACGCAGTACGACTTTTGGCTGCCGCGCGTCAGGGTGGAGGCGGAGTATCACGCGCCGGCGATGATGAGCGACTGGCTTAGAATGCGCACGCATATCGAGCGAGTCGGCTCGTCGAGCGTTCGCTGGAAAACGGTTCTCTTTAACGAGCGGACGGGTGAGGCCGGCGCCGTGCTGACGTTCGTCGTGGCCGCCATCGACGGCGGGACGAAGAAGAGCCGCCCGTTGCCCGAACCAATTCGCTCGGCCTTGGTGGCCTGCGTCGCGGCCGCGCCCGCGTGATCGCCGCGGAGCGTTCGCGCGTCGCGATGTTGGTTTCACCTAAGACGATCGAACTGCGCGAAGAAGCGGTGCCGCCGGCACCGGTAGGCGGAATCGTCGTGCGGGTGCGCGCCGCGTTGACCGACGGAACGGATCTGAAAACCTATCGTCGCGGCCATCCAAAGATGCCGATGCCGACGCGCTTCGGCCATGAGTTTTCCGGCGACGTCGCGTCCGTCGCGCCGGGCGTCACGGCCTTCGCCGCAGGCGATCCCGTGATGTGCGTCCATACCGCGCCATGCGGCAAATGTTATTGGTGCCGCAACGGGCAGGAAGAACTCTGCGAACAGCTGCTCTCAACGATGATCTTAGGGGCATACTCGGATCTGATCGCGGTGCCGCAGCGGGTCGTCGAACGCAACTGCTTTCGCAAGCCCGTTGACGTTGGTTACGCCCAAGCCGCATTTCTCGAGCCGCTCTCCTGCGTCGTTCGTTCGATCGAGCTTCTCGCGCCGGCCCCCGGATCGATCGTTGCCGTCATCGGCAACGGCGGCTTTGGAATTCTGCACGCCTTGTTGCTGCAGCGGCGAGGCATCGAGGCGCTGCTCTTCGGCCGCCGGCCCCAGCGCGTCGCGCTGGCCCGCGAACTCGGGCTGCAGAGCATCGATGCCACGGCATCCCCAATCGCCGACGTCATTGCCGAGCGAACCGGCGACCGCGGCGCCGACGCCGTGATCGAGTGCACCGGAACCGCCGAGATGTGGGAGCGCGCGCCCTCGTTCGTGCGGCGCGGAGGACGCGTTTCGTTTTTTGCCGGCTTGCCCGCCGAGACGCGCGTCTCGTTCGATGCTTCGCGGCTGCATTACGACGAGGTCCAGTTGCTCGCGCCGTTCCACTTTACCCCGCGCGACGTGCGCAGCGCCTACGAGTTGATCGCCGCTCACGCGCTGCCCCTCACCGGCCTGATTTCCGATACCTATTCGCTCGATCGGGTCGCCGAAGCTTTCGAACGGCTCGACACCGGCGACGCGCTCAAACTGTTGATCGAGCCGTGATGCCGCAAAAGATGCGCGCGGCGGTGCTCTACGACGTCAACGACGTGCGAATAGAAGAGCGCCCCGTGCCCGAACTGCGCGACGGGGAGCTGCTGGTGCGAACGATGGCCAGTGGGATCTGCAGCGGCGACGTCATGGGATGGTACATCGCGCGCAAGGCGCCTCTCGTGCTCGGCCACGAACCGGCCGGCATCGTGGCGGCGGTCGCCGGCGACTGCGCGCTTTCCGTCGGGGATCGCGTCTTCGTTCATCATCATGCGCCCTGCTTTGAGTGCCGCGCCTGCCGGCGCGGTGACTACGTCCAGTGCGCGACCTGGCGCGCTACGAAGATCGAGCCTGGCGGCATCGCCGAATACTTTCGCGTTTCGCGTGAAAACCAGCGCGACACGCTGCCGCTGCCGGCGAACGTGCCGTTCTGCGATGCTTCGTTGGTCGAACCGCTGGCCTGCGTCGTCAAATCGCTGCGGCGCAGCGGCGTTCGAAAGAACGACCGGCTCTACGTGATCGGCTTGGGCGTGATGGGCTTGCTGCACGTCGTGGCCGCGGGAGCGCTGGGCGCCGAAGTCTTCGCGAGCGATTTCATCGAGCAGCGCCGCGCGATCGCGCAACGCAACGGCGCTGCGGCCTTCCATCCGGATGACGTTGGCCGCGTTCTTCCAGACGGCGCCGACGTGGTGATCTGCGGTCCCGGAACAGCGCCCGCAATGAAAGCGGCATGCGAGGCGACGGCGGCCGGCGGCACGATCGTGATGTTCACGCCATTTCCGCCCGACGTTCCCGTAAGCATGGACCCGACGCGTTTTTACTTCGGCGATCTGCGGCTCGTCGCCAGCTATTCCTGCGGACCAAACGACACGCGCGAGGCGCTGGACCTGATCGAGCATGGTCTCGTCACGGCCGAAAAGGTCGGTGCCGCGCTCATCTCTCTCGACGACGTCCCGCGCGCCTATCGCGAGCTGGCCGAATCGCGAATCGTCAAACCGATCGTCGTCTTTAATTAACTTTCGGCGTATTGCGGGGGCATCGGCTCGACCGGCAGCGCGACATCGTCGGCCGGCGACGTGACGCGCCATGCGACAACGAGCGCGGCATTCGGCCCTTCGACGCACGCTTCCACGGCAGCCCTAAGCAAGCAAGCGCTCCTTCGGTGCAAAGATTTATCTCGACACTCGGGTTTCCACTATGTTATAATTCGTGCGTATTCAGCTGGTGTTCCCTATCTTAACTCCTGGCCTTTTTTCGCTTTCCGCAGACCTGCTTCCCGAGACCATATATCTCGCGCATATTTGTCTGCCGATAGCTCACATCCGAGGGAGGTAGAATGCGAACTGCCGTCACGCTCATGATGCGCGACGAGGAAGGCGCGTCGATGGTCGAGTACGCGCTGCTTGTGGCTGTGATCGCCATGGTTGCCCTCGTGGCCATCCAAACCTTCGGCATCAACCTCGAGGCCCTATTCAACACCATGGCAGGCTCGGTTTAAGGTCGCCACAGACCCGCTGACCGCCTGCCGGAGCACTCCCTCGGTGCAAGCTGCCGGAACCGGCTAGCCGTCCAAAAGACGCGCTTAAGAACTCGACACCCCCGTTGGCCGCGTGCTATACTAGCAAACTAGCTAGCGGCCTGCGGCTAGCTCTTTGAGAATTTGGGGCGTTTCGGCAGACCGTTTATGCGCGGGGCGGTTCGTTAATTGTCTATACACAGGAGAGAACGGAATGCTGGCTGCCTTCACCATAATGATTCGCGACGAAGACGGCGCGACGATGACCGAGTACGGGATACTCATCATGTTGATTGCGCTCGTTGCGTTCTCCGGCGTACAGCTCTTCGGTGTTAATCTTTTGGCGTTGTTTCGCACCTTTGCCACCACCGTGCAGGGCTCCACGCCGGGTTAAACCGCCGTCTGCCTCCGCACGTGCCTTTCCGGCTAGCCGGCATCTTGACATTTGTAAAGCCGGCGCTAGGCTTGAAGCATGGGCAGCTTTGCGGATCTCCTCAACGCGGAGATGGACGAGGCGCGACTTTCCGCCTCTGAGGTCGCGGAGAGCGCCGGACTGACCGAGTCGGCGATCTCGCTGCTTCGCGCCGGCAGGCGCGAGCCTTCGTACCGAACGCTCCAGCGGTTGGCCGCCGTTTTTCCTTCCCTCACCGAGCAGCTGAGCGACGCCGCGAGCCCCTTCGACTCGATTGAGGCCGCGATCGCCGACGTGCGAGGCGGCAAGATGGTCGTCGTGCTCGACGACGAGGACCGCGAGAACGAAGGCGATCTGGTGATGGCCGCGCAGATGGTCACGCCCGCCGCAATCAACTTCATGCGCAAGCACGCCGGCGGTTTGATCTGCGTGCCGATGCCCGGCGCCCGCCTCGACGAGCTGCACATTCCGCAAATGGTGCGCGACAACACGGCCGTCCACGAAACCGCGTTTACCGTCTCGGTCGAAGCGCGTGGTCTGACGACGACGGGAATTTCCGCGCACGACCGCTCCGCTACCATCAAGCGTCTACTCGATCCGGAGGCGAAGCCGGCGGACTTCCTGCGTCCCGGGCACACGTTTCCGCTGCGCGCGCGCGAGGGCGGCGTGCTGGTGCGCGCCGGTCAAACGGAAGCCGCGGTCGATTTAGCGCGGCTCGCGGGGCTCTTCCCCGCCGGCGTCATCTGCGAAATCATGGCCGACGACGGAACGATGGAGCGCTTGGAGGGCCTGCGCGGCTATGCCGACCGGCACGAGCTCAAACTGATAACGGTAAAGGACCTCATCGCGTATCGCATGCGCACCGAGAAGCTCGTCCGTAAAATCGCCGAGTTCGATCTGCCCACGGTTTTTGGAAACTATACCGGCATCGCGTATGGCACCGCGATCGACGAAAACACGCACGTCGCGCTGGTTATGGGAGAGATTGGCGACGGTAAAGATATTCTCGTGCGCGTCCACTCCGAGTGCATGACCGGCGACGCCTTGCATTCGATTCGCTGCGATTGCGCCGCTCAGCGCGATGCTGCGATGGAGCTGATCGCGCAACAGGGTCGCGGCGTCTTTCTCTACCTGCGGCAGGAAGGCCGCGGCATCGGGCTCGCCGACAAGCTTCGAGCCTACGAACTGCAAGACCGCGGCGCCGATACCGTCGAAGCGAATCTCGCGCTGGGCCTGCCGATCGACAAACGGGATTACGGGATCGGTTCGCAGATTCTCGCCGACCTCGGCATCAAAGAGATGCGCCTGATCACCAACAACCCCAAGAAAATCTTTGGGCTCGAAGGGTACGGGCTCAAAATCGTGGGGCGAATGCCGCTGCAGACGACGCCGACGGAACACAACAAGCACTACATCGACACGAAGCGCTCGAAACTCGGTCACATGCTCGACAAAGTGGTCGCATCGTGAAGTCGAACGGGGCGCGCGATGGGGCGAAGCCCGACTGCGCCGGGCGGCGTTTTGCGATCGTCGCGGCGCGCTTCCACGCCGGCATCGCCGATCGCCTCGTCGATGGGGCCAGACGCGCGTTGCGCGACTGCCGCGTCGATGACGAGCACGTCCGCCTCTTCGAGGTCCCAGGCTGTTTCGAACTGCCGCTGGCGTGCCGAAACCTGATCGATAGCGACAGTTTCGACGCGCTGGTCGCGCTGGGGGCAGTGATTCGCGGCGAAACTCCGCACTTCGACTTCGTCGCGGGCGAATGCGCGCGCGGCATCATGGACGTGCAGCTCGTTACCGGCGTTTCGATCGGCTTCGGCGTGCTCACCACCGATACGCTCTTGCAAGCCGAAGAGCGCGCCGACCCCAACGGCGGAGATAAGGGCTACGCGGCCGGCTTGGCGGCAGCCTCGTTGCTAACGCTGACGGTCGGCACGCCGCGTGCCGGCTTCCGCAGCTAAGCGATGAATGAATTCATCCCCGTCGCTTGGGACGGCGACGCCGTGCGCTATCTCGACCAACGCTTGCTGCCGCATGAAATGCGCTACGAGCGCGCCCAAACGGTCGCGCAAATCGAAGGCGCGATCAAAAGCCTGGCCATCCGCGGAGCGCCCTGCATCGGCGTCTTCGCGGCATACGGCGTGGCGCTGCTTCGGCGGACGAGCCCCGACGAGGGGCGCTTTCTCGAAGAAGCCCGCCGCGTACGTGCCGCGCGGCCGACGGCGGTTAACCTCGCGTGGGCGGTCGACCGCGTTCTTGCCGCCGGCGACGCGCTCCAAGAAGCGAAGGCGATCCACGAGGAGCAGATCGCCATCGACCAGGCGATTGCGGAAAACGGCTTCGAGCTGATTCCAAAGAACGCGCGGATCGTCACGATCTGCAACACGGGGCCGCTCGCGACCGCCGGCGGCGGTACGGCGCTCGGCGTGATCATCGCCGCGCAGCGAGGCGCCAAGAAGCCCCACGTCTTCGCCTGTGAGACGCGGCCGCTCTTGCAAGGTGCTCGGTTGAACTATCTCGAGTTGCAGCAGGCCGGCGTGGATGCCGTCTTGATGGCTGACTCCGCGGCGGCCATCGCGATGAAGCGCAAAGGTATCGATCTGGTGATCGCCGGCGCCGACCGCATCGCGAGCAACGGCGATACCGCAAACAAGATCGGCACTTACGCCCTCGCGATCTTGGCGGCGCATCACGGGATTCCGTTCTACATCGCCGCGCCGCGGTCGACTTTCGACTTTGCGATCCGCAGCGGGGATGAAATCCCGATCGAGGAACGCAGCGCCGAAGAGGTGAGTACGTTTGCCGGCCATCGCGTCGCGCCCGAAGGCGCGGCCGTCTATAATCCGGCGTTCGACGTAACGCCGGGCCATCTCATCGCGGCATTCGTGACCGAATGCGGTATCGTTCGGTCGCCGTACGTCGAGTCGATCCCCGACCTCGAACTGCGCCCGCGTGTGCCGATTGCAGGTGCGGGGGCGCGTTGAAATTCTACGACTTCCTCGATAAACAGCCGGCGATCGGCAAGCTCGTCATCGTCGAGGGGACGGAGCGCGCTCTCGCCGAGCGCGCCATCGAGGTTCTCCTCGACCGATTACTCCCCGACGAGGTGCGCGATCTCAATCTCTCGCGATTCTCCCCCGAAGACCTTGGCGACATGGCGCGCCTCCGCGAGGCCGTGCAGGCGATGCCGTTCCTCGCCGACCGGCGCGTGGTCGTCGTGAGCGAGGCGCAAACGCTGCGCGCCGACCCGCGGCGCGCGCTGTTCGCGCTGATGGAGGACGTCCCTGAAGGCAATACGTTGCTCGTGAGCGACTTGCTCTCGCCGCGCAGCGCTCGCCCGCAATCGTTGGGCAGTTTAGCGGGACGTACGGCCTTGCGCATCGATACGACGGCCGACGAACCGACGCGCGCGCGTTTTATTGCGGAAACGCTCGAACGTTTGGCGGCGACCGCCGAGCCGCGCGCCGTCGCCGAGCTCGCTCGCAGCGAAGCGGATTTAACGACCGTCCGCAACGACCTCGAGAAACTCGCGCTGGCCGGCAAAAAAATTACGCTGGCCGATTTGGAGCAGGAAACGCTTACGATTGGGGACCCGAAGGCCTACAAGTATGCCAGCGCGCTGGTCGAAGGCAATGTCGCTACGGCGCTGCAGATTGCGCACGAGCTTTTTGCGGAGAACCGCGGCGCGGCGGTTGCGCTGTTCTCGGCGCTGGCAACCGAAAGCGGCTACCTGTGGGAGGCCGCCAGGCCGGGCGGCCAAATTCCCGACCGTATGCGCTGGCGCGAGCGCACCCTGCGTCCGCTGGGACGGCGCATCGGCGCTCGCCGCGCTCGCGTCGCCTTTGAAGGCGCCCTAACGGGAATCGAAGCCATCGTGACGGGCCGGGCAGGCAACGATCCGGAGGACCACAAGACGCTCGTCGATCGCATCACCGTCGGCCTCGCCGAGTTCTTGCGCCGTTAGAAACCTGATCGCCGCTTGACGAAGCGGCGACGGTGCGGTATCCTCCCCGGTTCATGGTTAGCGAGGTCAGCGCGCCGAGCATCTTTGCTTCGCGTGGGTTTCGGCGGTATTTTGCGGGTCAATCCCTGAGCTTCGTCGGGGACGGATTGCGCATGCTTTCCGTTCCGCTCCTAGCCTATCACCTCACGCATTCGGCGCTCTCGACCGGCACGGCTTTTATCTGCGAAGTGGCGCCGTTTTCGCTCTTTGCGCTGGTCGGAGGCTCGTTGGCCGACCGGCTCGACCGCCGCAAACTGATGATCGGCTGCGACGCGGTGCGTTTTGCGGTGATGGGTTTCTTTGCGATTTCGTACGCGATGCACGTCCTGACGCTGCCGATGATCTACGGCGGCTTGGTGATCATCTCGATCTGCGCGGCCGGCTTTCTGGGCGGACAGTCGTCGAGTATCCCGTATCTGCTCGGCAGCAAACAGTCGACCAAGGCAATCGCCATGCTGATGGCGGCCGAGAGCACATCGAATCTCGTGACGCCGGCCATCGGCGGCGCGCTCTTTGCCTACCTCGGCCCGCTGCCGGCGCTAACGATCAATGCGCTCACGTACTTGGGTTCGCAGCTCTCGCTTATTTCGATTCCCTCGCTAGGGCCCGAGAAGACCAGCGGGCTGCCGACGTTGCGCCATTTTCTCAGCGACGTTGCGCTGGGGTACCGCGCGCTCTGGTCCGATCTCGGGATGCGCGCGCAAGCCTTCGTCGCCTTCTCGCTCAACATCTTCGGCTTCGGCTGTTATGCGATTCTAATTCCTTTTCTGAAGAAAGGCTTCGACGCCACCGATCAGCAGGTCGGGTTCTTTTTCGCGATCTCCGCGCTCGGCGCGATCGGCGGAGCGACGGTCGCGGCGCGCTACGCCGAACGTTGGCCGCTGGGGCTATCCCTCACGCGAGCCTATCTGATCGACGCGCTGCTGTTCATTCCCGTGGTGCTCGTCTCGAATATCTGGCTGGCCGCCTTCTTCTGGGCAAGCTCCAACGCGCTGGCGAACTTCGAGATCGCGCAGATCATCGGTTTTCGCATGCGCGTCACGCCCGAGCACATGGTCGGGAGGTTAATGGGGGCGGTCCGGCTGCTCGTTCTCGCGGGCATGGCGCCCAGCGTGACGTTCTTCGGCTGGGTCGCGGACCATCGCTCGCCGCATCTCGCAATGACCATCGCCTGCATGGGTACCGCCGTCGTCGCGATTGCCGCATTCCTGACGCCGGCCATCCGCAACGAGTCGCGCTAGTTAAATACTCCAGCGCCAAGCGTCCCAGGATTCGACGACCGGGTTGGGATCGAAGCCGTGGAAGTCGACGCTTATTGCTTCTTGCTGGCGCTGCCACCAGAAGAAGAGGATGGGGTTGTCGCGCGCGAGCAGGTGCTCGATCTTTGAGTACGCCGGCCGCCGGGTCGCGCGGTCGTAGTGCGCTAAGGCCGCCTGCTGCGCGGCATCCATCGCGGCGCTGCAATAGCGCGGATCGTTATAACCGTGCGGCGGGAAGTTGTTGCAGGTCAGCTCGGACGAGTTGTCCGGATCGATGCCGGCGTACCAGCCATAGGCCAGCATGTCGAACTTTCCGCCGTGCTGGATGCCGCCCATTGCTTGCGGTGCGTAGAGAAGGTCCAACGGGTAGTACTTCACGTCGACGGCAATGCCGATCCGCCGCAGCGCGGCTTGGATCAAGATGCTCTCCGACCGGTGCGTCGCGGCTGCGCTATCCGTGACCAGCAGCAGCTCCAGCTGTTGACCTTGCTTTCGAACGATCCCATCGGGGCCGGCGACCCATCCGGCTTGCGCCAGGAGCCGCCTCGCGCGATCGAGATCGAACGGCACGGACCGCACGCTCGGGTCGAAGGCCCACATCCAGTTCGGCAGATCTTCGGTTGCCGGAACCGTCTGCCCGTGCGTGAGGACGAGCGTAAGGCCGCGTTTGTCGAGCGCCGCCGCGATTGCCTCCCGCACGCGAGAATCGGCGAGCAGCGGGTGCGACAGGTTGAACTCGACTCCCTCGAAGCCGTTGACGTTGACCCACACAATGCGCGCATCGGGCAGTGAGCGCAGCGTCGGGTACGTTTGAATCGACGGCTGAAAGAGATAGTCGATGGCATGGGTGCGCAGCAAGTTCGTGCCCGAGTCCTCGTTAGGAACGAAGAGTATTTCGACATGCTTCAATCCAGGCGGCCCCTCGAAGAAGTGGGGATTGGCGTCGAGCAGGATGCGATCGGCGCGCCGCCACTCCACGAAACGGAAGGGCCCGTCGCTCACGGTGGGCCGCGCGTTGAACGGCACGCTATTAAGGGTCGCGTAGCGCGCCAGAACGTGTGCCGGAAGGATGCCGTAGGGCTGGTCGCTCTCGGCAAAAAAAGTATTCACGAAGGGTGAAAAGCGCCTCTTCAAGTGCACGACGACGGTCTCTGCATCCGGCGTGTCGATCGCGCGCACCTCGTCGTAGCCGTGGCGCGAGACCGCGTCGTTGTTCGGGTTCTCGATCGCCCGCCAGGACCACGCAACGTCGCGCGCGGTGACCGGCACGCCGTCGCTCCAAGCGGCGTCGCGCCGCAGATGATAGGTAATCGTGAGACCATCGGCGCTGATGCCCCCATTGCCTTGCGACGGCACCACGGCGGCGAGCATCGGCACGGTATTGCCGCGCGCGTCGGCCGAGACTAGCGGCTCGAACATGAATCGGTCGACGAATATTTCGATTGTGGTGCCGGCGAGCAACGGATTGAGGTTCTTCGGTTCCTCGGTGACGGCGACCCGGAGCAAGCCGGCATGCGTCCACTGATGACGCATGCCCGGCGCGGACTCGTTCTTCGTGCAGCCCGCCAAGAATGCTACGACGGCTGCCGATAGTATCGTGGCCGGTTTCATTGCGCTGATTCTACGGTGACGAGGCCGCGGCTTCCCGTAAGGCGAAGGCCGTTCCAAATCAATGGATCATCGCACGTACGCCTCGCCGTTCTCCTGGCGATATGGCCGCGCGGAGCTGCGCTCGCTGTTTTCAGAGCAACGGCGGCGGCGGCTCTGGCGCGCCGTCTGGGTCACCCTCGCCGAAGCGCAAGCCGCGCAAGGCCTGGTCGCACCGGACGAGCTCGACGATCTGCGCGCGCATGCCGGCGATATCGACATCGAAGCGGCGCTGGCCATCGAGCGTGAGATCCACCACGACTTGATGGCGGAGATCCGCCTCTTTGCATCGCAGGCAAAGCGAGGCGGAGGAAAGCTTCACCTCGGTGCGACCTCGATGGACATCGAGGACACGGTCGAAACCTATCGGTTGCGAGTCGCGCTCGCGTACGTCGGTGCGAATCTGCGCGAACTGCTTGCGGCCTTCGCCACGAAGATCCGGGCGTATGCGGATCTCGTCTGCATGGCTTACACGCACCTGCAGCCGGCCGAGCCGACGACGCTGGGCTATCGACTCGCAAGCTACGCCCAAGACTTGCTCGTCGACGACGAAAACTTACGGTTTGTCTTCAAGAATCTCACGACGAAGGGGCTGCGCGGGGCCGTCGGTACCGCTGCGTCCTACGAGCGCCTCCTCGGCGAGAACGGCCGCTCGGCGGAGATCGAAGCCTACGTGCTCGAACGGTTCGGGCTGACCGCTCGCGAGATCAGCACGCAGACTTATCCGAGAAAGCTCGATTACTTGCTGCTCTCGGCACTGGCCGGCCTCGGGGCGTCGCTCTCGAAGTTTGCGGCCGACGTGCGCGTGCTGGCAAGCCCGGGCTTCGGCGAGGTGGGAGAGCCCTTTGCGCCATCGCAAGTCGGCAGTTCCGTCATGCCGTTCAAGCAGAATCCAATCCTTTCCGAGCGGATCGACTCGTTGGCTCGACTCCTGCCGGGCTACGCCGACGTAACCTGGCAAAATGCCGCGACGAACTTTCTCGAGCGAACGCTCGACGATAGCGCGAACCGCCGCATCGTGTTGCCCGAGGCGTTGCTCTGCGCCGACGAGTTGGTAACCCTGGCGCGCACGGTCATCGAGGGTCTGCGCGTAGAGGAGCGGCGCATCACGCAAAACGTCCGCACGTACGCTCCCTTCTCCGGCACGCAGGCGGTCATGTTGGAAGCGGTGCGTTCCGGCGGAGACCGTCAGCTCTTGCACGAAGCGCTGCGAAATGCATCGATGCAAGCGTGGGAAGCGGTTCGTCGCGGTGACGAGAATCCGCTTTCGCGCCTCTTGACGGATCGCGCGGAGCTGACCGCACTCCTCGACCCGGCCGAGATTCGGCACCTGCTCGACCCAAGCAGTCACGTCGGCACCGCGCCGCAGCGCGCGCGGCTCTTGGCCGACCGCATCGCGGTTTTGGAGCCATTCCCCCGCCAGGTCGAGGTGCGCGAGACGTGAACAAAGGCATCGAAATAGCGCGCGGCAAGACGAAGGTGCTCTACGAGAACCCCGGTCAGCCCCACCAGCTCGTCGTCGCGCAGACCGATCAGATATCCTCCGGCGACGGCGCGCGGCGTAACGTGATTGCCGGCAAGGGGCGCCTGGCCGCGCAGACGACCGCGCGCGTCTTCCGCCTGCTCAATCTCTGCGGTCTGCCGACGCATTACCTCAATGGCGGGGAGGACGACGACAACAACGAGATGGTCGTCCGGCGCGCCAACATGATTCCGCTCGAAGTGGTCACCCGCGGCATCGCGGCCGGGTCGTTTGCCAAGCGCAATCCCGGCCTGGCGCGAGGAACTTTGCTCGTGCCGCACGTGATCGAGTTCTTCTTTAAAGACGATGCGGCGCACGACCCGATGATCACGCCCGACCAGATCGTCGCACGCAACATCGCCGCGCCCCAAGAGGTCGGTGCGATGACGGAGCTCGCGCGGCTGACGTTCGACATCCTGTCGCACGCGTGGCGCAAGCGCGACGTGATGCTCGTGGATCTCAAGATCGAGTTCGGGCGGCTGGCGGGCGGAGAGAATCAGGGTCAGCTCGTGATCGCCGACGTGATCGACAACGATTCCTGGCGAATCTGGCCGCAAGGCCGCGAGGAGCTGATGCTCGACAAGCAGCTCTACCGGAACCTTGAAACCGTCGACGAGCCGGCATTGGAGATGGTCAAGCAGGCGTACGAACGGGTCGCGGACTTCGTGGGAACCTTTCCGGTCATGCGCCCGGGCATGGTCGCGGTCATCGCCGATTCCGCCGCGCAAGTCGAACGCGCGAATGAAGTGGTCCGAGCGCTCGGCCAGCTTGGCGTCCCGACGGTGCGCCACGTGGCCAACGCGGCGTCGACGCCGGGTTTCGTTCTCCAGTTGATGGCACAGCTCGAAGCGAGCTTCGCGCGACTCGTCGTCATTCCGGTCGGCGAAAACGAGCTGCTGCGTTCGATGCTCGAAGCGGCCTCGTCGGCGCCGGTCGTCGACGGCCGCGACGATATCGCTCGCGTGATGATGCAATGCGCGAAGGTTTTCGGACTCGAAGATACCGTGCTTTTTGGACGCACGCTGCTGATGCAGGCCAATGCGCGGTCGGCAGTGCTCCACGCGGATGCGTCGTTGCAGCAGCCGCCGCCGGCGTCGCAGAAAGCTGCGCTTGGTTAACCTCCGTGACGAGGAGCTGCAGCGCATCGCACAGCGGCTCGGCCGAGAACCTTCGGTCGTGGAGCTGCATGCATTCGACGCGGCGTGGAGCGAGCATTGCAGCTATAAATCGAGCCGCCGCTTCTTAAGGAACCTTCCCGCCGGCGGGGCTCGCGTTCTGCTCGGGCCGGGAGAGGATGCGGGCATTCTCCATCTCGGCACGCACGACGGCGAGCGCTATGCAATCGTCGTCGCGCACGAGTCGCACAACCATCCCTCGCAAGTCGTTCCCTTCGAAGGTGCCGCTACCGGAATCGGCGGGATCGTTCGCGACGTGCTCTGCATGGGTGCCGAGGTCGTCGCGGTAGCCGATCCGCTGCGCTTCGGTCGATGCGACGACCTCGCGTCGCACCAAAGTTCCGTCGCGCGCGGTGTGGTGGACGGGATCGGCGCCTACGGAAACGCGATCGGCGTTCCCAACGTCGCCGGCGACGTCTACTTTGAGCGTGGCTTCGACGAGAACTGTTTGGTCAACGTCGTGGCGCTCGGAATCCTCAACGAAAAGAACGTCATCCACTCCTACGCCCCCAAGGGAGCCGAGGGTTGGCAGATCGTGCTCGTTGGAAAAGCGACCGATCCAAGTGGTTTTGGCGGCGCTTCGTTTTCGTCGCTCACGTTGGATGCGCGCGACGCCGAGCTCAACAAAGGCGCCGTGCAAGTCCCCGATCCATTCTTGAAGAACGTTTTGATGCGCGCGAGCTATCGCGTCTTTGCGCTCCTGCGCGAGCGCAAGGTCCCCGCGGCCTTCAAAGATCTCGGCGCGGGCGGCGTCGTGGGATGCTCGGCGGAGATTACGGCGCACGGCGGATACGGCGCGCGGATCGAACTCGACAAGGTCAACGTGGCCGTCGAAGGGATGCCGCCCGAGGTCATCGCCGTCGGCGAGACGCAGGAACGGATGCTCTGGGTAGTTCCGCCGGATTTTGTCCCGGAGCTTTTGCGCGTGTATAACGAGGAGTTCGGGCTGCCCGACGTGGCGTGCAACGCGCGCGCGGCCGTTATCGGCGAGGTCACCGCGCAACAGCGTTACGTTTTGGAGTATCGCGGCCGCGTCGTTATGGACGTCGAAAGCGAGTTCCTCACCGGATCGATTCACGACGACCTGCCTTATACGGAAAAGATTTATCACGGCGCAGCCGCGCAAGAGCTTCCGGCCGTGGACCTCGAGGGAATCTTCCCGCGCGTGCTGGCGCACCGCGACGTCTGCTCGCGGGAGCCGCTCTACCGGCATTACGATGCGGTCGTTCGAGGGTGCACGGTTCTCCCGCGCGGTGCGGCCGACGCCGGCGTCTTGGCGCCCGTTCCCGGCTCGCGACTCGGCGTCGCGCTCGCCGTCGCCGGCAACCCGCGTTACGGGCGCATCGATCCGGCGTATGCCGCCGAGCAGGCCGTCTTGGAGGCGATGCGCCGCGTCGTTGCCGTCGGCGCGCATCCGATTGGCTTGACGGATTGTCTGAACTTCGGCAATCCCCGCAAGGCCGAACAATACGGCGCATTTGTCGCGGCGGTCGAGGCGCTGGCGCGTGCCGCCACGGAGCTCGACCTGCCCTTCGTTTCCGGAAACGTCAGTCTCTACAACGAAACGTCGGCCGGCAACGCCATTCCCTCATCGCCGATCGTTGCTTGCATCGGGTCGATCGACGATATCGCCAACGTCGTCACGCCCGGCTTCAAGGCGCCCGGCTCGGCGCTGCTGTGGGTTGGAAACCGTGAACTGGTTGCGGGCGGATCGGTGCTGGCCGAGCTGCTCGGGGTCAAGGGGACGCTGCCGAACATCGAGTACGACGCGGAACGCGCCGCGCTCGCAATCGTCAGAGATGCAATTGCCCGCGGAGTTCTGCGCGCTTGCCGCGTCGTCGCGGACGGCGGAATGCTCACCGCGGTTGCGCGCTTGGCGTTCGATGCTTTGGCCGCTGGGCGGAAGATTGGCGCCGAGATCGACTTCGGCAATCCGCTCTGCGAAGCCGGAGGTTTCGTCTGCGAAATTGCCGCCGGCAGCGGCATGGACGTAACCGGAACGCTCCAAATCGGTGCGACGATCGATGGCCCCGAACTGATCGTCAACGGGACTCGCTTCGATATCGAGCGTTTGCATGAGATCTGGTCCCAGCCGTTAGCGCAGCTCTATCCATGAGCGCGAGGATCGCGGTGCCGGTCTTTCCCGGAACGAACTCCGAAGACGAGACGCTGCGGCTGCTTCGCGACTGCGGCGGCGACGCCGAACTCGTCCACTGGTCGCAGGCGAGCCAAATGGCTCAGTTCGACGCATTCGTGCTCTCCGGCGGCTTCGCGTACGAAGACCGCATCCGGGCGGGGGCAATCGCCGCCCACGACCGGATGATGGACTACGTCATCGAAGCGACCGGTAGCGGAAAGCTCGTCTTCGGCATCTGCAACGGAGCGCAGATTCTGCTCGAAGCCGGCCTCGTACCCGGCACCGGTCCGATCCGCCGCCCGACCGCCGCGTTCACGCGCAACGGGCCGGCGCCGCACTTTATCTGCCGGCACGTCTACATGAAGCTCGCAATCGAGCCCGCGCGCTGCGCAATCACCGCGGCGCTGCCGCAGGACGCGCTCGTGCCGGCGTGGGCCGCGCATGCGGAGGGGCGCCTCGCCGCCACGCCGGAGCATTTGAGCGAGATCGCGGCCGGCGGCCACCTCGCCTTCATCTACGCGAACGCAAACGGCATCGTGGACCCAGCCGCGATTCCCAACGGATCGGCGCTCGGTTGCGCCGGCTTGGTGAATCGGGAGGGCAACGTGCTGGCGATCATGCCGCATCCCGAGCGCGATGCCTGGAACTTCAACCATCTCGACCGCCGCGAAGGCGAAGACGTTCTCGCACCCTCCGGCGGCTCAATCCTCTTCCACAGCTTCATCAAGGCGCTGTCGTCATGACCAGAGCAGTCGCAATCAGCCTCAAAATCCCCGACAACACGGCCTTCACCGCGGCGGTCGCGTTGCGCCGGCTTGGCTTGGGCGTCGAGCGCGTGGAGCGCAGCGAGATACGGTTCTTTGACGACGGCGGCGACGTGCCGGCGCTGATCGAGCGCATCGCGGCCGACGAAACGATCTTCAATCCGAACAAGCATCGCGTGACGGTGCTCGACGCGCCCGCCCCGCGACCCGGCGAACTCTGGATCGAACCCCTCGGAGGCGGCATCACCATTGCATGGCGACTTTTGGCGCATGACGACGCTGTGCTCGACCCGGAAGCGCTGCGCGCCGCAGCCGAACGCCTCTTGTGCAATCCGGCGATCGAACGAGCCGTTTATTGATGCGCCGCGATGGAACGGGACATTCCATGCATGACCGAGTAGTCTAAAGGCGCGCATATGAACCGGCCGTATACGATCGCTACGTTGGGCTCCCATTCGGCGCTGCAGATTCTCAAGGGCGCCCACGACGAAGGCTTCAAGACGCTGGCGATCTCAAATCGCGATACCGAACGGCTCTATCGCTCGTTCGCCTTCGTTGACGAAGTGATCGTGCTGGAGCGCTACGCCGAGTTCATGAACTTGATGGACGAGCTCGAGCGCCGCAAAGCAATCATCGTACCGCACGGGTCCTTCGTGGCCTATCTTTCGCTCGAACAGCACAAGAAGATGACGGTCCCCTATTTCGGGAACAAGGCGGTCCTCGATTGGGAGGCCAGCCGCGAGTTGCAGCGGCAGTGGCTCTCTCGGGCCGGCCTCAAGCTGCCGCGGCAGTTTCGCGGCGGGGCGGAAATCGACCGGCCGGTTATCGTCAAGCTCTACGGGGCAGCGGGCGGAAAAGGCTACATGTTCATTAGAGATGCCCACGACTTCGAAGCGCGCGCTGCGCATCTCAAGGAAGCCTACATCATTCAGGAATACATCATCGGCGTACCGCTCTACATTCACTACTTCTACTCGCCGCTGCAGAACAAGCTTGAAATTATGTCGATGGACCGCCGCTACGAGACCAACGTTGATTCGCTGGGCCGCATTCCGGCAGCCGCTCAGGAAGGCATGGACGTGAGCCCTTCGTACGTCGTTGTCGGCAAT
>DATGGV010000029.1:0-45333 GCA_035308305.1 Candidatus Cybelea sp. | reverse complement strand
TAGTATTAGTAGCAATTGCTACCATAGGCTCGCTTGTTGCGATAGGAGGCAATTTTATGCACCACGCAGCTCAACCCGCCACGCTTCGTTCATCGCGTCGGGTCCCCGCGATCGTTTCACTAGTGCTCGCCTTGACAATCTCGGCAGCGCCCGTTCTCGCGGCGGAGCCTGCAGCTACCCCCACCTTGCAACCCAACGCCGTTTTTGCCAACCCCGATCACCCAAGTCAGCCGGCTCCAAAGCGTTGTCCCCAGGGAGCGTTTGCTATATACTACAATCCGATTCGCTACACGTCCGCGAACTACACGGTGACCGTTACGGTGACCCCGGGCCCGACGTTTGGCCTGACGACGGCCGATTCAGGGACTAAGATTGCCGACGCTCTGAGTAATGCAGCGAAACATAAGAGCGCGCGCAGCTTCGCCCCAGGGGCTGTCGCACCGACACCAAACCCACTCGTCGTGGCGGCCACCAACGACCTTCAGGCTCTTCAGGATCGCGTCCAGACTGAGCAGTCCAGACTGAAACAGGTCGTGGGCATGCAAGTCCGAGACGCAAGCAGCCTTGGTGAACTGCAGACCGCCGTGCAAAGTGCCGCGCAGCTTCTACAGCAGCCTAGTCCCAACGTAACATTTCCGGGCGGTACGAGCGATACCAGTTCGCTAACTACGGTCTTGGACTACGTCAATGCTTTTCATTTGTGGTTGGTTACCGACGTTCAAGGAAAGATTAATTCCGGAGATGACCCAACGAACATCGTAAAGACGGCGCTCGCTCAATCGAGTAGCGACAGTACCGGTGCTTTGTACAACAACGCGTCGGTGTTAGACGGAACGTTTCTTCTCTTGCTTGAAAATGCGAAGGACGACACGGCCTACTATATCCCAACGTCGAATACACCATATGGATCTGCATGGGACGGCTATCATTACGTCTATAGCTTCGTGGCGAGCGACATGCAACCTCAAATAGCTACGCCCACGGACGGTTCCAAACCCGACCAGAACGCCGCGCCCACGGATACGCCAAGTCCCGATCAAAAGACCGAGTCTGGGCGGCAATCGCCGAGCGACTTTTCGCGAGCGATCGCCTTCGACGACCTCGGGACGGCTTCTGATACGGATACCGCGCCGGACACCACCCACAAACCGCCCGATCAAACCCAGAAAAAGCCGAGCACGACAGGCGCGGGAACGGTTGTCGCAATCGTTGACTGTCCCAGCGCGTTGACCAAGACGGGCGGCATCGGATTTGCATGGCTGCCATACAGAAGCTGGCAAGTCGGAAGCACCATGGTGAATGGCAAGACGCTTTATCAGGTTCAGACTCAAAATGATCAGTACGGGCGCTTCAACTACGCGTCCGGTCTCATGAGCTTTCGCGTTACCAATCCGGGCGACATCGACTTCCACATTACGGTTGGCATAACTTCGATGACCGGTGGCGCAAGCTATCTCGCCGGCGCGAGTTTGATGATCAACGGAGCGGTCATGCTCACAGGTGGCGTTGCCAGCGCATCGGTGCAAACGCTCAACGGTGGGTACTCGGTGGGAGAATTTGTTCGAAAGAAAACTGCGCTCACGACAACGTCCTCGCTGCAAATAAGGCCCGCGCTAATGATCACCTTTCCGGTGTTCAACACCTCCAAAGATGCTCCAAAGTCAGAGGGGACTCCGAAGAACGACGTGACATCGCAACCGAAGCACTAAGGAGGCTGTGGTGGATTATCTTCCTTATCTAGCAGGCATCGGCGGCGTCATCGTCTACGCCGTCGTTGGCGCCCTTGCCGGGTCAAAATCCGGAGGGCTCCTAGGTGCGATTCGTGGAGAAGACGGTCGTCTCAGCAGCTCGAAGTTTCAATTTTTTCTGTGGACCGGCGTCGTCGTTTTCTCCTGGGTTGCGATCAACGTCGCAAACGCCCTTCACTCTACGTTAAACGCTATTCCAAGTACCGCCGCGTTCCCAGACCACGTTATGCTTGCGATGGGGTTTAGCGTCATAACATTAGCTTCTGCGAAGGGCATCACCACTGCCTACGTGTACGCCGGTCGCGTCGCAAAAGGTACCGGCAACAGCTGGCGCTTGCGGGACCTGGTTTGCGCGGACGATAGCACGACGCCGGACCTGAGCAAGATACAGATGCTCACGTGGACAATCATCGCCGTAGGGTCTTACCTGTACGCCGCGATCCACACTACGGCCGCGTGTGGCGCACCCCAGGGGCTTAGCGTGCCCTGTGGCATTCCGGACATCGACACGTCGCTCATGGCACTGATGGGAATCGGGCAGGGCGCGTACCTGGGCGCGAAGGTTGTCGCAACCAGCACTATCGTTTTACGCAGCCTTGACAAGCCTCAGACATTCGCCGGCGATATAGTTACGATCAACGGGTCGGGATTCGGCACCGTCGCCGGTTCCGTCTACTTCGGATCGGTTGCGGCTCTTCTCGCGCCCGGCAATGCGTCCTGGACGGACGGCGCCATCAAGGCCGTTGTGCCCGCGATTGATTCGTCAGACAATCAACCATTTTCGCCGGGGGACAGCGTGCAAGTGGGCATCCTGCTAACAGGCGACGACGGCGGTAACTCGACGGGGAACACGCTCCCCTTCACTTATGCGGCCGCCCCGAACGAGTTGCCGGTCGCACCGGCCGCCGGATCTCAGAGTGCGGATGCGACGCGGGCGGCTCCAGACGGAGCGGCGCAGGGTACGCCCGCTGCTCCGAATCAGCAATGGCTGTCATTCAATGCCCCGCCAGGCTGCAATGCAGACACGATGATTTTATTGACTGATGGGACGGTCCTTGTTCACGACGCAGTTCAAGGCGAGGATGATCATCAGAAAATTACAAATGGGGCAAAGAATTGGTGGCGCCTGACGCCCAACGCAGCGGGAAGCTACAATAATGGCCAGTGGTCGGGCCCATTTCCGATGCTAAACGCTCGGCAATATTTTGCTAGCGGCGTCATGAAGGATGGCCGCGTGTTCGTCGTCGGTGGAGAATATTCCGACGCCTACCCGCAAGACGGGTGCGCCCTCGGCGAGATTTTCGATCCCCAGAGCAACACCTGGTCTGCCATGAACAAACCGAGCCCCGATTTTGACTTTATCGCCGCGGATGCCGCGTCTTGCATACTGGAAGATGGTCGCGTGATCTTCGGCGCGATTGAATCACAGAGGACGGCGATTTGGGATCCGGCCGCGGACAAGTGGATCGTCGCCGGACGCGCCTTCAATTCAAAGACGACCGACTCAAAAAATGCCGCCAGCGACGAGGAGACCTGGACACTGCTGCTCGACGGCTCCGTCCTGACCGTCGACATTTCGGACCCCACCAACACGCAACGATACGATCCGAGCCAAGACCTCTGGGTCGATGCTGGAAAGACTCCACAGAGCCTCGTGGTGAGCACGATTAATGGAACGAACGTTAGCGAGATTGGCCCCGCGATCCTTATGACCAATGGGAAGGTGTTTGCCGTCGGTGGCACAGGGCATACCGCAATTTTCGATCCAAGCCAGGGTGTGGGAAGTGCATGGACTCGCGGGCCCGATTTGCCGAGCGATGCAGAAAATCCGCTGGCACCGGCCGGCCTCTACACCGTGATCGACGGCCCCGCCTGTCTATTGCCCGGAGGTCAAATTGTTTTTGCGGGTGGCAAGACCGTTGCAGAAAGCGGTTCCTATTGGTCGAGCCCAACCGTGTTTTTTAGATTCGATCCATCGACGTTCGACCCAAATAACCCCGGCACGGTGCCCTTACTCCCAAGTCCCCCGCTTGATGCGAGCAACGATTGTTGGGAAGCGTCTTTGCTCCTGTTGCCCAACGGCCAAATGCTATATTCGAGTGAACGCAATGTCATAGGGATTTACTCGCCTACGTCTGCCGAACTGACGCCGCAAACTTCCTGGCGACCCACCATTTCAGCGATGCCATCAGTGCTTGGCATCGGCAACTCGTATGGGTTTTCGGGCACCAGGCTCAACGGACTATCGCAAGCCAACAGTTACGGGGACGACCGGCAAATGGCGACGAACTGGCCTCTGGTACGCATTACCGACCAGTCAAACAACGTGACGTATCTTCGCACTTTCAACTTCTCATCAATGGGAGTTTCGCCCGCGGACGATACTGCGCTGCGTAGCGCGAGCTTCGCCGTCCCGCAGCAAACGCATTCCGGCGCGCAAATGGCACCCGGGGTTTACACTTTGGTTGTAATCGCCAATGGTATCGCGTCGACGCCGGTCAGCGTAACGCTTACGGCATAGTGAAGCATTGCGATCATGTCGCGCGACGACCGCGCATCGAAGCGGTTTAGCCGCTCTTTACTAGGCCGTGGCGCACGGCTTCGGCCGCGAGTGCTGCGCGGCTTCGTACCTCGAAGGTTTTAAATATCTGTTTGATATGGTTGCTAATCGTGAACTCCCTGCGCCCCAGCGCGCGTGAAATTTCCGCCTTCGACCTTCCTGCGGAGACCTCAGCGAAAAAACCTTTACGCCGCATTGGCGGAAGGGGAACTTCGGGCCGGTCCAGCCGGGCGCGCAGCTGCGTCATCAACCAGCTTTGCCGGTGTTGCGCAGCTCCTCTTCGCCTTTGATGACTTTCACAACCCGTACGTCGCCAATCTTCTTTCGATGCAGAGGCACGCTCGGTTAAGCTAAGCCAAATGGGCTTTGCGCATTGCCCTTCACTCCGCGAACCCGAACGTTCACAGGCCAGCGCACTTGAAGCTACCTACTTAGTCATGATAGAATTGACGGCATGAACGTCGTTTACGATGGCCCGAATCACCACCTCAAAGTCTTCGATCTCAACGGCAATCAGGTCTTCCTCTGTGAAGCGCGCAACGACACGGTCGCACCAAATGCTTGGCGCTCCCCCGACGCTGGGTGTCCGCCAGGAACCTATACATTGGGAGCGCCTGAATCCAACGACCCAAATCAGCCCAACGACATAAACACAAACGATTGGATCGGCGAAGGGCTGTGGTTCGTGCCGATCAACGGAATCCCAGGACATATCGGCATCGGCATCCATGGCGGAGGCTCGTGCGTGCAGCCGAACGAGCTCAACCCGCAGCAAGGTTGGTGTCCAACCGAAAACTGCATCCGCCTTCAGAATGCAGACCTTGCTACGTTTGTTACGCTGGTTCCAAATGGGGGCTCGTCAATCCAGGTGGTGCAGTCACCGTGAGCCATTAAAGCGCAAACGTGGGGGATCGCAGGCGGAATCCGCGCGTTCTAGCGACCTAGTGGAGGAGCGCGGCTCTAGCTGGCTAATTGTGATGGCCTTCGTCAGGGAGACCAGCGCAATGCTCCTTTGCCCAAAGCGTTCTACCCGACTTGGCAACGCCTTTAAAACCGCGATCGCCCCAGCGCTGCTGTCAGGCTGCCAGCATAGCTCAGGTGCAGTGGACTCGGCGCCCCCGGACTTTCTCTCGATCGCGCTTCCAACGATCGCCGCAGTAATCGTGCTGACGCTGCTCATCGCCATCGCCGCTGGTATAGCTTCGCGCGTCTTCAACGCCGGCAGAACGGCGGTAGCCGTTATTGCGCTCGGAGTGCTTACCCTGTTTGGCCTCCTTTCGATCCCCCTGGCATTGCCCAAGAATTCGGCCTGGATCGAAGTCGAGCTGATCGCGATTGGCCTTCTCGTCGTCGGGGGGTTTTTTGGTTTTCTGTTCGGGCTCCCAACCGTGGTGCAGTCTTCGAGCGGCGGCAACACTGCGGCCGGGAGCCCCCAGTCGTTGCTCTCGGTCAACACCCATCTCGACGATGTAACGGCCAAGATCGCCTCGCTGCTCGCGGGCGTCGCGCTCGCCAGCGTCTTGACCATCCCTCAGTACATTGGGAACTTCAATGACGCTCTTCACACGTTACTCGGAATAAAAAACGGCGACCCCGGCAGTGCTTTGGGGATAGCGCTACTACTATATTTTCCGCCCATTGGCTTCGTGATCAGTTATCTCATCATGCGCGTGCAAGTATCCCCGCTGCTTGCGCGAGCGGACGCGAAGTTGCAGCTATTCGATGCGGGACAACCACAAATCTGGCGCGCACCGCCGTTGCCCGATATATCTGACGGCGCGAATGCCGATCAGACCGCCGCCGCGCGGTCGATCGCCGCCATTCCGTATGCATCGCTGACCGATCTGGATCAGAAAGCTACCTGGGCGCGCGCGAACGCGCTACTGGGTAACTATAGCGCGGCCGAACGCGCGTACCAGGACGTGCGGGTGCTCAATCCGCGCGATTATCGGGCGCTCATCGACTACGCGACTGTTATCTATAACGACCCGGAGATCGACGACATTCCCCAGATACTGTCCCTGCTGAATGCGGCCGAGAAAATCTGCCCGAAGGACAACCTCGACGCCCTTTCGCGGCTGAAGGTGTTGCGTGCGGCGGCCTATCTCTACCAGACGAGCGGCTACGAGAACGCCATCATCGAGGTCAACTCCGTCATCGCTACCAAAGATATGCCGCAACCAAGACTCACGCGCTTTTATCGGGCGTGCGGCTTCGGTCAGCTGTTCTGGGCCCTTCAGGCCGGCCCGGGAATGAGCGCGCAAACGCAAGCCGCGATCGCGGCGATCATCACGAACGATTCCGCGCTAACGCTAGCGCAAGGCGACGTCGGGCGTACCCAACTTCTTCTCGTCACGGTAGGCCAAGGACGGGAGAACCCGGTCGATAACGATCTGCAGGCTTTTGCCGCCGCCGATGCACCGTATCAGGCCCAGCTGCAAATCTCGGCGCCGGCCGCTCCTGCGCCACCTGCGCCGCCTGCGCCGGTGACGATCACCGATGCCGCAATAACCGCCGGCTGGATTACCACGAATTGCCTGACGTAGTTTGGCAATCTCCGACCGCGACACTCATTTTTCTTCCGCTGGGAGCGCCAGGGTCCTTAGGGAATGCGCTCCCGAACGGATGAATGAGCACAGATCGCTATCAGATCGCCGCATTTGCTGCGCTCGTTCCATCGGGTGGCTCTTCGATCCAGACAACGCAATCGCCATAACCGGAATGAGGGATATTAAATGTTAACCTGGGGAATCGACACTTCGCAAACTGCGGACTCGGGGCTGCTCGGCATCATCACGGCCCACATCGGAAAGCCACGGTTTTGGGGACGATACCTCACAGGATATCCCTTAACGGCCGCAGAGATCGCGTTCCTGAAAGCGGAAAATATCCCGATCCTTCCGGTCTATCAGAAAACGACCGACAGCCCAAGCGCCCTCAGTGGCGGTGCGAGCGGTCGGCAGGGCACCGCACACGGAACCGACGCTGCCACAATCGCTTCAGGGACCTTCGATATTCCAGCGAACGCCGGTATCGCGATCTACGCCGACATTGAACCGGCGTACACGCCGAGCCACTATTGGATCGAAGGTTGGATTCAGGCAATCACAAAGGCCGGCTACGTTCCTGGACTCTACTGCGGCTCGAATCAGCCGGGAATCATCGCCGGCATGAACGGCGTCGATCCAGCGCTCGCGGCAAACCTGATCATATGGTCATCCGAGCCTCATGACACAAGGCTTACGGAGAGAGCCGACATTCCGACCAGCATAACTCCTCCCGGCTTTACGGTGGGAGGAACAGACATCGCAGTCGATCTGTGGCAATACTGTCTGCTGTACGACAACAACACCTTCGACTTCAGCGTGGCGACGGATCGCGCGGTAAGTGCCATGTGGCTTCCCGCTTAAGGTTACAGGTAGCCGAGTTGCTCGCAAATCAGTTCAGCCGCTTCGGCGCGCGTCATCGGGCCTGACGGCCAGTTGAATCCGTGACTCTGCTGTCGATCCATCGCTTCCCGGGAAGCTTGCGGGAAATCGCCGTCAGGATCGAATGCGAGCGTCTCACCGTCGCCCTGAAAGATACCGCGGGCGCCGAGAAGCTGGATAGCTGCAAACGCTCGCGCGTCTCTCTCGAATCTGACGTCGCTCCACCAGAAGATCGGCGCGCCGCGCGCTAAAAGCCGGCGCTGATACGCAACAGTACGATCGTCGCTTACCACCACGTCGCCGGGAGTCAGCTTCTCCATCGTACAGAATGACGCAAGCACGCCGGCGGCCTCGCCGATCGCCCACTCGACGGGATGCACGCGGTATGCGCCGGACGTAATGTGGGTAGCGCCGATGTTTTTGCACGCGGCGACGAGATTATTAAGTTCCCTGGGAATCAGCGAGCCCAGCGGGACTTGAAATGGGCTCGTGCCGAGGTTCCTATACTCTGTTCCGATATTGGGCGTTTCGGCCTTCGCTTTTATCGGCTGACAGTTCTTGTCGCGGAACGCGGAGTACCAGCCGCGATGCAGGTCGATACCGTACGAACCAATGCCGCAACTATCACGAAAGATGCGTGCTCGCAGTGGATGTACGTTGCGGTCGATATCGTTTTGCACGACGCGAACGTACGAGTTGGCCAATCGGCGCGACTCGCGGATATAGGGGGCAGGGGCGGTCCCGTCTTCGGTGCCAAACGTCTGCGTGTCGATGGCGAGGTTCTTGTAGCCAGTGCCTTTTCCGTCGTCGCGCGGCACGTCGTTCTGCAAGTAATACAGATATGCGATTGAGACTTGGCGAGCCTCTGCAACGATCGCTGCGTCTTCCGAAGAGTACGGCGCCCCGCTCGGTATCGCTCGCGCGAGGTAGTCGTTGCTGCCAAGGTTAATCGTCGTCCTGGAAGAGCGGCCGTCGTTGAAGTTGCGCGGATCGATAAACTGGCGGTAGTTCCAGACCGTGTCGCCGCCTCCGGACGACTCGAAAACCGAGCTGATGTCGCCGTCGATGATCGTGAAGCCTTGGTGGATGCGGATGTAGTCGTAGTTCGCGGGTTTTGGGATGCTCGCGCCCTGCCCATCGTCCAGTAGTTTTAGACCGATGGGAACCGTGATCGGTTGAATCCATCCAGGCTGCGCGACGGACTCGGCTTGCTCTTCTCCGGTATCGGATTTTGCCTCGGCGCCGATCACCCACTTGACCCCTGAGAACCACAGCAGATCGCCCAAGTCGGTCGCATCCAAATAAACGCCGCCGACGAACTGATGGACGCCGTCGGGTGTAGCGACCGAAAGTCCGCGGATGGCGCCGTCGCGTATGTCGGCGGCGGTTATCCTGGCTCCAAACATGACGGCGACGCCGGCTTTGTGGAGCAGGCGCATGAGAACCTCGCGCACCACCTGAGGATCGGCCGCGAAGGAGTGCCCCCGCGATTGGCCGTCCGCAGTCGAAAAGTACGGCCCAACTCCGGCGAATCCGGGGTTGAAGTACCGCTGATCGAGCCCCATATCGGAGCGGTTGCCGCTGTACTCGGCGCGAATCAGGTCGCGCAAGTCGCGATAGGACTTCGGGCTTCCGGTCGACTCAGTTAGTGCGGCACTCGCCTCGTCCCAGCGCGTTACGCCCTGCGACGTTGCCTGTCCGCCGACCCAGCCGGACTCCTCGAGCAGCGCAACGCGCACGTTTTCGATCGCAGCCGCCAGTGCCGCAGCGACCCCGCCAAAACTCGCCCCGACGACGATCACATCATATTCAAGGACGGCCATTAGGACCTCTCAGAGCTTATCGCCTAATGCGTACGGTTCGGGCTCAACCGAACCCCCTCTTGCATTACCGGCGGAGGCGGCAGGGGGGCCAAAATTCTTAACGCGCCTTATTAACCTGGCGCCTGCTCCACCAAGGGAGTGGAGGCAACTGCCCTGAATCAGCCATAAGGACCAACCGCCCGGTGCCCGAGAGGCTTAGTCAGCAATGGATGATGCGTCTCTGCTCTACGTTAGCGATTCCCCGGAATCATTTGCTGCTCACGGTAGACTCTTTCACGCGCCATTGGTAGCTACCGGCAGCGTTATTCGTCTGCTTTTCGATCATGTAAACCGCACCGCGAGCACGATGAGCGTCATCGTCGGTGTCGTCAACACGGATGCAAACCCGAGTTCGATACAAGTTAGGGGGGGCGTTGGCGGCCCGGGTGGCAACTTCATGGGGGTTGGGCACGCCGCGACCGAGCAGTACCTCGCGGCGGCGAATCAAAACGCTGTGACGACGATTGCGGTGCCGGCGAATGGCTACGCTCCCATCTTTAACGCGACGTTGGCTCCTCTTGAATGCGTCGCCGGAATCTATGACATCGACTGCGGCAACAGCGGCTTCGCCTACGAAGTCCGCGTGATCGCCTGCGACCCGGCGAGCACGTTCGACGCGTACGACGTGCTCCCCGAAGCGCCCGACGACGGTAAATTTCGCCGCGGTGTTTTCGACATCACGAACTCGGCGCAGCCGCAGGCCATCGGGTACTCGGGCGTGCCTACAGCGTTCGAAATTGGCGCCCTGGCGTTTCCTAGGGCCGCGATCGATCCTTATGGCGGTCCGCCACACCAAGGAGAATACGGAGTGTTGTGCCGGTTCGATTGCAATCTTCAAGGTTCGGGAGCGATCTGGCTTTATCAAAGCGCTCGAGGCGGTGCCGCGACCGCGACCTACCTAGTGAACGGAGCACTGTTGGCCTCCCACACCATTCCAGCCGGCCCGCGCTCGAAAGTCGCCTCCTTCCAACTCGTCGCCGGTCAGCCTCAAGCGGTCCCGATCGTCACGATGGCTGAGATCAACTCGAGCTATCCACTGCAGCTCTCGTTTGATGCCGACGACTCGACGATCGCCGACGCCCAGACGGGAAACTCTCCGATATACTCGGCCTGACGGATTCGCGGTTACTATTTTGAAAGGATGAAACAATGCTCAACGGGATTGACGTTTCAGACGATCAAGGCACGATTGACTTCGGCCAGTTGAAGAACGACCCACACGGCCAGTTCGTTTTTGCTCAGGCCACCGGCGGGCTTACCGTCACGAATACGACGTTTAGGGCGAACCACAACGGCTGCAAGGCCAACGGAATCCCATTTGGTGCCTATCACTTCTTCTACGCGAAAGACCCCGGGGATCAGCAGGCGCAGCACTTCCTGAGCTTTATCGACGGCTACGAAGGCACGCTGCTGCCGATGGTTGACGTCGAGCAGGACAGTCTGGCCGGCTTCACCGGCGGTCCTGGCGACGTCATTGCGGCGCTGATCGCCTTCGACACGGCGGTGCGGGCCTCGCTCCCGGCAGGTAAACTCCCGATCATCTACTTCGGCTATTCGTTTTGGAGCACTTACCTCGGCGGCAGCAGCGATTTTAGCGGACACCCGGCGTGGCCCGCAGCCTACAATTCAGACCCCAACCTCGATATGAGCGGCACCGGCTGGGCATCCTGGACGCTCTGGCAATACGCAGACAACGGCCGAGTCGCCGGAGTGCCAACAAACGTTGATCTAGACCGCCTCACTTCGCTGGCGGCGATTCTTCGCTAACGCCGGACCGTCCAATGGCGAACGCTCCACCGACCGCAAGCGCTTTGGAGAATTGGGGCAAACTGCTCGCGCTCGTTCGCGACGGCGTTTTTGTTTGCGCGGTTTACTTGTATTTCACGGGCTTTACATACCGCTACTACTACTATCAGCACTTCGGCCTGCGAAATATCATCTCAGACCCAACGCCATATACCGCTTTCGTGCTCTCTTACACCGTCTTTGCCGGAAATTGGCCATTCTTTGTATCGGCTGCAGCAGTCTTGTGCGTCATTGTCGTGGTCGCCTCGAGGCTACTTTCGCCGAAAATAGGGCACAGGCTCACGGCGTTTGTTGTGATCGCTGCGGCTGTTGCGCTTTTTCCTTGTCTTAACAAGTTCTCTTTCGAGAGTGCGCAGAAAGACGCCTTAGCCCTCGAACAACGAGCGCTAATTGGCAGGGACGCGCGGCTCGACATAAATTCGCCCAGTCCTAAGAGCTACAACCAGTCTTTTATTGACGCCGCAAACGGTTATGCGCTTCACGTGCTCGCTCGGGACGATAAGAATACGTATGCGCTTTGGCAGCCCGTGTTGCGACAGAATAATACCGGCGGCGTTGTTTTTGTAATTCCAAACGCGGACGTTCGGCACATCGAGATTCTAACGGAGGGCAACTGACATGGTAGGACGCGTCGCAGTCGTGGGATTGGCACTCATCGCTTTGCTCACAGCCGTTGCTTGGACCGATGACCCCCAGCTCATGCTTGTGCAGACCGCGCAAGGGCCGACATTTGGGACCGTGTCGGGAAGCTCATTTGTCACGTGTGATGGCCAAAGTATCCCGTTGTCTAGCCTGCCTACGCCGGTACCGGTTCAGGGGTCGTGCGCGAGTCCCAGCCCTGCGCCGACGCACCCGGGGGCCAGTGTGCCGTCGTCTGCGCCAGCGGCTGTTGCTCCACGGCTTTAAAAAGAGCTCGAGGTGGCGGCCCCGGGCGCTTCTGCAGCGGGCCCGTAGCTTTTCTTTCGTCGCTATGCAGCTACACGGGGATTATTGAAGTGACGACTCCGGCGGGGGTGTACTCCGCCAATCTCGTGACGAGATTTGCCTTGCGTTGTGGCAGAAAAAGATCGTGGAAGGCGCCCATCTCGGAGCGGTCGTCGGCACCTTCGAGGATCTCTTGCGGCGCGTCGTCTTGCTGGCGAGCGTAGCCGGGGTCACCATACCGCCGGGAGACGAACGCAGGAGCGCCATCGAACGTCGCGGAGGGCTGACACTCGTACTGCGGCGGAGTTTTTGACTTCGGGGGAACGTAGCAGAAGCGAAAGCAGCCGTGTTGACAATCGGTAACGGTTACCGTACCGTCGAAGATTGCGTTCTCTGCGCGTACGATCGAGTGCGCGCGGATGCGCCCGAAAACCGTTGAGCGCATGACCCGCAGTTCGACGTTGGCGGCCTTAGCATCGGGCGAGCAGAGCGCCTCCCCCCGATGGTCGGCGTCGACGATGCTGTCGCTGATCGTCATCCGTAAAGGCCGTGGCGCGGATTCTTCGCGCTCTACCGAGATGGGCCCGACGATACTCTTTTCGATGCTCAGCGACCCAAGAGACTCACGAATTGCTATGCTGGGCTCGACGGTGCGGCGGTCGGCACGGCGCGAAACCGTCCAACCCGGAACGAGGGTGCTGCGGCGCAGGACGAGTTCCCCTAGGCGCCCGGCAATGCGAAGCCCGCCCGTAATCATCAGGCCGTCGAACGCGAGCGTGGCGGTTTCCGCTCCGGCGATGTCGACTAAGTCGGGCCCGCCAGCACGCGTGTCGACCATGCGAATGACGGGCCGCGCGCCGTTCGCAGCGCGAACCTCCAAGTACTGCCCCGCAGCTAAGTCGATGTCGAGATCGTCCTCATCGTATACCTCACTATCCTCGACCTCGATGGTCGCGCAGGCCGGAGCCTCGGACTTCCAACGCGCCAGCGCCGCGGACAGATGCCGGTGAGTCTCCGCGCCTCCGCTCGAAACGCGGTAGATGCGCGACGGGAACGCGACGCTTACCGTCGTTGCACCGTTCGCGGTCACCGTCGATGCCTGCGCGAGAGCCGTGATACCGGGTATCCCTAGCGCGTCGATAGTTTTAGCGACGGCTGCCGCCAGCGACGAAACGGTATCGGAGGCGGTGGACGTATAGGACGCGGTGGCCGAGCCGTCGATCGTGATCGCGACGTCGATACCTGCGATCGCGGCGCCGCTGAAGATCACCACGTTCTCCTCGACTGCGGCGACCAACGGTGCGTTCGGAGGCGCAGTAAACGCGCGCGGATATTCGCCCGCGCCGGTCTCGAAGCTGAAGCCGTAGTGATAGGCGACAAAGACGCGGCGTGGGATTTCTGCGGGCGGGAAGCTCATGCGGCCGCGCAGCGGATCGACGGCTACGGTTCCCAGCTCGGGCTCGTGACGCCAGTGCGATAGGTTTGCGGGCACGATCGCCTCAATCGGAACCAACCGCGGTTTTGATTTTTCGCCTTCTTCGCAAGTCCAAATCGCCAAACTCTTTCCTTTGCCATAGTGCGCCGGGCTCGACGCGTCGTCTCGCGACAACTCGACCGGAAAGGTGGCAGCAAAGAGTGCGACGTCTTCGCCGACCGGGCTGAAGGTGAAGCAATGATCTCCCGCATTGCGGATCCAGCCTGCCGTACAGTACGAAATCGAATATGACCGATAGCGCGGGACGAAGAGCCCGACACCGCTGGTCGGAAGCGATCCGAATGGCGACGGCGCCGCGTTGCCTCTCACCTCGGCGAGTCGCGAGAATTTGTCATGCGGACCACGGAGATCCTCGAGGGCAGCCTGCGAGTGCACGTCGACGGTGCGGCCGCGAACCGTCCACAGGTCGTTTACGGCTTGCGTGATGCTCGCAAGAATTCCGAACTCAACCGCGATCGCCGGCCATCCGGCGACGTCACGCGCAAGCTCCGGCAGAACGCCGAGCGTGCCCTTACGGCGTCGCGCGTGAACGGTGTTGCCCACGTCTTGGCGTGGGATGAGGATTCGATCGAGCGCACGCGCCTCCGAACTCGTCGACCCCGTCGGCTCACCGCTCTCGTGCAGAACCTCGTATCCGATAAGGTCGCCGATGTACGGGACCACCCACTCCTGGCACGTTTCGATAAACCAGTTGTCGTAGAGCCGGCCGATGTCGCCTTCGACGAGGTCGACCTGTTCGGAGACTACGCTGAGTATCGAACGCAGCGGCTGGTCCGTCGATGCGCGGTCTTGTACGCGGACCGCCATCGGCAGTAACGAGTACAGCCGGTCGTTGAAGCCGTTCACGACTCGACCAGTTGAAGCACGATGGCCTCCGGCAGCGAGCTCGGAAAGACCGCAATCTGCGCCGGTAAGATGCTTCCGTCACCGGCGCGGCGCGGCGGTAGCGGGCTGACGTTTGGGCGCGGAGTGCTTGCCAGCGCCGTTATCCCAGGCACTTTCCCGGTCTCGCTCGAGTCCGAAACGCTATCGAATACCGTGACGTTGACATACGAGACTCCGTCGACGTTCTGTATGGCCGCGATGACTTCGCTCAAGTAGATCTCTTGCGCCAGACCTCGCCGGTCGAAGCCGAATTGGTCGAGCAGCGTCGCGCGGATTGCCGGCTCGACGTCTTCCCACTGAGCGCCGGTGCTCAAAGCCACGTCCGCTGAAAGCGCCAGAACGAGAAGGCTGCGCGGCTGCACGTCGATCGTGACCTGTTGGCTGCCTAACGCGACGAGCGCCGCCGACAGACTCGTTACCAGAGGCGAGTTCGAAGTGATCGCGATGTCGCCGCCGGGCGCAATTGTGACATGCACGAGCGGCGGGGAGCCGGCAAACTGCATCGCCAGCGCCTTCGCAACCCCCGCGAACGTACGGGCAACGAACTCGTAGTCGCTCAACGAGACCACTCGGTCGAGCGCCGCCGTAACGAGCGGCACGTTGGCGCGCCCCTGGTCGACGCTCTCGGGGTCTACGCCGCCGCTTGCGGGTTGTGGGTTTGTAACCGACCTGACGCCAAGGGGGCGGGCTGCAAGCAGCGTGATCTGATCAGCCGCAACGTTGCCCGGAGAGCCGATGCCGGCGCGGTAGACGGCGGTGACATTCTCGACTCCGGTCGGCAGCCGCGAGCCATGCACGCCATCGCCAAACATAATGCTGGTATTCATCGAATTGTCGGTTCGCGTCACATACCCGCGCTGCGTCGGCGTCATCTCGTCGAGACCGCCGGCTTCGACCCAGGCGACGCCGTTGACACTCACCTGCAGCGTCGTCTCCACACCGGCGGCCGACTGGTCGGGCACGAACGTCAAGGGCTTCTGCTTCAGCGTGAAAAGTTGTAACGCGAGGCTGCCGCTGCCGCTGCCGAGGGTCTCATTCCACGTTTGACCGTTTGTGGCGGCCACCACGTTCCCGTAGATCTGCACGGTCGTTCGGTCGTAGGTGTACGCGAGCGCGGTCGACAGAGTGAGTCGCGTGTGAAGCGTATCTCCCGGCCGGGTCGCATCGGCGACGTGGTCGATCGCGAGGATCATCATTAGTTCGGAGCCGGGCACGCCGGGCACGTCGGTGCGGGTTCCGGTAACGACGATCCATCGGCCGGTCTCCAGACCTTCGTACACTCCGTCGAGGAGTATCGTGTCGCCCTTGACCTCGTCGGTAATGGGCACGTCCGCGAGCGTTAGCTTCTCGCTCTGCGCAAACACGTTCGTCTTTCGCAGGAAGCCGATCGTATATTCCTTGACCTTGCGGATGCCGGCCTGCACCTCGAGTGATGCGTTCTCCTTGTCGTACCACGGCGCTGAGAGCGTCAAATGGGCCGGCGATCCCGAGAGGCCGTACTGCGCGCGTCCCGTTTGCTCGATATCCTTAATCTTCGCGATCGCGGGGGCCGATAGGCCGGGGCCGGTCGTAACGATCCACGAGCCCGGCGCAAGCGCAGGATAGAAACGATCGAGCCACAGCTCATCCGTAGCCTCGTCGTCTGCCAGCATCCACTCCGAATAATCGGGGACGTTGTTCAGCTTGGTGTGATCCTCTTCAGCACTCGACCTGAAACCTAACAGTTGCAGCGGGGCATTCGCTCCAAAAGGCAGCGCCTTGACGCCGAACGCGTAGACTTCGATCGGAGAGGGCGGAGTTGCCATGGCTTGCTCGAGCGCGACGAAGAGCGTCGTAGATAACTCCGGGTGAAGCACGGCGAGCGTTTTCGCGGCGGTGTTTTCGTTGGAGAATGTCTTCTGCACGTTCTGCTTCAATTGCAGCGGACTCGCCGGCGGCGCGGCCGGCGGCTTGAGCAAGTTGTCCGCGATCTGCGCATATCCACCGAGAAGTGTCACCGCTGTTACAGCGGTGGTGAGCTGCGGAGCGGACGACTTCAGCAAAGCCTCTCCGATTGCCGCGTAACTGTCGAGTCCCGTTGGAGCCGCTTTACTGAGCGCAACGGGAGGCTTGTGCGCCAGCACCCTGCTCACGACATCTTCCTTCAGCGCTTCAAACTTGCTCTCGGCGCCTTGCTTCAGCTCTTCAACTCTAGCGGGGACGCTAGGCTTGGGCGCCGGCGCTGGAGCCACTTGTACCGCGAAGGGCGTGAGAACAACCCGAGTGCGAGCGTCCGCCGCCTGAATCTCGACCCTACGAATGCGTGCGGCGACCTGCTTCGCGTCGCTGGCGGTTTCGACGAGCAGCAGCACGTCGTCTGGGTTGAGGCTCAGGTTCGTCCCCTGCAAGTAAAGGTCCGACGGCGGGCCCTGGGATAGGTCGATAGCCAACTGCGGTTGATGCATACGCACGCCGAGCGTGTTCCATGCACCCGTGGCGTGGAGGTCGGCGGACGTCTCGAATGGTTGCGCCGTTTGCCCTTGTCCGGGCGTGCTCTGCGCGAGCGTTCCGGCTGGAATCGTAACGTCGGCCGTGGGGTCCATCGTATATGCGAGGTATGCGGTGGCCGCGACGCCTGGGCGCAGCGAGTACCCGACCGTCCGGCCCAGCTCCAACACCGAGAGCCGCTGCGTCGCGGTTCGCAGGTAACCTTCGTTGGCAATCCGTTCTTGGTAGAAGGTGAGCACGTCGGCTATCGAAGCCCAGCCGTCGAGCAGACCGATCGTCCAGTCGGCGATGTCACGCGTTCGCAGGCGAGCAAGGCCCGGATACTCCGCGCTCGAAAGCCTCGCTTTCATCGCGCTGAAGAATGACCCGTAGGTGCCGACGCGATATGCGAGCGCGTCCAGTCCGGGGCGATTCCATACGCGTGGCGTCATCGTCCGCCCACCAACTTAACGCGGAACGTCCCGCGCTGCGGCGCGCTCGGATCGTTGTCGAGCTGCGCAACCTCGAGCGGGCCTAGCGCGAGCACTTCAGGGGCGGTGTGACTCGCGCGTTTGTCGAGGAGCCGCCCGAGCCGCTTGACCGTAACGGTTTCGACGCCGGTTACGACTTGTGCGGCTCCGATCAACTGGCTCTGGTAGACGGAAAGGCCGAAGCCGAGATTTTGCGGATTGAACATCGCCGGGGATCCGTCGGCGAGAGTTCCGGTACCAAAGACTTGGAGCAGATCCGCCTCGACGTGTCCGCGCAAGTAATCGGGCGATACGGTTACCTCGAGTACGATATGGAGCGGTACGTAGAACGCGCCGACAACTTCGAGATCGTATCCGATCTGGCGGAACTGCTCGAGCTGGGCGGCAACAGTCGCGAGTAAATCGGCGGATACCACCTCCGTCCCGGCCGGATCGATCGCAACGCGAACGGCCGCGCGGTTCCCGGTCCAGCGCATTTCCGCTGCGGCCTGGAAGACCCCAGGCACCGCTTGCGCAATTTCCACATAGTCATCGGTGGTGATCGCCCTCAGAAGTTCCGTCTGGTACGCGTTGGGCGCGAGGAGCTTGACTTGCGCAGTCGACTCGGGATCGACTCCGCCGCTCGCGGGCAGCGGGTTCCGGATCGTTAATGCTGCCCCTTCGATGCTTCCCGAACGCAGTACCATCTTCGCGATCGACTCCGCACCGACGTTGCCTGCCGCGCCGTTGCCGACCCGATAGCTCGCGGTGAACTGCGCGCCGGCTGGAGGTTGTTGGCCGAGATAGCCGTCGCCGAATCGCAGGTGCGCGTTCCTGCCGTCGTCCATCTCCACGACGAAGACGGCATCGTTCGAGCCGCTCTCCAGAAGGTCGTACTGCGAGCTCCACGACGTTGCACCCTGGCTCGGGACGTCGCTCGTAAGCGATACAATTGCGGCTGCTGCGCGCGGGTCTTGCGTCAGCGAAGCTTTTGACGACCCCGACGGACTGGGAGTCTGGCGGAACGTAAGGCCCGGTTGCGCGAGGACGGGCCCGAAACGACCCTTCGCGGGCACCGTGCCGAGATTTTCCGGCGTCTGCGTTGCTCCGTGGTCGACGAGGACAACGTTCCCACGCGCAACGCTCACGTCGGTAATTAGACTCGTACTTCCCGCCGCGGGCGCCGACAAAATCAAAGGGAATGCCAACGCGTCCTCAACGCCCCACGCGATCTCCACCACCGGAACGTCATACAAGGGATCGGTCTCGAACTGCACGCTCACCAACCGAACGACGGCGCGGTGCGCGGGATCTGCATCGTCGGCCGAGCCGGTCGCCGGTCCGATCACCTCCTCAAAGATCAGAAAATCACCCGCCTTGAGGCTGGCGAGTTTGCGCACGTGCTTCTTACCCGTTTTCGGAATCCACCCATCGACGAGCGTCGCGCGTGTGGCGCCTGCCGGCAGTTGGCGCACGACGTCACCCCACGTATAGAAGCCGATCGTGCTTCTACCGCCGAAGAGGTGAATCTCGGCGTCATAGACGGGTTCGAACACGGCGTAGGTTTCAGACGCCGGGACTGCGCTGACGTCGGCCGCGCTCGAAACGGAGTCCGCAGCGAGCGTTGCGATCGGCGTCGTAAAAAAGATATCGGTTGCCGCAAAAGGTCCGAGATCGGTAGTACCGTCGATTTCAAGAGAGACGAACGCGCGCGCATTACAGCCCTCGTGCATGCGATAGTCGACGAGGCGGGCGTGACGCCGAACGGAGATGCGCAGTCGCGCCGTATCGAGATAAGCTTCGGTTGCGACGGCGTCTTGATAGTAGCTGAGCTGATCGCCGGCGTACGCGAGCAACTCGACGAGAGTAATACCGATGTCGGGGATGTGCGGTTCGCTCCACGAGGGAACGTTGAGCGCGAACCGGTCGAGCGCGAGCTGACGAAAGCTGTCGAAATCTTTGGAAAGGTAGTTGAGGTCGGGCTCCTGCGGTGCAACGATCGCCGGGCTTTGCGCCGCGGCACAATCGAGCGCCATCCCGGGCGCCGTCCCAAAAGTAAAGTCGACTGCGGCAAAAAGCGGATCGAAACCGCCGATGCCGATAATCTCGAGGCGATAGGTCGAGTAATCTCCGCGGCGGTCAACGAGAATCTTCAGGCGATCGCGAGCTTTAGGGTCGTCTCCCTCGGCGTGGCGGACCTCCAGTATCCGCAGGTTGCGAATCTGCTCTCCCCCCGTTATCCGGTAATGCGCGTGCTCGATCTCGCTGGGGGCCGCGAGGAAGAAGTAGACCGACAGAGTGCGCCCGTCTTCGTCGACGTCCACGAAGTCGATGCCGTTGAGCCCTTTGGCGATGGCATCGGCGCGGCGCTGCCTTTCTCGAACGAACGGTACCGAGGGAAAAGCCACGCTTACGATCCCTGCGTCAACGTGAGGCTGGCGCTCTGTCCGGTACTGCGCACGATGTAGCCGATGTCGATGGTCAGCGTCGAGTCTTCGGCGGTGACGGTGAGCTGCTGCAACGCGATAATGTCGCCGAGATACTGCTGAATTGCTCCCTGCATCGTGTACTCAACGGTCGCGGCGAGTTGGGGGCTATTGGGAGCGAATACGAGTTGCATCACTCCACTGCCGAAGTTCGGTTGCATCACGCGCTCGCCCGGATTGGTGAACAGGAGCTGTTCCAGCATCTGATCGATGTGATCGGTGTCGGCGCATTGCGCCGTATGGCCACTCGAGTCGAAGCCGTACGGATACCGGACGTTCACGGCATCACATCGCGCTGACGAGCACTTGCGTCTCGACGATGAGGAGCGGGGTGCCGCTGGTCACGCAGACCGACATGCTGTCGAATAAAAGGACGGGCTGGCCAAACGACGTCACGCTGAGCGATGCCGTTATGAATGTCCCGGTGACGCACGGTCCGTTCGCGGCCGGCGGAGGCGGGTATGCGCAGCCGGCAATCGTATACGGGGAGGCGATCGTAACGATCGGCTGGCCCGAAACCAGAACCGTCGGGACGGGCACCGCCGGCTGAGCCTGTCCCCCATGCGAGCACATGACGACCGCACCTTGGTGCACGAGAAAGCCAGGCATCAGAACCTATCGCGTCGGCACGAACGCCGCGACGGAGAACGCATGCGCGTGCAAAACACGGCAAAATCATCCCAACCCTCGCTCTCTCACCGTTCTCCGAGCCTTCTCGGAGAGCCCTACGGGCGGGTCGCGGCCCGGCCGAAGCTGGTGCGAATGGCGCGCTCGACCGTTGCGACGACCTTGTCGGGATCCAAGGGCTGGTTTTCGCCCTGCTCGGCCGGACGGGGAGCGGCGAGTCCATGCCTGATCGCCTGCGCGAGCACCTCGGCAACGGCCGCCGGCGCACCCGCATGCGCGAACTGCGAATCGCCGACGACGCGGTCGATTCGCACGTTGATGCGCCTCACGGCGCGATCGTCAGGGCGCCCGCGTTGATGATCGTCATTCCGGTGATTTGGATCTGCGGCGCGAAGATTTGGATGCCGGCGGGGCTGACCGAAATATATGAGGCCGGTCCCCCCATCATCATCACGCCGGGAGCGATCATCGGCGGAATCGGCGTGTCGCTGACGACGAGGGCGTTTTGCATCTTCGTGCTCAGGATCATCGGCGGAGTAAGCGGATTGGCGAGCTTGCCTAGGAGCGGCGCCGTCACCGCACTCCAGTATCCGCCGACCCAAATCGGATAGTCCGGGTCGCCGTGTTCGAACTCGATCCAGACCGCGTCTCCGATCGCGGGGACGACGAAGGTGCCGCCCTGGAGCGTTGCCATCGGTGCGCACGGAAGAGCCCACGACGTTGGAAGAAGGGATGAAACGTCGGGCACCATCGCCAAGATTCGGCCCCTGAACTCGGGGTCGACATTGTTGAACACGGTGCCGCGGTACTTCCCCCAATATTGTTTTCTGTCGCTCATACCGGCACCCTCGGCGTGATGGAGACCAAGGCATTTCGACTGAGCGTGAAACTCTGCTTATACTCTCCGGCCTTGATGTCGTGCGTGACGCTAGTGACGTAATACAACCCGTCGAAAGCCATCCCGGCTCCCCGGACGCCGACGAGCTGTCGCGCCGAGAGGGGACTTCCGTAACGCACGACGTCGAGCGAACCGTTCGCCGTCACGGCATCTTGCGACCGCCCGGCGAGAGACAAGCCCCGCATCGCCGCCTGCGCAAAGCTCAGGTTCGTCGTATCGTTCAGGATCTCGAAGTTCTTGGGAATCGGTGGGATAACGCCGAGCGGCGGTTGCAGAAGGCTGACGCTTGGAACGGGGACCGGAATCGGGATAGGGAGCCCCGTCGCGTCGGGCATGATGAAGAATATCGGAAGGGTCGCGCCTTCGGAGTTGAATGCAAAGGAGAGACTCTCGACGTTGGTATGCGCGTCCATATTGATGTTGAGCGCCGACTGCGGCACGCCGATCTTCACTTCGGGGCCAAAGTAGGCGATATTCGTGCCGGGCGCCGGCCCCGGCGTGATGTAGAAGATGTATCCGCAATCGTCCGCGAGCTGCGTTATGTACTTATAGTCCGTGCCCTGTTGGCGCGGAATGTTCTCCGTTGGAATCGGTACGTCGGGTAGGATCGTCGGAATCACGATCGGAAAGATGCCGAGAAGCATGTATTTCGCCAGGATCAGCGCGACGCGGGCTTCGATCGGCATGCAGGGATACGGCAAACCGTCGAAGGGAATGAAGTCCATCATCGCGGTCAGGTCGACGCCGGTGATCGTGAGCTTCGAATATGAAGAAGTTACGCTGGGTGCCACGTCGACCTTCGTAATGACGCCGTCCATGAGCGTGTTCGGAATACCGTTGATCGTGGCTACGAGAATCACACGCATGAAGGGTACGATGCTTGCGCCGCCCGCAAGGAGGAATATCGTTTCGAGCGGAGAGTTGTTGGAGAGCGAAAACTCGAGGCGGAAACCGCTCTGCCGCTTTGGCTGTGCGTAGACGTTGACCTGAATGCTCTCCAAGGCGTCCAGCGCCACCTTCGGAATCGGCACCGGCACCACGGGCCCCACGAGTATGGTTAAGTAAATCCCCTTAAGCACTTGGCGTTGCTGGGATGCCTAGCGGCAGCGTGATGTTCAACTGCGTTCCGACCGTCGCGGTGGCATCGGGAGGCTGCATGATCAAATTTGCATCGCAGATGCGCCAGTAAAGCTTCGGATCGCCGAACGCCTGTGCCGAAACGTTGTCGATCCGGTCGCCCAGCTTGACCGTGTACACTGCAATCGTGGCGAACTGACTGGGCGACGGAACGAAGCGGCGCTGGAGATAGACGATTGTCTTGCCGGACGGGGTCGTGTACGTCGTTGTGGGGACGTTCTGGTAACGGCTATTCGGCGGGAACGTCGTCCCCGCGGCATTGGCCTGAGCGCTGTTCGGCGGCAGCATGCTCATGGTATCGAGTTGATCCCGAGGGCGCTAAGCGCTGCAGCCGGAGCCATCGAAGCCAACTGCTCCTTCTGCATGAGGTAGGCCATGAACAGATTGCCTCCCTGAGAATCAAACCCCAAATCGTCCACGCTGAGCACGCGCATTCCGAGGCTCACCTTCGCCCGAATCGGGTTCAGCGTCGGATCGAACGCTTCTTCAGTGACCGAGAAGTCGGTGAGCCGTACCGGCACGATGCGGTTCCGGCTCCAGATAAAGAGCGTCAGCGGTTTCTCCATGGGTATGATTTCCAGCGTGCCGGCAGAAGCGAGGTTGTTGTTGGAGATCAGGTCGGTGCTCGCCGGGTAGATGAGCGTCTCGAGGGCCGCCAGCTGCGGGTAGAGGCCCACCTGCACCGCGGTCTGGTCAGAAACCTCGAGCTGATCGGTGGCATCGATTTCGGCATCCACCTTGAACGTCTCGATCGCGGGGCCCTTAAGCCGAAGCGCCTCCGAAGGATTTGCCTTCTCGCCGACACCCTGCACTTGGAGGGTCCGCGAGAGAGTGTCCGGGTTGTACTGGAGCGCAATGATGCGCTGAACCGCACCCGAATTCGGGTCGATCAGTACGATCCCGCCTTTAATCAGAAGCGGCGAATTGGGGAAGCCCATGCCCGTCGTAGACTATTGCGGTACGCTCTCCGGAGGCTCTCCGAGCAGGCTCTTTTGGGTGCCGCGAAACGCGAAAGAGTGTTCGGAGAGAGGTCGAATATAGACTGGCGATCCATGATTGCGCGAGATTCACAAGGTCCGGACGCATGGCGGCGGGTGGGCGCTGGGTGGGTAGTTCTTCGCTAATCCGGAAGAGCAGCAGGCCCTGGTCGAAGCTCGTAGGGAGTGTTCTTTCCACCCCCGGCAAACCGCTAGATATTGCACCGCGACAGCGCGCCGAGGCGCGCTTCAATCACGACTTTTCGCGCGTTCGAGTGCACGCGGACCGGCGCGCATCCGAGTCGGCAGATGCCCTTGGAGCGCTCGCATATACCAATAACAACGATATCGCCTTTGGTGCCAATCTTTACCCGCCACGGAGTCCCCAGACCGAAAAGCTTCTGATGCACGAGTTGACCCACGTCGTGCAGGAAGCGCAAGGACGCGGCGACGGCGAAACCGCATTGCTCGAAGCCGAAGCCGGCGGAGCGAGCGCTACCAAAGCGCCGGCGCTCGCGCCGCGTTCGCCTCGTTTCGGAGGACGCGCCGTTCACCGCCAGCCTCCGACCAAGCCTTCACCAGAGCTTGAGTTCTCGATGATCCTCGCCACAGACCCGATTTCCGATAGCAATGCGAAAGCCGCTCTCGACGCGTATAAGAAGATGCCGCCGGCGACTCGTCGGGCACGCCTGGAATCCGCCTTCAAAGACGGCGGACTCGCTAGGCTGCTGCGCTCCGTTCCTCAAGAAGCGGCAATTAACACGTATCCCGATGAGCTGCGCGAGATGCTGCGCTTTGTGGAGGAGGCTTCCGCACGCGCGGAGAGCGGGATGTCGGACGACCAAATGGCCGACGCACAGGCCAAATTCGAGACTGCCGAGGCAAAGAAAAAAGCTGCCGCCGACGCCGCCGCTAAGGCGCCAAAAGACAAGCCGCCCCCGGCGCCGACGGCCGCGGATGTAGAGAAAGCACGTCAGGACCGAGTGGCAAAGACTTCAATCCCTCCGGTTAAGACTGCGAATTGGGACTCGATGGACAAGGCCACGCAAGCGGACTGGACTAAACGGGCAGCGGCCGCTAGCGCCGCGGTGGTGGCGTTCGCCGGCAAAAGTCATCCGGAACTCAAATTGACTGCAGCAAACTTCCAAGCGGATTTTGCAGCCATCGAGAAGCGCGGCGCGGGCGTGCTCGCGTTTGCATCCGGAAGTGCGGCGAACCCGGTGGCGGTGTTCGGCTATGACTTCGTACGAGCGGCCGAAGCCGACCCCGGATACGTCCTTGGAACTGTCGTGCACGAGCTCTTCGGTCACCGTGAGTTCGGGACGTACGGCTCGGAATACCATCTGAAAATATTCGACCAGGCGCAGAGCAAAATTCCGGGTTACACAAAGCCGGCGGAGGGGAGCACGGCCCGCTCGACGGAGGTCGATGCGTTTGCTTATCAGGAGACTGAGATATACGCGCTGCTTCGATCGCTGCCGTATAGCAAGTCCGTCGCGGCAAAGGACGCCGGAAAAGGGCTCGTCGGCTATGAGCCGGCAGCCTGGGCCAAGGCGCGTATTGCAATCATCAAATCGCAATGGGAACCGAAGGTTGGGATAGCGCTCGTACGCGGACTGTACCAGCGCCTGCTGCTCGACCCCAGAATTTCCGGCGCCGCCATCGACGTGTTCCGGGACGGGGTGAGGGCTGCATTTACCGCGGCCGGCGAGGCAGATGAGATTCTGAAATGACGCTGTGACGAACGGGTCTGCAAATGAGATCGCGAGCTTGATCTCGCTCGTCCAGAGTCCTTTCGGCGACGACGCTTCCTTGCGCGTGCGCGAGGAGTACGTGCGAAGACTCATCGCCGTCGGCAGTGACGCCGAGGAACGAGTTTCTCAGATTGTCAAGTCGGGAGACGCAACGAACCTGCCGGCGCTCATGGATGTGCTCGCGACATTTGGCAGCAAGAACGCAGCCGACGTCCTCCGCGCAAAGCTCGAGGCTGGGCCGGAGGGCGTGAGCGAAGCGGCTGCAAATGCGCTCTTGCGACATCCCACCCGCTGGGCTCTTGAAGCACTTTCCGAAGCTCTTCAGAGCGAAAACACGCTCGTGGTCCTGTCGGCGCTCGTTGCTTTACGGCAAGTCGGAGGATTTGATCGATGCGATATTCTCATGCCGTTGCTTCGCAGCGCGGACCGAAGAATACGCTTTCATGCGGTGCACCTTGCGTGGCAAACCGGCTGTCTGCAGGCCGACGCGGTTCGAGCGCTCTTGCCGCTTGAATCAGATCCCGAGATACGCGAACTCCTAACGACGCTCGCCGCATGATTGCACGGAGTGTCGTTGCTGCAGGCCCACATTCTTCGGTCCGCGCGCTGCAGGTTACGTCGACTCGCGGCGACCTGCTTCCCGCGCCGGAGCGCCGGCATCTCGAAACGCGCTTCCGGCACGATTTCGCCCACGTGCGCATCCACGTCGGGCAGCACGCCGAGCGGAGTGCCGCGGACTTAGATACCGCGGCGTACTCGTTAGGGAACCACGTCGTCTTCCGTTCGAGTGGCGACCGGCTGCGTGACCCTCGCGACCGTGCGCTGCTCGAGCACGAAGCGCTCCACACACTCCAAGCTGCTCCAGAAAGCGCGGGCGGTATTCCGCGCGTCGGGACTCGGGGCGAAGAAGCAGAGCGAAGCGCGTCGGCGGCCGCGCGCGGCGATGTTGACCAACTCGCTCGCGTCACGACTCCCACGATCCTCCGCGCACCGCCGCCAGGCCAGCTCGATCTTGGCACTTCGCTCGCCGAGACGGCGGATCCGATGATGGCGCGCGTCGTGGGCTCTGGCACAATCGATCGCTTTGCACTCGGCAAAGCGGAGATTACACCGGCGCAGCGTGCATCGCTCGGGCAACTTGCGGGACGGCTCCTCACGCTGCTGCGGCGGTTTCCCGGTTCGCGCATCCACGTCACCGGCCATACGGATGCCCTTGGCGGCGAAGAACGCAACGACGCGCTGGGGCTGGATCGTGCAAACGCCGTGAAGACGGAGCTCGCAAGTTTCGGCATAAACGCCGATGTGATCGATGTCGAAAGCAAGGGAAAGCATGAGCTGCTCGTCCCTTCCATGGCGGCGGAGCCGCAGAACCGTCGCGCCGCAATTCAGTTCGAACCAACAACGGGCCCGCGCATGCCGCAGATGGGAGTTCCGGACCTGCGATCGACACCGACTCCGCCGATTACCGGTCCGACTTCGCCGTACGGCGGCTCCGGTGGATTGACGCCGTTGACGCCAAGCCTCACTCCCGGGAGCACTACGAAACTGCCGACCATCAAAAATCCGTCGGACAAGTCGCCATACGATGCGCTGAACGCACAAATTGACCACGACCTGCGTGGGCTCAAGCCGCATCTTCCGCCGTGGTTGTACGATCAAATCAAAAGCGGCACGCACGCCGCTGCCAAGGGCCTGATCACAAAAGTTCTAGGGGGTGCAATCGACATCGGTCCCCTCCCGCCCCAGGTTAAGGCCATCCTCTCGAAGCTTTTAGAGTTGCTCGAAAAGAAGCCATCGGACTACACGAAGGGTCCCGATCCGGATAACCGTGGCAGCCCGGATAATCCGCAAAACTGGGATATGGGCCCGAAACACGATCTGCCGCCGACTCCCGGCGTCGTGCAGCTCCCGCCGATCAAATTCTAGCGCGTAACGGCAAGCATCGATCACGGCAGAGCAAGCGGAGAGCATCCGGACCGACAATCCATAGGTGCGGCAGGCCTCAATACCGGTGCGCAAACGGGAGCGTGCGCCCCAGGCTAACGCAGCGAAATCGACCTGCGCAGCGTCATGCTTGCAAGAGCAGCCCGGCCTCGGCGACCCTGCCGACGACGAACTTGCTGTCGTGCGCCGCTCAAGCCATTTCGCAGCGCACTTCGCCTGCACGCCCGTGAGCCACGGCGCCGATAATTCTCCACTCCCCGCATCTCCTAGCTGGCCCTTCATGCAGGCAAAGCTTGCAATCGGCCGAGTTGATGATCCGCTGGAGTATGAGGCCGACCGCATTGCCGACCGAGTGATGCGAGAGTCACCATCCCCGCAATCACCCGTGTCGGTGCCGCCGGTGGTGAGCCGGAAGCATGCTGTCTTTGAGAAAGAGCGGTGGGATGGGGTGAAGGATGTCGCTGAAGCACAATCCACGATCGATCAGGTGCTGCGTACACCAGGACAGCCGCTCGAGCCGGGAGTACGAACATTCTTCGAACCGCGCTTCGGCCACGACCTCTCGGAAGTACGGGTCCACAGCGACGAACGCGCCGCGCTGACGGCGAAGTCGGTGGCGGCTGAGGCGTATACCGTCGGCCAACACGTCGTCTTCGCACCGGGCCGCTACCGGCCGACATCAGTCGAGGGCGGGCGGCTACTAGCCCACGAACTCGTCCACACCGTCCAGCAGCGCGGTTCGCAAGCTCCTGCCGGCAATCAGACTGTGCGCCGCGAGGTGCCCGATGCGGGCCCGGAACCGCTCCCGGGTGGCGTAAGAGACCCAGACCCGGCGCGGCCGGTCGCAGACCTTGCCGACTCGGAACTGGGCGCCGAGTTGCAAAAGGCCACCGAGGCGGGCGACTCGGCCCGGGTAGAGGCCCTCGAAGATGAGATGGACAGGCGTTCTGCGGGCTGGGGAACCGCCTCACCCCGGGGCCCGGCGCCGGTCACAAGCGGCAGCGGCGCGATCACGCCGGACGTAGCATTGCAGTTGCTCGACAATATGGCCGAGGGTAAGGCGCCATTCAAACCGCAGGAGGGTCTCGGCGGGAGCTCGTGGTTCACCACCGAGGGCAACCCTTACACGTCTGTCAGCGCGGACAAGAGCATCAACGTTCAGGTCGAGATAGCCAAAGGATCAAATCCACTGACCTTTCGGGAAGCCGACCTTATCAAGATCCGCGATGCCGAAGCAGGTCCAACCCGCGTTAAGGCCGAGGCCGAGTATCGCGCTAAGTTTAACATCCCCGAGGCCGTCGCGCTAAGTAAGCGTGCTCTCAAGAACATCGAGCGAGTGCTGTCGCGGTTCACCGAAAAGCAAATGTGGAAGCGCATCGGCGAGCAGGTCGCGGCCTCTCAGCAGAAAGTCGGAGAGGTCATTCTCGAGCCGGGCAGCCAATTTTCCGACGCCCCGGGCAAGTTCGCCGTGGTTGCCGATGCCAGCAAGATTGGTCTGAAAGGCGGCACCGCGCCGATCGTCGATGCACTGGCCAAACAAGGCGTCGGCGCCGAACCCGTTGTGATCGAGGCCGCTGAGAAGTTGGCATCTAAGTTGAAATGGGCCGGTCGTGTGCGGACGGCTTTCCGTTACGGCGGAAGAATCTTGATTGTAGTAGCGGTGACGGCGGACCTGATCAAGATCTATCGCGCGAAGGATCACATGAAAGCATTTCTGACCAGCGTTGGTGGCTGGGCTGGCGCGACGGCGGCCGGTGCTGCATTCGCCGCGTGGTGGACACCCGCCGATGTTGCCGGCCCGTGGGCTTGGGCAGCACATGGGGTCGGCACGCTGCTTGCCGGCGGTGTGGGTTATTGGGTTGGCAGTAACACCACCCGGTATATCTACGAACTCGTTGTCGACCCGGTGGCCGGAGCAACGCAATGACCCGCGCCGAGGCAATCGCGGTGCTGTCTGAAGGCCTCGCGCCGCTCGGGCCGTTCCAGGAGCCGACCGATCCAGACACGCGACAGACGGCGTGGGCAGCTTCTGCCGGCGAAGACGCGATCGACGCCATGCTCGATCTTCTCGTGCATCCGCCCCCGCCGGGAGCGTTCCCTCACAGCACCAAGGACAGGTTCGAATACGAGATCTCGCACGTATTATCGTTGCTCGCACCACGCTACCCGGAAGCGCTGCTCCGCCGCGCCGGTCCGCTGCTGCGTCACCCGTTGGCCCGCGCAACGATCATCGAAGTACTTGGTGCGCTGGGTAACTCAGCGGGTCTGGATTGGCTCGCGCCGTTGGTCAGTGTCGATGACCTTTCGGAAGAGGAAGCGGCACGGCTGGCATGTGCTATTGGCGAGATCGGCGGCTCGACCGCGGCGGCGATGCTGCAACGCCTTCGAGCCCGGACGCCGCACAACCAAACGCGCGTGCTGGACGAAATCGAGATCGCGATGGCGGCACTCAGCGCACACTAGGCGCCTTTGACTCGTCACCGTCGCGAAACTCGGCTTCGTTGACGGGCCGATTAAGCTTGCGGTACTCCGCCTTGAGCGACGTTAATAGCATCGGCATCGTAACGACGCCCCCGTTCGTCGCGGCCGCAAACGCCGCACCTAGCGATGCGTTGTGGATGATACCGCCGGTCGCGTTGAAACGCGCTAAGCGGTCGAGATCCAGACTTTCGACGGGCGTCTTTGCCGTGAACGACTTCTCCCAAATGCGTTTTCGATCGGCGACCGCTGGGTGCGGGAAGTTGACGATAAAACGCAGACGTCGAACGAAGGCGGCGTCTAGGGCGGCCTTGGCGTTGGTTGCGAGGATTGCGAGCCCGCGATACGCTTCGATCCGCTGCAAGAGGTAGTTCACTTCGATATTCGCGTAGCGGTCGTGGCTGTCGCGGACTTCGCTTCTCTTGCCGAAGAGTGCATCAGCCTCGTCGAAGAACAGAATAAATCCCCCGGCATCGGCAGCATCGAAGAGCGTTCGCAGGTTCTTTTCCGTTTCGCCGATGTATTTACTGACGACCGCCGAGAGATCGATGCGATAGAGCGGCAGGCGCAACTCGTTGGCAAGGACCTCGGCCGCCATCGTCTTGCCGGTGCCGCTGTCGCCGGCGAATAAGGCGCTGATTCCGAGGCCGCGGCTCATCCGTTGCGCGAAGCCCCACTCTTCGTACACGGTGTAGCGCCCGCGGACGTGCGCGGCAATCTGCGTCAGCTGCGTATCCTGTTCGGCGGGAAGGACGATATCGTTCCAAGTCGCCTTCACGTCGATGCGCCGAGCCAGTGTGTCGAGCCGAGGCCTCAATTCTATGCAGCATTCGTCCCAAATGCGATCCGCCGCCGGAGTCTCGCTTTTCTCGGAAAGCGCGAGATGAGCGATCCGCTCGATCGCCGGAATGTCGAGGGAGAACTGCGCCGCTAGCTGAGGCGCCAATGCTAGCGCTTCTTTCTTACCGCCGAGAACGCTTTTCCAAGCGCCGAGCTGCTCGGGCAAAGTCGGAGGCTGGACCTCGAGGACTGTCGATGGTTCGTCTTTGCTTGGCCACGCCGATCGTGTCATGAGGAGGGCGTCGGTCGTGAGACGTGACAAGAGCCGGCGCGCTGCGCGAGCCGCGTCGGTCTCGCGATCATCGCTCACGTCCTCCGCGTCGAGAGCGAGGAGCGCCATCGAAAGAAGCGCTTCCCGTTGCCACAGGCGAGCGATCTCGTCGACATCGGCCGCGACAGAGGGGAGCCATGGCGCTTTCACCATCCAGACATCGCGACCGAGTCGCTCCGAAGAGGCACGCGCAATCTGTACTTTAGCGTCTGCGTCAGGGCCGACCAATTGAATCGTCGTGGCTTCCCTCGGCTTTTCATCTCCCAAAGCGAGCACAATGCGGTCGACCACCCCGCCTTGCGAAGCCGGCAATGCCGCATCGGCTGGTCCACCAATGGGGACCATGAGCGTGGCAAGCCGCTCGTCCAGCCGGTTGAAGCCTTTGACGAAGTCGACCGTGCGCGCATCGCTGCGCAACGGGCTCAGCGCAAGCGGCAACGTCGTGCGTCTTTCAACCTCGACGAATTGCCACCGGCGCAGCGGCCGTTCCAGCGAGGTCACGTCCCAGGACGCGTCATCGAAGAGCGTGAGCGCGAGAGCGAAGGTGGGATATGCGCGTGACGGATCGTCGTGTGCGCGTGCACAGAGTCCCGCGATGCGGGTGTCGAGTTCGAATCCGACGCATAACAGGAGAACGTCGAGCTCGAAGGGCGTGAGAGCGAACCGTTGTCCGAGAATCCCGAGTCCCGGCGGCGGGCTCATCTTGGCGTCGATGGGAACGTGGTCGCTCGACGATTTTGGGGCGGCCGCCTGGGCCGAAGTTTTCTTCGCGCGGGCGGTGCGCGTCTTCGACGGCGGGGAGGCCTTCTCGGACGAGCTGCCCGTTGCCGGCGCCTCGGGCATGCGTCCCCCGTGCATCGCCTTGATGTACCCTTCTAAACGCTCACGAAGCCATGCGAGCGCATCCGTCAAGAACTGCGCGTTCGCGCGCTCCCACTGCTCGGCGGTCATTACGTAACCGTAAGCTGCTTCTGCGGGTCAAACGTGGGCGGCGTCTGCGTCGGATCGGCGACGAGCGCGCTGTCGGCCCCGTCGACGCGCAGTCGAGCATAGTACACTCCAGCGGGAATGTTCGCCAACGTGAACTCGACCGAGCTTGCGGGCGCCGTGAAGGCGTTCGCTACGATCTCCGCTCCGCCGAGCAGAAGCGATACGCGTTGATTCAGTTGAACCGGCGGGTCGCATCCGAGCGTGAGGGTCGCAGTGGCTGCAGATGCTGCCACGCTCGCCGGAAGGCCGCTCGTGATCGTGGGCCCGAGCGCGAGCGGCAGCGAGTTCGATGAAAACGCCATGCCGGTGCGCGTGACCGTCACGCCCAGAGCGTACAGTCCCGCCGGAAAAGGCTGAGTCGAAGCGGCGTTGGGGACGGGCTGCGGACCGCTTGGGACCGCAAAGGTCACCGCACTATCCGTTGCGCTTACCGCGGCAACGACGACCGGCGCTGCGAGCAACGGCGACGCGATCGAGACGGAGACCGAGTCTCCGGCGAGACTATTGCCTTGCAGCGTCAGTGTTTGTCCAAAAACGGCGGAGGCATTCGGAAGTATTGCCGCAATCGCCGGCGGCAACACGTTCTGAAGGACGACCGCCCCGCCATCGCTTGCTCCGTTGAAGTATGCCGGCCGGCCACGCGTCAAGACCGGCAGCGCCGCAATCGTTGCCAGCGAGCTGTCGATCAGCACCACGGTCGCTTCATACGAGACCGACGTGCGATAGGGCGTCTGGAAGCCGGTCCACAAGCGATAGATTTCCTCAACGCCAAGCGGCTGAAGCGTGAACCGGATCCGCTCGATCTGGGTGTACAGGTCGTTGCCGGGAAGCGCTGCTTGGATCTCATCCTGGCCGAGAACGGGGTGATCGTGCAGAATGCTCATCGCGCGGCCCAGCAGCTCGTGGCTGAACGGCTGACTCTGATCGTTGTCGCGCCCATACGCAGTGAGCAGGTAGTAAAGGTTGAGTGCGAGCGGCGCATTGCCGGTTTCACCCGGACGAACCCGCGTCGGCATGTCGAGATTGCGCCAGGCCGCATTCGGAGTTGCCTGATAGAGAAAGAGATTGACCTGGTTTGCCGTATCGCTGCTCGCTCGCGCACGATCCGGGAGCATCGTCGTGACGGTCGTATCGACGAGGTTCGGCTCCAACTGAATTCCCTGCGTGAGCAGGTTCCGCAGGGTCGCCGTGACCGCGGCGATCGCGAGCGAGTTGCTCATCGCTTCGAACCGCTGCGCGCCCGGAGATACGCATCGAGCGTATCGCGCGGTTGCGGCGCGGCCGCCGCCTCGCGCCGGAACGTCCGCGCCGGCGGCGGATCGGCGGGGGATCGCACCTCGATGCGTCCGATCGTCACATTGACGACCGTCGCCTCGGGCTCGGGTTCAGGATCAAAGCGCGAACGATCCGGAGTTCTACGAGAGCCGACCACTTCGGCCTCACGGGCGGCCGCACGAGGTCCGGCCAGCGCCGGCGCGAGCGGCGAAGGGTCAAAGACCTCCCTCGATCGCGCGACACCACGCCTATCGTCAGGATCGAAAGTGCGTGAGCTGCGAGTTCGCGAGGCATCCGCAACGTGTGGCTCATCGGATCGCGCCCGGCGTTCGGTCTCGTCGGCGCCTCGCCCCGGGACCGCACCGCTGTCCCGGACCGCGATGCGATTCGCTTCCCGAAAGCTTTGATCCGTAACTTCGCGGGCCGGGCCTTCGCGCGCCGGGTCTTCGCGCGCCGAAACCGAGGCCGTCGCGCGCTGCGCTCGTACAACTTGTTGGCCGAGGGCGTCATCGTCGCGCGTCGAGGTGCTTTCGACACGCAAATCCTGGCGCGCGGAGACGTCGCCCGCCTCGCGGCGCTCGAGGGACGCTGCCGGCGCATGCGGCGGGGACAGGTTGTCGTCGCTCCGTTCGCCTTGCGCGTGCGCACGATCTCGCAGGATCGTCTTACCGTCGAATCGCTCCGCCTCAGAGCCGACCGCACCCGGCACCGCAGACGACGAATCAACGTACGACGAATCGGCGTACGAGGAATCGATTGGAAGATCGAGCGTTACCGCGAAGGGCGGGACGGGCCGGGGTCGTACGACGTTCGCCTGTCCGATCGTGCGCGCCACGAGACGACGCAGAAAGCCGCTCACCGTTCGAGCGCGTCCAGATAGAAGCGCCTGCGGAGAGGACTAAGCTGCAAGATCGTTTGCTCGTCCCAGCCGTAGGCCCTCGCAAGTGTATGCACGTCCCAGAGCACGTCGTTCGCCAGCCTGTGCATCTCTTTCCACAGGTACGATGGAACGTCGAACAGCGCGTCATTTTGTGCGCCGCATGCGGGGCACGTGCTGACGAGCCGCATCTCGGCGCCGGGATCGGCCGCCGCGAGCTGATCTTCCAGCGCCGCGACGATCTCTGGTGAAAGATCCTCCAGCGATACCGGCGCTCCCTCACCGTCTGTGGACGACAGGCAGCGGTCAGCCAGCAGCGCAAGTCCGAACTCTACGTCGTCGACACCCCGCAGCGCGGCGAGGTCGCCGGCGCCCGGAATGCGGAAACGCACGAGTCGCCCGTTAGCGTCGGCGAACACCTCGTCGACGACCGGAGCAGGTGCCCCGCGGAGCAGTTCTTCGACGGAAAGCAAGACGTCGAGTTCCTCCCCACAGGCCTCGCACGCCGTCATGGCTTCGATGCGATCGCCGAATAAGAGACGTCGGACCCGCAACAACTCGGCATCGCGCGTGCCCACGGACATCGCGCGCGCATCCTCGGGCGCCGTCGCGTTGAGGGCGAGGATCGTAAGCGCACGTTCGCCTAGAGACTGTGCCGCACCGCGTTCCCAAATGGAAAGGATTGCCGCCCCGTCCAGTTTGGGCATGAGAGTTTAGGCCGACGGGACGGTGAACGTTGGTTCCTTCTGCTCCGTCACCGACTGATCGCGCGTCCAGCCTTCATTTTCGAGTTTGATGTGCTCGATCAAAACCGCGTTTGCGTTCGCATCGAAGTCGGCAGTCGCTTGAAACTCCGATACCCAGCAGCGATAGATATTGTAGGCTTTGACTTTTTGCCCGGCTTCGTTGTAGACCTCGAGGATGATGTCTTTGCGAAAATCCGCGAGCGAAACCTCGTTCGTGGGAGCGCCGCCGTAGTTCCAGACCTTGTTCGCCCATTGCTCGAAAGCGACGTCGAAGGTGACGCCGCGCTCGAGGGTGATAGCCTCGTACTCGGTCTTCCCGGGCGACTTGCGGCTCGTGCTAGGGTCGCCGCCTTCCCGGTGCTTCACCACTTCCGTCGTCTTTTTTAGAGCACTTACCTTGCTAACGCCCGCAACGTACTGACCGTCCCACTTGACCTTGAACTTGAAGTTCTTGTATGGGTCGAAGCGCGTAGGATTTACGGTAAATTCTGCCATGAACTCCTCGCTAGCTCTGGGTCTGTCCGGCCATTTGTTGAATCTGGAGGACGACAAACTCGGCCGGCTTGAGCGGTGCAAAGCCGACGACGATGTTGACGATTCCGTTGTTGATGTCGGTCTGGGTGGTGCTCTCGCTGTCGCATTTCACAAAGTAGGCCTGGCTCGCCGAACCGCCTTGAAACGCACCTTGAAGGAACAGGGTCTGCATGAACGAGCCGACGTTGAGGCGGATCTGCGACCAGAGCGGTTCGTCGTTGGGCTCGAAGACGCACCACTGCGTGCCGCGGTAGAGGCTGCTCTCGAGAAAGAGCGTGAAGCGGCGTACCGGGATATATTTATAGTCGGATGCCATGACGTCGGCGCCGTCGAGAGTTCTGGATCCCCAGACGATGGAGCCGATGATCGGAAACGTCCGCAAACAGTTGATTCCGAGGGGATTGAAAAGCCCGTTATCGCCGTCGTTCAGCGAAACCGTAAGACCGGTCACGCCCGCGAGCGTCGCGTCTATGCCGGCCGGCGCTTTCCAGACGCCCCGCTGAGCGTCGGTCCGCGCGAAGATGCCGGCGATCGTTCCCGATGACGGAAATACCTGGATTTGATTTCCCATCATTGGGTTGGGCTTCTGCAGCCTCGGGTAGAAGATCGCGGCGTAACTCGGAGCATCCGACGCCGCATGGAACTTTCCGAAATCGCTTTCGATAAAGTTTGTTAATGCGAGCGATGGATTTGAGTTATCCCACGCATCCGGCGGGTCGACGAGCAGAAATGCCCGCTGCGCTTGACAGTAGGCTACGCAGTTCTCGATAAGCGGGACCAGGTCCGCGGTCGCCATTGGCGATTTGTACGGAGGAATCACGAGCAGGTTGAAGATGTCCGTCTTGTCGAGCGCGTAGATGCCCTGCTTATTCGCCTGCAGATTGCCACCGAATAACTGAGCGTCGGTCACCGGCGGCCCATCGTTTCCGCTGTTAGCTGTGGCATCGTAGGTCCCGGCGGCGGGAGCCGCCCCTACGACGCCATTGACGACTACCAGTTGGGAGTTCTGCGCGAGGTAGCTAGCGACATACGTTGGGTCTTGCGCGGCCGTTGAAAGGTTGAAGAATGTCTCGGTGGTAACGGTCTGGCCCGAAACGGGATCGGTCTCAATTACCGTCAGGTTGAATAGGTTCTTGTTCGTCTGATCTCGCGTTTTCAAATCGACCGTTGCGCTGAGATTGTTGCCCCACGACCCCGGGCTGGATGCGGCGAGCGTAAGCGTAGCCCCGAGCGGAATCTGCGCTGCGCCGGCCGGGGTGGGCGCCGGGGCTGCCGGCGCCGGGGCTGCGGCGTCGGCCGCAGGCGCAGCTTTCCCCGCCGGCGCGGCAGCGGGCGCTGCCGCCGCCAACGCCGCAGCATCGGCTACGACGCGCACGATGACGGCTTGACTGCCTCCGTTGAGGAAGAAGTCGTTGACCGCGAAGGCCATCGAATAAAGCGGAACGGTCGTCCCTGGGAGCAGGTCGGCCGTCATCCCGCCGAAGGTCCGATCGAAGTCGCCGAAACTAAAGACGGAGACCGGATCGTTCACCGGGCCGCGCTGCGCGCCGCCCACGAAAGCGGTGATCGATGTTGCGACCCCAGTAATTGTGTGGACGCCGCTTGGAATCTCTTCTACGTAGACTCCGGGGTACGATACCGTAACTGACATAACAACTCCACGCCGTAAACGTTCAGGTGCCAGGCAGGACGCTGACACCACGCTAGGTCTCGAATCTCTCGGCGCGCTCTCCCAGGACTCTCGATGCGCCCGTCTCGTTCAGAGAGTGGCGCGAGAACGCTGGGGTGTAGTTTACCTTGCGTGTCAGCTCAGCGAGCTTCGGTCCGGTCCAAGCTAGCGATGACGATCGAAATCGAGCCGGCCCGGCGCGGGATTGCACTTGTCATGACGCCCCTTGACGAGACGGAGAAGCTCGCAGGGGAACGATCGAGCGTTGTGCTCAGCGTGTGGCGTGAAGGGCCGATGGTCGTGCGCGGAACGATCACGCATGCGTCAGGCAGCGTCGCCCATTTCCAGGGCACCGACACGTTAATCCACATGGCGCAGATGCTCGGACTGCGCTTAGAAGAATCGGATTAAAACGGCCGCAGTCGCCGCCGTTTTACGCGACGAGTCTCCCAATCAGCCGATGGGCGAGTTGCCTCGTTTCGTCGGTAGGCTCCGCACCGATCTGCTCGGCAAGGTACGTCTTAAGATGATTGTACTGCTCAAGGGCCCGAGTTCGTTGGCCCAGCGCGGCAAAGCATCTCATTACCAAGCGCGTTCCGTTCTCACTTCCGGGTTCCGCGTCGACGAGATCCAGTCCGAAAGAAAGCGCTGCCGCGTATTGTTCGCGGCTTAGCAAATCCTCGATAATGGTCTCCAGGGCAGAGGCTCTCGCAGAGGCGATCCTGACGCGCATGGGCTGCAGCCAATCGGCCGTCTCGCCTGCGAGAAAGTCTCCCCCATAAAGATCCATCGCCGCATGCAGGCTCTCGATCGTCGCCAGTCGCGTGTGCCGGATAAACTGCGCCACGTCGGAAACGACCTGGACCTCGGTGCTCCACTTGTAGCCGCTCCCCACGCACTCCAGCGCTTCTGCACCGTCGCAGAGTTGGCGAAGAAACACGCGAGCGCCGCTGGCCGCAAGGTGGATTCGATGGCTCACTGCCTCGAAGTCGAGTGAGGGCCAGAAGGCCGCGGCCAGTTCGTCCCTCGTGGAGACTCGGTGTGGATAGACACCGAGGTATTGGATGAACTCCCGGCCCTTTTTTGGAGCCGGACCGCACTGCCATTTGCCGCCGCAGCGAACGCCGAAAGCTCCTAAGAATCGAAACTGCAGCGTAACGGTTTCCACCCGTTCTGCTTCCTTAAGAGGGGCCATCTCGGTCAGCCTCACTTGGTAAAGGGCTTACAGGCTATCACTAGCTAGACGCCCGGTCAAGCTGGTCGGTAAACAGAGTTTGGAGCATGTTGCAGCGAGGTTTTGCGCCGAGAGATCATGGGGGAGTGCCCTGTTTTTTGACAGGCTCGCGCGGCTGTAGGAATATCGGTCTCACGGCCTCCCCCGCAGGCCCAGAGGCCTGCAGTTCGTACTCCAGGACAGTCGCTCCCCGTCTGAGGCAGATTGGCTGGAGACTCTCGGCCACTCTGCCGTTGGCAACATCGAGGTTTCGGGTGTAGATCGTCGCTCCAGTGGCTTGGTTTGTAATTTCGATCGACGTTACGTTCTCGACCTTATACCGAACGCAGACCCGCCGCGGGAGCGTGCGCACCGCAAAGAAATTATCGATAGTAACCTTGGCCGCTGGTGGTGCGGGAGGCTTTTTCGGCGTGGGCGGTGGTTCCGTTACGACGGCTTTCGCCGGCGTGGCCGGCACCGGCGTGGGCGGCGGTTTCGTGGGCGGCGGTTTCGTCGCCACGACGACATGGCGTACGAGAGACGTTCTAAGCGTCTTGTGCACCGGTTCCGGTCGCGTGACTGCCCCACTTGGGGAAGGAGAGACCACAGTCGTGGGAAGCGGCGGCGAGCTTGTAACCGCGACCGTTTTAGAGGGTCCGTGGTCGAATGGCTTGGCTAGAACAACCCACGCCGCCAGCGCTGCCAGCAACGCAACCGCGCCGACGATGAGCACGTTGCGAATCAACCCGCTCCGTCCGCCTGCAGGCGGCGTTCCTTGTGTTACCGGCGGGGTTGGCTCCGCCGACGGTATGGGCAGCGGCGCAGGCACCGGCTCGGGCTCTGGAGGCGGCTCTTCCGCCTCGGAACCGCCAAGTGTCTCGGTCTCGCCTTCAGAGCCGCCAAACTCCGGCTCCGTCACCGGCGCGACGGGCAGCGAAGGCTCCTCCGGCAACGCGGGTGCCACCGCGCCAAGTGGAGCTCCGCACGAAGAACAGACCGTGGCATCTGCCGCGTTGAGATTCTTGCAACGAGGGCATTCGTTCACGTCGCCATCGAGAGGGGCTTACAACGAATTCGATAGTCGTAGACCGGCTTGAAGCCACCGTCGCCGGCGACGAGGACCGAGAGTGGGGCGTATCGATGCTTGACCCCGCGCGGCGGCAGTGATTGTATTTGATCGCCGTTCTTCGGCCACTCGATCGCTGCGGTGACCGCACGTGCCGGAATCACCCAGTAGTCGCCGCCGCGATATTGGTGAGCGGGGTCGCCGGCCTTTGGCGGACCGAACGACACCTCGATTCCCGATTCAATCGGCAACCACTGGCCCTCGAGCAGCGGCAAACATCCGTCGGAGGAGCCGGGATCGCTTTGGTCAGAGCCGGCGCGCTGATCCCAGCGGCGCACGATTGGGGACGCAGTGAGGTCGACGGCTCCAGGTGATGCATCGAGCGTGAGCGTCGCACTGCTCGAGTCCACTTTAACGACTTGGTGGAGCGGTCGTTTGACCATGCTGTCCTCGACGTCCGCGTTGCTTACGATCTCGACCCAGTCGCCTACGGAGAAGGCCCCGATGGCCGCAGCGCCGCCTTTGACCTGGACGGAAGCATCCGCGATGCCGGCTGCGAACGCGACGGAGCCGTTTTCACGCGACCACTTCCATGTCACGAGGCCGTCGCCGGCGTACGTTCCGCCTTGCTGAATTTCGACGCGATAGAGTTGGTTCTGCGATCCGGTGTACCCGAACTGCGACGAAACACGCGCTTGCAGCAGGCCGCGACGACCCGAGGCAGAGATTTCGGGAAGCGCCTGTTCCCACTCGCGGTTCCAGTAGGCCTGGTCCGCCGACCCTTTGCCGGCGATCGGCCAATAAGCCACAGTCCAAAAGATTCGCGTGCGACCTGCCGTGTCGAGCGTGCCGAGCGCGACGTCGGTTATCGAGGGATCCTGTGCGGCGGCAATATACTGCTCGTAGGCGTCCAGGTAGACGAGGTACGCCCCTTGAGACTGCCCGCTCTTCGCGCTCTGGGGCGGCTCGAGTTTGAGTACGTCGTGATTCTCGCACTGAAGCCCCTCGACGTAGTAGCGACCGCGGCTTATCCAGATGCCCTTATTATCCTGAAAGACGGCAAAACCACACTCGGTCGCCGGGCCACCGTGAGCTCCGAACACGTCGGCTGCCAACGTTTCGAACCGGTGCAGAAGGATCGCGATCTGTTCGTTCCAGTCCGCGTCGAGCTGAAGGCGCCCCTGTTGCATGAGGACGCGATAGAACTCACGGCCCGGATCGAACGTAACGCGAGTGAAGTCGCCCTTCATATTGACGCGACCATACTATCCGCGTCCCTTTGCAACAGATTCTCCGGACGCTCTCCCTTTTCTCTTGACATGCTCTCTGCTCGCATCGTGTATCGCCGAAAGCGAAAAAGAAGCGCAGGGCAAGACCCTTCTCCGCAGAATTCGAATGGCGATCGGCCACCATGGAGCGGCTCTTCGGAGGTGCCTTGGTCGCAAAACTTCGGAACTCATTCGCGCCCCTTCAGGTCGCTGCAGTCATTGTGGTTCTGGCCGCAGTTCTCTTTACGCTGGCGGTAACGATTTCAACCCGGTCCGCCGCCACGCACTATACAAACAGCGAATCGTTGCTTGTAAAAACATCGGTGGTCGCGCACTACCATAACCGATTCCTGACGAACATTAGCGGCCGGACGACATTCCCGGCTCGCGTCGTCCTCTTTATCGACGGTGTGCCGGTCGACGAACACGTCAATAGTCAGCCTCCGCAAGCGATGCGTACGCCTTTCTCAGCTCCCGAAGCCGCCTGCGCGAATAAATGCCGCTTCGACGTTACCATGCCCCAGCAAGTCCCAACTGCGGTGAAGGGCAGTCGCATCGTCGCCTTGAGTGCGCAAATGCTGGAGCAACCAACTTGGGGGAACGCTAAACTCTGCTACCAGCCCACGTCGGACGATCTCGAAAAGGGCAACTCTGGGGGCTGCGATCAGCCCGTCAAAAAGTCGATACCTGCGACTTTGCCGTCGTCGTCTAGAGAAGCGAGACTCGTGCCACGCGCTGCGCATACTGCCAGATTACCGGACGACCTTCGAATTAGCACGGTTATTCGGTTTCCCCCAAACGCAACGTTCCTTGCGGCGCCCGTAACCGTAAACACGTCGGTGGGAGCCCGCTGGTCGAATCCGAGGCGGCGTGCAACCGTTCTTTCGTCCCTGGCGGAAGCACCGGCTTCACGTGTCGTTCATCTCTGGATCTCGCCTTACAGCCTCCGATATAGCGCCGTCATCGGATTGCCCGCAAACGCTACCCTCGTTCAAGCGCTGCACAGCGGGCTGTCGCAAAGCACCTTCCTTCGCAAGGTCTTGGACATAACCGTAAACACGTACGTCAGGCTCGGCTCGCTAAAACCAAGGATGCAGCTTTTTGAAAACCCAAGTACTGGCCAAACGCTGATCATCGTCAATGGTGATACCAGCGCTTCGTTCTTCGGGCAGGACGAAAACCTTATCATCAACGAACCCGCAAGCCCGTGGCTCAGTTATCCGACTTCTACTAGGAGCCGCGATCGTGGCCGAACGCCCGATTGCGAGGCTGCGGCCAACGACGGGAAGACGCGCCTCGGCGGATGCAACCAAACTCTAGTATTGAGCGTCAGCGGCTTCAGCGTTAGCGACTATGCCGTTCTCGACGATAACACCGAAGGTCGCGGCACTCAACTGCCCTCGACGTTTTGGCCAAACGGCACCGCCGTTTGGTACGGCAGCTTGTCTTCTGCTCACAACTATCACTTAACTTTGGTGCGAGATACTCCTAAGACCGTCACCGACATTCGCACGATCTTACGACAAGCGCCTCCCTCTCCGTGGTCTCCTTGGAACTTGCCGGTAGGCATCCTGCAAATTCTCGTTCTTGCAGCGCTCATACTGGGTCTTTTTTTCGTTCTTCGCTCGGGACGTGAATGCAACGGGGTTGCGGCACTTCTCGGAATACTGTTGGCCGATACGTGCATCAACCTATTGGTTCGTCTCAGCTTTCTTTTCCCGCGCGGTCCGGTCGCTTGGCTGCCAAATCTGCCGCCCTGGGTTTTTTACGGCGCCGTCGTGGCATGTGCGGTTGGTGCCGTCCTGATCCTTGGTGCGTACTTCTTTAAGCGCTTCGACGTTCCCGGCGCTTTCAAGCCGTTTGCGTTTACGATCGTTGCCTCCAGCGTCGTCATCGTGGCCGCGACTTATCTTTCGTTTACCTGTCCGCCATCGTTTGCCTGCCCATCATCGTTGTTCGACCTCAGCGTACACTGGAGTACGCTCCTCAAGCTGCGAGCTGCATGCAGCTCGCTCGCCTTCGCGCTCTTATTAATCCAGTTTCGGCCCGACGTGTTTGTAACGGTCTTGACGCAACGCCGCATCCTCCGCTTCACCCTTCTTACCGCGTCCCTAATATTCTTAGGCATCTGCGCCATCGTTATTTCACCGACGGTTCTACCCGACGATCTCCATCCTATCGGCTTGTACTTGCCGATAAACATAGCAGTTGAGGTCTCTCAATTCGCGAAAAGTTTAGCGCCGCTGCTTTTTGCCGTAACGATGCTGCTGCCGGGCGTGTCTAACCCCACGGGTCATCCGTGGGAGAAGCGAGAGGGAAGGCTCGCTCTCTTTCTGACCGTCCTATGCGTCGGGTACAGCTACGTGTTTATCGGCATTCCCATCGGCCTGATTTTTTCTTTCTTGGCGATTCGATTCATAGCAATTCGCTCCGAGCGAATCTGCGAGATCGATGCTGCCGTGGCCTATCGCGACGAGAACGCCGTTGCCGCAAGTGACGTTGCCAGCTTGAAAGACATTCGGCGGGCGGCGTCCGCACAATTGGCATTAAGAGACTCGTTCTTGAACAATCAGATCTCCCGCGCCACGTACGAAAAACGGCGGGCTGACCTTGAGGCCTTTGAGAACGACCTCGCAAACGATTTAGGACCTGGCGCGGCTTACGAGAAATGGATATTGGGTTACGAGTTCGGGCCGGGTAAGTCGCTGCTCGAAAACGGGAGATGGGGGGCCGCTCTCGGCTTGTTGGCGGGCGTGGCGATGGCCTTGTTCCAATCGCACGTTATACTGGCCGCCTTTAGTGACGGGCACATGGTCATTTTCGATTCATTCGCGGCCCTCGCCCTGACGATGCTACGGGCGGTGCCCGCAGGATTTGCACTCGGTTTCACGCTGCCGTACCTTCGTGGAAATATGGCATCAACAAAAGGGCTGGTCGTTGCATTTGCGTTATGCATCGCTTTGCTTCCGTATGACTTTCTCCAGTACAGCACCCACGAGGCGCTTTCGGAGAGCCTGCACCTTCTGCTGCTTTTTGGAGTAATCGGCCTGGCATTGGACATCCTGACGGCAATTCGCCTGTCGCGTTCGCTACCGCTTCATCAATTGCTCAATGTAACCGGTATCGGAAACGTGACGGCAACGGCAGCCGTGACGGCGTCTATACTAGCTTCTTTGATCGGACAGGAGTCCAGAGCGCTTCTCGACGTCGCCGTACAAAATGCAACCGTGACCCTTCACGCTGCCATAAGCCCCCCAAATCAAGGGCAATAGGGCTTAGCCGCTTCTTACCAGGCCGCGGCGCACGGCTTCGGCCACGAGTGCCGCGCGGCTTCGTACCTCGAAGGTTTTAAAGATTTGTTTGATATGGTTGCTGATCGTGTACTCGCTGCGTCCCAACGCGTGTGAAATCTCCGCCGTCGACTTCCCCGCGCAGACCTCCGCGAAAACTTTGCGCTGCATCGGCGGAAGGGGAACTTCGGGCCGGTCCAGTCGCGCGCGCAGCTGCGTCATCAACCAGCTTTGCCGATAGTTGCGCAGCTTCTCTTCGATAATCGGAAGCAGATCCTGGTCGCCGGTGGCTCCGAACTCATCCACCAGGCACCGCGCGACGCGAAAGTCGTAGCCGAAGCGCTCGAAGACCTTGCGCGCTTCGCGAAGCTCGGCTAGGCCGCGCTTCTTGTTGCCGAGTCCCAGTTCGACGACGCCGGTGGAGCGTTGCGCAAAGGCGTTGCGGCGCGCGTCGTGGCGGTAGAACAGCGGAGACTTGACATCTCCAAGTTCACGATACCGCGCGAGATACATCGCCGCTCGCGCCGTATCGATCTCGCCGAAAAGCTCGGCGAGCAACAGCAGGCCCATGCGCTCCTCGGAGAGCGTCGCGTGCCAGTCGACGCCGTTGGCGAGCTGCTCGGCCTCGTCGAGCTCGACTCTCGACCAGCGGTGCTCGCCGAAGGCGCGCGCGAGATAGGCGCGATCGCAGCCCGCCACGACCTTCCACGCCGTCGTATCAGCGACTTCGGAGGCCGCCTTGAGGTGGCGAAATGCGTTGAAGTAGTCCCCTTGGAGCGCCTTGGCCCACGCCAACGCCTTGAGCGCTTGAAACTGGTTTTGAGCGAAGTCGGCCGGCCAGGGAAGGCCGCCGAGCTGTCGTTCGATCTCGGGAACCGCATCGGGAATGTAGAGTTCGCGCGCGAGGACGGCGAGGTTATGGGTTCCCCACGCTCGCAGGTTGACGAAATCGGTCGTTTGGGGATCGATCGAGCGCAGCAGCTCGATCAGCCGCTCGGCCTGATCTCTGACGCGCTCTTCGTAGGAAAGAATTAGCGCCTCGGCATGAAGGGCGTAGACTTGGGCTTTGCGCGACTGACCCTTTCGAGCCAACTCCAGCGCGCGACGAGCCGACGCCGGGTCCTCCGCTTGGAGGTGCCGTCGCACGGCGCGATAGCCGACCATTGCGACGAACTCTGCGTCTCCTAGGCGCCGAGCCGTTTCCAGGGCCGCGCTCAATCTGGTGTCAGCTGATTCAAGATCATTCGTTCGAGCAAATGCCTCAGCGAGCAGCGCGTCACGTTCAATCTGCTCCCGTGCTTTCGAAGCCGGAATCTTGAGACTAAGCAACAACCGCAATGCCTTCGGGG
>DATGGV010000028.1:0-123355 GCA_035308305.1 Candidatus Cybelea sp. | reverse complement strand
GACGTCAAAGTAGTTCGGGTAGTCCAGCGTTACCGCGGGAAGACCATCGTAGACGACGCGCTGCAACCTTCGAAAATCGGCGGCTCGGCGCCGCGGGTCGGAGGTAACGGCTTGATCCCGGAAGGCCTGCTCGAAGTCGCGGTCACAGAAGCGCGAGATATTGTCGCCTTCATGGGCTTGAGCGCACGAAAAGACGACGCTTTGCTCGGCATCCGCGCCGCCGATCCATTCTTGCAGCGCGAGGTTGAACCGGCCGCTGCGAATCGGGCCCGCGGGGGCGTTGAAATCGGTCGTCGGAAACGTCTTGACGAGCATGTCGATTCCTACCGCTGCAAGCTCGCGCTGGACGATCGGGGCCACGCCGGCGGCGCTGCCGCTCGCCGTCACGAAGAGTACTTGAAGCGGTTTGCCGTTCTTCGTGCGCAGGCCGCGTTCCAGATGCCAACCCCCGGCATCCAGATTTGCATTCGCCGCCGGCTCGTCGTGTGCGACCGGCGTGAGATTTCGATCGTGCCACTCGAAGACCGGCGGTAAAAAGGTCGCGGCCCGCGGATAGAGGCCATGGAACAGCCGTTCGATCTGGGGGACGTCGAGCGCTTGGGCGATTGCCCGGCGGACTCGCAGATCGTCGGTCGGTGCCGCGGCGGTCTGCAGCGCGAGCATATCGGTACCGTTGATCGGAGTCGCCACCGTCCGAATTCCCGTAAGCGACGCCGCCTCGAAGGCCTGTGACGATAAGACTCGAGCGAGATCGATCTCTCCGGAGCGTAACGCGACCAAAGCCGCGTTGAAGTCCGGAATCATGATCAACTCGATGCGCGTCAGCTTCGGCCGAGGGGAGTAGTATGGGTTGGGCTCGAGCACGATACGATCGCCGCGACGCCACTGCGTCACGCGAAAAGGTCCCGTGCCGAAGGCGTGCTCCTCCCACGGTGCGCCCCGCAACGAAGTGCTTGCAAACGCGTGCCTGGGAAGGATGCCGAAGGCGAAGTCCGATTGCGCGAAGAGTTCTCGAACGGCTGCGTTCCACGGAGCGTGTAAGCGCACGACCACGGTGTGGGGATCGGGCGTGGTCAACGAGCTGACGCGACGATACGCATCCTCGCTGAGAACCGGGTTTCGCGGATCCTCGATCGCCGCGAAGGTGAAGGCGACGTCAGCTGAGGTCAGCGGCTTTCCGTCGGCAAAACGGACGCCGCGGCGCAAGTGGTAGACGATCGTTCGCCCATCTCGCGAGATGTCGCCGTTCGCTCGCGTCGGCACGCGGGTTATTAGAACCGGGACGAGGCGATTCGCCGCGTCGAGTCCCACCAGCGTTTGAACGAAGAGCAAGTCCAAGCCGATCGTCACTTGATCGTGCGCCAGCAGCGGGTCGAGCGAGGATGGATCGGCTTCGTCGGCTATTCGGAGCTCGTGAGGCGAAGCATATCGGGCCGGACCGGTGGCGCGCGAGCATCCGGCCGAAGCGAGCACCGCAGCGAGGAGGATGCCGGCAACGGCGCCTCGAGCGCGCCTTTGCCGGCATTCAATCGTCGATTGCAGCTGCTGTTGCCCGCGAGACTCTACGGTGAGGATATCAGGCTGTAGGTGTTATATGTGTGCTGGCTAGGGGGCTCGTGGGGCCATATCAGTTTGAGAGTAACCTTGCCGCTGTACGCTGCACAGTAACCGGACGTGCATGTGAATGCAGCTTGAGTTGAATGCGAGACGGTTATATTGCAAGTCGCGGCGGTGGTAAGGCAGCTCGGCGGCTTCCCCGACGGTTTTACACTGGTTGCCTTCTCGGTTAACGTGAACCCCACGGGGTTGCCGTCCTTTGTAGGCGGGGTAGGATACGACGACGCGCCGGCGACTGGACTTGGCCTCGTCATGTAGCCTGCTCCAAAAGAAATAAACGCCACCGTCGCGATGACGACCGCTAACGCTGCGGATCCGATTCGGGTCTGTTTCATCTCGGTATCCTTCCGTTGCCTCTAGGAGGCGAAGTGCGCTTTACGCTTCGGAACGGTTACGCGATGAGTAAACGCCCGCCTGCTTCTTTTGGCGCCCATAACGGATTTTCGCGCGTTCTCGCGCCTTTGCGGCCTCCGCACCGCGGTCGCGCGGAGGCGCCTGCGTGATCAGCGAGTCGAGCAGCTCGCGGGCCGCGCCGGTTACCCGGTCGACGGCCCGCTCGAAGGCCGCCTCGTTTGCCTTCGAGGGGCGATTGAAGCCGCTCAGCTTTCGCACGAACTGCAGCGCTGACGCCCGGACCTCTTCTTGCGTTGCCGGCGGCGCGAAGTTGTACAAGGTCTTGATATTACGGCACATGAAACCTCCGCTCGTTGATGTTTAAGATTACGTCTCTCGATCACATCGTCCTCAACGTGTCCGACATCGATCGGTCGCTCGCCTTTTACGTGGACGGCTTGGGGCTCGAGCCGGTCCGACTCGATGAGTATCGCCGCGGAGAAGTGAAGTTCCCATCGCTACGGATCAATGAGGGCACGATCATCGATCTTTTTTCGCCGAAGATGCAGCCGGGTGCGGCAACACAAGCCGGCGCGAACTTGAATCATTTTCCTGGTCGTCGAGGGCGACATCGACCAGATCGTCGCGCGGGCGGGGGCGATGAAGGCCACGATCGACGAGGGCCCGATCGAGGTCTTCGGAGCGCGTGGAAACGGGAAGTCGATCTACATTTCGGATCCGGACGAGAACAGAATCGAGCTTAGAAGTTATGCGTAGTGCCGTTGCGGCGAGTTTTACGGTCGCCCTCGCGTTTCTCGCATGGGGTTGCTCGGCGGGTGCCGCCGACGTCCCGGTGAAATGCAGCTCGGAGGTGGCGCCAATGACGCAGACGCGAGTGGTCACGGCACAGAACGATCTCGGCTTCTCGCTCCTGCATGCTGCCGGCGGCAAGAACGTCTTCATCTCGCCGTTTAGCATCGCGCAGGCGCTCGGCGTCGTCTATCTGGGTGCTCGCGGAGCGACGGCCAAAGCGTTCGTCAAGAGTTCCGTCGTACCGCCGGTCGATCCGTCGGACTTTGCGTGCGCGTTGCAGAACCTGCGAGCCGGCCTTCCGCGCGAGGACTCCGATCTCGCGCTCGAGTTGGCAAATGCATTGTGGGTTCGCCAGGGGCTCTCGCTCAAAACGTCGTTCGTCGAGAAGGCGAAGGCGGCGTTTGGCGCCGACGTCACGTCGCTCGACTTCGCCAGCCCCGACGCGCTGCGCACAATCAACGGATGGGTAAGCCAGCGCACGAAAGGGCACATTCCGACGATCCTCAACAGCCTCGGCGGCGCCGAAGCGATCGTGACCAACGCGGTCTACTTCAAGGCGTTGTGGGAAGAGGCGTTTACGCCGGCGCTAACATCGGCCGGCCCGTTCATGGGCGCGACCGCAACGACGAGCATCCCCTTCATGAATCAGACCTCGACGTTCTCGTACTACGCCGGGTCGGGATTCGAGCTGGTGCGGCTTGGCTATCGTGGAGATCGCTTCGCGATGTACGTCGTCCTTCCGAAGCGCGGCACCGGCCTAGCGATGCAGAGCACGCTCCCGGAGGCGTTTGCAGCGGCGCTCGCCCACGCGACGCCGCGGCGCGTGAACCTGCATCTTCCCAAGCTGCACATCGCCTACCAAACCGATCTCGTTTCGCCGCTGACGGATATCGGTCTCGGGGTTGCATTTTCCGACGGCGCCGATTTCGGCGGAATAAGCGATAACTCGCTGAAGATCGGCAGCGTCATTCACAAGACCACGCTCGACGTCGACGAAGCGGGGACGACCGCGACCGCCGCGACCGCCGTCGTCATGATGGCCACCGCGCGATACGATCCCAGCGTTCCGATCGTCGTCAAAGTGGACCATCCGTTCTTTTGCATCATTCGCGACGACAAAACCGGCGCCGTGCTCTTCCTCGGAGCGATCAGCGACCTTCCCGGGTAGCGGATTTAGGAGGGGCGATAGATCGCAGCGTGTTCGGTGAGAATGCGCGTTTGCTGTGCGGGGTCGACCGCAAGGGACCAGTTTGCGCGGTCGAACGTCCCGCCGAGCACGATGCCGTCGTTACGCGGAAACATGTACAGCCCGTTGTCGAGATAGATGTAGTCTACGTCGGCTTGCGGTTCGAGCACCGTCAGTTGCCCGCGCACGGGAATCAGTTCGTCGTCGTTGCAGAGGGCGCGCGCGCCGAGTCCGGTGCAGTTGAGGACGATGGGTTCCGGCAGGTCGTGCATCTGCCGCAGCGTCGCGAACGTTCGCACTTCGATCTTCCCGCCGCGCAGAAGAAAGTCGCGCATGACGGCGGGGAGGTAGGTGTTCGGCTCGATCAGCATCGTCGTGAAGCGCCGAACCAGCGGAACGGCGAACGGCGTGGAAGCGGGATCGATCGTTTCGATATCCTCGTAGAGGTCTTCGATGCCGGCCGAAGCGGCATATTCGAGTTCGTCGCGTTCCGAAGACGAACGCTTGAGGGCGTAGTTGTCGATCCAAAGAACGCCGTAGGTAGGGCCGGCCATCAGCTGAAAGGCGCGGTTGGCAATGCGCGCGGCTCGCCGAAAGGTTTCGAGAAACTCGCTCGTGGCTACCTGTGCGGAAAAGACTATGGTGGGCGTCCATTGAGCGCCCGCGATGTTGGAGGTGGTGTTCGGCGGAAGGCTCGCGGCATAGATCGTCACGTCCCATCCGCGGTCCTGAAGAATGCGAGCCGTGGAAAGGCCGATCACGCCGCAGCCGGCCACGGCGGCGCGGCCGGGCGAGCGCGAAGCGAGCAAATCGGCAGCGAGCGTCGCGCAACCCCATGAGAGGCTGAAGCCGCCGCCGCCATGGCCGTAGTTGTGAACGATCGTCTTGCTCCCGAATGCCTCGGCGCGCAGCACGAATCCGTGGGGGCGAAACGGACGCAAGCCGACGACCGTGCGGATGACACGTGCCGGATCCACCTTCACCCGAGCCAGCGGGGGCGCCGGTCGCGCCTGCGCGTAAGCGCGCAGCGGCAAGGCGGCCATTGCGCCGGCCGCCGAAGAAATGAAACCACCACGTGAAAGTGCCGAGCGTTGCGCGGTCATTCAGGCAATGCTTTTTGGGCCCCGCAACTGCAATCGCGGGGAAGGAACTCTTGGCATCGAAATGGCGGTCCCCCGGCTTCCCTCTAGTCCGGGATACCGGCAGAGCAACGATGTAAAACGCCGGCGTATCGGCAGAGCTCGGCACGTTGTTGGGACTCGCCGATGATGCACCTGCGGGCTGGAGCGACACGGGGCCGCTCAACGTCAACGACCCATCCATCGTAATCGAGCGGAAGAACCCACTGGTAAAACGTGGGAGGACCGGGAATTACACCGTTGACCGCGTCTTGCAGGGCGACCGAATATCCGCCGAGCGCCGCGGCGGTCATGCACGCAGCGACCAGAACCCCCATCTTAGCTGGTACTTCCCATGCCGCCCCATTCGATTCGTCGCGCGAGGGTTCCGGCGGGGGTTGTGCCGGCGGCCGTAAAGCGCCTAAGATATGGTTCTAGTCTCGTTCTGGGATAGAGCGACACTTGGGTTTCTAACGGAGAGAGAGGGATTACATGGACGGACGCTCTGCGGTGCTACTGCTTGCGGCGCTCGGCGCCGGCTGCAGCGGCGGCGCAACCCACTCGGTCGTCCCGCCTGCATCGTCCGCTCAGACGTTCGCGATCCGCGGGGGAACCGTTTCATTGCCGGCGTGCAACACGCAACGCTATGGCGCACCGGGGAAGTTCACCGTCTTCACCGCGCTGGGGACCTTCACCGGTGCCAGCTTTGCCGGCTCGGGCCTTTCGCTTTGGGCGACCGTCTCCATCGGTAAAGGCCGTAAGAACATACCGATTATCCACCTTCCGAACGTCAAGGCGCCCTACACCGTCTACTATGGGACGTACAAGCTGAACGACGGTCTCGTCGGGTGCTTTTATCTCGCCAAGATTCGCGAAACGGGGATCAGTTTCGATGGCGCTGCGGCAGCCGTTCCAAATGTTCACGACTATGGCAATGCGACGCCGGCGGCCGAGGGACCACTGGTGATCTCGGTCAGCGGTATCGCTGCTAAGGGCGGTTCCGGCACGATAACGCTCAAAGCTGCCTCAGGCGGGAAAGTCGCCTACACCGGCACGGTGCACATTTCCGGCAGCAAGTACGTCCCTTAGGGCGGCTCACGCGCGCCGGCGAGGATTTAGCCGCAGGGCGACGGCGGCACCGACGATTAAACTTGCGATCATCGCCAACAGCACGTGCCGGAAGTCTAAGACCTTCGCGGAATATTCAACGTCGGTCGATTGCTGCAAGGCAAGGTCCCAGCGAACAAAACCGTCCGGAGTTAAGAGACCGTTCGTGGCCAGCAGCTTTCCCGGCGTTTTCAGCTCAAGGTGTGCCGCCACCGCCGACGCGGCAAACAAGGATGCGACGCCTGAGTAAAACTGCCCGATCTCCGGGGAAGCCAAGGTTAGCAGTGGCGGGATGACAGCCGAGACGGAGACGCGGTCGAAGAACAGCCCCGGCGAGCGGGTGAATGACACCGGACCCAACGCGGGCAATCCTCGCGGCGTTGCAGGCGACGTATGCATCAGATCGGTGAGATCGTCGCGCGAAACGCTTTTTGTAAGCGTGATAGTGCGCGTTCCGTCCCGCATATCGGTGTCTTCGGAAACCAGCCAGCCTTTGCGGCGCAGTCGCTCGACTCCGAAGGGATCGCCATTGCCACTTTGGCTTAGCGCCGCCTCGTAGAACTGCTTGTCGATGACCTCCGTTGTCGTTATGAGTGCCGTCCCGTTCGTCTTGACGTCGATGCGGAAGGTGACGTCTGCGTGACAGCCGGCTAGAGTTAGAGCCAGCACGACCGCGGGCGCATGTAGGCGAATTACGCCCGCCGCAAGTACGTGGCGATCAGTCATCGGGAACTATTCACGGCGCAACGCTGACAGTGGCTCCAAAGGCGCTCGTCAATTCGATGGTCTTCACTGCAGAGCCGCCGGCCGGATAGCGATAGATCGCGAGGCAACCACTTTGGCCGCTGCCGCACGATCGCTTGGGATCCGGAGCGATGACGTTTCCACCTCGAATCCAAAACTGTTCCACCATCGTAGAGTCCCTTAATGTGGTCGACCCAACTTTCTTCGCGACACCGCCGCTGACGTCGAACTGATAGATCATCGACGGAGAAACGCCGGTGTCACCGATGGCCAGGTGTTTGCCGTCCCACTGCACCTGGCCGGGGGCTGTGATGCTTTGACTCACAGAGATGGTGCCGAATGTTTTGCTACCCTTCGATAGCTCGGCCATGACGAAAGCGCTACCGTACTCGCCGTCGACAAACAGGTCGCCATGATTATCGTAACCGCAAAAAGTCAATTTCGACATCGATGGGAGTTTGTAGCTCATGGCGAAACCCCACTTACGGTTGCCTCTGTAGTGATAAATCAGCAGAGCCGGATAATAATCAGGGCCGCTCGCCACGGCAAGATCACCGGTCGTCGGATCGACCGAGCAGCCGTCCTCGCCGTCGTAAGGGAAGCCAAAATAGGCGATCGGCGTTCCGCCACCGTGTGCGAATTCGTAGATGCCGCCCAGGATATAAATGAACGGAATGAATATATCGCTCAACCGGTCGACGCACATGCCGCGCGGGCCGATGGGCCCGCTGAGAAGGCCAATCGTTTTACCGTCTGGGTAGGTATAGACGTAGACTGGTTTGTCTCCTAGGGTCGACGCACAGAGCAGCGAGCGCCCCGCGCATCCGCGCGCATCCGAGGAACTGCTCGGGCGCTCCCGATCGGCTCCGATTGAAACGCGGCGCCCGGCGCTTCGATCAGGGGCTGCGGTGCGGCGCAGCCAGCCAAAATTGCGGCAATCGCGCAGCAACTCAGCACTGTGCAGCCAAAATCTAGGCGCTTCATCTATCTCGCTCCTCGGTCGCTTCGTAGTTTATGTGGCAAGTTGTTCTTGGCCTGTTCCTCGCGATTTCTCACGCGGCTGATACTCTACGCTAAGCGTGGTAATTGTGCCGCGCGAGAAAGGCCGATCATGAGCGACCAGAACAAAGACGAACAGCTGGATAACCTAAGCGGTGGCGTCGAAACCCATCCCGTCGCACCGATTCTGTTCAAGCCCGAGCCCCCATCGACCCATCCCATCTACCCGACCGACCCGGTCGGCGGCAAGAAGAGCAACCCCGTCGGCTAAAAGCAACTGCGGCATTCCTACGTGCCGCTATCTGCAAGTTCGGCGAAGGGGCCGGCGCTTTTCAGCCGGCCCAACGCGGAGTTTTGGAAAGGCCTAGCCTAGGCGTCGTCGCCGGGAGTTCGCCGCCCGGTAGTCGCTGGGCCGTCATGGCTCAACAAATTTGACCCGGGAGCCGGGAAGATCGACCGTAAAATCCCAGGCGCTTCTTCATCAGCGTCATCTGGTCCAGTACACTGCAGAAAGTCGCTCATGTCGTCTCCTTGCTTAACATGCGAATAGTATCTGGAACTCTCAGGGAATATAGCACGGATTCGACAAACGCCGACTTAGTGCCCCTTGCTGGATTTCTTCTTGCGCGCCTTCTTCCGTGGACTTTTCTTCGCCTTTTTGCTGACCTTGCCGCCGCTCTTCTTTGCGCTCTTGCCAGCCTTGCGCGGAATCTTCTTAGCCGTTCTGGAAAGCTTCCGCGGCCTTCGACTCGGCGAGCCATCGGTAATTCCGAAATCCTCGTCATCCTTGCGGATGTCGAAATCCAATGGTCCGGTACACTCGAGAAGTTCCCTCATCGCGTTTCCCTTATCTTGACGGTGCAGTGGCCATTAATCTTGCCAAAGGTGCACGGAAGCGAGACTGCCCGTCGCGCGCGCGGTGGTTGCGGCTGCACGATGGTCCCTATCACGAGAAATAGGATGCCAACGATAAAAACAACCTGCGCTACGTTTACATAGGCCCGCTTTCGCTGGGTGATGCTTTGCAACTGCCTGGTGCTGTCTATGAATTGCCAAGCTAGGGCGGCAGCTAGTACGGATTTTGCATTGTCTTTTTTGAGAGTTTCAATATTCAACACTTCCTGAACGTCGGGGCTGCCTCGAGACCGAAACATTAGTGCGAGGATCGAAAACATCATGGCACTAAGTAGAAACGCTATCGAAGCATAGAGTAGCGGCGCGTCTGACGTCGTTCGGAGAATGTCATTACCGCCAGCCGCTGCCCAGATGCCGGTGCCGCCTCCGACGAAACCCATAATGCCGGTAGCTCGCAGATCAAAGTTTCGCGCCGAGTCGCGGAAGTTCTTAAAGTAATCTTTTGATTCAGAGAGAGCAAGGTCTGCAGCCGGACACGCGTCCGGTAGTTCGGCAATGCTTCGAAGGTACTCGTCTCGCTTTGGTATGTGCCATCCGGTCTGAGCCGTCACGTTGCTCCACCAGAACCATCCGACGAAGTAGCCGGCCAAGATTATGGCAATATATTGGATGCATACGGCGTAACTCATAGAGCCTAGTCCGACTCTACGTCTCGCGTAGAATTTCTTTGAGGGGTTTCGCCGGTATTTGCCACACCACAAATATAGCATAAACCTTGCCGCTGCCCGAAACGCACTGAGGTTTGCGGCATCGCGCCCGCGCCGTTAAAGCCGCCCGTCGTTCCAGAAGCGTTGCCGCCAACGTACACGAGCAGCGTATTTCCCGGGGGTGACCGGAATAACGGCATGTACGCGCCCGCCAAGGCCTTCGGGCGAACCTCCGCCATGCGTACTGAGAGCGACGACCGAGACGTGCTTCACGCCCGCCGGGACCTTGAAATCCTGTGCTCCACCCATGTAATAAGACGTTTTATGGTACGGAAAAGAGTTCGGCGCAGCGTCGTTCGGCACGACGCCGTCACTAACGTGACCGCCGCCGCCTGCAACGATTCCCGCTGCCGCGCAGAGGCATAACGCATATCGGGCAAAACGGAAAATTCTCATCGCGTACCTCCTGAAAGTCGCATGGATCAGTGCGTACGACAGTTCTGCGCAGCCGGCTTAGCCGCCCTGGAAGTTGGTAGCCTAGATCGACCGACCGATCTCCTTACAATAGTGGTGCTAAGCGCGCGAAAATAGGACATTGGGATTTTCATTGCCGTTACCAACGGATGAGGACGCGACCGTTGCGCCCGGCGCGCTTCCAACCTCGCCAGGTTTGGCATTTTCGAGCGCTCGGCTCAACGTACGACGAGCCGCCGCCGGCGCCGCCACCATCCGCCGCCCTCACCTCCAGAACCACCCTTTCCGAGCGAACCGCTCGCGCCCGGCTTTCCGTTTCCACGGCTGCCGCCGCCGCGCACAAACATGACGCGTCTCGAACAAAACGGGAAATCCTCATCGCAGCCCCTGACTTTCGGCGCGACCGTTCAGCCGCCTTGGGTGCGGATTTCGAACAGTCTCGCTCCTGCGCGTTCGTCGCACAAATAAGCCACGACACATTTTTCGCGCTGCGCTCGTTGCCGTTAAAGCCGATTCTTTCAGAGATTCTTCATGAATCCGCTTTAGGTTAGGTTAGTCCGCCCAATTTCGGGTGACGACATCCGTTGGAGGCCGCACATGCCGGGTAGCAATCGTATGCGATCGATTTACATGTTGGCCACGATCGGGCTTGCACTCGCAGGATGCTCTTCCCTTGCGGGAGCGCCGATGGTGGGGCCGTCGTTTGCGCCGGACCATGCACTGGCCGGCCATTCGCGGGATATCTATATAGGGAACATTCTTGGCGGGGTGCCGCTGTATTCGACCGGCAAAAATCCGCACGAAGTCGGCGACATCACCGATGACCTGCCGCGAGTTACCGATGTGTGGGTGGATCGCCACGGCGTTTTGTACGCATTCACCGACAACCGCGAGTATCCGTATGAAACGATTGAGGAGTTCAAACCCCGAAGCGCAAGTCCATTCTTCTCACTCGTACTTCAGCATTATGGTTCTATCGCCGCAGCCGACTCTGCTCGGAACGTCTACGCTCAGGGAGAGGACAGCCAGGGCCAACAGGTGATCGACGTCTATCCTCCGGGTAGTCAGAAGATTGCGGACGAGTACGTCGTCCCGTCGATCGGTCGGATATCCGGGCCGGAAGGGATGGCGTTCGACTCCAGCGGCGCCTTGCTTGTCGGGGTCGCTGCGCTTGCCAACAACAAGCAAGGCCAGGTCGGGGCAGTGTTCCGTCTCGATTCAGGTTCAGGAATGTTCGTCAATCTCCATCTCAAGAAAGCGTACGGCGGCCTGATCGCGATCGACGGAACGGGGAATCTGTACGTTGCCGGTGGCGACGTGATCTCGGTCTACGCGCCGGGGGGGACCAAACCGTCGCGCATCATGCACACTGAAGAGGCGGTCGTCGCTCTTACGGCCGCCGCCGATGGAACGCTCTACGTTAACACTGCTGGGAAGATTGCGATCTACGCGCCCGGGGAAGGTACCTCGAACAGGAGCTTCGACCCCGACGCGCAGGTGAGCGGGATCGCGCTTGGGCCCAGTGAATGACGACCCGCGATGCTCTAGCGAGCGCGTAAGGAAACGACGGCGACTGGAAGGTGCAGAGGGCCCGTCAAGGCTGCGATCCGCGAACCTCCGGCGGGATACTTGAAAACTTCGGCGTCGTTGTTCTCCGCATCGGCACAGTAGACGTAGGGTCGTGCGATCCAAGTCTGACCGCAACCAGACGCTCCGCTAAGCCAGACCGTGCCCTCCAACAACGCTTTCGTTCCGCTGACCGTATACCGATAGATCGCGTCGGCTCCCTCATCGCTGACAGTCAAATACATGCCGTCCCACTGGATGGATCCGGGAAACACCACCGCGTTGCTCGTCGTGATCTCTTTGAACTTACTGCTGCCCTTCGGGAACTCGACGAGCTCGACGCCACCGCTGCCGCTGAAGCCGTCGACGAACAGATCGCTCTTGTTGTCGTAACCGTCGAAATAGCCTTCGCCCAGTGACGTGATGACCTTGCCCTTTCCGCGCGCCTTGTGGAAGATGACGACACCGCCCGAGATCAGCGCTGCAAGGTCGCCGGTCGCCGGATCGATCGCGCACTGCGACGAGTTCGCTTCGAGCACTCGGATCGGGGTCTTGCCACCGGCCTCGAACTCTGCGATCTCGTGCGATGTCGCCACCCAGAAGGTTCCGGCCCCTTTCGTGCATTCGCCGCCGCCGCTAAAGCCGACCGATCCGACTGACGATTCGCTCTTTGGATAGTCGAACTCGACTAGAGTGCCGCTATAGACGTTCGTAAGGTACTGAACGTCGCCGGTTCCTCGCGCCAAGGGTAGGGCCAAGGCCGACGGTCCGGCCGGCTGGGAAAGTGCCCGCGGCAATCCGCTACACCCTGGAAACACTGCTAAAGCGACGCAGAGCGTACGCGCGCAACGATCAACGGTTATCATCTTCGGAGCCTCCGCGCAAGGAGCCGGCCTTTAACGGCGTTCGTCACATAGGTTACCCGAGTTGCCAAAGCTGCAGCAGACCCCTGCGCGCACATCCGCCCAGCGACGCAGACGGCCGCCGAACAAACTCGACGCCTTGCTCAAACGGCACGCCTAACAGCCGGCATTTGTCCAGATTCGTCCGCATCAACGAGGTTTCATGGTGGGCCTGGTAGGATTCGAATCTCAGTAGGGCCATTCTGCCTCCTGGTGGATGGCCCCACGTCATTTCGCTTCGTGCTTAAGCGGCAGTTGCTAGACAGCGCTTCATTGTGGCTCGGATCGGGTCGGGCTGACGCATTCTTGCGAGTTGTTCCGAGTCGGTCAACCGCTCTGCCGCGCAGCGCGACGAAACCAACGCCAGGCGCACAACGCTTTAGAGGGGCGCGGGTGACCACAGGTCATCCGATGACGTAAAGGTCGCGTAGAGGGCAAGGAAACGCCACGCAAGCGTCCGTCAAATGGACCGCGAAGGGTGGTAAATGGCGATCGACGACGTGGAAGCGGCGTTCAGAGCACGAATGCGGGCACTGGCGCATCGCGGCGGGGCTGCGACGAAGCGAGGTGCCGATCCCGACTACTTCCGAACGATCGGAAGGCTTGGCGGCAGCGCTTCGGTCGCCGCGCGCAAGCGGCGCATCTTTGCGGAACTTGAGGGTCGAGCTTGTCAACCTCCGACGGTGACGACCGCCGCGTCATCGGCGCAATCGCCGCCGCAGGTTCAGAGGCATCTCACGCTCGCCGACATCCTTGGCGAGGAGGAGATGCTCCGCCAGCGGGGAGTGCTTCGCTCTTAGTGCAGCCGAACCAACCGAACTCATCTGGGGAGTACCCGCGCACTTTCTACGCGGGGGCGCGCGCGCGTGCGACGCCGACGGTGCAATGCGCCACCCCTCGCCCGCCGTCGGTCGCCTCTCGCAACTCACTCGCGGCATACCCCCGCCCTCAACACGCGCGCGCGAGCGCAATGCACCACCCCTTGCGCTCCGTCGTCACCTCTCGCGACTCACTCGCGGCATGCACCCCACCTCAACACGCGCGCGGGCGCGATGCACCACCCCTCGGCCGCGCGACGGAGCCTCTCGCGACTCATGTTCCGGATGCCCCGGCTGGAAAAATTCCGAACGATTTTCGGCGGCGTTAGCGTAACGCTGCGAGGACGCGGACGGAATGCGCGCCAGACGCGCGAATCAAGCCGTAAGGCGCGGCGGAGGTGCATTTGCACAGCCGTTCTCTCAGGGTAAAGGCGCTTTCTAGCTGCGGGGGCGAGTTAGGGTTCGGCGCTCTTATTGACAGCGAAGACTGTCCCGCACGGACTCAGTTCATAATAGGTATAGCAGTAAGAGTCCCCCCCGGCGTCCGTAGTGCCGTAAAAGCCGCCTTTATCTGCGATCAGGCTGATTGGTCCCCAGGAGTCGTCGGAATATCCGAAGCTCAGAAGCACTCCCTCTTTGCCGGAAGGCTCCGCCCGGAAGATCGCCCCCTCATTGCTCGTGCCGCCCTCGCTCGCGGTACCGTATAGCGTGCCACCCACTTCGATCAGGTCGCTCGGAAACGCACCGTCGGGAAGCCTTCAAAGCTGTGCACGGTGCGTTTGTGGCCAGACGCATCGATCTCGAAGATCGTACCGCAGCCAACAATCATCGTTCCGTTGCTGCAATAGGATGCACCACCTCGCCACGTCGTTCCGTAAACGCGGCCGCTCACGTCGACCAAATTCAACGGGGTCGTGCCATCGGTCCGACCCTTAAAGGCATAGAGCGTGCGCTTATGGCCGGACGTGTCGATTTCGTAAACGGTCCCGCATCCACCGATAACGCACCCGCTCGTTCCGCCGTAGAGCGTTACTCCGTAGAGCTTCCCGTTCACGGGGATGAGGTCGGTAGGGCTTTCGCCGTCGGCGCCGCATCGGAAGCGATAGAGCACCTTCTCCTTACCCGAAGGGAGATCAAAGTTGAATACCGTCCCGCAACCTCCGTCACAGCAGGGACCGGCGGTGCCGCCGGAGCGTGTCGTGCCGTATAGTGTTTCGTTCGTCAGCACTAGGCTCGCGTCTGGGCATGACCCGTCGTCCGTCGCGCTCCGGTTGTGCGAACCGCCGAGCCCCTTGAAGCGGTAGAGCACCCGCTCCCTGCCTGAAGTGCTCAGTTCATAAATCGTTCCTTTGTCATCCGCACCACCTAAGCAGGTCGTGCCGTAAAGCGTGCTATGCGCTCCGATCGGGCCAGCAGCCGGGTCAAAACCGTCGCGGTTGCCATTGAAACTGTGAAGCACGCTTTCCGTTCCGGAGGTGTTGATTTCAAAGATGGTCCCACCAAACTTTGCGCCCCCATCGTCCGTTGCGCCGTACAGTTCGTTCCCAAGGGCGAATAAGGACCCGATCGGGAACGCTCCGTCGTTAGGGGAGCCCTTGAATGTGTGAAGCATCGTCAACGCCCACGAATTGCTGTGCTCGGCGTGCGTTGTGATTGCGCGGCCTTGCTGCATCGCGCCCGGCGCGCCGATCGGCTGCTGCGATCCGCCGCACGCAGCGAGCATTGCCGCGGCTACGCAACAGCTTAACCCGTAGCGGCTCAAACTTGAGATACTCCTCATTTTACGGGGCGACTCTGAAGACGGTTCCCGCGTTGTTTGCGCCGCCGAATGACGCGGTTCCATAGAGGCCACCATTCAAGTAAAGCAGGCCCGCAACCGGAAGCTCGCCATCCGTTCCGTCAAAGCTATAGAGGATTTTTTCCTTACCGGAAGCGCTAACCTCGAATACGCTGCCGCCTCCATGGTTGCCGCCGAGCTTCGTTGTCCCGTAGAGCCGTCCATCTACCTCGATCAACCCCGCGTACGGCCACGCGCCGTCTCCGCCGTTGAAGCGGTGCACCACACGCTCACTTCGGGACGGGCCAACCTCGAAAACCGTCCCGCATGTGTCGCCGCTGCCGATGCCCGAGCATGCCAAACCGCCTTCAACCGTCGAGCCATACAGTCTTCCGTTGAAAACGGCGAGGGCTGCGTACGGTTCGGCACCGTCGTCGGATTTTCCGAAATTGTGAACCAGGCGCTCCTTGCCCGACGAGCTTAGCGCGAACACCGTGCCCGCACCGAGCTTTCCCTCACGAGCGGTCGTTCCGTAGAGCGTCCCGCCGTAGCTGGTGAGCCCGGCGAGCGGACCCGCGTAGCTTCCGCCGCTGAAGCTGTAGAGCACGCGCTCCTTGCCGGAGGTACTCACTTCAAAGATCGTGCCCGCGTTCGATGCTCCGCCACCGCTTGTCGTGCCGTAGAGTCTACCGTTGGACGAGACGAGTTGACTGAACGGCTCTCCTCCGTCCGGAGCGCCTTTGAAACGATACAGCACGCGTTCCTTGCCTGACGTATCGACTTCGTAAACCGTGCCGCAACCGGTACCGCTGCCCCCACATCCTGACCCGCCTCCGTAGCCCGTCGTACCGTAGAGCTTGCCGTTTACGGCGATCAGGCCCGCGAGCGGGTATTCGCCATCCGACCCCGCTCTAAAACGATGGAGGACATGCTCTTTTCCAGAAATCGTTATCGCAAAAACGGTGCCGCAACCCGAGAGACCGTACGAGTAGCACGAACCTGTACCGCCGAACTCCGTCGTGCCGTACAGCGTACCGTTTAGTGCGATCAGGTTGGCCACCGGAACGCCTCCGTCCCGACCGCCGCCGAAGCTATAGAGGACAGCAAACCCGCGGCTGGCGTGGGGTTGTGCCACCGATGCGCGACTCGATAAACTGCTACCGAGCGGTGGACTCGTCTGAGCGCCGCACCCTGCAAGAGTTGCCACAGCGACGTAGATGCTAAGCGCGCGACAATAAAGCATCGAGGCTTTCATTCTGTGCTACCAGCTAATGACGACGAGCCCGTTACCCGCCGACTCTTTCCACCCTCGCCACATATGCACGTCGGTGGCCTTGCGCTCGGCGTACGACGAACCGCCTCCGCCGCCACCACCATTGCCGCCAATGTAAGTGCGCGATCCGCAGCCCGCCCCGCCGCCGCCGCCGCCATCGCCGCCGCCACCGCCTGCGCCAGCACTGAAAGAACTTGTCGTGCTGCCGCTCCCTCCGCCACCGCCTTGGCCCAGCGTCCCCGAGACGCCGCCGTATCCGTTGCCTCCGAAGCAGCCCTTGCCGCCGCTGCCTCCTCTTCCACCAGAGCTCTGAGAACCGCCCCCACCGCCATCGGCGCCCGCGCTGTAGTTCGTGTAGTTCGAACCACCGGCGCCTCCGATAAGCGCTCCGCCTCCGCCGCCATCTGGCGGGGCGTAGCTGTAGCTACCGGCCCCGCCCGCGCCTCCGCCTCCGCCGGCCACCAGAATGCGACTTTGGAGATTTCCGGCATACCGGCGCACGTCAGACGCGCCGCCGCCTCCATAGCCATTGGCGTAGCTGGAGACGTAGGCGCCGCCGTCGGCACCGCCGTTGAAGCCGCCACTTGTGCCCGACGCATTGCCGCCCACGTACACCAGGAGCTTTTCGCCCGGGGTAACGGGGATCATGGCGTTCACGCGGCCGCCGCGAGCTATTTCAGAACCGGCAGCCTGAGCGCCATGAGCGCCAAGCAGAATGATCTTGAGTTGCTTCACACCCGCCGGGACCCTGAAGTCCTGCGCTCCGCCCGTGTAATAAAACGTTTTGTGGTACGGAAAAGAGTTCGGCGCAACGCTGTTCGGCACGACGCTGTCACCGGCGTGACCGCCGCAGCCTGCGAGCATCGTTGCGGCCACGCAAAGGCGTAACGGACATCGGGCAAGACCGGAAACCTTCATCGCGTACCCCCTGAAGCTGAACGGATCGGCGGGTAAGGGACGTTCGGCGCGGCGCGCTCAGCGCCCCGGGTGCGATCGAAACGGCCCTGCTCCCGCGCGTCGCGCGCGCAACCTGCCACCCCTCGTGACGCCGCCGTGGTCTCTCGCGACTCATCTAAGCAGTACCCCCGAACTTCGTACGCGGGGACGCGCGCGTGCGACGCCGACGGTGCAACCCGCCACCCCTCGTGGCGCCGTCGTGATCTCTCGCGACTCATCTGGGGAGTACCCGCGCACTTCCTACGCGGGGGCGCGCGCGCGTGCGACGCCGACGGTGCAATGCGCCACCCCTCGCCCGCCGTCGGTCGCCTATCGCGACTCGCCTTCCAGGCACCCGGCCGGAAAAAAATTCGAACCGATTTTTGAGGTTAGCGTCACGCTGCGAGGCGCGCGGAGGTGCGTGCGAGCGACGCGCGCCGATCGACGCCGCTAACCAAACACGCCCTCGCATCCGCGAAGGCGTGCAGAGCGGTAGAGGCGCAGGTTGTCGGACTCGACGCGCCCCGCCTGGCGTGCGTTACGGTGTGATTGCGAAGACGGTTCCGGCGAAGCGGCGGCTCGCGCCGCCATCACTGGTCGTACCGTAAAGCGTTCCGTTGACGTTGATGAGGCCTGCTAAAGGTCTTGCGCCATCTTCCACGTAGCGACCGTGAGCCTCCAAGCCTTTGAAGAAGTAGAGAACCTTTTCCGAACTGGAGGTTGTGATCGCAAAGACCGTTCCTTTCCCTCTTCTGCTGATGCCAGGGCCCCCGAAATACGTGGTACCGTAGAGCGTGCCCTTAACATTGGTGCAGTGTACCCCCGCAAGTAATCATTTATCGCCAGGATACCGGAGGGATGAAGGACGGTAAACAAGAATAGCGTCCTAATGGGTAGAATATCGCGTGACCTCAGCCGGTACGTCAGAGAACGGTGGATTCCGTTTTTGGTCGAGCGCGTGCTACGGCCAGATCGCAGGTTCCGGCGATTGCGCGGTCAGTCTTCTGAGACGCAGGAGCCCTTCGACTATCGTGGGTTGGTTAACGTTTCCGCTCTCGCAGAGCGCGTATCCGCCCATGACGTTGACGGCGAGTCGGTCTCGACCTGGACAAGGGCGATCCGCCGATGGGTCAGCGAGGATGCTGCGCCGAGTCCGAATTACGTTCGGCGAAGCCTTGCATCTCTCCGGCGCGATTGGGTGATCGGGATGGGGCGCGCGGGGTATCAGCAGCACGCGTTGGCCATGCTGCACGCCCTTTGGACTCGCGGGAATCGCGAGCGTGTAGCGGTACAAGCAATGGCCATCTTCGATCGGTCCGACCGGCAAGACGTACTTGCTGACCCCTGCGTCCTGCGCGCCACGGCGAGCGACCTGGAGCGCCTTGAAAATGCGGCCATCGCCTGCGGCTGGGTTGACGACGGTGCAGTTTCAATCCCTGCGCGATGCACTCTACCGCCCGATTTTCCGGCCTCCGCCCATCTCTATGCCGCGTGGATGCTGCTCGATGGCGCGCTCCTAAGCAAGCACGGCTCCCTAGACCAGCGACTGCGGGCCGTGAGCGACGGCGTTGCACGAGAGGTAGAGTCGTGGGTCGCCGGATTTTACTCAACCCAATCTCGGCGCGTGCAAAAGCGGCGTCGATCAACAAGGAGAAAGCAATGAAAAGACACCGTCTGGGCGCTTGGATCGGACAAGAGTCCTACCGCGACCAAAGACGGGTCAGCGCAAAACATGCGCGACCTGGACGGTCAAATACCAAGCCTTCGATCGCGATCCCGGCGACTACAGTCAGGCCATCGAGCGCGGGTTCAAAACCGAGAACGACGCCATAGCCTGGTGGATCACACGGAAGCAGAACCCGCATCGCCCTGTGCGAAAGGCGGAAGTCATCAAACCGGCACCTCCGACGGTCGCCGAGTTCCTAGAAAGCTGGCTCAAGATGATTCGCCACAGCGTCGGGTCAGGCACGTTTCATCAGTATGAGTCGCACGTTCGGGAGCATCTCATTCCATCGCTTGGCGACCATTTGCTCGTCGATGTCGAACGCGACCCGCAGGTCATCGAGGAGGCCATGGCATCCTGGAAGCGCACAGACGGCCGTCCTGGCGATCTGTCGCCGCTCTTCGTCAAAAAGGTCTGGAGCACTCTGCGAACGGCATGCAACAAAGCCCGCAAACGCCACCTCATCGCGACAAACCCATGCGACTCCGTTGACCCTCCGAAAGTCGAGCGCAAGGAGATGATTGCGCTTTCGCCCGCACAGGTCACGCAGTACCTCAACGCCTTCGACGGAACCGACATCGGAGCGGCGATCGCGCTCGCTATAGGTAGCGGCTGTCGTCGCGCCGAGTTACTCGGGCTGCGTTGGCGCGACATCGACGCCGACGCTGGAACCATCCGTATCGAGCGCTCTGTCGAGCGAATCGCAATCCGCACGTCGAAGCGCGTGCGCTACGAAACGCGGTTTAAGGAACCGAAGTCAAAGCGTTCTCGCCGCACGATTCCGATCGCAGGCTTCGCGCTGGAGCGCCTTCGCAAGCATCGTGTCGAGCAGGCCCAGCGGTTCATGGCCGTCGGAGTTCGACCAGACGCAAATACGATCGTCTTCGACCGCGACGGACAGCCGTGGAATCCGGGGCCGTTCGGAATGCGTTTCACCGCGATTCGCGATGCGGCGGGCTTACCAAAGGTGCGCTTGCACGACCTCCGCCATAGCTACGCTACCCTGCTGTTGCAAAGTGGCTCAGACCTCAAGACAGTGTCGGCGGCACTCGGGCATTCGTCGGTGGCCATCACGGCTGACACCTACGCCCACGTTTCTCCGGTCATGCTGCGATCGGCTGCCGACCGCCTCGATGACCTCCTCGAAGGGCACGGTTAACAGCGTCCATTCTTCCGAGTCGTTCCGAGTCAAATGGCTTTCGTGGTGGGCCTGGTAGGATTCGAACCTACGCGCAACCAGTTATGAGCCGGCCGCTCTACCGCTGAGCTACAGGCCCGCGCGATTTTGGTATTCGCGAGGACGAGCCAGAGCCCTTAGAGGCTTGTTGTCTCCCGATATGTAGTGTATAATCTCCAGAAAAGGATGGCCCGTCATGACCGCTCTTGCCTACCCCGAGACTCGCTACGCTCCCTCCGCACTTGTCGACATCACGTCCCGAGAGGAACGCAAGCGGCTCGGTCCGTCAGCCTTAAAGGCCTTCTTCAACATGATGGAGTGCTGGCATATCCGCGACGAAGACGCGATGGGGCTCCTGGGCGGAATGGCGAGCAGCACCTACTACGCGATCAAGAAGTCGCCGCGCCGCAGCGTCGATGCCGACACGATGCTGCGGATTTCGTATTTAATTGGCATCTTCAAGGCGCTCAACATTCTCCATAGCAAGGCGCTCGCCGATCGGTGGATCGGTCTGCCAAACAGCAATCCAATCTTTCGCGGTACGCCACCGCTCGAATATATGATTCGCGGAGGCATCCCGGCAATGCAGGCGGTTCGCCGGCTACTCGACGCGCGCCGTGGCGGCATCTAGACCCTTTCCGAAGACCTCGCTCGTTCGCCGGAACGACACGCATCGCTTCATTGCGTCGAGGCACGGAGAGAGCGTCCTGGGGCGCATCGCCGACTCCAACCGGCATCTGGTCGATCTCTTCACGGTCGACAATGCCACCAACGACCGGCTCCTCGTCGAGGGCGGAATCCCGGCCGGCATCGACAGCCACGAGCTGGTCTTCGGCATTCCCTACTACCGCATCGTCAATGCCAGCTTTACGCATCCTCATCCGCTCGGCAGCCGATTCAACGGACCGGATCGCGGCGCGTGGTACTGCGGCTTCGAAATCGAAACGTCGCAGGCCGAGGTCGCCTATCACAAGACGGTTGATTTAGCCGAGGTCGGCGTATTCGAGGACGACGTTACCTACGACGACTACACCGCGGATTTCAGCGCGGAGTTCCACGATGCGCGCGATGCCAAGCGCTTTGCCCGGTATTTGGATCCCAAGAGCTACGTCGCGTCGCAGAGGCTCGCCGAGGAACTCTTAGCGATCGGCTCGCTCGGCATCGTCTATCCGAGCGTTCGGCGCCCCGGCGGGACGTGCGTCGGCTGCTTCCGGCCGCCGCTGGTAATGAACGTGGCGAAACAACGCACGTATCGCTTCGTGTGGGACGGCTCGCCGACGCCTACCGTCGCCCTAACGTAGGAAGACTTTGGCGCCGGCGTAGCGAGCCGCCGAACCGAGTTGCTCCTCGATTGCCATCAGGCGGTTGTATTTCGCGGTGCGATCGCTGCGGGAAAGCGAGCCGGTCTTGATTTGGCCGGCGCCGGTGGCAACGGCCAGGTCCGAAATCGTCGTGTCTTCGGTCTCTCCCGAGCGGTGCGAGATGACCACGCCGTAGCCGGCCTTCTGCGCCATCGCGATGCAATCCAGCGTTTCGGTGAGCGTTCCGATTTGGTTTAGCTTGATGAGAATCGCGTTGGCGGCGCCTTCGCTAATCCCGCGCTCTAGAAACTCCACGTTCGTCACGAAAAGGTCGTCGCCAACGAGTTGGATGCGATCACCGAGCGCCGCCGTGAGTTTTTGCCAACCTTCCCAATCGCTTTCCGCAAGGCCGTCCTCGATCGAGACGATTGGATAGCGATCGCAGAGTTCGGCGTAGAGCGCGATCATATCGTCGACGCTTGCCGCGCGATCGCGCGAGAGTGGATAGTATTTACCGTCCTCGTAAAACTCGCTCGCGGCGGGATCGAGTGCAATCGCGACGTCGCTGCCGGGCCTGTAGCCGGCGAGCTCGATCGCGGCGACGATGAGATCGAGCGCCTGTTGCGGCGTCTCAAGGGGAGGCGCGTAGCCGCCCTCGTCGCCCACGAGCGTCGGCAGGCCCCGTTCGTGCAAAATACGGCCGATCGCGTGAAAGACTTCCGAGCCATAGCGAACGGCTTCGGCTTCGCTCTCCGCGCCGAGCGGAACGATCATGCACTCCTGGAACTCGAGCGCTCCCTCCGCGTGTTTGCCGCCGTTGATCACGTTCATCATCGGAACGGGGAGCGTCGCAGCAGCGGGGCCGCCGAGATACCGAAAGAGCGGCATCGCCAGGCTGACCGACGCGGCGCGCGCCACTGCGAGCGAGACGCCGAGGATCGCGTTGGCGCCGAGGTGCGACTTATTCGAAGAACCATCGAGCTCGATCAGCTTCTGATCTATCTCACGCTGCGCGGTTGCATCGAGGCCTTCGATGGCGGGCCCGATCAAATCGTTCACCGCCATTACGGCCTTCCGCACGCCCTTGCCGCCGTACCGACGTGGGTCGCCGTCGCGCAGCTCGACGGCCTCGTTCGCTCCGGTCGACGCGCCCGACGGCACCATGGCCTCTTCGACGACGCCGAAGTTCGTTGCCACCGTCACGGCGACCGTTGGATTGCCGCGCGAATCGAGCACTTCGCGCGCGTGAACGCCTTCGATGGACGGGTTGCCGCCGCCGCGCAGCGATTCGAGCGTCACGCTTATTCCGTGATCCAGCGCTCGAGGTCGTGACGCCGCGAAGCGAAATCCTTATCTTCGAAGAAGATCGGCAGCTCACGCTCGGCGCTGGCGGCGCTGTCGCTGCCGTGCACGAGGTTGCGCCCGATCGTTTGCGCGAGGTCGGCTCGAATCGAGCCCGGTGCTGCGGCCAGCGGATCGGTTGCGCCGATCAGTTGACGGCAGCCGTCAATCGCGCGCTCGCCCTCAACCGCGAGCGCAACGAGCGGGCCGTTGGTGATGAAATCGACCAAGTCGTTGAAGAACGGTTTGCTGCGGTGTTCGGTATAGTGGTCGCGCGCGCGATCGCCGTCGAGCTGCATGAGTTTCATTGCCGTAATTACATAGCCGCGCCGCTCGATTCGCGCGGTGATTTCGCCAACGAGGCCGCGCGAAACGGCGTCGGGTTTGCAGAGGATGAGCGTACGTTCGATAGCCATGGAAGCGCGATACGGCATGCGGGTCGCTCTGTCATCCTTGTTCTTCGTTCTTCGACTGCGCTCAGGATGACAGGAGGGGAGAGCGACGAACGAGGGACGATGCCGTATCGGAATGTGGCGGGGCAACTGGCGGGTAGCCCGTTTGCTTCGATCGAGTATCGCGAGGAGACCGGGAGCACGAACGCCGATGCGGCGGAGCTGCTTGGCGACGATGCCTTCGGCGGTCACACGATCGTCGCGGAGTTCCAGCGCCATGGCGCCGGCCGTAAGGGACGAGCCTGGCACGCAATGCCGGGGACGGCCCTGCTCTTCAGCACGATCTTACCACGAAGCATCGATGTGAACCGGCTCTGGCTCGTGCCCTTTTGGGTCGCGCTCGCGGTGCGAGCGGGGCTGCGTGCGTGCGGCGTCCCGGCGACGCTCCAATGGCCCAACGACCTGCTGCTGCGCGATCGCAAGGTGGGCGGAATCCTCTGCCAATCGCGCGTGACCGCAGCGACGGCGCGCGTCGCATGCGGCGCCGGCATCAACGTGCATTCCTTGGCCGGAGCGCCAACCGTAATCGAGCCGCCCCCCGCATTCTGCGACGAGGTCGTGTCGGTCGATCGCCCCACGCTGCTCGCGGCAATCCTCCGCGCCTACGACGCAGCGCTCGCGATGCTCGACGACGTGCCGCACGTCACGAGCAGCTGGGAAGCGGCCGCTGAGATCCCTGGGCGCCGCTACCGAATCGCGAAAGACGACGGACGAGACCCGTTCGAGGCGACGGCGCAGTCGCTCGAAGAGGGCGGCGGCTTACGCGTCGTTCGTGACGACGGCAGCGGCGAAACGGTGGAGATGGCGGATGCGCGGGTCTTGCGTTAAGAACTGCGTGCGCGGGCGAGGCGGCGGTCGCACATCTCGCAGAAATGCGGCATCTTGTTGTCCGTCTCAAAGATGGAGTTGGAGTAGTACATCGCGCAGCGCGCGTTGTAACAGTGCTTGAGCCCGAACGTGTGCCCGAGTTCGTGGACGCACTCTTTGAGCGTCCGCTGGAAGAGCACGTTGAAGTCGCTCGCTTCGCCGTAAAAATCCGAGCGAAGCCGGTGCACGGAGACGACCGCGATCGCCTGGGTTTCGTCGGCGTCGCCGAAGACGAACCGGTGCGACGTCTTGTACAGGTCGAAATCGGTGATCGCCAGGACGGTGGCTCCGGGCTCGGGGTGCGCCCGCTGCACCTTGGTAATCAGTGTGGAGACGAAAAGCTGACCGCGCGTCGCGTTGAGCGTGCTGCGCGGCACGACGAGCGATCGTTCGACGCGCGCGCCCCCGATAAAACGCTCCTCGAGGCACGGGGCGAGACGGTCCAAAAACACGTGGTCGACAGTGTTGATCGGCACGATGCGGATATCGCAATCCATCTCGGAAGGCTAGGGTTCTCGACGAAAATCTAGGTGACCTGCGGCGCGGGTGTCGAAGTCGTCGCGGTGATCGTTGGAGTCGGCCTCGACGTGGCGCACGTGTCGCGCTATCGGTTCGGCGAGCGCGAGCTCGCGTGGTTCGCGCGTAAAGTCTACACCGAGCGCGAAATGGCGTACGCCATGCGCAAGCGCAACTGGGCGGAACGCCTGGCGGGATTCTTTGCCGCCAAGGAGGCGGCACGCAAGGCCTTCGGGCACGCGATTCCGTGGCGCAGCGTCGGCGTCGGCCACGAGCGCAGCGGCAAACCCATCATCGAGCTGTCCGGCTGGGCCGAACGCCTGCCGCGCGAGCGCGGCGTGCGCGCGATCCACCTTACGATCACGCATAGCGCCGAGATCGCCGCAGCCGTCGTGATCCTAGAGTCATGATCTACGTCCTGACGCCCGAGCAGATGCGCGCCGTCGACGCCGCGGCCGTCGAGGACGTTGGAGCCAACAAGCTGATGCGCAATGCCGGGCGCAGGATTGCGAAGCGCTTAAGAGCGATGGCGAAACCCGGCGCGCGAATCGTTGCCTTCGCAGGCCCCGGCAATAACGGCGGCGACGCGTTCGCTGCGCTCGCCGAACTCGCGCCGGAGTACGACTGTACCGTCGCCGCCGATCCGGCGACGCAGGGATCCGAGGCGCGCGACGCGGCGCGGGATCGCGCGAAGAAGGCCGGAGTTTCAATCATCGCGCTGCCGGCGAATGAGCGCGAGGCGTGCGAGCTGCTCGAGAACGCCATCGGCGTTGACGGAATGTTCGGAACCGGCGCGCGCCTGCCGCTACCAGAGGCCTACCGGCATCTCGCGCGCGCGCTCGATGCGCGGGAGCGCGCGGTGCTGGCTATCGATATCCCGAGCGGCACCGATGCGCTCACCGGCGCGATAAGCGGCGACGCGGTGCGCGCAACGCTTACGGTGACGCTCGCGGCCGCGAAGCCCGGTCTCTTGCTGGAGCCTGCGCGCGAATACGTGGGCGAGCTGTGGTGCGCGCCGATCGGCATCGACGACGCGTTGCTCGCCGCCCAACCGCGCACGTTCGCTACGCTCGATAACGCGGAGTTTATGAACCTCTTGCCGCGGCGCGCCGCCGATACCGAAAAGCGTGCGGCGGGTGCGCCGCTGATAATCGCCGGGTCGGCGCAGTTCCCCGGCGCGGCGATTCTCTGCGCTCGCGGTGCGGCGCGCGCCGGGGCAGGTTATGTTACCGTCGCCACCCCGAGTTCCGCGGCGGGCACCTTGCGCGCGCACCTCGTCGAGCAAGTCGTCGTGGCGCTCTCTGACGGCGCGCGGCCCGAAGTGGTCGCACGCGAGCTTCTCGACATTTCGAAGCACAACGGCGCCGTCGCGATCGGGCCCGGGTTGGGACTCGACGACCGTACTGCCGACATCTTCCGGCTTTTCCTCGAAGCGAACCAGTTGCCGGTCGTCGTCGATGCCAGCGGCCTCTTCCACTTGAGCAAACACCTCGATCTGCTGCGCGACAAACCGTGCGTCGTGACGCCGCATGCCGGCGAGTTCGCGCGGCTCTCGGGGCGCGGAACGATCGCGCCGGGCACGCGCGTGGAACGCATTGTCGAGTTCGTCGACCGCACCGGCATCACGACGCTGCTCAAAGGCTCTGATACGCTGATCTACGACGGAACGACCGTCCACATCAATCCCACCGGCACAAGCGCCCTTGCAACCGCGGGAACCGGCGACGTGCTCACCGGGATCATCGCGACGCTTCTCGCGCAGGGCCTCTCACCTGTTGACGCCGCGCGGGCCGGTGCGTATTGGCACGGGTTAGCCGGCCGGCGCGCCGCGGAAAAACGCCGAATCGGCGTCGTTGCGGGCGACGTGGTAGACGTGCTCGGCGAGGCACTTCCAGGCTAGGAAGCGCGGGGCTTCGCCGGCGCCGGTTTCTTCCTGCCTTTTTTGCGCTTCATCACTCGTTTTGTGTCGGCGGCCTCGAGTGCCGCGTGCCGCGCTTTGGATTTTCTAATCAAATCTCTTGGCAGCGCGACGATCTTGCTCAAAGCCTTTCTCAGACGAGACAATGGACCCGAGGGCTTTTTCCGCCGCTTCTTTCTAACCGTCATGCGACTGGAAGCGCAGCGATAAGGGGCGCAACGAAGTCGCGCACGCGGGTGGCCGCTTCTTGCGCGCGCGTGCCGGCGTAAGAATCGATCAGTGCGCTACCTACGACGACGGCATCCGCGAACTGCCCGACGTCGCGCACGTCTTTCGGACGGCTCACTCCAAAGCCGACGGCGAGCGGTTTCTTCGTCACGTCGCGCAGGGAGGCGAGCTGGCGGCGCAGTGGAGCAAAATCCGGGGCGTAGCCGGCGCCGGTGACGCCGAGCCGCGAGACGACGTAGACGAACCCGGTCGCTGCGTCGGCGATTCGCACCGCCCGTTCGTGCGGCGTCGACGGTGCGACGAGCAGGGGCATCGCTAGTCCATGCGCCGCAAGCGCGGACCGCAGCGCCGCGCTCTCCTCGAGCGCGACGTCGGGAACGATCGCGCCGGCGGTGCCGGCTGCCGCCGCTTCGCGCGCAAACTGCTCGACGCCGAACTGATAGACCGGATTGTAGTACGTAAAGAGCACGATCGGGGCGCAGCGCTCGCGGCACTCCCATGCGAGCGCGAGCACGCCGTGAAGATGCGTCGCGCCGGCTAGCGCGCGCTGACCCGCCGCGGCAATCGTCGGCCCGTCGGCGAGCGGGTCGCTGTATGGGACGCCCAACTCGATGACGTCCGCGCCGGCGGCGCTCAGCGCCAGCAGAATGGCTTCGGTCGTCTCGAGATCCGGATCCCCCGCCATCACGTACGGTACGAACGCTAAACGTTTCTCGCGGCGCGCGCGCTCGAAAACGCGGTCTAGCATCGGCCGATGTCTTTATCGCCGCGGCCACTGAGGTTCACCAGGATCAAATCGTCCGCGCCGCGCTGCGCCGCGAGTCTGCGGGCGAAGGCGATCGCGTGCGCGCTCTCCAACGCCGGCAAGATTCCCTCGGAGCGCGCGAAGCCGTGAAAGGCTTCGATGGCTTGCGCATCCGTAACGTCGACGTACGTGGCGCGGCCGCTCTCTTTGAAGAACGCGTGCTCCGGCCCAACGCCGGGATAATCGAGGCCGGCGCTGATGGAGTGCGTCTCGCGGACTTGGCCTTCCGCGCTCTGCAGCAAATAGGAGCGCGAACCGTGCAATACGCCGACGCTTCCCGCTCCCAGCGACGCGGCGTGCTCCTCGCCGTCCACACCCTTGCCGCCCGCCTCGACGCCCCACAGCTTCACCTCGGCATCGTCCACGAAGCCGGCAAAGATACCCATCGCATTGCTGCCGCCGCCGACGCAGGCGATCACGTCGCTGGGCAACCGTCCGAAGCGCTCCAACGTTTGGCGGCGCGCCTCGATGCCGATGACCTTTTGGAACTCTCGCACCATAAACGGATAGGGATGCGCTCCCACCACGCTGCCGATCACGTAGAACGCGTCCTCGACACACTGCGCCCAAACGCGAAAGGCTTCGTTAGTGGCATCCTTGAGCGTCTGGGTTCCGCTGGTCACGGCGTGCACGTTCGCACCGAGCAGACGCATCACCTCAACGTTGAGCGCTTGCCGCTCGATGTCGCGCGCGCCCATGTAGACGTCGACCGGCAGGCCAAACTTCGCTCCGACGGTCGCCGTCGCGACGCCGTGCTGCCCGGCACCGGTCTCCGCCAGCAGCCGGCCTTTGCCCATGCGCCGCGCGAGGAGTGCCTGGCCGACGGTATTATTGATTTTGTGCGCCCCGGTATGATTGGTATCTTCGCGCTTCATCACCAGCGGCACGGGCGAAACGTCGGCGGCGTACCGCTGCGCGCGGTAGATCGGCGAGGGGCGACCGACGAAATCGCGCAGCACCGCATGGTGCTCGTCCCAGAACGCAGGATCGGCAAAGGCCGCCGCCATCGCGCGTTCCAGCTCGTCGAGCGCGGCGATCAAAACTTCGGGAACGAACCGCCCGCCGAAGTCGCCGAAGTAGCCGCGCGCGTCGGGTGCGCTCATGCGCCGCGCACCGCTTGCACGAAGGCGCGCATCTTCGCTGCATCCTTGTGCCCGCCGCTTTCGATGCCGGTACGCACGTCGACGCCGAACGGGTGCGCGCGCCGCACACACTCGGCAACGTTTTCGGGCGACAGACCCCCCGCGATGACGACGCGCCGCGTAGCCGCGATCGCAACGATCTGATTCCAATCGAAGGTCCGGCCGGTGCCGCCCGCCATTCCGTCCTGGCGCGCGTCGAAAAGCACGAAGGCCTCCGGAAAGCGGTCGCAGCGCTCTTGGACTAACGTCGTGCGGTCGTCGATGTGGATCGCCTTGATCGCGCGGTCGCCGTAGCGCCCGACGAACTCCGGCGTCTCGTCGCCGGAAAACTGAAGCAACGCGTTGGGGAAAAGCTCGCGCACGGCATCCACTTCCGAGCGCGCCGGATTTACGAAGACGGCAACCGGCGCGATCGCCGGCGGCACGCGCCGCGCGATCTCCTCGGCGGGCTCGAAGGCGATGCGGCGCGGCGACGGCGCGAAGATCATGCCGAACGCGTCGGCCCCCGCTTGCGCAGCCAGCGTAACGTCGGCAAGCGACGTGCAGCCGCAGAACTTGATCCACGCGTCAGCCATGCAGACCGACCTTCTTCGCGCGCTCGAAGGTTTGCCATGCGGCGCCGCTGCGCAGTAAAGCTTGCGCACGTTCGAATGCGGCCGGAAGCCCGCTTTCGACGCCCACGACGTAGAAGACGACGGCCGCGTTGAGGGCCACGACGTCGGCGGCGGCGCTGCGGCCGCCGTGCAAGATTTCCACGAAGGCATCGCGGCAGATGCCGACCGAACCGCCGACCGGGGTGGCCAGGTCGGCGGCGATGCCGAACTCCGACGGCTCGATGCGCCATAAGCGCGCGCTCTCTTCGTCAAACGAATAGATGAGGGTCGGCGCATCGCCCGCGACTTCGTCGAGGCCGCTGCAGCCATGAACGACCGCTCCGCGACGCACGCCCAGCGCGCGCAGGGCGGGACCGACGCGTTCGACGAGCTCCTCCCGCGCAACGCCGACGACTTGATGCGTCGCGCGCGCCGGATTGGTCAATGGGCCCAACAGGTTGAAGATCGTTCGTACGCCAAGCTCGCGGCGAACGCCGGCGGCGTTGCGCATCGCCGGGTGGTAGCGCGGTGCGAACATGAAGGTGAAGCCGCACTCGCGCAGCATCGTTGCGGCCAGCTCCGGCGAAACTTCGATCGGAAATCCTGCCGACTCCAGCACGTCGGCGCTTCCGCACGCGCTGGACGCCGCGCGGTTGCCGTGTTTGGCGACGGGAACCCCTGCCGCCGCCACGACCAGGGCCGCCATCGTCGAGATATTGATCGTGTTGGCATGATCGCCGCCCGTCCCCACAACGTCGACGACCATCGGCAAGCCGTGCTCGACGTGCAGGCTGCGCTCGCGCATCGCGCGCGCGGCACCGACAATCTCGTCGACGCTCTCGCCTTTGAACGCAAGCGCGGTCAGCAGCGCCCCGGCCTGGATCGGCGTGAGGCTCGCGTCCATGATCTCGCCGACGAACGTGGCCGCCTCCTCGGCCGAGAGATCCTCTCCGCCCAGCACGCGCCGCAGGAGTGGTGCGAACTCAGGCATGACTCTGGGAGAAAAAGTTTTCGACGAGCCGTTCGCCGCTTTCGCTGAGCACCGATTCGGGATGGAACTGGACGCCGTGCACTGGGCGGTCGCGATGCGCGATGCCTTGAACGACGCCGTCTTCGCTGCACGCGGTGACGCGCAGGGTTGCTGGAATCGTTGAGGGATCCAAGCAGAGCGAGTGGTACCGCGTTGCCGTCAACGGCGACGGAAGGCCGGCGAAGACGCCGCTCCCGTCGTGCTCGATGCGCGAGGTCTTGCCGTGCATCAAACGCGGCGCGTGCGTCACGGTCGCGCCCAGAACTTCACCGATCGCCTGCAAACCCAAACACACGCCGAGGACGGGCATTCCTCGCTCGATTGCCGCGCGCAGCACCGCCATCATCTGGGGCGCATGCTCGGGGCGCCCCGGACCCGGACCAACGACGAGCGCGTCGTAACGCTCCAGAATCGCGGGCTCGAGTCGCGGATCGTCGTTGAGCAGCACGTCGGGCGCGACGCCGCGCGATGCGAGCAGATGCACGACGTTGTAGCTGAAACTGTCGAAGTTATCGACGAAGAGCACGCGGCGCGGCTGCGTCACGACGGCGTGCCGAGCACCGCGCGCGCGATGCGCGTCTTGTGTAACACTTCTTCGTACTCGGTGGCGGCCTCGGAGTCGGCGACGATGCCCGCCGATGCCTGCCACCAGGCGTGCTGCTGGTGCACGTGGATGCTCCGCAGCGTGATGCACGAGTCGAAATCGCCGCCAAACGACCAACGGCCGATGCTGCCAGCGTAGAAGCCGCGCGTCACCGGCTCGAGGTCGTCGATGAGCTGCATCGCGCGCAGCTTCGGCGTCCCCGTTACCGTGCCCGCAGGAAATCCCGCGCGGAACAGATCGAGCGCGTCGCGATCGGCACGAAGCTGACCGACGACGTTGGAGACGATGTGCATGACGTGGCTGTACCGCTCGATCTGCAGCAGCTCGTCGACTCTGACGCTGCCGTACTCGCAGACCGAGCCCAGGTCGTTTCGTCCGAGATCGACGAGCATCACGTGCTCGGCGCGCTCCTTTTCGTCGGCCAGCAGCTCCTGCGCAATTCGCGCGTCTTCTTCGTCGTCGTGTCCGCGAGAGCGCGTGCCGGCCAGCGGGCGCAAACGCGCCCGGTGCCCCTCCAAACGCACGAGAAACTCGGGCGAGGCGCCGAGGAGCTGCCCAAACTCCGTGTCGACGTAGAACATATACGGCGATGGGTTGTACCGCCGAAGCGCGCGGTAAAGATCGAAGGCTTCGCCCTCGAGGGCCGCACCGAAGCGGATTCCCAGCTGCAGCTGATAGACATCGCCCTCGAAGATTCGCCGCTTCACCTCGGCGACCAGTTCGAGGTAGCGCTCGCGATCGAGCGACGCCGAGACGGGCCCCGTCGCGCGCAGCGGCCCTGGAAACGACGGCTTTGCCGCGAGCAGCCGCTCGAGATAGCCGTCGATCCGGCGTTCCAGCACGTCTTCATCGGCGCCGCTCGTCCAGATCGTCAGCAGATCGGTGAAGTGATCGAAGATCAGCCACGTTGCCGGAATCGCCACGTATGCCCCCGGCATCGCCGGTTCCGACGAGGTTCTAGCCGGCAGACGCGCATCGGGCCGTGCGGCATCGTACGAAAACGCCAGCAAGGCACCACCGAGCGCGCCGCCGGGCGTCGCGATGCGGTGCTCCGCCACGAACGCGCGCACGCGAGAATAGACTTCGGCGTTCGCTTCAAACTCGGCGGCCGCGAGATAATCGAGCCCGATGAACGAGTAGCGCGAGATGCGCCCGCCGCTCTCCACGCTTTCCAAAAGGCACGCCGCCTGAGGGTTTGCCAGCGCGCGATAGGCGCCGATTGGCGTCAAGACGTCGGCCGGTACAACGCGCATTGCGGTGGTCGTCACGGGAGAAGTGCCTGCAGGGCGGATTCGTCGAGAATGTCGATGCCGAGTTGTTCGGCCTTTGTCAGTTTGCTTCCGGGTTCGCTGCCCGCAACGACGTAATCGGTCTTTTTGCTCACCGAGCCGGTAACTTTGCCGCCTGCGGCGACGATCATCTCCGCCGCTTCCTCGCGCGTGAGGTTGGGCAGGGTTCCCGTCAGCACGAAGGTCTTGCCGCTCAACGCGCCGCCGGTCTTCACGCGCTTGGGCGCGCTCATGACGACGCCGGCCTCGCGCAGGCGCTCGATCATCTTGCGGTTCGGCTGCTGTTTAAAGAAGAGCGCGACGCTGCGCGCCACCTCGGGCCCGATGCCTTCACTGCGCTGCAGCGCCGCCTCATCGGCATCGGCGATGGCATCGATCGTCCCGAAATCGTCGACCAGAATCTGCGCCGTCTGGGTTCCGACGAAACGGATGCCTAAGCCATAGAGCAGGCGGGCCGGCCCGCGCTCCTTCGACGCCTCGACGTTGCGCAAGAGGTTCTCGATGCTCTTCTTTCCCGTCCTAGGAACGTCTGCAAGCGCCGATTCGTTCAACTTATAGGTGTCGGCGATGTCACGCACCAGCTTGAGCTCGGTCAACTGTTGCGCCAAAACATCGCCGATACCCTCAATGTCCATCGCTCCGCGCGAGGCAAAATGGCGCAGGCGCTCGTAGGCTTGCGCCGGACACGCCGCATTCGTGCAACGTGACATCGCTTCATCCGGAGGGTGATCGACGTCGGAGCCGCAGACGGGGCAGCGCTGCGGCATTTTGAATTTGCGCTCGCGGCCGGTGCGTTCGGAGAGCACCGGGCCGACGACGCGCGGAATCACGTCGCCGGCGCGAGTCACCAGCACCGTGTCGCCGATACGGATATCGTTGTTCTTGATGTAGTCGACGTTGTGCAGCGTCGCGCTCTTGACCGTGACGCCCCCGATCTGCACGGGGCTCAAAACGGCGCTCGGGTTGAGCGTTCCGGTACGCCCGACGGTGATGGCGATGTCGACGAGCTTGGTGCGCGCCTCGCGCGGCTTGAACTTGAAGGCAATCGCCCAGCGCGGATCGCGCGCGACGACGCCGAGGCGCTCCTGCTGCGCGAAGTCGTTCACCTTGACGACCACGCCGTCGATCTCGTAGTCGAGTGAGTCGCGGTCGCGCTCGGAGTTCGTACAAAACTCGATGACTTCATCGAGGGTCGCGGCGCGGTGAACGTGCGGATTGACCGGGAAGCCGAGGACTCGCAAGCGCTCGAGTGCATCCGATTGCGTTTTTGGAGCCGATCGATCTCCCTCGTCGACTACCAGCTGATAGGCAAAGAATGAGAGCCGCCGCTTTGCCGTGAGCGCCGGATCCAGTTGGCGTACGCCGCCCGAAGCGGCGTTGCGCGGATTCGCAAATGCCGCCAAGCCCTCGCGCTCGCGCTCGCTGTTGAGCCGCTCGAAATCGCTCTTGCGCAGATAAACCTCCCCCCGCGCCTCCACAAACGCCGGCGCGCTTCCTGTCGCGCGTAGACGCAGCGGGATCGTCTTGATCGTTCGCAGGTTGGGGGTCACGTCTTCGCCGGCGCGCCCGTCGCCGCGCGTTCCACCGCGCGTCAGCGAGCCGCCGCGGTAGTCCAGTGCGATCGCGAGACCGTCGATCTTCAGCTCGCAGACGTACTCGACGTCGGCGCCGGCGAGCTTACGGGCGCGCTCGTCGAACGCGCGCAGCTCGTCAACCGAAACGGCATTGGCCAAGCTGAGCATCGGACGCGCGTGCTCGTACGGCGCGAACCGCTGCGAGGCTGGGGCGCCGACGCGCTGCGTCGGCGAGGCGGGGGTCTGCAGTTCGGGGTGCTCGCGTTCGAGCTCGAGCAACTCGCGCAGGAGCGCATCGAACTCCGCGTCGGTTATCTGCGGATCGTCGAGCGCGTAGTAGCGGTAGTTGGCCTCTTCGATCTGCGTGCGCAGCTCATCCGCCCGAACGGCCAGGCTTGTCATCCTCTCTGATTGCCCGGTGACGCCGTGCCATCCTCGGCCCTTGCCAGCTTTGCTTTGCGTCGACGGTCTGCTATGCTTGCATTCGTGGGCCGCTACCTAAGCATCAGCATCGCGGCAGCATTGCTTGCCGGCTGCGGCGCAGCCCAGCCGCCGATGGACGCGCCGAGTTTCGCGTTCGTGCCGGCGCGCCAAAACATCCAGCACATCGTCATCGTCATTCAGGAGAATCGCACGCTGAATAACCTGTTCTACGGTTTTCCGGGCGCAATGACGGTGGCGTACGGTTACAATAGCGAGGGGCAGAAGATCGCGTTAAAGCCGGTCACGCTCGCAACGACGTGGGACCTCTCGCACAGCCTTTCCGATTTCCTCAAAGACTGCAACGGGTCCGGCAAGGTTTTGGGAACGCGCTGCCTGATGAATGGCTTCAACCACGAGACGTGGAGTTGCGGCGCGTCAGGTGGGCCGAAATGCCCGAACAAGAATCCGCCCTACAGCTACGTCCCGCACTCCGAGACCAAACCCTACTTCTTTATTGGCAAGCATTACGTCTTGGCAGATCAGATGTACGCCTCGGATCTCGACGGCAGCAGCTTCGTTTCGCACCAATACGTCATCGCCGGCCAAGCGGAAATGAGCTATGGTTCTCCTACCGGCGGATGGGGCTGCCCCGACCCGAATTCGTACATCTTGACACTCACGCGGGGCTGGCGGCGGGCCGGCGAGCGCGCCGCCGGCTCCGAAATCCCGCTCTGCTGGAGCGACAAGACCCTCGGTGACGAGATGGACGACGCCGGACTTTCCTGGGCCTATTACGCGTCGCAATATTACGGCGACGGCGGCCTCTGGAGTGCGTATCAGAACATCAGGCAGATATATAACGGCCTAGACTGGACGAAGGACGTCATCTCGCCGCAGACCGACTTCTTCGACGACGTATCCAACGGTAAGCTACGCGACGTAAGCTGGATCACGCCGACCTGCGAGAACTCCGATCACCCCGCATGCGGCAGCAAGACCGGGCCGTCGTGGGTCGCCTCGATCGTCAATGCCGTCGGCGAGTCGAAGTACTGGGACAGCACGGCAATCTTCGTCTTCTGGGACGAGTGGGGCGGCTGGTACGATCCAGAGGCGCCCAAGAAGGTCGACTACGACGGCCTCGGTTTCCGCATCCCGATGCTCGTCGTCTCCGCGTATGCGAAGCAGGGCTACGTCTCACATACCCGCTACGAGCACGGCAGCATCCTGCGTTTCGTCGAAGACACGTTCGGGCTCGGGCATTTGGCCGCCAGCGACAGGCGCGCGACGCCGCCCGACGACGCTTTCGACTTCAACGCACCGCCGAGAAAGTTCGAGATCGTCCCCGCCGACTACGACGTGAACTACTTCAAGCACCAGAAGCCCGACCATCGGATTCCCGATGCGCAATAACGGCCGCGACGCTTAGCAATTGGACCTCGCGGCTTTGCGAGGACCTCCTGGGGCTTAACGAGCCGTCCTCTGGCCAGGCGGTTGCGCTTCAGACTTTTCTTATCAGCCTGAATTAGACTCTGCGGCATTGCCCCTCTCTCACCCAGAAGGAGAACCGCCCATGCCCTTTTTGCAACGAGCTGTGATTGCCGCCACGGCAATAGTTTTCTGTGCCGGTCCTGCCAACGCACGCGGGGGCAGTTACAGCGGTGCCTGGCCGGTGACCATTACGGGCTCGCAGTTCGGCAACGGCACGGGTTGCCTGACGCTGACCCAGAATGCCAGCGGCGGCTCGGCTTCGCTAGTCTTTGACAACCAAAAATACCCTTACGGCTCGTTCGTCGTTGTCAACGGCATCCTCGTGGCCAATATCACAGAACCACTCTATGGTCAGAACGGCGCCTTGATGTTCATCGCTCACGCCAGCCACGGACACATCGGAAAGGGCGTCTACGAAAATATCGAAGGCGGGTCAAACTTCGACTTCGGTGCGCTATCGTTCGGCATGAAGAACGGCTGCTGAGTCGGGAGGCTAACCTTCCACTCGGCGGAAGGGAACGCTCCTAGCGCGAAACGCGGCGCATGGCGACCCAGCCCGACTCGGGCCCGCCGGCCTCGGCGCGCCCGACCGGCACGGTCACGTTTGTCTTTTCGGATATCGAAGGCAGCACGCAGCGCTGGGATCGCGACCGGGCGGCGATGCAGGATGCCGTGCGTCGACACGACGCGCTCATGCGAACGGCGATCGCCGCGCACGACGGCTATGTTTTTAAAACCATCGGCGACGCGTTTTGCGCGGCGTTCGCACGCCCCCAAGACGCCGTCGCGGCGATCCTCGATGCGCAGCTCGCCCTTGGGGCGGAAGATTTCTCACGAATCGATGGGCTGCGCGTGCGCGCGGCCGTTCATACCGGGACGGCCGACGAGCGCGACGGCGATTATTACGGCCCGGCGCTCAATCGCGTCGCGCGTTTGATGTCGATCGGCCACGGCGGCCAGGTGCTCGTCTCGGGTATCACGACCGATCTCGTCCAAGGCACGCTCCCATCTCAAACAAGCCTGTGCGATCTGGGCGAACACCGCCTAAAAGATCTCGCGCGCCCCGAACGCGTCTATCAACTGCTCGCGCCGGATCTCGTTACAGAGTTTCCGCCGCTGCGTTCGTTGGACGTCCTCCCAAACAATCTGCCGCGCCAGCTCAACACCTTCGTTGGTCGAGAGGCGGAGGTCGCCGCAGTCGGTGCGCTCATCGAGAAGAGTCCGCTCGTCACGCTGGTCGGCTCGGCCGGCGTCGGCAAGACGCGCCTCTCCTTGCAGGTTGCGGCGAATCTGCTCGACGGCTTTGGCGACGGCGTGTGGTTCATCGAACTCGCGCCGCTTACGAGCGGTGACTACATTCCATCCACCGTTGCGCTGCCACTCGAGCTCACGCTCGCGCCGGAAGGCGATCCGGTCGAGAACGTCGTTCGAGTGCTCAAGACAAAGCACATGTTGCTCGTCTTCGACAACTGCGAGCATCTGGTCGAGCCCGCCGCGCGCGCGATCTCCGCAATCCTGCACGGTTGTCCAAAGGTCAAGGTGCTAGTCTCGAGCCGTCAAGGGCTGGGAGTCGCCGGGGAAGCGACCTACCAGGTGCCGTCGCTCGCCCTTCCGGCCAAAGACGCGCCACCTCCGACCACGATCGACCTGCTGCGTTATGAGTCGGTGGCGCTCTTCGTCGATCGCGCGGTGGCGGCGAGCGATAAATTTTCCCTTAACGACGACAATGCGTCGATGGTGGCCGACATCTGCCGGCGGCTGGACGGCATTCCATTAGCAATCGAGCTCGCCGCTGCGCGAGTGAAGATGCTCAGTCCGAAACAGCTGCGCGAACGGCTCGAGCAGCGGTTCCGCGTACTGACCGGCGGCAGCCGCGACGTCCTTCCGCGGCAGCAGACGATGCGCGCGCTGATCGATTGGAGCCACGACCTACTCGACGAGCGCGAGCGCGCCCTCTTTCGACGGTTGGGGATATTCGTAAACGGATTCGAGCTTAGCGGAGCCGTTGGAGCCGGAAGCGGCGACGATCTCGAAGAACTCGACGTGTTCGACGTGCTGGCGTCGCTGGTCGATAAGTCGCTGGTGCTGGCGGAGCCCGACGGAGGCACAGTTCGCTACCGGTTGCTCGAATCGACGCGCGCCTATGCGTTGGAGAAACTCGGCGATGCGGGTGAGAGCGGTCTCGTTGCGGGCCGCCATCTGCGCTATCTGCGTGACCGCTTTGCGGATCTGCGGGAACGAATCTTGCGAACCGCGCGAGGAACGCTTTCTGCAACGCTGCAGACCGAGCTGGAGGACGTGCGTGCGGCGCTCGACGGTGCCTTAGCCCGCTCGGAGGTCATGGACGGCGGCGAGTTGCTCGCCAGCATTGACACGAGTTGGCAAGCCGTCGGACTCGATGCGGAAGGCATGGCGCGATGCGAGGCGTATCTCGCGGCGCTTCCGGCGGACCAATCGCGGCTGCGCGCGCGGCTCTCAACCGCGCTCTCGGGCTTGTTCAGCCAATCCCTCCACCAGCTGCGCGCATTCGAGCTGGCGACGCAGGCGGTCGAGCATGCCCGGGCGAGCGGTGACGACTCGTCACTCGCTTTGGCGCTGAACAGGTATGCGTTTACTGCGACGTTGCTCGATCGACTTGACGACGCGGAGGAGGCATTAGCCGAGAAGGCGTTAACGCAAGCCGAAGCGATCCCAGCGATCTCGCCTTTCCTTCGCGTGGAGTTGCTGATTACACGCGCACTCCTCAGTCAGACTCGTGGCGACCTTGAGACGGCGGCGCACGTGCACGAGGAACTCCGCAAGGAGTCCCGCTCGCTCGGGAACCCCCGCGGAGAGCAGATTGCGGCGATCAACCTCGCAGTGGTCGAACATAGGCGTGGTCAGACGCAGCGCGCGATTGCCATCAGTCGCGAGGTGCTCCCGCCGGTGCGGTCTGGTGCCGATAAGAACTTGTTCGGCATCCTGCTCAACAACCTCGCCGAATATCTCGCCGCCGCGGGAGATCTTCCCGGTGTTGCCGCGGCGGCTCGCGAAGCGCTCGGGATCCGTGCCGCGCGCGAGCCAGACCACGTCGGCGTCGCGATTGCTATCGAGCACCTAGCGCTCGTCTTCGCGCTGCGCGGCGACGTTGTGCGCGCGGCCACACTCGAAGGCTACGCCAATCCCGCGTTCGCCCGACACGGATTCCCGCGCGAACTCACCGAGGCAACGACGCACGACCGACTCACCGCACTCCTGCCCGAGCGACTCAGCCCCGACGAACTCGCACGATTAAGCGCCGAGGGCGCTGCACTCACCCCCGAGGCCGCGATCGCGCTCGCGCTCGAGGAGCAATAACGAGGCGCGAGCAGCGAGTCTAAGGATCAGGATTACGAGACTAAGCTTCCACTGGAACTCGACCGGTTTCGGCCAGGTCGTGGAGAACCAGCAGGTTCTCTTGTTCGATGCGGTCGAGTTCGGCGGCGTCGGGGCGATGATGGCCGACGGCCCGCTGATCGCGCAAGACTGGAACGAGGTAAGCGCCGGTAAACGACGTTTCGCTCTGCGCCACTTCTTCGGGCGTGCCGGTCGCGACGACGGTTCCTCCGCGGTCGCCGCCTTCGGGTCCGAGGTCGATCAGGTAATCTGCGGTCTTGATGACGTCGAGATTGTGCTCGATCACGAGTACCGTATTACCCATCGTCACCAAGCGCTCGAGCACCTCGAGAAGCTTGTGGATATCGGCGAAGTGTAATCCGGTCGTCGGTTCGTCGAGCACGTAGAACGTGCGCCCGGTCGACCGGCGTGAAAGCTCCGTTGCCAGCTTCACGCGCTGGGCCTCGCCGCCCGAGAGCGTCGTCGCCGGCTGACCCATCTTGATGTAACCGAGGCCCACGTCGCAGATCGTTCGCAACTTATTGTGCACGCGCGGAATGCTGGCGAAGAACTCATTGGCTTCGTCCACGCGCATTTCCAGCACGTCGGCGATCGTCTTCCCTTTGTACTTCACCTCGAGGGTCTGCGCGTTATAGCGCCGCCCTTTGCAGACTTCGCACGGCACGTAAACGTCGGGTAAGAAGTGCATCTCGATCTTGATGATGCCGTCGCCTTGGCAGGCCTCGCAGCGCCCGCCTTTGACGTTGAACGAGAAGCGCCCGGGCGTGTAGCCGCGCATGCGCGCCTCGGGAACCAGCGAAAACAGCTCGCGAATGATGTCGAAAGTGCCGGTGTAGGTTGCGGGATTGCTGCGCGGCGTCCGCCCGATCGGCGACTGATCGATCACGACCATCTTGTCGAGCTGCGCGGCGCCCTTGACCGATCCGTACGTTCCGCCCGGCGGCTGACGATGCAGATGCTGGTTGAGGGCCCGCACGAGCACCTCGTTGACCAGCGTGGATTTGCCGCTGCCGCTCACTCCAGTCACGGCGGCGAAGACGCCGATCGGAAAGCGCACGTCAATGCCGCGCAAGTTGTTGGCCTTCGCGTTGCGCACCTCGAGCCACCCGCGCGCCTCCCGGCGGCGGCGCGGAATCGGAATGAACTTGCGCCCCGACAAGTACGCGCCCGTCTCCGAGGCGGGATTGGCGATCACATCGGCCAGCGTGCCCGCGGTGAGAATCTCGCCGCCTTCGGCGCCTGCGCCGGGCCCGATATCGACGACGACGTCGGCCGTCCGCATTGTATCTTCGTCGTGCTCGATCACGATCAGAGTATTGCCGAGGTCGCGCAGCGTCTTGAGCGTCGCCAGCAACCGGTCGTTGTCGCGCTGGTGCAAGCCGATCGACGGCTCGTCCAAAATGTAGAGTACGCCAACCAGCGCGCTGCCGATCTGCGTCGCGAGACGAATGCGCTGCGACTCTCCGCCCGCCAGCGTCGTGGCCGAGCGCGAGAGCGTCAGGTAGTTCAGCCCGACGTTGGTCAAGAAGCCCAGACGCGCCCGCACTTCCTTGACGATCTGGTGCGCGATCTGTTCTTGGCGCGGCGTCAGCACGAGTTCGCGAAAGAAAAGCTCGAGCTGCTCGATGGACATGCGGGTAAGGTGGTCGATATTCCGGCAGCCGACGGTTACCGCCAACGCTTCGGGCTTGAGCCGCGCGCCCTTGCAGGACGGGCAGACGGAGGCCGACATGTACTTCTCGATCTCTTCCTTCACGTAGTCGCTCGACGTCTCGCTATAGCGCCGCTGCAAGTTGTTGACCACCCCCTCGAACGAGGAGCGGTACTCCCACGTCTTGCCGCCGCGCGACGTGTATGCAAAGTTCTGCTCGCGATCGGTTCCATAGAGGATGACGTCGAGCACTTCGTCGGAGAGCTGCTCGACCGGCGTCGACGTCTTCACGCGAAAGCTGCGCAGCACGCGCTCGAGCTGCTGCATATAATACGGGTTCATCGACGGATACCGTCCGCTGCCCATGTTGCGGCTCCAAGGCACGATCGCGCCTTGGGCAATCGATTTGCTGCGATCGGGAATCACTTTCCACGGATCGATCTCGATCTTCTCGCCGAGTCCGCTGCACGCCGGGCACGCCCCGTAGGGTGAATTAAACGAAAAGAGCCGCGGCGCCAGCTCCTCGAAAGAAAGCCCGCAATAGACGCAGGCAAATGCTTCGCTGAACGTCAGTTCTTTATCGCCGACAAGCGCCGTGACGATGCCGCTGGAGAGGCGCAGCGTCGTCTCGACCGAATCGGTGAGCCGCTTGCGAACGTCGGGCTTGATCACGAGGCGGTCGACGACCACCTCGATCGTGTGCTTGCGCTTCTTGTCGAGGACGATCTTCGAGGAAAGCTCTTTTGTGTCGCCATCGACCCGCACGCGCGTGAAGCCTTCTTTCGCGACCTCTTCAAAGAGTTTGGCGTACTCGCCCTTGCGCCCGCGCACCAGCGGCGCCAGCAGCACCATGCGCGTGCCTTCGGGCAGCTCCAGGATCGAATCGACGATCTGCTCGCTGCTCTGCGTGCTGATCTCGCGTCCGCATTGATAACAGTGCGGCGTGCCGACGCGCGCGTAGAGCAGCCGAAGGTAATCGTAGATCTCCGTCACCGTGCCGACGGTCGAGCGCGGGTTGCGCGAGGTAGATTTTTGATCGATCGAGATCGCCGGCGAGAGCCCCTCGATGTAATCCACGTCGGGCTTCTCCATCTGCCCGAGAAACTGGCGAGCGTATGACGAGAGCGACTCGACGTAGCGGCGCTGTCCTTCGGCATAGATCGTGTCGAAAGCCAGTGAGGACTTTCCCGAGCCCGAGAGGCCGGTTATCACGATCAGCCGGTTTCTGGGCAGCTCGAGATCTACGTTCTTGAGATTGTGCTCGCGCGCACCCTTGATGACGATGGAGTCTAGGGACACGGTATCTAGGAGACACCGATCGGCGAAAGAAGTATGCGCCCCACGTCGGCAATCGAGCCTACGGTCGCGTCGGGAGCCGCGGCGCCGGGCGGCAGCTCCTCCCCGCGGAGGTTGAACCAGACGGTGAAGAGCCCGGCTTCCAGGGCTCCGCGGATGTCGCGGTCGTAGCGGTCGCCGACCATCGCCGCCCGAGCCGGCGCGCCGCCCAGCGTGCGGCACGCGTGGGCGAAGAGCAAGGGGTCGGGCTTGATCATGCCGACCTCGTCGGAGAGAAAGATCGCATCGAAGAACTCACTGACGCGCAGGAGCGCGATCTTTTCTCGATGCGTCTCCGAGAGGCCGTTGGTCACTAAACCCAGCTTCATGCCGCGCTCCTTGAGCGACCGCAGGAGGTCGAGCGCACCGGGAAAGAGCGTATAGTACTTGGAGCGATAGGAATTGTACCGATCGGCGCTGCGCTGCGCCACCTCAGGGTCGCCGACCCCGACGCTCTCGAGGGCGGTCTGCCACATGCCCGCGCGAACGCGCGATAGCTTAACCTTCAGATCGTCGGCCGAAAGGCGGTGCCAAAAGCCCTCCGCTTCGGTAACGTAGGCGGCCTTGAGGGCCAGCGCATCGATCCCGTGCTCGGCGGCGACTTCCCGCGCGACTTCCTCGGCGGCGCTGGTGTAGGCAAAGGTATCGTCATGCAGCGTGTCGTCGAGATCGAAGAGCACGAGATCGATGCGGCGCAACGAAGCAGCCTCGTTATTGGGCCGGCGTAAGCCGCAAAGCGGCGATCTTTCCTTGCGCGTCGACGCCCATGAGAAAGTCGACCTTCGCGCCGTTCGCAAACGTCACGAGGTAGATGGCATAGCGGACGTCGTCTTGCGTCCCGGTGCGCTGCTGCTCGAACGATACGGGCGCGCCGAGATTTCCAATGCCGCTCTTGACACTTGCCAGCTTGTCGTCGGTCAGCAAAGTGCTCATGTCCGACGTGAGCATCCCGCGATCGATCTTGCCGCTCTGCAGTTGGGTCAACTCGTTCTTGGCACGGGCCAGCATCGCCGGATCCGGCGGCGGCGTCGCCGTCGGTGCCGAAGTACTGGCCGGCATCGGAGCCATCGGCGGCGGGGCCGGGGCCGGCGGCGGTTGTTGCGGCTGCATTACGCCACCCCCCGGGGGTACCGCGGCGATCGTGCTCGCGCAAACTATCAGTACCAGAAGCGTCCTGCGAATCATGTTAACTCCTTTCTTCAAATGATCGTTATCGAATATCGTGGAGGCGCTGTGCGAGGTAGCTCCAACCTTCCGACGAGATCGTCACGGAGCCGGAAAATGGACCGGCAAATTCGTAAATCACCACGAAGAGTATCCCGATGAGACCCACGAGCATTGCGGTCATCAGCAGTTGCGCCGGCCGGCTCTCGACCCCGAAGATATAGCAGAACGTCACCATCGTAAGCGCGCCCATCACCAGCGCAAACCAGAGAATTGCCGGCACGGCCGGCTCGGTTTGAATCAAGCGCTGGCGCCGCGCATCGAAGAGGTTTTCCTCGCTGCGCATCGCCGCCTGTTGCGCGTTCGATCCCCTCAGATCGCGAGGTGAAAAGCTGTCGACCCAGTAGGCCGCGTCCTCGAGTACGTTTACTGCGGTGTCCGGCACGTCTTCGTCGCGCTGCATCGCCGGCCACTCAACGCTGATAACGTTCTGGGCGTACTTGGCGATGTCGGCACGGATTCGCAGGCGCTCCGCCGTAGGATAGCCGTCCACGAAATGATAGAGATCGCCGGCCGCATCGATCTCGCTCTGCACATTTCCAACCGTTACGTCGTACTTCTGCCACACGACCACGACGACGAAGCCCAGGAGCACGGCGTAGAGCACGCCGACCGCCGAGAAGAGATAGCCCGCCACGTCGTTATGGCGCCGCAGCAGGTCGGTGCGCAGGCGCCGTTGCAGGATTGCGTGCAGCGCGACGAATCCGGCCACGACGATGAGAACGACGAATAGCTCGCCGATCGCCTCGGGCACGTCGACGAGCGTACGGGTGAGAGCGGCCGCCACCTCACCTCAGTTACCGACCAGCTCGGCTAGGGCCTTGTCGAAAATCTTCGGCGCCCTTCCTCCAAAGAGGATGCCTTCGTTCCCCCCGAGTTGCCGGCGCAGCTCGATCAGCTCGTCGCGCAGCGCGGCGGCCTTTTCGAACTCGAGGTTCGCCGCCGCCTCGCGCATCTTTCGCTCCAGGTCGCGGGACATCTTGAGCGCGACGTCGCGCGGCAGCTTATCGAGCTTAAGCTTGGCCGTGTTTTCCGCGGTGGCGCCGACCATGCTCAAAATGTCGTGAATCTCCTTGCGCACGGACTTCGGTTCGATGCCGTGCTCGAGGTTATACTGCACCTGCCGCTCGCGCCGGCGGCGCGTCTCGCCGATCGCGCGGGCCATCGATTCGGTCACGACGTCGGCGTACATGATCACCTTGCCCTCGACGTTGCGCGAGGCGCGCCCGATCGTCTGAATCAGCGACGTTCCGCTGCGAAGATATCCCTCTTTGTCGGCATCGAGAATGCCGACCAGCGAGACTTCGGGAAGGTCGAGCCCCTCGCGCAGGAGATTGATGCCGACCAAAACGTCGAAAACGCCGGCGCGCAGGTCGCGCAGAATCGCGACGCGCTCCAGCGTATCTACCTCACTGTGCAGGTAGCGGACGCGCAGCCCGTTCTCGATCAGATAGTCGGTGAGATCCTCCGCCATCTTCTTGGTCAGCGTCGTTACCAGCACGCGTTCCTTGCGGTCCGCGCGCAGGCGGATCTCTTCCATCAGATCGTCGACCTGGTTGCGCGTCGGACGAACCTCGACTTCGGGATCGACCAGCCCCGTCGGCCGAATGATCATCTCCACGATCTGGCTGCTGCGGCCCGTCTCGTACGTTCCCGGCGTCGCCGAAACGTAGACCGCCTGCACGAAGTGATCGTCGAACTCGTCGTAGGTCAGCGGGCGGTTGTCCAAGGCGCTTGGCAGACGGAAGCCGTGCTCGACCAAGACCTGCTTGCGCGAGCGGTCACCCGCGAACATGCCGTGCACTTGCGGAAGCGTCACGTGCGACTCGTCCACGAAGAGCAGCCAGTCCTTGGGAAAGAAATCGATCAAGCACCACGGCGTCGAGCCGGGCTCTCGTCCCGTGAGATGACGCGAATAGTTCTCGATGCCGTTGCAATAACCGACCTCGCGCAGCATATCGAGGTCGTAGCGCGTGCGCATCTCCAAACGCTGCGCTTCCAGCAGCTTTCCGTGGCGCTTGAAATAGGCGAGCCGCTCCTCGAGCTCGGCCTCGATCGAGACGATCGCCCGCTGGAGCTTCTCCTCGGGCGTGATGAAGTGCTTGGCCGGGAAGATCAGCAGCTCGCGTTTGCTCTCGAGATATTCGCCGGTGAGCAGGTTGACGACGTTGATCGCTTCGATCGTGTCGCCGAAAAAGTTGATGCGATGGACGAGCTCCTCCTCCACGCCGACGAACTCGAGCGTATCGCCGCGCACGCGGAAGGTCCCGCGCACCAAGTTGAGGTCGTTGCGGCGGTACTGCATGTCGACCAGCTTGCGCAGGAAGACGTCGCGGTCGACGTCTTCGCCGACCCGGATGCGTGCCGACATCTCCATGTAATCCGAGGGCGAACCGAGGCCGAAGATGCAGGAGACCGAGGCGACGATCAGCGTATCGCGGCGCGTCAGCAGCGATTGCGTCGCCGAATGACGCAGACGCTCGATCTCGTCGTTGATCGAGCTGTCCTTTTCGATATAGGTGTCGGTCGACGGGACGTACGCCTCGGGCTGGTAGTAGTCGAAGTACGAGACGAAGTACTCGACCGCGTTTTTCGGGAAAAACTCCCGAAACTCGGCACAGAGCTGGGCGGCGAGCGTCTTGTTGTGGCAGAGCACCAGCGTCGGCTTTTGGACCAGCTCGATGGTGCGCGCCATGGCCATCGTCTTGCCGCTGCCGGTTACCCCGAGCAGCGTCTGGGTACGGTCGCCGCGTAAGACTCCCCGCGCCAAGGCGTCGGTCGCCTTCGGCTGATCGCCGGCCAGCGCAAAGGGCGAAACCAGCGTGAACTCTTGAGCCACGCTCCTCAAAACAGCCTTCGAGGGCCGAACGATTCAGCCAGCGAACGTCCTCCCTCGTGCAAACCCCGCTTCTCTTCTGCGGAAACTCCAATCCGCAGCTGGCCGAAGAGATCGCCAAGCGCCTGCGACTGCATGTCGGTAAGGCGCTGGTTTCCGAGTTCAGAAATGAGGAGACGCGGGTGGAGATCGGCGAGAACGTTCGCGGCTCCGAGGTCTTCGTCGTCCAGTCGATCTGCAAGACTCCCAACGGCAAGGGCGTCAACGACGCGGTAATGGAGCTGCTGCTGATGATCGACGCGTTGCGGCGCGCCTCGGCGGCTCGGATCACCGCCGTGATCCCCTACTACGGCTACGCCAAGCAAGACAAGAAGACCAAAGGGCGCGAGCCGATCTCGGCCAAAGTGATCGCCAATTTGCTAAAGGTGACGGGCGCCCGGCGCATCGTCACGATGGATTTGCACGCGGCGCAGATTCAGGGCTTCTTCGACATTCCAGTCGACAACTTGATGGCGATGCCCGTGCTCTGCAATTACCTCAAAAAGGAAGGCCTCTGCGACGACAAAATCGTCGTCGTCTCGCCCGACGCGGGCGGCGTGCACCGCGCCGAGCTCTTCGCCAAGCGGCTGAACAGCACGCTCGCCATCGTCTTTAAACGGCGTCCCGAACCCGACGTCTCCGAGGTTACCGACATCGTCGGTGACGTTGCCGGAAAAGTCGCAGTCGTCGTAGACGATATGATTTCGACCGGCGGCACGCTGGCCAAAGCGGCCGGCGCGATCAAGGCGCGGGGAGCGACCAAAGTCTATACCGTCGCGTCGCACGGCATCTTTGCCGGTGAAGCCGTCGAGGTTCTCGAAGACTCGGAGATCGAAAAGGTGCTGGTTACCAACACCATTCCGTTCGAAGGTCGCGGCAACCATCCAAAGTTCGTCCAGCTTTCGATCGCGCAGGTCTTTGCCGACGCGATCAATCGTATCGTCACCAATCGTTCGGTCTCGGAGCTCTTTGCAGGCGACGAAACCGTCGACGGCGTTATAACGCCGCCGGCACCGGTCCCCGAAGCCGTTGCCGCCCTTTAGAAAAGGAATATCGTGGCTAACAAAGAGTTGAAGCTCTCAATCGAACATCGCACCAAACTCGGAACGACCGGCTCCCAAGCGCTGCGCGCGCAAGGGAAGATCCCGGCGGTCGTCTTCGGCCATGGAACCGTTCCCGATCATATCGCCGTCGACGCACACGCGTTCAAGGAGTTGCTCCACCGTGCCGGACGCAACGCCATCATCACGCTGACCGACGACGGGAAGAAACCGCAGACGGCCTTGGTCCGCGAAGTGCAGACCCATCCGGTCTCGCGACGCATCGTCCACGCCGATCTGCAGCGCGTCTCGGCCGACGAAACGATCAGCGCTCACCTTGGAATCGTAACGGTTGGCGTCGCCATCGGCGTGAAAGAGATGGGCGCCGTGATGGACATCGTCGCGCACGAGATCGAAGTCGAGGGTCCGGCGAACCAGATTCCCGAGCACTTGGAAGTGGACGTGACGGCGCTGGGCATCCACGACCACGTGACCGCGGGCGACATCGCGCTGCCGGCGGGCTTCAAGCTGCTCTCGCCGCCCGATACGCTCGTCGTGACGATCGAGCCTCCGCGGACCCACGAGGAAGAGGCCGCTCCGGCGGAGGGTGCCGCCGAGCCGCAAGTGATCGGCGCCGAACCGGCCGCACCCGAGGCGTAGGGAACCTCGCTGGCGGAGGCGGCCGCCCCGCGACTGCTCGTCGGGCTCGGCAATCCGGGCACGCAATACGCGGCAACTCGCCACAATGTCGGCTTCATGGTCGTCGACGAGGTGGCACGTCGCTTCGGCGTCACGGGCTGGAAGAAAAAAGACGCGGCGCAGCAAGCCTTCGATTCGGCGCGCCGCATCGTCTTCGTCAAGCCAACCTCATTCATGAACCTCAGCGGGACGCCGGTCCGCTTGATTTCGGCGTGGTACCGCACGCCGCCGGCCGGCGTGCTGGTCGTAAGCGACGACATGGACCTGCCGTTTGGAAAGTTACGAATGCGTCCGAGCGGCGGTCACGGCGGTCACAACGGACTGCGCTCGGTCATCGCGACGATCGGCGAGGAGTTTCCTCGCCTTCGCATCGGCCTCGGCCGCCCGGAGTTCGACAGCGTCGACCACGTCCTCGGTCAGTTCAACGACGACGAGCGCCGGGCGCTGCCGGCGATTATTTCGGCGGCCGCGGACGGCGCAATTCTGTGGCTCGACGACGGCATCGAGCCAGCGATGCAGTTCGTTAATACCTGGGTGCCTACGGACACCCCGACGGAACGTGATTGATCGCGGCGATACGTACGCCGGTTCCCGGCGACGCGTAGAGAAAGAGCGTCGCGGTCAGCTCGGGGCAGACTTCTTCCATCCGCTGATCGCTGTCGCGCACGAGCGCACGCACGGCGTCGGCCGGATCGCCGGTGAGTGCGACGGCGTACTGGTCCGCCGAGAAATCGTACGAGCGCAACGCCGCGTTGCGCACCGGAACGGCGGCGATGTAAAGCAGCGCCAGTAAGGCACCGACGATTGCGAGGCGCGAAAGTGGATCGTCGTCGCGGCGGAAGCGGAAGCGGTCGGCAATCACCACCGCGATCGCTGAAAAGAGGATGATGATGCCGCCTTCGATCAGGGCGATGGCGAGCACGTCGCGGTGCGCGACGTGCGCCAGCTCGACGGCGATGTCGTACTCCAGTTCCGCCGGCGTGTCGCCCGCGACGAGCGTGTCGGTCAGCAGAATTCTACGCGTCGAGCCGATGCCGATGATTGCCGCTTCGCCGACCGGCGTGTTGCGGACGCCCTCCACCGCAACGTGGAGGCCGCCGAAGCCGGCGCGCACGAGCACGCTATGCGTACGCGTGTCGAGCCGGCCTTCGAGGGGGTGAATCGTCCGCCCCAAGAGGGTGACGTACGGACTCGCATACGCCCAAATGACACAGCCGGCGAGGATCCCGAGGACCGTATAAGCGTACCACTGATGCGTTCGCCGCACCCATCCCAGCACGATCGCAGCAATCAAACCCGCGACGAGCATGCCCAGCAACGTGTGAATGCCCCACGAGACGAGCCACCAGCGCGTCAGTTCCAAATCCATCTGCATGGTGCGCGCCACACGGTACAGGTAGAAGGCCGGCAGCAGTGAGGCGATGCGTGCCACCAGCGCGAGCGACGCGCCGAACGCAAAGTGCAACATCCAATCGGAGCGGATCCGCCGCCGAAGCCAATCCCGAAGGCGCGCGGCGCCGCCGGAACTCCACAGCCAAAAGAGCGACCCGGACTCGCAGAGGAAGATGAGCACCCATCCGGGCAGCGTCCAATGCGCGCGCCGCAGTGCGGCCGCCTGCCGCTGCGGATCGACGAGCGCTGTTGCGGGCTGGGTCATCAAGGTCGCGCTGGTGAGCGTATCGATTCGATGGTCGAGCGCGTTGGGGCGCTCGCCGGTCGCGGCCCCGGCGAAACCAAAGCCAAGAATCGCGAAGAAGAGCGCCGCTGCGGCTATGCGGTAACGCACTTCACGTCGTAATGCTGGAAGACCGGGTCGCTCGTTATCAGCGTGAGATTCTCGAGTTGAGCCTGCGCAATCAGAATCCGATCGAAGGGATCGGCATGTTTCATCGGCAGCTCGGCAACGGCCAGCGCGTGCTCCTCGGATATTGCGAGCGACAAGATGTTTGATTCTCGCGCGCGCCGCGGCACGTAGAGCGCAGGACTGATAGGAAGCTTCATCTTTCCGATCCGCACTTTGATGGCAATCTCCCATGCGCTGGCCGCCGAAAAATAGAGGCTGTTCTCCGAGTCCCGGAGGCACGCCCAAAGCTTTGGGCCGATTTTCTTTGGATGAAGAAACATCCAGAGAAAGATCTGCGTGTCGAGCAGAAACCTCACTGATAGAAGAGCTTCAACACGTCCGGCGGCAAAGGCTTGTCGAAGTCGTCGCCGACGAAACCGAGTCCCTCATCGTCGGCAAAGGAGCGCTCCTTTGCCGAACGCTCGGGAACGATACGCGCAACTGGAACCCCGCTGCGCGTTACCACGATCTGCTCGCCGGCCTCGGCTTGCTTGATCAGCGCAGAAAAGTGGGCCTTTGCCTCGCCCACACTCGCATGTCTCATGACGCGTACGGTACGCGCTTGACTAAACTTAGTCAAGCAACCTGGTCACGCAGCTCCCTATTTCTTGGGCAGCGGCCGAGCAGGGTTGCCCGCGACGCGTTCGCCCTCAGGAACGTCCTTGGTAACGACCGAGCCGGCGCCGGTCAGCGCCCCGTCGCCGACGGTGACCGGGGCGATGAGCGACGTGTTCGAGCCGATCGCGACGTTGCGCCCGACGACCGTTGGATGCTTCCGCGAGCCGTCGAAGTTGCACGTGATCGTTCCGGCGCCAACGTTGGTCTCTTCGCCGATCGTCGCATCGCCGAGGTAGGAGAGATGGCTGACCTTCACTCGCCGGGCCAGATTCGATTTCTTAATCTCGACGAAGTTGCCGACGTGGGTTTTGTCGCCAAGCCGCGTCTCACCGCGGAGATGGGCGAACGGGCCGATCCAGACATCGTCGCCGACCGTCGTGTCGCTGACGACGCTCTCGCGCACCGTGACGCGATCGCCGAGTTTGGCGTTGGACAGACGGCTGTTCGGGCCGACAACGGAGTTCCGGCCGATGCGGGAAAGGCGCCCGATCGTCGTATTCGGATAGATGACCGTATCGGCTCCGATTTCCAGCTCCGGTTCCAAATAAGTCGTGTCGGGGTCGACGATGGTAACCCCGTCGCGCATGTGGGCCGCACAGAGGCGCGCGTTCATCTCTTTGCGCCCCGCAGCCAGCTCGACGCGGTCGTTGATGCCCAACACCGAAAAATGATCGGTCGCAACTATCGGCCGAACGTCTTTTCCCGCGCTCACGAAATTTCCGACCAAATCCGTGAGGTAATACTCTCCTTGTGCGTTATCGGTTTGGAGGTGCGTCACGGCATCGCGCAACGCAGCCTCGTCGAAGGCGTAGATGCCCGCATTCATCTCGTCGATCGCGAGCTGTTCGGGCGTGGCGTCGCGCACCTCCACGATCCGTTCGACGCGCCGCCCGCTGCGCACGATGCGCCCGAAGTTCGACGGCAGTGGCATCTTGACCGTGACGAGCGCCATAACCGGGGCAGCGCCGCCGTCGGCATCGAGCGAGCCGGCCATCCCGGCAAGCAGTTCGCCGGTGACCAGCGGCATATCGCCGCAGACGACGACGAGCCGCCCGGATCTCGGCTCGAGCCGTTCGAGCGCGACCGCAACGGCGTGCCCGGTACCCAGCTGTTCCTCTTGCACGACGCTCTCCACTTCGAAGCTGTCGATCTCGTCGCGCAGCTCCGAGTTGATGACGACGACGATCTCGCCGATTCCGGCGTGGCGCAGCGCTTGCACGACGTACCAGAGCATCGGGCGCCCGCAGATCTCGTGCAGCACCTTGGTGCGCGCGCTCTTCATGCGAGTGCCTTTACCTGCGGCTAAAACGATGGCTCGGATCATACCGTTGCCTCATCGCGTTGCAGGAGGGATTCCCACTCTTGCTGTTCGCGCTTGCTGGGCGCGCCCAGCAAATCGAGCGCGTTTCGCAGCCGCTCGCGAACGAGATCCCGCCCGAGCAGCTCCATCGAATCGTAGAGCGGGATCGACGTGGGGCTGCCGGTAATCGCGATGTAGAAGGGACGCGCCACCTCGCGGGTCTTCTTGCCGAGCGCGGCGGCAATGCGCCCGATCACGAGGTCGATCGCAGAGGCGTTCCACGTCGCGAGCTTGTCGAACTCCGACAAGCTCAAGCTCAGCGCACACCGAATCGAAGGCGTGTCGAGTTTGGCGCCTTCGAACGACTGCGCCGTCAGTGCGAGCCGGCCGGAGAAGAGGAAGGCGAGCAGTGGGCCCAGATCGCTCAAGCGTTCGATGCGCGGCGCCGCGAGCGCCGCCATGCGCGTCAGGCGCTCCGGCGAAATCGCCCATTCCTGCACGCGCTGCACGAAGCTGGTGGGGTCGAGCCGCTCGCGGATGTAGCGGCCGTTGAGCCAGTCGAGCTTCGCCAAGTCGAAGACGGGGCCGCCGACCGGTACGTGCTCGACGTCGAAGCGCCCCACGATCGCCGGCAGGTCGAGCAGCTCGTCCTCGTTGTCTCGCACCGCGTTGGCGAGGAGCGCCAAAAAGTTGATCAGCGCCTCGGGCAGATAACCCATCGCCCGAAAGAAGAGAATTCCCGTGGGATTCTTGCGTTTGCTCAACTTGCTCTTATCGGGATTGCGCAGCAGCGGAAGGTGGAGCAGTTGGGGCGGCTGCCACCCGAAATACGAGTAGAGCAGCAGATGTTTGGGGGCGCTGGAGACCCATTCCTCACCGCGAAAAACGTGCGTAATCTCCATCAAGTGATCGTCGACGACATTGGCAAGATGGTAGGTCGGCATGCCGTCCGATTTGATCAGAACCTGCATGTCGACGCTCGAGTACTCGAACTCGATCGGCCCGCGGCGCAGATCGTTGACAACGCAAACGCCTTCGTCCGGAACGCGCAAGCGCACGACGTACGGCTCGCCGGCCGCTTCGCGCCGCGCCACCTCTTGCGCCGAGTACGTCAGACAATGACCGTCGTAGCGCGACGGCCGGCCGGCGGCGCGTTGCGCGACGCGCATCTCTTCGAGGCGCTGCGGCGTGCAGAAGCATTTGAAGGCGTGGCCCGAGGCGAGCAGCTTCTCGGCGTAGGAGGCGTAAATACTCGAGCGTTCGCTCTGACGATAGGGACCGAAGGGGCCGCCGACGTCGGGACCTTCATCCCAGGAAAGACCGCACCAGTGCAGGGCCTCGAGGATAACGTCTTCGCTTTCGGGCGTACTGCGCGCTCGATCGGTGTCTTCGATGCGCAGGATGAACTCGCCGCCGTTCTGGCGCGCAAAGCAGTAGTTGACCAGCGCGACGTAAGCCGTGCCGACGTGCGGGTCGCCGGTCGGAGACGGCGCTACGCGCGTGCGGACTCGCGTCGGGTTCAAAGTATGTTAAGCCGCCGGCGTTCTTCGCTTACCGCACTCGCGCGTCACGAAGTCCACGATCGTTTGCAGCGGCGCGCCCGGCGTGAAGATTTCGCGAACTCCGAGCTCTTTGAGCCGTTTAGCATCATCCGGCGGAATCGTCCCGCCGCCGAAAAAGACGATATCGCCGGCATCCTGCGCTTTGAGCTGCTCGACGACGAGCGGAAAGAGCGTCATGTGCGCCCCCGAAAGAATCGAGAGGCCGATACCGTCGGCATCTTCCTGCACGGCCGTCTGCACGATCTGCTCCGGCGCTTGGAAGAGCCCGGTATAGATAACCTCCATGCCGGCATCGCGCAGCGCTCGCGCGATGACCTTTGCCCCGCGGTCGTGACCGTCGAGGCCGGCTTTAGCGATGACGACGCGCAGCGGCCGTTCGTTCATCTCGCATCTCATCCTGGCGGCGGCTCAAGTGAAGCGCCTCCTCGAGCTTTCGTTTCACCTGCGCGAGCGTGCGGCGCACGCGAAAGACCTCGAGGTCGGAGTCGCGCATCTCTCGTTCCGTCATAGCACCGCTCGTTCCGTATAGCGCCCGAAAACGCTCGCCATCGCTTCGACGATTTCGCCCTCCGTAGCGTAAGCGTTGGCGCAGTCGATCAAGGGCGGCATCAGGTTCTCCTTCGGATCGCGGCAGGCAGCCTGCAAGCGATCGAGACAACGCTGCACCGCGGCGCCGTCTCGCTTCGCGCGCAAATCCTGTACCGAGGTGGCCTGCCCGCGCTCGGTCTCCTCCGTGATCTTGAGCAAATCTCCGGGTGCGAGCTCGTCCTCCTTGACGAACGCGTTCACGCCGACGATCACGCGATCGCGCGTTTCGATCGAGCGCTGGTAGCGATAGCTGGCGTCGGCGATCTCTCGTTGGAAGAAGCCGGATTCGATCGCTTCGATCACGCCGCCGTACTCGGCGATCTGAGCGAAATAGCTCTCGGCCTGCGCCTCCATCTCCTGCGTCAAGGCTTCGACGTAGTACGAGCCGCCCAATGGGTCGACGACGTTGGTCACGTTGGTCTCGTACGCCAACACCTGCTGCGTGCGCAGTGCGATCTCCACCGATTTTTCCGTCGGCAGCGCCATGACTTCGTCCATCGAGTTGGTGTGCAGCGATTGCGTGCCGCCGAGAACGGCGGCCATCGCTTCGAACGCAACGCGAACGATGTTGTTCTCCGGCTGCTGTGCGGTGGCGCTGCAGCCGGCCGTCTGAGTGTGGAAGCGAAGCTGCCACGAACGCGGGTCTTTCGCGCCGTATTTCTCGCGCATGTGGCGCGCGTAGATTCGGCGCGCCGCCCGGAACTTGGCGATCTCCTCGAAAAAGTCGATATGCGAGTTGAAGAAGAACGAAAGGCGCCCGGCAAACGAATCGACGTCCATTCCGGCCGCCACGCAGGCTTCGACGTACGCAAAACCGTCGGCCAGCGTGAAGGCCAGCTCCTGGGCCGCAGTCGAGCCCGCCTCGCGAATATGATACCCCGAGATCGAGATCGTGTTCCACTTCGGCATCTCGCGCGTGCAGAACTCGATCATATCCACAATGATGCGCATGTGCGGGCGCGGCGGGAATATCCACTCTTTCTGGGCGATGTACTCTTTGAGAATATCCGCTTGGAGCGTTCCGCCCAGCTTCGCGCGCGGGATGCCCTTCTTCTCGGCGGCGGCGATGTATTGCGCCAGCGCGATGCAGGCGGGGCCGTTGATCGTCATCGAGGTCGTGATGTCGCCCATGTCGATACCGCCGAAGAGCACTTCCATGTCGGCGAGCGAATCGATCGCGACGCCGCACTTTCCCACTTCGCCGCGCGCCTGCGGCGCGTCGGAGTCGTAACCCATCAGCGTCGGCATATCGAACGCGACCGAAAGGCCGTGCTGACCGTGCTCGAGCAAGAAATGATACCGCTCGTTGGTTTGAGCGGCCGTACCGAATCCGGCGAACTGGCGCATCGTCCAGAGGCGGTCGCGGTATCCGTTGGGATGGATGCCGCGCGTGTACGGGTACTCGCCGGGCCAGGCGAGATCTTCGGCGAGGTCGAGGCTAGCGACGTCCTCGGGAGCGTAGATGACTTTTAGCGGAACGTCGGAGATCGTGCGGTCGACGGCCCCGGAACCGGGATCCTTTCGCGACCGTCCTTTTGCCGAGGCTGCTTCCCAACGCCGGCGCTGCTCCTCAAACGCCGGAGTAGGCTGCGCCCCGAGCCCACTGGGGCGATCGATCATTTTGGCCATAGCGGCCGAGCTTTTCGACGCAAATGCCCGATTCTCCCCAAGCAAGCTAGGCCCCAAGCTCCGCGATCACGCGATCGGCCGCCTCGTAGGGATCTGAGCCCATCGAGTTTTCGCTCTCGAGCAAACGATCGAGGCGTCGTTCGATGCGTCCCAGCGCCAGCTGCCGCACTTGGTGCACGAACGCGTTCCGGCGGCGCCCTTCGATCTCACCGGTCTCGTTGAGATAGGCCATGTGCCGCTGGATCGCTGCCCAGAGCTGCTCGATCCCATCGCCGGCGAGCGCCTGCGTCGCCACCAACTCGGGGATCCAGCCGTTCCACTGCAGCATCTCCATCGCCGAGCGAATCTCGCGGCGAAGCTGATCGGCCATCGGGTGATCGGCCTTGTTGACGACGAAAACGTCGGCGATCTCCATAATGCCGGCTTTGAGTACCTGAATCGAGTCGCCGCTTCCGGGCTGCAAGGCGACGAGCGTGGTTTGCGCGAGCTCGGCAATTGCGATCTCGCTCTGGCCGACGCCGACCGTCTCGATCAGGATCACGTCGAAACCAAAGGCGTCCATCAGCGAGACGGCATCGGCGGTCGCCCCGGCCAGCCCGCCGAGGTGGCCCCGGCTTGCCATCGAGCGAATGAATACCGCTTCGTCGGTGAAGTGCTCGGCAAGACGGATGCGGTCGCCGAGCAACGCCCCATGCGAGAACGGCGAGCTTGGATCTACGGAGATCACGCCCACGCTCTTCTCGAGTGCACGCGCTTTGCGAACGAGCGCCGACGCCAGCGTCGATTTCCCGACGCCCGGTGGTCCGGTAAGCCCGATCGTAACGGCACGGCCCGTTTTAGCATAGAGCGCGCGGACGATATCGGCACCGCGGCCCGATTCTGCGCAGGAAATCGCCCGCGCCAGCGCGCGCGGCTTGTGCATTTCGAAATCGCGCAGCAATGCGTCGTCCGTCACCGTCGAAGCCTGTTTGCGGCTCTCGGCAAGAACGGACCTCCCTGGCGCGAAGGCATCATCTCCATAGTGCGGTCAGTCGTTGCACGGTCACTCGCCATCCTCTGCGCGATTGCCGCCCTCTCGAATCTGCTCCCCGACCGGATCGCCGGGCAGACGCTCGTCGTCCCGATGACCGGCCGGCGCACCCGCGCCATTGAGACCGCGCAACTGTTTCACACGCTGCTCCACGACTTCTTCCTCGAAGACGATGAGACGACGTACGTTCAGACCGGGGACATTCCGGCGATGTGGCTGCGCGACTCGTCCGCTCAGACGATTCCCTACATTCGCTATCAAGTCGTTTATCCGGTCCTGCGCACCCGGTTCGCGGGCGTCATCGAGCGTAACGCGCGAAACGTGCTGACGGATCCCTATGCCAACGCGCTCGACGCCGACTATCATGTTTGGGAGCGCAAATGGGAGGTCGACTCGCCGGCGTGGACCGTCGTGCTCGCGTGGGTCTACTGGCGCTCGACACAAGACCGGACCGTCTTCACGCGCGACCTCCACCGCGCGCTGCAAACAATCGTCGCTACCTACGATTGCGAAGAGCGGCACCGAACCTGCAGCCGGTATGCTTATCCGTATCGCGTTCAGACCGACGACGCCTACAACGGCGGCACCGGGATGATTTGGGGCGCCTTCCGCCCCTCGGACGATCCGGTGCGCTACCGCTTCAACATTCCGCAGAACGCTCTGGCCGTGGTCGGGCTGCGCGACATCGAGCGGCTTGCGCTCGACGGTTACGGCGATGCACGGCTCGCCGATCGAGCTCGCACGCTGGGGGCACGCGTCCAAGTCGGCGTCGAGCGGTACGGACGCTACTTCGACGCACGCCGTCACGCTTGGATGTATGCCTACGAAACGGACGGCTTTGGGCGTTATAACCTCATGGACGACGCCAACATTCCAAACCTTACGACGTTGCCGTACATCGATTGGTGCTCGGCATTCGATCCAACGTATTTGGCCACGAGAAACTTCACGCTCAGTAAGGACGATCCGTTCTTCTTCTCGGGGCGATACGCGGAGGGACTCGGCAGCCCGCACACGCCGTACGGGTATGTGTGGCCGCTGGGCATCATCGGTCGCGCGCTCACGGCAACCTCTTCGGCGGAGGTGGCCAACGCGATTACGACGCTCGCCGAGACCGACGGCGAGAGCGGCTTGATTCACGAGAGTTTTTATCCCGACGGATACTGGCGCTACACGCGCCCCGAGTTCGGCTGGGCCAACGCGCTGGGAGCCGAACTCTTCTTCCGTAGCCTAGCAGGCGATTCGGCCACCCAATTTGCGTGGAACGGACCGATCGAACCCTTCGAACGCCGCTCGCGCACGCCAACCTTGGTCCCGATGCTCGAGCAAATTCAAAACGCGGCCGAACTGAACGCAACGCTCGGCCGGCTCTTGCACGTGACCGGCGGCACCATGCCGCATGCCCCAAAATAAGGGGAGCCGGATACCCTGTCGCCAAGCTTTACGGTATGAATCAGGGCTACTACCGCTATCCGTCGATAGCAGGCGACCGCATAGTTTACGTCTGCGAGGACGACTTGTGGAGCGCCTCGGCGCAAGGCGGTGACGCCATTCGGCTCACGGTGAGTTTTGGCACTTGCTCGTTTCCGCGCATTTCGCCCGACGGGGAATGGATTGCGTTCGTCTCGACGGACGAGGGAAATCCCGAGCTGTACGTCATGCCGGCGCGCGGCGGCGAGCCTCGTCGTCTGACTTTTCTCGGAGCGACGATGGCCTCGACGATCGGGTGGAGCCACGACGGAACGGAGATACTTTTCGTCGGGAACCCGACGACGTGGTACGAAGGCGAGACGCGGCCGTTCATCATTGCGCGCGACGGCGGCGACCCGCGAGAACTCGACCTCGGGCACGGGCGGGTCATCTCCTACGGCCCGGATGGACGCCTCGCCATCGGCCGAAATTCGGCCGATCCGGCGCGTTGGAAGCGGTATCGCGGCGGCACCGCCGGTGAGATTTGGGTGCAAGCACGGGACTCCAATCAGTTCGTGCGCCTGCCGCTACCCGACGGGAATCCCTGCTGGCCGATGTGGATCGGCGACCGCATCTATTTCTTGGCCGATCACGAAGGCATCGGCAACATCTATTCATGCGCGCTCGACGGCGGCGACATACGCCGCCACACCAACGAGAGCGAATACTACGCGCGATTTCCGGCCACCGACGGCCGGCGCATCGTCTATGCCGCCGGCGGAGATATCAAGCTGTACGACATCGCCGATGGGAGCGTCTCGCGGGTTGAGGTCGAGACGCACTCCACGGCGCCGCAGCTCGCGCGCCGCTTCGAGAACGCCGCGGAATCGCTCGAGCAGTTCAGGCCGAACCCCGAGGGGACGCAAGTAGCCTTCGATTCGCGCGGTCAGACGTTTACGATGCCGTTTTTCGAGGGGGCCGTCATCCGCCACGGCGCTGGGAGCAAAGCGCGCAGCCGTCTCACGCGGTGGCTGCACGACGGCGAACGACTCGCTTCGGTCACCGACATGAACGGCTACGAGCAGATCGCGTTGTACCGAGCCGATGCGTCGAGCGAGCCGCGTTTGGTCACCACCGGAGACATCGGCCGCGTGACCGACATGGTCTGCTCGCCCACCGACGACGTCGTCGCCTTTGCGAATCACCGCCACGAGCTGTGCGTCGCCGACCTCGACGACGGAAAGGTTCGCGTACTCGATTCCTGCCCGTCGCATCGCATCGAAGGCTTGGCCTTCGCGCCCGACGGACGGTACTTGGCCTACGTTTGGTCGCCCGCGCACGGCACGTCGATCATTCGCGTCGTCAAGGTTCGCTCGGGAAAGATCCACGACGTTACGTCACCCTTGCGCGCCGACCAGACGCCGGTCTGGGATCCGGAGGGGAAGTATCTGTACTTCATTTCGACGCGCGACTTCAACCCGGTCTACGATGCGCTGCAGTTCGATCTGAGCTTCCCCCAGGCAAGCCGGCCGTTCGTCGTAACGCTGCGCAACGACGTGCCGTCGCCGTTCGTGCCCAAGCCAAAGCCGATTCATCAAGATCGCGACCACGATCACGGACGCGCGAAGAACGGAAAGCCGCAGAAGCCGGCCGACGTGGAGATCGACTTCGACGGAATTCAGGGGCGCGTGCTCGGCTTTCCGGTCGACGAAGGGGATTACCAGCAAATCGTTGCGGCCCCGCAACGCGTGCTCTTCACGCTCTTTCTCGTCAAGGGAATCAAGCCGGCTCGGCGCGAGGACCTCGACAAGGAGGAGCACGGAACGCTGCTGGCCTACGACTTCGAGCAGCAGCGCCTGGCAACGATGGCCAACGAGTGCGACGAGATTCAACTCGGCGCCGACGCGCGAACGCTGATCTATCGCTCCAACGATCGGTTGCGAGCGATCGACGCGCTCGGCGACCTGCCCGAAGAGGGTGAAGAGCAGAAGCCGCCGGCCGAACCGGGGCGCCGAAGCGGCTGGATCGACGTCGATCGGGCCAGCGTCGAGATCGTTCCCCGCGATGAATGGGCGCAGATGTATCGCGAAGCGTGGCGCCTTCAGACCGAACAGTTCTGGGTCGAGGACATGAACGACATCGACTGGGATCGCGTCTTCGATCGCTATGCCGCCGTGCTGCCGCGCGTGCGCACACGCACCGAACTCTCCGACCTCATTTGGGAAATGCAGGGGGAGCTGGGCACGTCGCATGCCTACGAATGGGGCGGCGACTATCGCGAGCCGCCGCAGTATCAACGCGGTTTCTTGGGAGCGGATCTTCGTTGGGACGAAGGGCGGGGCGGCTACGGCATCGAGCGCATCTATCGCGGCGACTCGTGGAATCGCGAGAGCGATTCGCCCCTGGCGGAACCGGGTTTGGACGTTCACGAAGGCGATTGCATCGTCGCCATCGGTGCAAAACGCTTGTCACGCGAGGTTACTCCGGGCCGGTTGCTCGTCAACGCATCGAGTCGCGACACCTCCGTAACGCTGCGCTCGCGCAAAGGCGAGGAGCGGACGGTGCTGGTCAAGGCGCTCGCAAGCGAAGCGGCCCTGCGCTATCGCGCGTGGGTCGACGAGAACCGCCGGCTCGTGCACGAGCGAACCGGCGAACGCGTAGGCTACCTTCACATTCCCGATATGGGGCCGTGGGGGTTCTCCGAGTTTCATCGCGGCTATTTGAGCGAGTTCGATCGCAAAGGCTTGATCGTCGACGTGCGCTATAATCGCGGCGGCCACGTTTCTCCGTTGCTGCTCGAGAAGCTCGCCCGCAAACGCGTCGGCTACGACATCCCGCGGTACGGCGCTCCCCAACCCTATCCGCCCGAATCGGTGAACGGTCCGATGGTCGCCCTGACCAACCAGTTTGCAGGCTCCGACGGCGACATCTTCAGCCACTGCTTCAAGCTCTACAAGCTCGGGCCGCTGGTAGGAAAGCGTACGTGGGGCGGGGTCATCGGGATCGATCCCTACCATCACCTCGTCGACGGCACGCTCACCACGCAGCCGGAGTTTTCTTTCTGGTTCGTCGACGTCGGCTGGAGCGTCGAAAATCGCGGAGCGGATCCCGACTACGACGTCGACATCGCACCGCACGATTTTCGCGACGGGAAGGATCCGCAGCTCGATCTCGCGCTCGCGCTGATGGACGGCGCGCTGGCGGGATTCCAAGAGGTGCGACCCGATCTCTCGACGCGTCCGTCACTTCCGCTGCCCACGCTGGCGTGATTCGGCCGCGGCTCGCGGCCCTGCCGCGTTTCGCGGCCTTTGCAGTTCCGGCGGCCGCGTATGTCGCCAGCGCGTCCGTCGAGCCGGGATCGTGGGATACGGCCGAGCTTCAAGGCGTTCCGTATATCTTGGGGATCGCGCACCCGACCGGTTTTCCGCTCTACACGCTGGTGGGATACGTCTGGTCGCATATCGTCGCCGTCGGTTCGGTGGCCTTTCGCATGAATGCGATGAGCGGGATTGCGATCGCGATAACGGCGCTCGCCGCATACGCGGTCGCGCGCGAGATCGGCGCGGGCCGATGGGTTGCGCTCTTTGCCACGCTCTGGTTTGCGTTCACGCAAGACGTTTGGGCGCACGCTGCGCGCGCGGAGGCGCAGGACCTTGCCGTCGTGTGCGAAGCGATCGCGATCTACGTCTTCTTGCGATGGATGCGCACCGGAGAGGCGCGCTGGTTTGCCGGCGCCTTTACGCTCTGCGGGCTCGCAATGGCCGCGCATCCCAACGCGCTCTGGCTGCTGCCGGGTCTGCTGATCGGCACGCTGGTCGCGGTGCGCAAGCCGTCGCTGCGGCTCGCCGGCGTTTCGCTCGCGCTGATGCTGGGAGGACTGGCGCTCTACCTCTATTTGCCGTTGCGCTCGGCGTACGTCGTCGCGCACGGCTTGGATCCAACGGTCGGGCTGCAAGGCGTCAACGGCGGCATCTTCTGGAACTACAACGACCCGCGCACGCTGCACGGCCTCGCATTGGAGTTGACCGGCAGCCAGTTTCGCACGCCCGGTTATTTCATGGAGGCATTCAATCCGCTGCGTATCGGGGATGCGCTGTGGGCGTTCGTGACGGGTACTCAGGTGCAATACGGTACGTTTGCGGCCTTCGTGCTCTTGGCCGGAGTCGCGGCGGCGTGGCGACGGAACTGGCGCACGACGCTGGTGCTCTGCGTTGCCTGCACCGCGGCCTTGCTCTTCTCCATCGTCTATCCGAACGAGAGCGACGTCGGCCGGTACCGCCTCCTGGCGTCGTGGCTGGCCGTTCCATTATTCGGGGCGCTGATGCCCGAACCGGAGGCCTCTGCGACGCCGTGGTTGCGGGCCGCGCTCGTGCTTTTTCTTGCGATCGGCGCCGGGACGGCCTTTGCGAGCCAGCGTGGTTTTTTTCACCGCGTATCGGGCGAGGGCGGGCGCTGGGTGATCGACGCCGTCCGTTTGAGCGTGCCCGCACCAAGTGTCGTTGTCACGCCTTGGCTGGACGCTACATCGCTCGCCTACGGCGCTTACGTGGAGGGCTCGCTTCGGGGACTTACGATCGTTTCGGACAACGAGTTGCGGCTCGCGCTTTACCGGCGATGGGCGGCGCACGATCGGGTCTTCGTGCTCGTCGATCCGCACGACGTGAACAGCCTGCCTGGTGCGCGACAATACGCAACGCTCGACGGCTATCACACCCTCTATCAGGTGATGCCGAAATAAAACGCCAACCGACTAGCGGGAAACAAGCTGGCGACAAAGGAGCGTGCCCTGCGGCGGTCCAAGCAGCCAGAACAGCGTGTGCGCGCGCGAGTAAGGAGGGTCCGGTAATGCGTCATTGTATCTCGGTGCTATCGATGACCGTCGCGGCGGCACTCTTGGTGGGGTGCTCGAGCGATAGCCAAATCTCGAACAACGCAGCTCTTGCGGAAGGCACTCGGCTTCCGGCCGCGTGGCAAAGGCTTGCTCCACTCGGATGGGCTTTGCCGGCCGCAAAGAAGGGCCCGTTCCTCTACGTAGCTGCAAACTACGACAACGAGATCCTCATTTACCCCGAAAACGGCTATCACCAATCTCCGGTCGGAACGATCACCTCGGGCGTCTCCGTGCCGTACGGCTTATCCGTAGACCTATCCGGCAACCTGTACGTTTCAAACCAAAGCCCGCCAACCGTAACGGTATATCCAGCGGGTTCCACGCAACCGTCGGTCACCTATTCAGAGGGTCTCGTGCACCCGCTCTATTCGGTAGTCGACCAGTACGGCGACCTCTTCGTAGGGAATAGAGGCGCTAGCCGAGGATGCGACAAGGCCGGAACCATCGTCGAGTATAAAGCGGGAAGTCAGAACCCATATCAGACGTTAAACATGCCTGGACGCGAAGTGGACGGCATGGACTTCGATCAGCAGGGAGATCTCTACGCCGCTTGGACCGGGTGTTCGCGCGGTGGGGGCTGGGGTGGCGTCGAGAAGTTTGCACCGGGAAGCACGCAAGGCGAGCCCCTCGACATCAGCGTCAGAAAGCCCCAAGGGCTGCTCGTTGACAAAAAAGGCAATATCCTTGTCGTCGCATCCGGGCCGAGCACCGTGGAACTCTATCGACCGGGAAGCCATCGCCCCTCCTTGCGGCTCAAACTTCCCGACGGCGGCCTTCCGGTTCAACTCGCGATAACATCCGACGAGAGCCGTCTCTTCGTCTCTTCATGGAATCAAGGCAGCATCTGGGTAACGGGTTATCCGCTTAGCCGGAGTTCAACCTGGACTTCAGAGGACAGCGTATCGGGCACTCCTCTGGGCATAGCATTGAGTAACGGCCAAACGTTTTGACCTCCGGGTGACTCAACGGACGGCGGCGATTGCCGCGCTAGCGACCTTCGCCCTGCACGTCGCTGCCAATCCTCACTACGGATTCTTCCGCGACGAACTGTACTTTATCATCTGCGGATTTCATCCGGCGTGGGGCTACGTCGATCAGCCGCCGCTCGTTCCGCTCTTATCCGCGGGATCGCAGCTCTTCGGGCACTCGCTCTTTTTGCTGCGCGCGCTGCCGGCGGCATTCGCAGCCGGAGGAGTTTATGCCACCTGCCTGCTCGTCGCCGAACTTGGCGGCGGCACGTTCGCTGCCGTGCTCGCGAGCCTGGCGTTCATCGCGGCTCCCGTGCTGCTGAGTTTTGGCCAGAAGGTCGGGCCGGACATGGTGGGCATGTGGCTTTGGCCGTTGGCCGCGCTCTACGTTCTGCGCGTCGTCAAAGGCGCCGATCCGCGCTGGTGGCTCGCTGCGGGCGCCTGCATCGGCGTCGCGCTCGAAAGCAAGTACAGCGTCATCTTCTTTGCGCTCGCGCTCGTCGCGGGTTTGCTGCTGACGCCGCAGCGCCGCGTTCTGTTTTCGCGCTGGTTCGTCGGTGGTGTCGTCGTGGCAGTCGCGATCGCGTTGCCGAACTTCCTCTGGCAGGCGCTGCACGGCTTCCCGATGTGGGAGCTCTTGCGCAACGGCGCTAACGGCAAGAATACCGTTGCTTCACCCACGCTCTTTCTTTTTCAGCAGCTGATCCTAACCAATCTCTTTGCTGCCCCGATCTGGATCGTGGGATTGATTTGGCTCTTTTTCAACCGCGCCGCGCGCTTCTTGGGATGGGCGTACGTGCTCTTGATCGTGATGATGGTCGCGCTGCGCGCCAAACACTATTACCCCGCCGACGTCTATCCGATTCTGATGGCGGCCGGAAGCGTGACCTTCGAAGGCTGGACGCGGCGTTTGCTCGCAATCCGCGCGCTGTTGGTGGCGGGAACGGTGGCCGCGGCGCTTTTCTTTGCGCCGATCACGCTCCCCGTGCTCTCCGAAGAGCGGACGCTCGACTACACGGCCTTCGTTACCCAGGCGCTCCACATCAAGAAAACCGCGATGCAGACGGAGCGTTTCCGCACTTCCGCGCTGCCGGAGGACTTCGCCGACATGCATGGCTGGCCCGAGCTGGCGGCAACGGTGGCCCAGATTTACGCCGGCTTGCCGCCGCCCCAACGCGCGCAAGCGGCGATCGTAGCGCATAACTACGGCGAAGCCGCGGCGATCGATTTCTTCGGCGGGCGTTACGGGTTGCCGCCGGCGATCTCCGGCCACAACAACTATTGGCTCTGGGGAGCGCACGGCTACAGCGGAAACGTGGTGATCGACGTAAATGGCGACTGCGGACGAACGGATTATCCCGGGCTCTTTCGCAGCGCCCGGCTCGTTACGCGCTTCAACCCGCCGTGGGTGATCTCATTCGAGCAGAATATCCCGATCTCACTCTGCGAAGGCATCACGCAGCCGCTGTCGACGCTGTGGCCGAAGCTGCGGATATACGTTTAGGGCGCTCTTTCCGCGACTACGGCCGCAGCAAAGGCGAGCTTGTGATCCTGGTTCCATGGCGGGCCGAGCGCCTTGCGCAGACTGAGTGAGTGAGCGTCGAAGTCCTCGACTCGCAACGCTTCGGCCGCCGCGCGCAATACGTTCTTGGAGTCGTACCAGTGGACGGGCCAACCGCGCGCCGCGGCAGCAGCGGCCAGCGCCTTACGGTACATCACCCAGTCGGCGACGTTCCGCGCGCGATAGTCCTTGATCCGCTCGGGGATCGTCGGCGGAAGGGGTTGGCAGCTGCGAAGGGCGATGCCGAGGATGGGCCGCACCGCCAGTGCGACGGCTTCCAACGCGAGTGCCGCGTGCCTCTCCGCCGATACGCGCACGCGTTCGACCAAAGCTACCGCCTCGTCGACCGGAAGCCCCTGGCCTTCGTGATGATGCGGAAGCGCCGGCAGAGAATCGTCCACAAGTTCGACGCGGCGGCGGTCGAGAAACGTCCCATCGCGCGCGACCGTCACTAGCACCGCCCAACCGCCGTGATCCGATACCCCGATGATGCCGCCGTTCTTCTCCTTGATGGAGCAGACTATTTCTTCGCCGCCGTCGCGCCGAGCGGGACATCGAAGCTCCCCATTAAAATCGCAATCGCGGAACCGCCGGCCGGGTATTTGAAAACCTCGCCTTCGTAATTTGCCGCGTCGCCGCAATACAGCAGGCCCTTAACGATCCACGTCTGCGCGCAGTCACCAGCCCCGGTGAACTGCACGGTATTCTTCAACGTCGCCGTCGTTCCACTAACCGTGTACTGATACGTCTCACTCGTGTCCTGATCGAACACGGTGAGGTAGGTGCCATCCCACTGCACCGAGCCAGGAAACTCCGGAGAGTTGCTCGTTTTGATCGTAACGAACTTGCTGGTGCCCTTCGGAAGCTCGACGAGCGCGAAGTTGTAGCCCGACGCGTCTAGACCGTCGGCAAAGAGATTGCCGCTGGGATCGTAGCCGTCGAAGTACTCTTTGGCCAGCGGCGTATTGTACACCGTACCCGAGCCGCTTGCGTTCTTGAAGATTACGACCTGGCCGCCGGGACCCTCAGAATTACCCAACAGGATTCCGACTGCAAGATCGCCACTAGTATTCATCGCGCAGCTGGATGTGTAGGTGTAGTCAAGAGAGAGCGACCTCAGCAGCTTGTTTGGAACCTCGTATTCGTCAATCAGGTCGTTCCTACGCCCGGGGTTCCAGATAATTTTCTTCCCATATCCGTACAGAACGTTGGTGCACCCTTGGCCGCCGGCACCCTTAATCGAACCGGTCTGCTTATCGCTCTTCGGATAGTCGAAAATGCTGGCGTAGGTGCCGTAATAGTTGATGATGTAATCGTAGTTCTTTGACGTCGATTTATCCGGTACGAGCTCTGCGTAACGCGGCAGTGGGTTCAGCCTCGCCGCCGTTACCGGCCTCCCATTCACGAACAGCGTCCTACCTGCGTAGGTCGCACTGAGCGCAGCGCCTGACGGCGCCACCGCCGAGCTCCCGCACGCCGAAACAATTACGAGTGCAACGACGGCGCCGCCGCACTTAAGCAAACCAGGGGTGTTCATTAACCTTGCTCCTTTGAACTAGCTATCAAGCGTCGCGCTCGGCTTCTTGCGATGTGAGTTCGACTGGCATTCGGGCCGTGCCTCCGTGCGCGAATTCGTAGACGGCTTTATCAGTGGCTTTCTAACCACGTCTCGATTGCCGCGAAGAGCGCCGGATCGAGGTACGACGGGGTGAAGTATTCGCCGCCGGTCGACGCCTCGTCCGCGGGCAGCTTGATGAAGAGGTGATCGTCGTCTTGCACCATGACGACGGTTACGTCGCGATGCGCGTTTTGCGCCGCCTGCACGAGTCGCGGCGTGTCTGCCGGCAAGACTTGGATGTCTTTGGTCCCTTGAAGGATCAAAATCGGACACGGCACGTGCACGATGAGCGCGATCGGATCGACGCCGAAGGTGCTTCGCAGCCAGCGGTTCTCCGCGCTCGGTTTTTTGCCCGACGCGATCGCGTCGAGCTCCACCTGGACTTGCTTCGCCATTGCCGTGCGATCTGCACTCGAAACGTTGCGAAGCAGTTGCTGCTTTAATATCTGCTCCAGTGGCAGCGCCGGCGGCGCGAGCAAGACGATCCCGCGTAAATGTTTGTCGGCGATCGCGATGCTCGGCGCGAGCTCACCGCCTTCGCTGTGCCCGAGGACGTAGACTCGCTTGGGATCGATTCCGGGCTGCGCGCGCAGATACGCGATCGCGTCGCGCGCGTCGGCGATCAGACGGTCGCGCACCGGAAACTTGCCGCCGCTCTTGCCGCAAGAGCGCTTGTCGTAGCGCAGAACCGCGTAGCCGTCGTTGGAGAGCCGGTTCGCCAGCTGCGCGAATATTTTGTTCGGCCCGATCGTTTCGTCACGATCGTTGCAGCCGCTTCCATGAACTAGAACGAAACCCGGCAGCGGCGTCGCTGCGGAGGTCGGCACCGTCAAGGTTCCAGCGAGCCTCACGCCATCGTCCGCCTCGATCGAAACGTCGCGAGAGGCATAGCGCGCCGGCGGCAACGACAGCGGCGTCGGCGTTACCGGCTTCGGCAGCGGCGTCATTGCCGGATCGTAGGAACGCAGGACGATCGTCAGGTCTTGCGCGGGCAGCTCGAAACGATCGAGCACGTACGTCCCGCGACGGAACCAGAGCGTGGCCGTCTGGCCCTCGACCTCGACCGTCAGGCCTTCGTCGTCGGGCGCTACGCCCTGCGGCGGCGGCGTCGGCCGGCCCGTAACGGTCACGGGTACCGCAATGAACGCGCCGCAGAGGCAGGCCAGCGTCAACTGCTTGGCGCCCGTCACCGCGAACGTGGCCGGCATGAGCGCGAAGCCCGCGGTCATGTTGTCGCTGACGAGAAATGGGGCGCCGGCCGGCGCTGCGATCGTCACGCTCTGCCCGCTGCCGGTCAGCGTCGCGTCGTTTCCGGCAAACGTTAGAATCAAATGCTTGCCGTTCGCGTCGGCGACGTACGAAAGGCTGGCGAAGTTTGCCACGCTGATCTTGCGATCGCTGATCAAGGTGCGCCCCATAACGGATACGCTTTCGCCGACGTCGAGCGTGCCGGCGCTACGGGTAATGAGTATGGTGCTGCTCCCGACGCTATGACCGCCGATGCTCGTGTCGTAGTGATACGTTCCGCTGGGAAGCAGCGCGACCATCATCAGCAGCGGAGCGATCATCGCCACGCGCAGTCCAAGAGATGGTCGTTGACCATTCCGACGGCCTGCATGAACGCATAGCAGATAGTCGGGCCGACGAAGCGAAATCCGCGCGCGCGTAGGTCGGCGCTCATCGCTTCGGATTGCGGCGTGGAAGCCGGAACCTCCTCGCGCCGGCGCCAGCGGTTGCGAACCGGTTTACCGCCGACGAAGCGCCAGACGTAGTCGTCGAACGAGTCAAACTCCTGACGCACCAAGAGCACGGCCCGCGCGTTTGAAACCGCCGACTCGACCTTGGCGCGATTGCGAATGATGCCGGGGTCGAGCATCATCCGTTTTATGCGCGCCGGCGTCACGTTTGCCACGAAGGCCGGGTCGAAGCCGCCGAAGAGCTGCCGATAGCGCTCGCGTTTGCGCAGAATCGTCTCCCAGCTCAGTCCCGCCTGCGCGCCTTCGAGCACCAAGAACTCGAAGAGTGCGGCGTCGTCGTGCAGCGGCACGCCCCATTCCGCATCGTGGTAGGCGATGAGATCGGGCGTACTGGCCCACGGGCAACGCTTCACCACGTCAGAGCACATTGGGGCCTCGGGCATTGCAGGGCTCGCCGGAATGGCTTATGACTAGGGCTATGCGCCCGGGCCTCGTCCGAAGGATTCCGCTGGTCGCCGCGCTGGCGACGCTGATCGTCCACCTTATTGGAAATCCCCATTACGGCTTCTTCCGCGACGAGCTGTACTTTATCATCTGCGGTTTCCATCCGGCCTGGGGATACGTCGACCAGCCCCCGGTCGTCCCCCTCTTGGCGGCGGCTACGCAGTTCTTCGGGCACTCGCTCTTCGCGCTGCGCGCGCTCTGCGCGTGTTTTGCTGCGGCATCCGTCTACACGACGTGCTTGCTGGCCATCGAGCTGGGGGGTGGCGCGTTCGCCGAGGGCTTCGCAGCGCTCGTCGCCGCCGTCACGCCGGTGCTCATGGATTTCGGAATGAAGCTTTCTACCGATACCGTCGGCCTTTGGCTCTGGCCGCTGGCAACGCTCTACATTCTACGCATCGTCAAAGGAGCCGACCCTCGCTGGTGGCTCGCGGTCGGCGCGATCTTCGGCATCGCGACTGAGAGCAAGTACACCGTCGTCCTGTTCGCGGCTGCCGTCGTCGTCGCGCTGCTGTTGCTTCCGCAACGACGCGCGCTCTTCACGCCTTGGTTCGCTGCCGGCGTGTTGCTCGCGGCGGCAATCGCTCTGCCCAACTTCTTATGGCAGGCCGCGCACGGATTCCCGATGTGGGCCGTGCTGCACGAGGCCGGCCAGTATCGCAACGTCGTTCTGACGCCGGTGGAGTACGTTGCTACGCAGCTGCTCGTCACCCACCCGTTGCTCGCGCCCGTATGGCTGATCGGCCTGGCGGCACTCCTGCGCCGCTCCCTAACGCGATTTCTCGGGATCGCCTATCTGCTTTTGATCGCCGCGATGATCGTATTCCACGGCAAAAACTATTATGCCGGCGACGTGTATCCGATTCTGATCGCCGCCGGGGCCGTTAGCATCGAATCGTGGACGGCGCGCGCAACCGCGTGGCGGCCGATACTGGCCCTCTGCACGCTGGTCGCGGGCATTGCGCTGGTGCCGTTGCTGATGCCGGTTCTGCCGGAGACGACGATGTCGGCCTACACTCGAGTCGCACAGGACGTGATCGCGCGCAACATCGATCTCGCGCGCAGCGAGCGCACGACAATCGGAAACTTACCGCCCGACTGGGCCGACATGCACGGATGGCCGGAGCTGGCGGCGGCCGTAGCGCGCATCTACGGCTCGTTGCCGCCCTCGCAACGCGCGCAAGCGGCGATTCTGGCCAGCAACTACGGGGAGGCGGCCGCCATCGACTTCTTCGGACCGCGATACGGTCTGCCGTCGGTACTCTCGGGAAACAATCAATTCTGGATGTGGGGAACGCACGGCTATACCGGCAACGTCCTCATCGACGTTCACGGCGACTGCGAGGGCGACGCGCATCTGTTCCGGACGCGACGGATCGTGACGCGATTTTCCAATCCCTGGGGCCGGCCGTTCGAAAACGGCTTTCCAATCTCGCTCTGCGAGGGAATTACGCAGCCCCTCGCCGCTTACTGGCCGAAGCTAAAGAACTATATCTAAGGGTCGATTGCGCTCAGCAGGGTTGGATGAACGCGGTCAGCGAGGTGCCACGGGCGGTCGGGTGTGACGATGTCGTGCGACAGAGGCAGACCGGTTAGGACGTTGAGCTCGACGGTCTCGGGGCGATGCCGCTGCCACCGCCGGTAGAGCCGGCGAATCGCGTGGTTATTCACGGCGACCTCCGCGGCATTGGCAACGATCGTCACGTGCTGCGCGCCCGGACACTCCGTCAGCGCTTCGTCGAGCAGCGATCGCGCCATCCGATACGATTGCGCGATTGCGTGGGTCGCATAGCGCGGATAGCCGCACGCCGCGATGTGACGGTCGCGCAAGATCGGGTTCCACCAGAGAAAACGGTTTGGAAGGCGCAGTAGCCGTTCCGCGACGGTGTTCATCAAACGGTTCGGTATCAGCGCGACGCCGAAGAACGGAGAGATCGGCACGCAACGGTCCACTTCGAAATGCTGCCCGATCCAGGCGGCAAGCAGTCCGCCCAATGAAAACCCGGCGACCGTTACACGATCGCCCAGCTCTCGCGCGATCGTGACATACTCGACGACCGCTGCGTAAAGATCCTCGGCGCGCAGGCGCTCGAGTGCAGGCGACAACCGGTCGGCATGCCCGTGTCGTGGCAAGCGCGGTACGACGACGTTGTGGCCGCGCTCGTAGAGATCGCCCGCGACGCGTTCGAACTGCGCCGGACTTGCGCTTAGCCCGTGCAGCAAAACGACCGAACGGGGCGTGCGCTCGCCGTGCACGTACGCACGCGTACGGCCGCTAAGGGAGACGCCGGGGTGATCTCGAGCGACAAGCCGCTCGAGATGGTCGAAGCAGGTAGCCAAGGGCGTGTCCTTAAGACGGGAGAGGTGCATATCCTCTCGGAGCAAGCGCAAGAGTTTATCGCGCGCGAAGAGCGTTACGGCGCGCATAACTACGCCCCGCTGGACCTGGTCGTCGAGCGGGCGGAAGGCGTTTGGCTTTGGGACGTTTCCGGACAGCGTTACCTCGACTGCGTCAGCGCGTACTCGGCCCTCAACCAAGGCCACTGCCACCCGCGCATCTATGCGGCACTCGTCGACCAAGCGCGCCGCCTAACGCTGACGTCGCGCGCCATGCGCAACGATCGCATGCCGGGCTTTCTCGAAAAGCTTACGCGCCTCTGCGGTTACGACAAGGCGCTGCTGGTAAACACCGGCGTTGAAGCCGTCGAAACGGCAGTTAAGCTCGCACGGCGCTGGGGCTACCGGCGCAAGGGCATCGCCCCCGGCGAGGCGACGATCGTCGTCTTTTCGAATAACTTTCACGGCCGAACCATGGCCGCCGTCAGCGCCAGTACGACGGCGGAGTATCGCGACGGCTTCGGACCTTTTCTGCCCGGTTTTGTCGTGGTTCCGTTCGGCGACGCCGACGCGCTCGAACGAGCCCTGACGCCGCAGACCGCCGCCGTGCTCATCGAGCCGATTCAAGGTGAAGGCGGCGTCATCGTGCCGCCTGCGGGTTATCTCAAGCGTGCGTGGGCGCTCTGCCGCGAACACGAGATATTGCTGCTCGCCGACGAGGTGCAAACCGGATTCGGGCGGACCGGCGACCTTTTCGCCTGCGATTATGAGGGCGTTAAGCCCGACGTCTTGATCGTCGGTAAGGCGCTGGGCGGGGGGTTCTACCCCGTCTCGGCCGCGCTGGCAAGCGACGAGCTGATGGACCTCTTCGGCCCCGGCGATCACGGCAGCACCTTCGGCGGCAACCCGCTGGGCTGCGCCGTGGCCGAGGCCGCGCTCGACGTGATCGTCTCCGAAAATCTCGCGGCTCGCGCCCGTTACGCGGGTGCCGCCATCATGCAGGGGATGCGCGCGCTCGCATCGCCTCTGATCGTCGAAATTCGCGGGCGCGGACTGCTGCTCGGCGTACAGCTCAGCATCCCGGCAAGCCGGCTCGCCGAGGCCCTGCTCGAGCGTGGCGTAGCGGCAAAGGAGACGCGCGAATACGTCCTGCGCGTCGCGCCGCCGCTCGTCATCGACGATGAGGCAATCGCCTATTTTCTCGAGCGCTTTGCCGATGCCATAAGCTCGCTGGACTCCTCTTGACACTCCCCTGCCCCGGCGTGATATGGTTGGCGAGCCGAAGCAGCGGGTCGCTCCGCTCACCGGATGCCTTCGGGCGATCCGGTCTTCACCGAAGGAACCTACGGCTGGTTCCCTAGTGGGGTTGCTCCGGCAGCGCCCTTTTTTTTTGGAGATGAGCTCATAGCAAGACCCCTGCGCATCAACGATCAGATTCGGATTCGTGCGGTTCGGGTGATCGACGAAAACGGCCAGCAACTCGGAATTCTGCCAACCGAAGACGCGTTGGCGCGCGCACGGCTCGCCGGACTCGATTTGATCGAAGTTTCACCGACGGCCCAACCGCCGGTCTGCAAGATCGCCGATTTCGGGCGCTTGAAATACGAGCAGTCTAAAAAGGACAAGGACGCACGCAAAAAGCAGCGCCACTTCGAGCTGAAAGAAGTGAAGCTGCGGCCAAAGATCGAGACGCATGATTATGAAACGAAAGCAAGGATGGCGGAGCGGCTGCTGCTCGACGGGAGCAAGATCAAAGTGACGATCATGTTTCGCGGTCGAGAGATTACCTATACGTCGTTCGGACGCCGGCTGCTCGATCGCATGGCCGAAGACATGACGCCTCTGGCAACCGTGGAGCGAGAGCCGCGGCTCGAGGGCAAGAATATGTTCATGATTTTGGCGCCGCGCACGACGCCGACCGGTCCACCGAAGTTTTCTACCACTCGCGAAAAAGAGCAAAAGCCTACGGTCGTGGAGACCGTACCTGAGGAGCAGACCAGTGCCTAAGATTCGAACCCACCGAGGAACCGCTAAACGCGTGAAGGTCACGGGGACCGGCAAGCTGCTGCATCGTCATCAGTTCGACGGTTGCGGCCACATTCTGAGCAAAAAAAGCAAGAAGCGCAAGCGCAACTTCCGCAAAGATCAGCCGACGTTCAAGGGCGATCTGAAGCGCCTGGCGCCGACGATTCCATATCTGCTTTAAAGGAGACGTAGAGAATGTCACGCGTCAAACGCGCGGTTGGAGGTCTCAAGCATCGCCGCAAGGTGATGAAGCTGGTCAAAGGCTTTCGCGCCGCTCGCCGCCGCAACTACCGCGTCGCAAACGAGGCACTGCTCAAGTCGCTGGCCTACGCGTTCCGCGACCGCCGCGTGCGCAAACGCGACTTTCGCTCCCTGTGGATAAGCCGGATCAACGCAGCGGTTCGCCGGGAGGGCCTCTCCTACTCCGTTTTCATGCACGCCCTCAAGAAGTCCGGGGTGACGCTGAACCGCAAGGCGCTTGCCGAACTCGCCATTTCGGACCAGAAGGCGTTTGGCGCGCTGCTGAATCTCGCCCGGCAGGCGGCGCAAAAATGACGCCGCCTAAAAGGCCCACGACGCTCGGTATCTAATCCTGCGGCTATGGGACGTTTGAGTTCCGTCTTTGCGACGGCACTTTCGCTCTGCGTTCTTACGCAGGCCGGAAGCTTGGCGGCGAGAGCCGATACGGGATTGGCCTTGACTCAGGAGCTTTCCGACCGCATCGACGACATGGCGAAGGCACAGATCCACGCGGAGCGGACGCCCGGCCTGGCCGTTGGAATCGTCGAAGACGGCCGAATCGTCTACGCGCGCGGCTTCGGGTTCGCCGACCTCGGCAAGCACGTACCGATGGCGCCGGACACTCAGTTCTATGCCGGCGGCCTCACCCGGCAGTTTACCGCGGCCGCCGTCTTGCTGCTCGTGCAAGACGGGAAGCTCGCACTCGACGACCACGTCTCTAAGTACGTCCCCGAGTTTCGCTTAGGCGCCGCGATCACAATCGCGCAACTGCTGGCGCAAACATCCGGCCTTCCGGATACGTCGAAGATCCCGGGCATTCCGGCCGATCGGACGCGTCCGATCAAGCTCGCCGCCGTTCTCGCGACGCTCGATCAGGTGAAGCTCGCCGCCGAACCCGGCACCGTGTACGCCGACACTCCGCTAAACTATCTCTTGGCCGCCTTGATCGTCGAACGCGCCAGCGGCGTTCCGCTCTCGGATTATCTCGAGCAACATATCTTTATCCCGCTGGTAATGAACAACACGTTCCTGGCCGGCGACAGCGGCATCTCGGCGCAGCATGCGATCGGCTACACCCGCACGTCCCACGGGTTCGATCCGGCACAGAGCTGGGATCCTTCATGGCTTGGCGGCGACGGAGGCTTGGTTACGACGATCTACGATCTGGCGAAGTGGGACGTCGCCATGCCGATCCTCCTGCGCGTCGATGCGGTGCGAACGATGTTTGCTCCGGTCGCAAACAACGGGCCGACGCGTTACGGCATGGGCTGGGTCATCGATCGGCGCGGCGGCAAGGATTTCGTTTGGTCCGATGGAGATATCGCGGGCTACCGCGCGATGAACTCGCTCTTACCCGAACAACACGTGGGCGTCATCGTCTTTTCCAATGCCGACTCGCTGCGCGTGCCGACGACGGTTCCCGAGGTACTTGGAGGGCGCATTCTCGACTTGATCGTGCCGCCGACGACGGCGCATCTGAGCAACGCTACGATCGAGCGGGCGAAAGAGTGGCTGACCTTCTTGGCCTCGGGTCACGTGCGCCGCGACGAGCTGACGCCGTCCTTCAGCGCGTACCTAACCGACGATCTGGTCGCGCGCGAAAACCTTGCCGGTTTAGGACCGTTGCAGTCGATCGTGCCCATCTCGAGCACGGCGGAGTCGGACGGCGACACCTTGTACGAGTTTCTCGTGCGCTATCGCTACGCGCAGTACCATTATGACTTCGAGCTCACGGCTCAGGGAAAGATCGACGGAATCAGGCTGACGTCGTAGGTGTCAGGATGACTCTTATTTAGTCTAAGTCTAGGAGGCGAGGGGTGAAGTTTGCTAAGACAATCGAACCCCGAGCCGACAACGAGTTGGGCTAAATAAGAGCCATCCTAGTCGTCGCCGTCGGCGAGGCGGCGGCCTGTAGCCTCCACGACCTTACCCAACATCGTTACCGCTTCGGCGCGAGTCGCATTGCTGAACATGAAGCGCAGGCGCTCGTCGGCATCCTCGACGATCAGAACCGAGCGGCGCCCTAGTCGGACGGATGCGATGAGCGAGCTCAAATACGCTTCGTCTTCGGGTGCCAGTACCGAGTCTTCCGCACTAACGCTGGGCGGCTCCAATAGTCGTTTTATCACGGCATCAATGTCGCTGGGAATTTCCACCATTAACCTCCAAGACCGAATCAGAATCCACCGCGTCGAATAGCAACCGGTCGACGTAGAAATTGTCTCCTACCTACAACTATCGACCGACGAGACTTCCAATTTCACCTCGCCCGCCCTTCAGCCAGAATAAAGCCAGCATCGTCTTTGCGTCGGCCGTACCCCCAGCGACCAGGCGCCATGCCGCCTCTAGCGTGAAGCGTCCTATCTCGATTCGCTCGTCGTCGTCGAAATCCGTGGGCCCCTCGACCAGTTGGTCGGCATGGAAGATATGCATGATCTCGGAGCAGAATCCCGGGGTCGTCCAAAAGGACCCGATCTTCGTCAGCCTTCCGGCGGTAAATCCCGTCTCTTCCCGAAGCTCGCGGCGCGCGCCGTCAAGCAACGTCTCGCCGGGTTCGCAGGTGCCGGCCGGAATCTCCCAGAGCGAGGTACCAGACGGATGGCGGTACTGGCGCACTAAAGCCAGCTCGCCCTTTGGCGTCGTCGCGACGATCCCGAGCGAGGCGCCATGTTCGACGACGTCGATGCGATGCGTGCTTCCGTCGTCGTACCGCACCTCATCGACGCGAACCGCGAAGACCCGGCCCGTGAAAACCCGGCGCGATTCGATTATGCGCGGCGCTCGATCCATTGCGGTGACTTAGCGGAACGGTCCGACCGCGCCTCGTAGGAAGCGATCATGCCGCAACCGCCGTCGTCCGTCTTGGCGGAAATCGCCTGGCTCGGCTTTTTCCTCGTCATCTTCGTGGCTGCGGTTTATCTGTTCGTGCGAACCCTCGTTCCGCATCATTTCAACGACAAAGTCGCGATCATGCTCGCCGCAATCGCCGCCGGACTCATTATGATCGGCGTTCGCGCGTGGTTCGCATCTCGCTCGCGCAGCGGCTGAGCATGGCAGCGCGGCTGGGACTTCACGCCGAGCGTTTAAAGAGCGTTCGGGCCCTGCAATCGGTGAAGGAACGACGCGAACGTAACCTCTTCGCCTTCGAAGGTCCGACACTGCTCGAAGAAGCGCACGCCAGCGCGTTTCCGATTGAGGAACTCTACGTAACGCAAGAAGCTTACGATCGGACGCCGCTGGTGCGCGAGCTCGATGGCTCGGGAACACCGACCTTCCTCGTGGAGGCGGCCAGCGCGGCGCGCATCTCGGATCTCGCGACCCCAGCCGGAATCGTCGCGATCGCCCCGCTGCGTTTGCGCAGCCTGGAGGAAATCTTCGCGGTAGCAGGCCCGGCGGTCGTTTTGGCCGATGTCGGTGACCCGGCCAATGCGGGGACCCTGCTGCGGTCGGCCGACGCCTTCGGCGTTGCGGGAGTCATCTCCGGATCGCTGGGCGTCGACCTATTCCATCCCAAGGTGGTCCGTGGTTCGATGGGCGCGATCTTTCGACTGAGGCTCGCCGTCGGCGACCCCGCCGCGGTGGCAGAGGCGGCCGCCGCGGCCGGCGTGCGGCTCCTGGGGCTCGCCACGAAGGGTGAACCCCTCGACCGCGAGCGCTGGACGCTGCCGGCGGCCCTCGTCGTGGGCCACGAGCGGCACGGTTTGGGGCGCTGGGAGGGCTGCTGCGCGCGCCTCTTAGGGATTCCGATGACAGGCTCGGCGGAGAGCCTCAGCGCCGCCGTGGCGGGCTCGATCGCCCTTTACGAGGCAACCCGCCAGGGGCTGGGCCGGTAGGGTCGAGTTTTTGTCAATAGAGTACCCGGGGCTCGAAAAGTCAAGACTACCGGGGGCAAAACTCGCATGGTATACTCAGCGCATTCCGCGACCGTAAGCCGCCCCGGAGCAGACGGCTCAGAAGGAGACTTCAAAGCGCTATGGCAACGTCCAATCTCTTCTGGAGGCTTTTCGCCCAAACGGGTTCCATCGACGCTTATCTGGCTTACCGAAGGCTTCACGCGTCCCCAACTGCGACATAAACTATCCTCGGCCACCGGGGCCGAACGAGAAGTCAAAGCCGAGTTTTAAAGCGCCTGGTAGCAAAGAACACGCCGGGCGTTTTGCTTTGGAAGAGCTATGACGGAACTCGCAAACAAACTCGACGACGTTTCGCAACGATTTGCCGCTGCAGTCGATCGCGCAAACGACGAGCAGGCGCTCGAGAGCGTTCGCGTTGCCTACTTGGGGCGAAACGGCGAAGTCACCGCGGTGCGGCGCGCGATCGGAGCGCTTCCACCGAGCGAGCGCCCGGAGGCGGGCAGAGTCATCAACGACGCGGTCGCCGCGATGGAGCAGCGCGTGGCGGCGGCGTACGAAGCGCTCGAGTCTCGCCAGTTCGACTCCGAGCTGGCGGCGTCGATCGACGTCACGTTTCCCTCCATCGGCAAGCCCGCCGGCTCGATTCATCCCGTCCGACGAATTATCGAAGAGAGCTGCGCCTATTTCGCGCGACACGGATTCGCCGTGGTCGTCGGTCCGGAAGCCGAACCGGACTACTATAACTTCGACGCGCTCAACATCCCCGGCGACCATCCCGCGCGCGAGGGTTTCGATTCATTCTGGATCAGCGATACGCTGCTGCTTCGCCCCCACACGTCGCCGATGCAGATTCGAACGATGCAGCAGCACCGGCCGCCGATCGCCATCGTCGCGCCGGGAAAATGCTTTCGCCGCGATGCCGTCGACGCGCGCCACCTCTTTCAGTTTCACCAAGTCGAAGGATTGCTGGTGGCCGAAGGCATCCACTTCGGGCATTTAAAAGGCATGCTGACGGGGCTGTGCCGCGAGTTGTTCGGTGCCGCGCAGAGCGTGCGGTTTAGGCCATCGTACTTTCCGTTCACCGAACCGAGCGCCGAAGTTGACACGACGTGCCCAAAATGCAAAGGCACGGGCGCGCTCGGATCGCAAACTTGCAACATGTGCGGCGGCTCTGCTTGGATCGAGCTTGGCGGCTCCGGAATGGTCCATCCCAACGTCCTGCGCGAGGTCGGATACGACCCGGACCGGTATTCCGGTTGGGCCTTTGGTTTTGGCGTCGAGCGCTTGGGCTTAGCCCGATATGAAGTCGACGACATCCGCCGGTTCGTCAAGAGCGATCCCGACTTTCTCGCGCAGTTGAGTTGACGAGGAGAGCACCGTGCGCGTCCCCATAAGCTGGCTGCGCGAGTTCGTGGCGCTCCCGCCCGACGCGCAAGCGATCGCAGACCGCTTGGCGATGTTGGGTTTTCCGGTTGCCGAGATCGAACGGCGCCCGACGATCACGGGCGTCGTTACCGCGCGGATTGCGGCCCTGGAGAAGCACCCGAACGCCGACCGCCTGCAAGTGGCACAGGTCGACGTCGGGGCGGACGCTCCGCTGACGATTGCGACGGCCGCCACCAACGTGGCCGCCGGTCAAACCATCGCCGTGGCAACGATCGGTGCGCAGCTTCCCGCGCTAACGATCGCGCCGCGCACGATGCGCGGCGTCGCGTCGCAAGGCATGATGATTTCCGCCGAGGAGCTAGCGCTGCCCGGCGAGTGGTTCGAAGACGGCATCATGCAGCTCGAGCCGGACTGCGACCTCGGCCTCGACGTCGTCGATCTCTTCGGTCTCGATACCGCGGTGCTTGACGTCGAGATTACGACGAATCGTCCCGACGCGATGTCGATCGTCGGGCTCGCGCGAGAACTCGCCGCTTCCTACGGCAGCGCTCTCCGCTTGCCGGATTTCGTCAACCCCGGTCGCGCCGCGGATCCGCCCGGAGAAGAGCCGAAGGTTTTGATCGAGTCGGACGACTGCTATCGCTTCGTCAGCCAACGCATCGACGACGTGCGCGTCGCACCCGCACCCGCTTGGATGCGCGTTCGCCTTGCGCTGTCGGGCCAGCGCCCGATCAACAACCTCGTCGACGTCTCGAACTACGTCATGCTCGAAACAGGCCAGCCGCTGCATTTTTACGATGCGCGAGCGATCCACGGAGGGCGTCTGATCGTCCGCCGCGCGCGTGACGGCGAAAGCATCGTCACGCTCGACGGCGTCACGCGTACCCTTTCCCCGCAAGCACTCGTTATTGCCGACGACGAGCGCCCGCTCTGTCTTGCGGGATTGATGGGCGGCGCAGCCAGTGAAGTCGCTCCGGAAACGACCGCCATCGTCCTGGAGGCGGCAAACTTCAACGGCGTCCGCGTACGGCGAATGAGCAACGCGCTCGCGCTGCGGACCGAGGCTTCCTCGCGTCACGAAAAGTCGCTTCCTCCGGCTTTGACCGATCTGGGGGCCGCGCGCGCCGCCGCGCTCTTGCACGCTCTCGGAGCAACGGTTTACCAGCCTCACGCTTACGGCGGGCCGGTCACGCGGCCGCCGGCGATCGCACTGAAGGTCGCCGACGTGGCGCGCCTGCTGGGCCTGCCGCTGGCGGCGCAAACGATCGAGCATCACCTCGTCGCGCTGGGTTGCGAGGTCGAGCGCGTCGAGCCCGAGACGTGGGCCGTCACTCCGCCGGCCTGGCGTTGCGACTTGGCTATTGCGGCCGACCTGATCGAAGAGGTTGCGCGCGTCGAAGGCTACGAGCGAATTCCCGTCGTCGTTCCGTCGGTTGCGGCGCACGAGATTTCGAGCGCCGCGTTTACCCTAGAGAGCCGGATCTCGCAAGCGCTGAAAGGCTTGGGGTACCGCGAGATCATCACGCAATCGCTGCGCGGCGCCGGATCCGTTGAAGTTCGAAATCCGCTCTCCGAAGAACAGCGCTTCCTGCGCGATTCGCTCGCGCCGGGAATCATCGAATACCTCGCGGAGAACGCATCGCCGATCCGTGTCTTCGAGATCGGCGAAGTCTTCGACTCGGGTGGGAACGGCGTTGTCGAGCGGTCGCTGTTGACCTTCGGTTTCTCGGCCGATCCGCTGGAGGAGCCGCCGTGGCGCGATTCCGATTTTCTAGCACTCAAAGGCGATTGCGAGCAGCTCCTGCGCGGGATCACCGGGCGCGACGCCGAGATGAAGCGCGCAACGCATCCCGGGTTTCATCCAGGAAAGACGGCGCTCGCCACGCTCGATGAGCGCGAGGTCGCCCATCTTGGACGCGTCGATCCGCGAACGGCTAAAGCCTCCGATCTGCGCCGCCCGGCGTATCTCTGCGTCGTCGACATCGCATCGTTGCCGGTCTACGAAACCCCGCGTTACCGAGTGCCCTCGAGATATCCGTCGACGTATCGCGACGTCGCTCTGGTCGTCGATATCGGCGTCAGTGCGCGCGACATCGAGCGCGCGATCGGCGCCGCCGTCGGCAGCCTCTGTACCGGCGCCACCGTTTTCGACGAATATCGCGGTCCCCAGATCGGCGAAGGGCGCAAGAGCCTGGCGGCCCGCGTGACGCTGCAGCGTTTCGATGCGACCATCACCGACGAAGAGGCCGATGCGGCCGTTGCGCTGTTGCTCGGCGCTCTGCAAAAGGAGTTTGGAGCGGAGATTCGGACGTGATCGCGGGTGTCGCGTGGCCCGATGTGGTCATCGTCATCGTCCTGGGAATCGCAACGCTCAAGGGTTACTCGCGCGGCTTCGTTGCCGAGCTTGGCGGAGCCGTCGCGGTAACGGGCGCCTTAATCACACCATGGTTTTACAACGGAAGCTTGGACGGACCGATCGAGCAGTTCACCAAACTTGGACCCGGCTCGGCGCACGTCGTCGGAATGTTCGGCACGGGACTGCTCACCTACATCATCATTCTCATCGTTGCACGGCTGCTTGGCACGATCGCCAAGCTGCCGGTGCTGGGTCTCGGCAACGCGCTCGGCGGCGCGCTCATCGGCTTTCTGAAAGGCGCGATCCTGCTTTGGCTCGTGCTCTTCGTGGCGCTCTTCTTTCCGCTCTCACCGGACATCCGCGCCGACCTGCATCAATCGCGCCTAGCGCCGTATCTCGTCACCTACGACGCGCCGTTAGACGACGCGATGCTCGCAACGATCCCCTGGTTTGCGCGCCCGTTCGTGCTGCCGTACTTTAGGCGACACCACTTGTGAGTTCGAGTTGCGCTTCGATCGCCTCGAAGGCAGCTTGGAAATCGCTCGCGGAGACGTCTCCCATCGTTCCGAAGCGCACGATCTTTCCTGCAAGCTCGGCCTGACCGCCGGAGAGCACGATGCCGTATTCCTCGCGCAGCGCTCGCAGCAGCGGCTGGGGATCGACGCCGGGAGGGGGATAGGCGGCGACGACGGTGTCGGAATGCGCGCCCGGCTGCGAGAGCAGCGAAAAGCCCATGCGCTCCAAGGCGGCGCGGACGAGGCTCGCGAATTCGGCGTGCCGCTCGAAGGCCGCCTGCATTCCGCCGGCGTGATACCGCTCGAGCGCGGCCTCGAGTGCGAAGAGGATCGAGATCGGCGGCGTCCACGGCGTTTGCCCCAAGTGCGAAAACTCGATCGCGCGGCGAAGATCGAAGTAAAAGCGCGCAAGCGCAGGCTTCTCGAGGCGCGCTCGCGCCCGCTCGCTCACCGCAACCATGGCCACTCCGGGCGGCGCGGCGAAGGCCTTCTGCGAAGCGGTCGCCACCGCATCGTAACCCCACTCGTCCATGCGAAACTCGCTGGCCCCGAGCCCGCTGACCGAGTCGACCAGCGTAATCGCGCCGTGGGCGCGCAGCATCGGCGCGAGCGCCGCCATGTCGTTGGCAACGCCGGTCGACGTCTCGTTATGCGTGAGCAAGACGCCGGCGATGCTCTTTTGCGAATCGGCTTCGAGGCGCGCTTGCAGCGCCGTGGGATCGACCGCGGCTCCGAGCGGCGACTCCAAGGTCTCGACGGTGCAGCCGAAGCTCGCGGCGATGCCCGCAAAGCGCTTTCCGAAAGAGCCGACCGGGCACGAGAGCAATCGCTCCCCAGGAGCAAAGAGATTGACTACCAGCGCTTCCATGCCGCCGGTCCCCGAACTTCCGAGGACCGCGATCTCGCCGCGCGTCCCGAAGACCGGGCGCAACGCGGCCGTGATGCGCTCCAGCATTGCGGCAAACTCCGGCCCACGGTGATCGATCAGCGGGCGGTCCATCGCGCGCAGGACCGGCGGCGCGACCATTACCGGCCCGGGAAGGAATAGCAGTTGCCTCAACATCGAATACTGCTTCGATGAACGTCGAGAGCATCCGCTTGACCGAACTCTCGGCATGCGCCGGCTGCGCCGCAAAACTCGGTGCCGCCGAGCTGCGCGGCGTAATGGAACGCGTCTCGCCCGCGACCAACGCGCGCGTGCTCGTCGGCTACGGCGATAGCGACGACGCCGGCGTCTACTTAGTGCGAGAGGATCTCGCGCTCGTCCAAACCGTCGACTTCTTTCCGCCGATCGTCGACGATCCGTACGACTTCGGGCGCATCGCGGCGACCAACGCGCTCTCCGACGTCTACGCGATGGGCGGCGAACCGCGCAGTGCGCTCAATATCGTCGCCTTTCCCGAAGATCTCGACCTCGCGATTCTCGCGCAGATTCTCGAGGGCGGCGCCGCCGTCGCGCGCGCTGCGGGGGTCGCGATCGTCGGCGGGCACACGATCAAGGACGCCGAGCCGAAGTACGGCATGGCCGTTACGGGTGTCGTCGATCCGCAACGCATGGTTACCAACGCCGGTGCGCGTGCCGGCGATGCGCTGGTGCTCACCAAGCCCTTAGGGACGGGGATTCTCACGACCGCGCTGCGCCGCAACCTCATCGCGCCAAGCGACTTAGCCGAAGCCGTTGCGTGGATGACGACGCTCAACGAGGCTGCGGCCGCAGCCATGCTCGCGGCGGGCGCAAAGGCCGCTACCGACATCACCGGCTTTGGTTTGCTCGGTCACGCCGAGAATATGGCGCGGGCCTCAAAGGTGAGGCTCATCTTTGATTCGACGGCCGTACCCTTGATGGCGCGCGTGCTCGAGCTAATCGGCGACGGCGTCGTCCCCGGCGGCACGCGCCACAACGCGGAGACGCACGCGGCGTTTACCGGCTTCGCAGCCGCGGTGCCGCAAGCCCTGCGCGTCGCACTCTCCGACGCGCAGACCTCAGGTGGCTTGCTAATCAGCATCGCTCGCGAGAACCTCTCGAAACTGCTGCGCGAATTGAACGACCGCAGCACGATGGCTGCGGTCGTTGGCGAAGTTTGCGAGGGCGCCGGTATCGAGGTGCGTTAGTAAATGGCGTTGGGCGAGTCGACGGCCGCGCGCGACTCCTTGAGGCCGTTTCCCGTTCCGAGCACCTTGAGGTCCTTTCCGGCAGGGTAGCTCACGACCGTCACGTCGTTCTTTGCGTTGTCCGTCACGAACGCTTGGGTGTTAGCCTTGTTCAGCCGCACGTTGACGGCGCCGGAAAAGCCCGACCCGATCTTTACCGCAGCGCTCGCGTGGCCCGGGTCGATCACGACAACCTTGGTCCCCTCGGCGACGAGCAGCTTGCCGTTCTTATCGAGCGCGACGCCGCCGGGAAAAGTGCTCATCGCTAGCGCCGTTGCTTTGCAAGAGCCGCTCAGACCGCCCTTATATTCGACCACGTTCGCCGGCCCCATCGGCTTCGCAAAATAGTCGACGAAGACATCGCCGCTCGAATCGACGGCGAGGCCAAAGGCGGCGCCGGTCACCGTACAACCGGCGACGATTTTGTTGACGCCCTGGGCATACTCGTTGATCGAGCCGAACATGTCGCCTTCGAAGAGATTGCCGTGGGCATCGGCGGTAACGGAGTACGGGTTCTGCATCCCATCGTTGTAGGTAAAGCTTGGCGAACCGGTCTTGCCGCGCGCGTACTCGGTCACGTCCGCGCCATCGACGTTGGCGACGTAGAGCCTGCCTTGCTCGTCGAGCACGACGTCCACCGGGCTATCGATCCCATTCTTGATCTCGCCGGCCTTCTTGTAGCTCGTATTGCCGAACAACTCGACCGCATCCGCGCCGACATCCGCGACGTAGAGATTCTCCGGAGATTTCGCGGCGTCGCTGGCGACCGCAGCGGGGACGACGGAGTTCGAGCGTGGCGTTTCGCCGTCGCATCCCGCGACGAGCGAGGCGCCGAGCGCGGTCGCCAGAATTGCGGCGGAAGCGATGCTTCGCATGAGGCCGGTGTTCACTTAGTTCAGCGCTTCACCTTGCGCTTAGCGACGGCGACGCGTTTAACGGCGCCGTTTCGCCGCATTGGGACGACGTTACTTACCGGAGCATGGTCCGAGCCGAGCGGCACCGGCGAAATCAACCGCTTTCCTAACGCGTGATGGAGGACTTCGGAAAGCTCGTCGACCGGAATGAAGGTCATGCTCTCGCGGACTTCCTTGGGAATGTCGTCGAGATCCATCTCGTTGCGCCGCGGCAGCAAGATCTTCGTGATGCCGGCACGCTTCGCACCGAGCGTCTTTTCCTTGATGCCGCCGATTGGCAGCACTTGCCCCGTCAGCGTGATCTCGCCCGTCATCGCCAAGTTCGCGTCGACTTTGATACCGGTTAACATCGAAGCGATCGAAGTTGCCAGCGCGATTCCGGCCGAGGGGCCGTCCTTCGGCGTGGCGCCGGCGGGAAGGTGAATGTGAATATCGTGCTTGGCAAAGTAATCGTCGGGCAAGCCCAACTCCGCCGAACGCGAACGCAGGAATGAAACGGCGGCCTGCGCGCTCTCCTTCATCACGTCGCCCAGCTGACCCGTCAGCACGAGCTTGCCGGTCCCCGGCATCGACTGCGTCTCGATGAAGAGAATGTCGCCGCCGACGGGCGTCCACGCCATTCCCGTCGCAACGCCGACCGAGGCGACGCGCTTGCGCACTTCGTTGAAGAATCTCGGCCTGCCGAGGTACTCGACGAGGTTTTCCGGCTTGACGCGCGCCTTGTAGCGGGCGTTCTCCGCGATCTTGCGCGCGATCTTGCGAAAGACGGTTCCGATCTCGCGTTCGAGATTGCGAACTCCGGCTTCTCGCGTATAGTCGTTGATGATCGCGCGAATCGTCGTGTCGCCGATCTGCGCCTGAGAGTCGCGCAGACCGTTGTTCTTGCGCTGCTTCTTGAGCAGATACCGCTTGGCGATCTGAAGCTTTTCCAGCTCCGTATAGCCCGAAAGCGTGATGATCTCCATGCGATCCCGCAACGGCGGCGATATTGTGTCCAGCGTGTTCGCGGTGCAGATAAAGAGCACTTGCGAAAGATCGAAGGGCAAATCGAGATAATGGTCGCGGAAGTTGTTATTCTGCTCGGGATCGAGCACTTCGAGCAACGCCGACTGCGGGTCGCCGCGAAAATCCGCGCCCACTTTGTCGATCTCGTCGATCATCATGACGGGGTTACGCGTCCCGGCGTCGCGAATTGCGCGAACGATCGTGCCCGGCATCGCGCCGATGTACGTGCGCCGATGGCCGCGAATCTCGGCTTCGTCGCGAACGCCGCCCACCGAAAGGCGGACGAACTTGCGCCCCATCGCCCGAGCGATCGACTGGCCGAGCGACGTCTTTCCGACGCCGGGCGGTCCGACGAAACACAGGATCGGTCCGGTCAGCTTTTTCTTGAGCTTTCCAACGGCTAAGTACTCGACGATCCGGTCTTTGATCTTTTCGAGGTCGTAATGATCCTCATCGAGCACGGCGCGCGCCGTCGCTATCTCGATGTGGTCGGGCGTCTCCTCTTTCCACGGCAACGTCACCAGCCAGTCGAGGTACGTGCGAATGACGCTGTACTCGGGGCTGGCCTGCGGGACTTTCGAAAGCCGGTCGAGTTCGCGGTCGGCGGCCTTCTTTACGTCGGCCGGCATCGCGGCGCCGTCGATCTTCGTTCGCAGCTCGTTGTTCTCGGCTTGCTGCGGATCGACTTCGCCAAGCTCTTCCTGAATCGCGCGCAACTGCTGACGGAGATAGAACTCGCGCTGATTCTTTTCCATTTCGCGCTGGATGTCGCTCTGAATCTTGTGGCCGAGCTCGACGACCTCCAGCTCCTTGGTAAGCAGCATCGTCAGCTTGCGCATGCGCTTGGCCGTGTCGCGTTCCTCGAGAAGCGCCTGACGGTCGGCGGTCTCCAAACGCATCGTCGAGGCGACGAAGTAGGTCAGCACCACCGGATCGGTGATGTTGGCGACCTCCATCTCCATCTCGCGCGGCGCTTGCGGGAGATACGAAAGCAGCTTTTGGAAGAGTCCGGCCAAATTGCGCTGCATCGCGACCAGCTCTTCGTTTTCGACGGTCGAGTCGGGCAGCTCGGTGTACGCCGCAACCATATAGGGAGCGACCTGCGTGAACTGCTCGATGCGGAAGACCTGCTGACCGGCGACGATGCACCGCAGCGTACCGTCGGGAACCTTCAGCATCTTCTGAATGACGCCGATCGTACCGATCCGCTGCACGTCTTCGGGGCCGGGATCCTCGATCTCGCGATCGCGAAGAACGGTTAGGCCGATCGGCTTCCCTTCGCGCAAGGCTTCCTCGACGAGTTGAATTCCGGACTTCTTAACGACCGCTAACGGAATGACGGTATGCGGAAAAAGCACCGCCTCTTGGAGCGGCAGAATGCCGATCAAGTTGGCGGGAACGATCTGTTGACTAGATTTCTGAGCCATCTCTATTTAGGAATGCGTCCTTTTTACCAAAATGTGGAGCTCGGTTCGGGCGGTGGGATGGTAGGCAGTCGTCGCAATCGCCGCCACGACGATCAAGAAACCGTCTTCGTACGTCGCGGCGATACGATCGTATTCCACCGCGACCGGCAGCGTGATTCGTTTGACGAACTCGCCGTGCGCGATCTCTTTTTGTACGAAGGAACCCCCTCGCAACCGCGCGCGGCGGCGGCCGCCGATGATGAGGCAGCGCTCGTCGAAGACGACGCGCAGACTCTCCGGATCGGCTCCGGCCACCTCGACCACCACGACGATGCGCCGCTGATCCTCGTCGACAAAGACGTCAGCATTCGGCGCGAAAGCTCCCAACCGGGCTCGAACGACGAACTCCATCAGGGCCAATAACCCGTCATCCTAGCACTCGGATGCGATCTCTGCTAACCACGTCATCCCGAGCGCAGTCAGGACTACATGCTGGGGTCAGGCAGCGGGCGCGTGGTCGGCCAGACGACGCAGGGGACGATCTCGATGCGCAAGGCGGCCAAGGCGGCGGGCGGTATCTCCACTCTAAAGAACTGTGGGTACCCCGTCGGCGTGCCATAGCGGCTCTGGGGCGGAAATTCGTTGTTCGCGACGCCCGGAACGTGGGTAGAGGCCAAGACCGCATTGATCGACGTGGCGTTGGCCGCGGACATGTACGCGTTGGTCCGCTGCCCGAGCCACGTGCCGCCGTCCGCGGTCGTGTAGAGGAAGCCGATAGCCTGACCGAAGGTCATCGTCGCCGTCGAGACGACTTCATCGACGCGGACAAGCTGCATGGCGCGCGAAACGGGCTTCATGAGCACCTTTGGCACGGCCCTGGGCGAATCAAGACACGCGCCGCTTTCGAGCGGCGGCTGCGACGGCGGGGGTGGCGCACCCGGAGGAGGCATCTGGGCGACGGTGATACCGAGCACGGCAAGGACGAAGGTTGCAATTGCGAACATGACGCGGCACTTCGCTGGAATGTGGACATTCCCCCGATGAACGCACCCGCGCCTAAGCTGGCACGGCTCCTGGGAGGCCGGGATGCCGCGCTCATCGTGATGGGCGGCATCATCGGCTCGGGCATCTTTATGAACCCGTCGGTCGTCGCCCGGTTTGTCGGCAGCGGTTTTCTGGTGATGGCGGTGTGGGTCGCGGGGGGACTGATCGCTCTTCTGGGCGCCGGTATCTTCGCGGAGCTGGCGGCGCGCCGTCCGCAGGACGGCGGCCTCTACGCCTATCTGCGCGACGCTTTCCATCCGGCGCTCGCATTCATCTTCGGATGGACGCTTCTGCTGGTATCGCAAAGCGGCGGAATGGCGGCGGCGGCAGTAACGTTCGCCAACTATTTTGCAACGCTAACGACGTGGCACGCCTCAACCGCTGGAGTCGGCGTCGTTGCAATCGCGGCATTCACGGCGATCAACGCGCTGGGCGTTCGCACCGGCACCTCAACGCAAAATGCGTTCATGGTGCTCAAGATTCTGGCGATCGCGGCATTCGCCGCGATCGGTCTTTTCGTGGCACGCGCAGCTACGGCGCCGGTGCCGGTACACGCGCCGGCGGGCGGAACGCTGGCGGTGATCGGTCTCGCGATGGTGCCGGTGCTCTTCGCCTACAGCGGCTGGCAAACGTCGAGCTTTATGACGGCCGAGCTGCACCAGCCGCACAAAACGCTGCCGCGCGGCCTGATCGCCGGCGTCGCTTTGGTGGTCGCCCTGTACTTGGCCGTCAACGCCACGTGCCTGCACGTGCTCGGCATCGGCGGATTGGCGGCGACCAATACGCCGGCGTCGCAGATTGCCGGGATCGCGTTCGGCCCGATCGGTTTGCAGATAATGGCCGCCGTGATCGCGCTTTCGACGCTCGGTTTTTTGAGCAACCAAATCCTGACGTCGCCGCGCGTCTACTTTCAGATGGCGGCGGACGGCACGTTTTTCAAGCAGCTCGCTTCGGTGAACGCGCGGACCCACTCGCCGGTGCTCGCGATCTTGCTGCAAGGACTGTTCGCAATCGTCATCGCGCTCTCCGGCAGTTACGACCAGATTCTCAACTACGTTACCTGCAACGATTACATTTTCTTTGGGTTGGCGGCGATTGCGCTCATCGTCTTCCGCAATCGCGACGCGCGCGATCCGGCGGCGCCCAAACCGGCCTTTCGCATGCCGGGACATCCGGTAACGACGCTGCTCTTTCTTGCGGCCGCCTGGTACGTCGTCGGCGATACCGTCCTGAAGTCGCCGCACGACACCGGCATCGGCATCGCCATTCTCCTTTCGGGCCTGCCGGTCTATCTGCTGTTCACCCGCCGTCGCGCCGCTCGGGCCAAGTAGCGTGCGTCACACCGCGCGCATCGCACTCGTAGCGATCTTGGCGCTGTTCGAGATCACGGCGGCCGCCGTCTCGATCGCCTCCTTCCAAACGCCGATCGGTACCTACGGATTCTTGCTGAGCAAAGACGTAACGTTTGCCGAGGTCGATCCAACGTCGCTGACGGCGCGGGCCGGCGTCGTCGCCGGCGACCGGTTACTCTACGAGACGCTGCCGTTGCGCGGACGCCGCTTCGCGATCCTCAACGAGGAGGTCCCCGGCGGCGCGCCGATTGCCTTCGCTATCGTTCACGACGGTAAGAGCCGCTGGGTCACCCTGCGCGCCACCGATCTGCTCGCGATCGGCCAGACGGAATCGCTGACCTACGCGATCGCCGGGCTGGCGATGGGAATCGTGGGACTCGTGCTCGTGCTGCTGCGGCCCAGCCGAATGACCTGGGCGTTCGCCTTGATCGCTCCGGCGCTGGTGCTGCCGTTCGGCTGGCTCTTCTGGGCGCAGCAGTCGGCCGGGACCGGCGCGACGCTTTTCGACGTCTTCGTGGCGCTGGTCTACGCGACGCAGCCGGCGGCAATCATGATCTTTGCGAGCCGCTTTCCGAACGACCGGCCGACCGGAATGGCGCGCCTCGTCGACCGCCTCGCTCTGCCGGCCGGCGCCGCCATTGCGGGCCTGTATCTCTATGCCTATCTCGAGGTGCGTTATTCGCACGCCCCGCCCGTGCATCTGTTCTCGCTCTACGATCTCTCCGTCGTCATCCCGGGGCTCGCCGCGCTGATCGCTCTGGTGTCCACGTACGTCACGATTCGCGGCGCGGCCCGCAGCCGGCTCGTGCCGGTCATCGGGAGCTTCGCGCTGCTCATTCTGGCCGACGTGCTCCAGCAGCTCGTCGGCCAGCATACGACCAATAACACGGTGACTTTCACGCTCGCGCTACTCTTCTCGCTCTCGCCGGCACTCATTGCGGTAAGCGTCGCCTACGGGATCATCCGCCACCGCGTGATGGACGTGAACTTTATCATCAGCCGCACGCTGGTCTACACGATTCTGACGCTTGGAGCGGTCGCACTCTTTACCTTGATCGAGTATGTCTTCGGCCGCGTGCTGGAGCATCAGGGCGTCGCGACGATCCTGAACATCTTGGCTGCGGTCGGCTTAGGCGTTTCCTTCAATCTCTTGCACCGGCACCTCGACGAATGGATCGATCGCTTCCTCTTCAAGCAGCGGCATCTCGCCGAGCAGCGTCTGGCCGCCGTCGCGCGCGCGCTGCCGCACGCATCGACTGCCGCCGCGATCGAAGCCGCACTGGTCGACGACCCGGCAGCCACGTTGGGACTCTCGTCGGCGGCAGTCTTCCGTCACGGAAAAAGCGCCTACGAGCGAGTTCGGGCACACGCGTGGACGGACGACGAAGCGACCGAGCTCGATGCCGACGACGCGCTGGCGCTGCGACTGCGTGCCGATCTCGTCGCCGTCGATCCGAACGATCTGCGCTGGCCGCGCACCGATCTGCCGAGCGGCGATCGGCAAGTGATCTACGCCGTGCCGATCGTCGTCGGTCACCATCTTGAAGCTATTGCCCTCTACGGAGGCCACCTCACGGGTGAGGATCTAGATCCAGGCGAGCGAAGCAGTCTGCGCAGGCTCGCGGCCGCCGCGTCGGCGGGGTACGATCACATCGCCACGGTCGAGCTTCGCACGCGCTTGCGCGACGCCGAGAGCGAGAACGCGACGTTGCGCGGCGTCGAGCGCAAGCTCACCGAGCTGCTCGCGCAACGCCTGCAGCCCTAACCGAACGCGGTGAGCATGCGGAGCTTCGTGGGCCAGCCGATCGCGCCGGCGGGCGACGGGTTTATCACTCCGGCCTGCGGCAGCGAGCCTCCCGTTCCGCGCGCTTTTCGCTGGGGCGATCGAACCTTTGACGTTTCGGCGGTTCTGCGATCGTGGCGCACCACAAAAACCGATCGCGGTGACGTTTACCTCAAGCGTCACTGGTTCGAGCTGGAGACCGCGGCCGGCGAAAAGCTCGAAGTCTATTTCGACCGCGAATCGCGTCGCGGCGCGCCGCGGTGGTGGCTTTACACGCTAACGTCTTGAGAGAGTGCGTCGACAATCCGCGGCAGCACGTCGGCTGCAGATCCTCGCACCGTACACGCAATTCGGTTGCTAATCGGAGTTGGCTCCGGATTGACCTCCGCTACGAAAGCGCGAGCGTTATAATGCGTCGCGAGCGCAGCGGCCGGATAGACGACGGCGCTCGTCCCGACGACGAGAATGACGTCCGCGCGCGCCGCAGCCTCCTGCGCCTTCCGCCAAATATCGTGAGGCAGCGATTCGCCGAACCAGACGATGTCGGGGCGCCAATGCCCGCCGCATGAGTGGTCGATTTCCTCGAGCCGAAGACCGCCGGCGCCAAATTGGCGGCGAGCGGCGCAGCTGGTGCAGCGAGCTTCGCGCAGGCTGCCGTGCAGCTCGAGGACGTTGCGTGAGCCGGCGCGCCGGTGCAGCGAGTCCACGTTTTGCGTGGCCAGCGTAAAGTCGTCAAACGAGTCTTCCAGCTGGGCGATTGCGAGGTGGCCGGCGTTGGGTTGGGCTCGCTCGTGCGCCGCCCGGCGCTCGTTATACCAAGTCCAGACTAAAACGGGATCGCGCTGGAATCCCTCGGGTGACGCCAGCTCCTCAACGCGATGCGTTCGCCACAGCCCGCCGACGCCGCGAAACGTCGGCAAACCGCTCTCCGCCGAAACTCCCGATCCGGTTAGCACGAAAACGGATTTTGCGCCGCGCAGTGCGGCAATGAGATTGTCCGTCAGGGTGAGGATTTTACTTTGGCCAGGAAACTGTAGAACTGGCCTTTGATCGTTGCGGTTCCGGAAATCTCGCCGTCCGCTGCGAGCGTGCCGCGCACGGTGAATCCGCCGCCGGCCTGGAGATTGAGCGTAATCTTCCCTTCGCTGACACCGCCGCTCACCGCAATCGTACGCCCGTAGAGCGGATCGGGACGAACGGATTCCGAGACGTAACTGCCGCTGATGATTCCGTGATCGAACTTGAGCTTCATCGTCCCGGAGCGCGGTACGCCCTGGCGGCCAAACATCGGCTGATAGGCCGCGACGTAGGTTGCCTGCCAAACGCGGCCGTGCTCGACGACGACCGCGAGCGCCGGCCGGATCGTCAGCGCAAGGAGAAGGGCTCCAAGTGCAATGCCGGCGCGTCGTCTCACTTCGAGGGCCCTGCTGCCGGCTCCATCAGCTTCTGCCACTCCTCGCGGCCGATTCGCAGCCTCTCTTCGTCGAGCTGCGCCAACGGCTGCTTCACGAGGTGTTCGCGAGCGCACAAGTCTTGCGCGTCGGTCTCCACGTAGAGCAGGCCGGTAACGAATTCGCCGCGGGCCCGCGACTCATGAATGATCCTCAGGGCCGCGATGTCGTCGGTGGGATCGTAATCGACGTCGAGCTTGCGCAGGACGACATGCGACCCGTCGTCGAGCTGAACTTGCCGAACCGTACCCGGCTCGTAGTCGACCGTGACCTCGCGGCCGCCCGCGATGTAGTCGGCCGTGTGGAGAACGACGTCGTGCTCCTTGACGTAGGCATAACTCTTCGTCGAGCCTTCGTGGTCGTTGAACGTCACGCACGGGCTGATGACGTCGAGAATCGAGGTGCCGCGATGCGAAAACGCAGCCTGCAGCAACGGCACGAGCTGCTTTCCGTCACCGGAGAACGAGCGCGCGACGAACGTCGCGCCCAGCTCGATCGCCAGCCCGCAGATGTCGATCGTCGCGTACTCGTTGACCTTTCCGCCTTTTTGCTTCGAGCCGACGTCGGCGGTCGCCGAAAACTGCCCCTTGGTTAGCCCGTAGCAGCCGTTGTTCTCTACGATATACGTGCAGTCCACGTTGCGCCGGATCATATGGCAGTACTGCCCCAACCCAATGCTCGCCGTGTCGCCGTCGCCGCTGATGCCGAGAACCAGCAGCTCGCGGTTGGCAAGCTTCGCTCCGGTGGCAGCCGACGGCATGCGCCCGTGGAGACCGTTGAAGCCGTGCGCCTGCTCGACGAAATAGGCCGGCGTTTTCGAGGAACAGCCGATGCCGCTCATCTTGGCAAGCTTATGCGGCTCGACCCCATAATCGTAGAGCGCCTTGATCAGATGGTTGGTGATCGAGTTGTGCCCGCAGCCCGCGCAGAGCGTCGTGGGTAGCCCTTTGTAGACTTCGCGAGCGAGTCCGATGATGTTTACGTTTGCCGTCATAAATTTATTCCGAGCGCAGTCGACGCATCAATCCGCGACCACCGCCGGCGCGCGCTGCGCGTCGAGCAGCGGATCGATAATGGCGTGGGCATCGATCGGCACGCCGTTGTAGTGCCGAATCGACTCCAGGCGCCCGATCAGGTGCGTCGGAAGCTCCGTTCGTAGAATGCCGTACAGTTGTCCGTCGCGGTTCTGTTCGACGACATAAACGAGATCGTGGCGCTTCACGAAGGTCGCGACCTCCGGCGAAAGGGGCAGCGCTCGCACGCGCATGTAGTTGAGCTCGATTCCGGCCTCGCGCAAGAAGTCGAGCGCCTCCACGACGGCGTGATGCGTCGTGCCGTACGCGAGGATCGCGACCTTCGCGTTCTTTCGTTCCGCGACGACCGGTGCGGGAACGGAGGTCCTGGCCGTTTCGGTCTTGCGGTTGAGCCGGTCGAGGTTGCGCTGCCAAACGTCGGGGAGTTCCGAATAGCGCGCCTCCTCATCGTGACCGGTGCCCCGCGTAAAAAAGCCGGCGCCGGGATGATTGGTTCCGGGCAGCGTGCGATACGTGATTCCGTCCTTATCCACGTCGCGATAGCGGCCCCACGACTTCATCGAGCTCAAATCGTCGGCTCCCAGCACCTTTCCGCGGTCGAACGGCTTCTCCGGATAGGGAAGCGGCGGGGCGAGCCAGGCGTTCATCCCAAGATCCAGATCGCTGAGCACAAAGACCGGCGTTTGAAAGCGTTCCGCGAGGTTGAACGCCTCCATCGCAAACTCGTAGGCTTCCGTGACGGTTCCCGGCAGGAGCACGATATGTTTGGTATCGCCGTGCGAGAGCGTATATGCCGAGGACACGTCACCCTGCATCGTTCGCGTCGGCAGGCCGGTTGACGGCCCGGCGCGCTGCACGTCGAAGATCACGCCCGGAACTTCGGCAAAATAACCGTAACCCGCGTATTCGGCCATCAACGAGATGCCCGGGCCCGAGGTCGACGTCATCGCGCGCGCGCCGGCCCATCCCGCTCCGAAGACGATCCCGGCAGCGGCAAGCTCGTCTTCGGCTTGCACGACCGCGACGCTCCGTTCGCCGGTCTCTTTGTCGACGCGGTAGCGATCGCAGTATTGAATGAAGTATTCGCAGAGCGACGACGACGGCGTGATCGGGTACCACGCGGCGACCGTGCAGCCGCCCATGACGCAACCCAGCGCCGCGGCGCGATTGCCTTCCATGAACATTAGGCCGTCAGTCTTTCCGCTCATCGGCACCAAACGCCAGGGATCGTGCTTCTCGAGATGCTGCTGCGCGTACTCCAGGCCGACGCGCACCGCCGTGAGGTTGAGCTCGACGGCCGATGCCTTGCTGCGAAACTGAGTGCGCAGGCTCTCTTCAATCGTCGATAGGGGAATTTCGAGCAGCTGCGCGAGCACGCCGACGTAGATCATGTTCATGAGGTACTTGCGAAGGTCGCCCTTATCGGCGAAGTGCTCCTTCGCCAGCGCGGCAAACGGCACGGGATAGTAGATCAGGTCCTCCCGCAGCGTGTCGCCCTTCACCGGATAGCTTTCTTCGTGGACGACGGCACCGCCGGGCTTGACGCCCGCAACGTCTTGTTGCCACGTCGCCGCGTTGAGCGCGAGCAAGACGTCGAAATCGCGGGCACGGCATTGATAGCCGAGCGCGCTGACGCGCACGTCGAACCACGTCGGCAGACCCTCGATATTCGAGGGGAAAACGTTCTTCGGAGCGACTGGAATCCCGAGACGCGCGATGGCGTTGGTCAGCACGAGGTTGGAGGATTGGCTCCCGGAGCCGTTGACCGTCGCCACGCGAATCGTGAAATCGTTGACGTTACGCGCTGGCATGTTCCTCTCTTGTTATCCGCGCCGACCAGGCGGCCTTCTCAGCCGGACCGAACCAGGAGTGCGTGAGCGTCATACTCGCCGACCGCGCGCCGGCCGGCGCGACCGCCAGCCTGCCCTAGCCGCCGATGCTGCCGCTCGCGCACGTCGTCCTTCACGTGGGCTTCTGCAGCGCGATCGCGCGCCAGCCTGAGGCCACGCAGATTGCCCTGCGCGTCCGCCTCACCGATCGCATCGGGCGAACGCAGGTCGACCGCGTCTATCACTTCGACCGCGGCGACGAGGCTCAGAGCATCGTCGAATTCGACAGCGCCTTCGGGATTTGGCGGCTCGACGTCAGCGCGCCGAAGTACGGCTGCACCGCTACGGATTATCTCTTCTTCATCGCCGGCCACGATCGGAGCATTGTCGAAGCGCTTGCGCCGGGCGGATCGTCTCCAAAGGCGCCGATGTTGCTCTCCGGCGAGGCCCCCCAATCGTTCCTCTACGTGCAGCCAACCTTCGTCCTCTTCGATAAGAGCCTGGCCGTCTGCAATAAACCGATTCCGGCGCAGCTCCCGGAGCAGATCACCGTGGAGAACGACCAGGATGCGTACTACGCCTGGCTCTACCACGATCCGTCGACGGGTTGGGCGCCGCAGCAGTTGGCGTTGCGCTTACGGACCCCCACGCATCAATACCACTACGTGCGCGTTCCGGTTCCGTTCCCGCTTCCGTGGATCGCGTGGCCGGAGAGCATTCAGTTCAACGTGACGCAGGAGATGGTCGACTCACTCGCCGGCGACCCCGTCGACACGCTGCTCTGTCCGAAACTCTGGAAAACCTCGGCGGGCTAATGCTCGTTTGAGAAGCCGGTGACTTGAAAACGTACCTTGCCGTAAGGCTCCAGCATTGAAGCAGCCGTTGCGGCGGAGTCTTTCGTGAGTTGCAAGTTCACGGACGTCTGCGAGTAGACGCTTTTGGTGGGCAGAGGTCCGCGTACGTCGTGAACCACGAGCGGGACCGACGCTGCGACGTCGTAGACGAACTCTCCCGCCTCCGACAGGTACAGCTGCCTGCCGTCGAGCTGCCGAATGTCACCTTTCGATTTGACGACCACAAGTCGCCCGTCGTTCTGCGGAGTCGTGCTCAGATCCATGGAGACCGACGTTTTGAATGCGCCCTTTGAGAGGGAGACGGCAAATTTCTGCTGCCACGACGACGGACTTGCTGCCTGGGCTGCGCCAAAGAAGTTCTGCGCAAGCAGCGGAAGGAGAACGAGCGCGCTCTCGGACGGGTACGGTGGAACGTTATCACACCGAACGTCCGCGTTCGCGTAGACTTCGCACTCCGCAGCCTGTCGCGGCCGCAGCGTGTAATACCACCAATCGCTTGCCCGTACCAGGACGCCCCCGTCGGGCGCCGTGCCGAGGATGTCGACGGACATCGTGCCGTTGTAATAGCCGTTATTCGGCCGGGCGCTCGGATAGATCGCGAACGCGTACTCGAGATGGCGGACCGGGACGGCGGGCGTCGTACCGGCGAGCGCCAGCAGCACGACCACGAGCATTCCAATCTTTTTCATCACGTTTCCCTCCGCTATGCTTCAGCCTAGCACCGGCGAAGGCTCGCGATCCTTGAAACCGGCTGTGGGCGCCGGCCTTACCGACGGCGAGAATGACAAAGGCCCGGCGTTTACGCCGGGCCTCGATGCGCTGCCCTCGAGTCATCCTTCGACTGCGCTCAGGATGACGCTGGGAGGGCTACATCATGTCGTAGCCGCCCATGCCGCCGCCGGGAACGCCCGCCGGCTCTTTCTTGGGTTCGGGCTTGTCGGCGATCAGGGTTTCGGTCGTCAGGATCAGCGCCCCGATCGACGCCGCATTCTGCAACGCTGCGCGCGTCACTTTGAGCGGCTCGACGATGCCCGCGGTGAACATGTCCACGATCTCGCCGGTCATGGCGTCGAAGCCGAACGGCGCGCTCTTGGTGCGGACCGCATTCACCTGAACCGAACCTTCAAATCCCGCATTGTCGGCGATTTGACGGGCCGGCTCTTCGAGCGCCTTGCGCACGATGCTGATGCCGATCTTCTCGTCGGCCCACGTCGAAGCGTGACCGTTTGCTTTCGGCGGCTCGTAACGATCGATCGCTTTGATCGCGTGGATCAGCGAGGCGCCGCCGCCGGGGATCATGCCTTCCTGCACGGCCGCGCGGGTCGCGCTCAGCGCATCCTCGATGCGGTGCTTCTTCTCTTTGAGCTCGGTTTCGGTAGCCGCGCCGACTTGAATGACCGCGACGCCGCCCGAGAGCTTCGCAAGACGCTCTTGCAGCTTCTCGCGGTCGAAGTCCGAGTCGGTCTCCTCGATCTGCTTTTTGATCATCTCGATGCGACCCTTGATGGCATCGGGTTTGCCGTTGCCGTCGACGATCGTGGTCTCTTCCTTGGTAACCGTGACGCGCTTGGCCTGGCCGAGCTGGTCGGGCGTTACCTTGTCGAGTTTGAGTCCGAGTTCTTCGGAAATCACCGTGGCGCCGGTGAGCGTGGCGATATCCTTGAGCATCTCCTTGCGGCGGTCGCCGAAGCCCGGCGCCTTGACCGCAACGGAGGTAAACGTGCCCCGCAGCTTGTTCACGACCAGCGTCGCGAGCGCTTCACCCTCGACGTCTTCGGAAATGATGAGCAGCGGCTTCTGTACCTGAACGACCTTTTCGAGCAACGGCAGAATGTCGGCGATTGCCGAGATTTTCCGTTCCGTTACCAGAATGTAAGGGTTGTCGAGTACGGCTTCCATGCGCTCGGAGTCGGTAACCATGTACGGCGAGATGTAGCCCTTGTCGAACTGCATGCCGTCCTTGGTCTCGACTTCGGTCTTGAGCGTCCTCGACTCTTCGACCGTGATGACGCCGTCCTTGCCGACCTTCTCCATCGCATCGGCGATGAACTCGCCGATTTCCGGGTCGTTGGCCGAGATCGACGCTACTTGCGCGATCTTGTCTTTGGTGTCGACGTCTTTCTTGAACGACTCCATCTCGGCAACCGCGATCTCGACGGCCTTTTCGATGCCGTGCTTGATCAGCAGCGGGTTGCTGCCCGCGGTGACGTTGCGGAGACCTTCGCGAATGATCGCTTGCGCGAGCACGGTCGCGGTCGTCGTGCCGTCGCCGGCAATGTCGTTGGTCTTCGACGCGACTTCTTTGACGAGCTGCGCCCCCATGTTTTCGAACACGTCGGGCAGCTCGATTTCCTTGGCAATGGTCACGCCGTCGTTGGTAATCGTCGGCGAACCGAACTTCTTGTCGAGCACGACATTGCGACCCTTGGGGCCGAGCGTCACCTTCACGGCATCGGCGAGGATGTTCGCACCGCGCTCGAGCGCGCGGCGCGCGCTTTCATCGAATACGAGTTGCTTTGCAGACATTTAAAAAATTGAACTCCTTAGACGCCGGCCGGCACTTTGTCGACGATGGCGAGAATATCTTTTTCAGGAATGATGAGGTACTCGGTGCCGTCGATCTTGACTTCGCTTCCCGAGTACTTGCGGTAGAACACGCGATCGCCGACCTTGACTTGCATCTCGACCTTCGTGCCCTTATCGGTCACGCGGCCGCTCCCGACGGCACGGATCATGCCCTCTTGGGGCTTCTCCTTGGCAGTATCGGGAAGAAAGACGCCGCCGGTCGTCTTGTCGTCTTGCTCTACATGTTCGATAACGACGTTATCGAACAGGGGCTTCAGATTCACGTAAACCTCCAGCTGGTTGAATTCGCACTTAACACAAGTTAGCACTCTTAGCGCAAGAGCGCTAGCCGTGCTATCCTAGCAGAGTCCGGGGGAGAGTGCAAGCACCTTGCAAGCGGGCCTAAAGCGGGCAAGCTCTCGCCGTTTACAGCACCAGATGCAGCGGTGACCAGCAGAGCAGGTAGGCTTGTGCGATCGCGACCCCCGCGAAGAAGAGCACAACCCACGGCGGCTTCACCCAGCAGCGCCATTCCCGCACCCCTTGGGCGTAGGCCGCCAGGTAGAGCACGACTGCAGCCGTCGAGAGCACCAGAACCGCGTATCGCCCGAAGAGCAGCGCCAAGAAGGCCGCCTTACAGAAGGTGAAGGCGTAGCCTTCGAGCTCCTTACCCTGCTGGAGCTTGCTCGAGCTGTCCACGACGCACCATTCCTTTCATTGCCCGCTCTCGTACTTTTGGAAAGAGCCGTGCCGCGCAAAAGGGCATGCGCACCGGATCGTTGCCGGCACCGGCCACGTGCACGCAGCACTGTTCGAGCCGTTCGGTAATCAGCGTATCGGCATCCATGAAGTGTTTGATCGTCACGCGCTTGACGCGCTCGCCGACGAAGCGCGCCGTCGATCCCCGGCCGAAGGCCAGCTTGAGCAGGTCGGCGACACCGCCGATCCCGCAGGCGGTGCAGAGCGTCTTGAGGTGGACCGCCAGTTCGGGGCGAGAGAGCGTCATCGTCTCCGACATCACGCTGGTCAGCGCGCTGCGAACCTGTTCGAGCGTCTGCGTGAAGGCGATCTGATTGCCGAATACGCTCAAATGCTCGCGCAGCGTCTGCTCGCCTAAGATCGCCGGCAGCGAAGCGTAATGACCGTCGTTGCCGCACAAGAAATAGCCGATCGAGCAGCAGTCGGGGTGACTGCAGGGCAGAGCGATTAGATCGCGAGCGCGCACGCCGTTGGACGACTGGGCTTCGAGCCGCGCGAGCACCCCGGTCGTCGTGACGCGCGCCATGGGATCGACTACCGGAGCGCGGCCGGAGGCAAAGAGCGGCTGGAACATGACGCCGCCCACGTAGGGCGTCGCGAAGGCCGAGTCGAGGACTTCGCCGATTTGGCCGGCGTTTTGTGGAACGACCGTCATCACCAGCGTCGTAAAGACGCGCGCGGCGCTCAGCCTCGAGATAGCGCGCGCTTTGGTCTCACGCAGGTCGACTCCGCGCAACGTCTGATGCGTTGCCTCGCGCTGGCCGTCGTACTGCAGATAGACCTCGACGCGATCGCGCAGGCTCGCGATAAACTCGAGCAGGGCCTCTTCGTTGGCCAGACGGATGCCGTTGGTGTTGAGCAGGATCCGCGTGATCGGCAGCTCGGAGAGACGCTCGATCAGTTCGCGAATCTGCGGATGCACCGTCGGCTCGCCGCCCGAGAGCATGACGACGTCCAGCCGGCCGCCTTCGCGTTCGAGCGCGGTTTCGACCGCGCGCACGGCCTCCTCCAGCGGAAGGTATGCCGAGAGCTCCGGACTCGAGCTGGTGTAGCACGCCGGACAGGTCAGATTGCACTGCGTCGTGAGATCGAGCAGGTAGATGCACGAGTGCTGCAGATGCGCCGGACCCAAACCGTGCTCGTAACCCATCGGAACGGGAAAGATCTCCCTGGTATCGGGATTGATTTTTTTCGTGGGTACGCGCCACTGCTGCAAGTAGCGCCAGAGCATCGCATCCTCTTCGTAGAGCGACCAGACCTCGCCGTGACCGCGCCTGCACCACCGGCGCAAATAAACGGCCCCGCTCCGCTCGACCAGATGACCGTCGCAGATATCGGTCGGATACTCGGGATCGAAACCGGCATTCTCCGCGAAGCAGCGCGGGCAGACCGCGCGGACGCTCTTGAGGATCGTGTAGTCGTAGATGGGAAGCGTCACGCGCGGCTCATCTCCAGCCGAGAAGCATGATCGGATCGCAGAGTGCAAAGAGACCGAGCCCCGTCGCAAGCACGGTGATCGCGAAGACTCGCAGCAACGTGTTCATACGCCGTGTGGCCACGACGATCAGGCCGATCAAGAGCAACAGCGTGACGGCGATGAAGTAGATAGACGCAGCACGCGTGCCTGCGTGATTCTCCGGTCCGCCCCCAAAAAAACCCTGCATCCCGAAACCGATCATGAGGCCGAAACCCGCCAGCGGAAGACCGCAAACGATGCCGGCAAGAACCATGAGGAGCATCGCACCGAAGCTCGATCCGCCCGAGACGGGCATGCGCACTTCGCCGCAGTTCGGACAATTCGTCGCATCGCGATCCAGCGCGCTGCCACAATGCAAACACGCGTCGGAACCAGCTACGGGCACGCGGTGACGCGGCTCGGCTTCGGCGCGCGCGGATGCACGAGCGTCGCAAGCTTCCATCCGAAGAAAGCAAGGCCGGCGATACAGGCCGCCTGAGCGAACGTGATGCCGAGCGGCATCGCCGAACCTTCACGGAAGAACTCGACGATGAAACGATCGACGCAAAAGAGCGCGCCGCCGAGATAGAAGAGGCCGTTCTCCGGCAAGAAGCGCATGCGCTCGATCGCCAGCAACGCCAGGAAGCAGACTGCGGCCGCAAGGCTCAGGTAGAGCTGCGCCGGGTGGCGCAAAGCGCCGTGATCGTGCACCGCCCACGCAACGCCGGCCGCCTTTCCGTAACAGCAGCCGCCGACGAAACAGGCGATACGCCCGACCGCCTCGCCCGCCGGAATGGCGAGCGCGAAAAGATCGCCGGTAGGCCGCGTTATGCCCAGTCTTCGCTTCATCCAGATGACGGCGAGCCAACCGCCTACGATACCGCCTTCAATCGTTTTGCCGGGAAGGCCGGTGGCGAGCAACTGGACGAGATTTGCCCCGGCTAACCCGCCGAGTAAGCCGGCGGCCATGACGCGAGCGACGCCGTCCGTTGCCATCCCGCGCCGCTTTGCCATTCGCCAAAAGACGAAGGCCGCCAGCGCATACGCGACCCCGTAAATCGGTGCCGCAAGCAACCAGCGGACGCGCGGATCGAACCCATCCATCGGCGCTCACGTTCTGCCAGGTTCGTTTGGCGCCTTCGCGGGGAAGACGCTCGGGCTAGGGAGAAGGGCTTGCAGGCTCGCGGTGCTTCTTACCGCTAGCGAAAGGCTAACCATGAGCGACGAAAAGAAAATCCAAGAACTCGACGGCGTCGCCGGCGGAATGGGCACGCACCCGATGCCACCACTCGGCGGCGGCGGGACCCATCCTTCTCCGAACCCGCCCCTCGAACCGACGCCACCGACCCATCCCAGCGGGCCACGGAGGGATCCCCCGTAGCTCGATTCCGAGCGATACAATCAGCCCTCCCGGGAACCCGGGAGGGCCTTCTCTTTTTCAGGAATTGAACCGCTAGGCATGATGGGAAGATTACGCATCTCGCTGCGCGCTTTGCGCCACAACGCCGGCGTCCTCTGCCGGCTCGTGGGACCGCAACGCGCGGCCTTCGTCGTCAAGGGCAACGCATACGGGCACGGTTTGGTAGAGACCGGCCGGGCGATCGAGCCGCTTGCGACGCGCCTCTGCGTTTACAGCGTTGAAGAAGCCCTGGAACTGCGCGCGGGCGGAATCGCCGCGCCGATTCTGGTGCTGGGGCCGGTGGCGCCGCAGGCGCTGGGCGACGCGATGGCGGCGAACCTAGAGCTGGCGGTTTGGAGCGTCGGAGAGTTTACCCGCCGGCTGGCCGCCGCGGCGGACAGCCGCCGGACCCGCGCCTTCGTGCACGTAAAGGTGAACACCGACCTCAACCGGCTTGGAGTCGAGCCGCGCGAACTCAGCGATGCCATCGAGCGACTCGGCGGCATTTCGGAGATCGAGTTGGGCGGCATCTTCTCGCATCTTGCCGCCGCGGAGGAGATCGATTCGCCCTACACGATGCACCAGCTATCAGCCTTCGAACGAGCGCTCCTTGAAGTCAAACCGCTGCTGGACCGCAGCGGGCTCGCGCCGATTCGACATATTGCCGCTTCGGCGGCCGCCATGCTGTGGCCGCAAACGCACTTGGACATGGCCCGCTTCGGCATCGCCCTCTACGGCTTGATGCCGTCGCGGCAAACGAGTGCTGCGCGCCAGGATCGGCCGCTCGACCTGCGTCCCGCGCTTTCGTACGTCTCCGAACTCATCGTCGTTCGCGCGGTAGCGCCCGGTGCTTCAGTCGGTTACGGCGGAAGCTTTCACGCTCCGCGCGAAATGCGCATCGGCGTCGTTCCGGCGGGCTATGCCGACGGCGTGCCGCGCGCGTTGTCGAATCGCGGCGCGTTCGTCGTTGACGGCGCGCTCTGTCCGATCGTCGGCCGAGTCGCGATGAACATGACGCAGATCGATCTGTCGAATGCGCCGGGTGCGCGCGTCGGATCGGCGGTAACGCTCATCGGGCGTGACGGCGAGAGCGCCGTAAGCGCCGACGACTGGGCGGCATGGTCCGATACGATCAACTATGAGATCGTCACGCGCCTCCCAAGCAACCTCCCCCGCGAATATACCGAATAGAACAACACCATAAGAGAAGCACCGATTTAGTTCAGATCGAGGAGGCGAGGGGTGAAGTTTACTGGTAAATGAACCCCGAGCCGACGAAGAGCTGGGCTAAATCGGGGCTTCCCTAGGCGACTGCGGCGATCGCCTCTTCGAGCGCCAGCGTGCCCCTGTACAGCGCACTGCCCACGATGCACGAGTCGACGCTCTCCGGCATCGATGCTTTCAGTTCACGCAAGTCGTCGATATTGCGCGCACCCCCGCTCGCCGTAACCTTCACCGCGGCGGCGTTGGCAACCGCGCACAGTGCATCGATGTCGTAGCCCTCGCCCATGCCGTCGCGACGGATTTCGGTAAAGATGATTCGCGAGACGCCCCACTGCGCGACGCGGCGCACCAGCGCGTCGCGATCGACCGGCGTTCGCTCCTGCCAGCCGTGCGTGGCAACTTGCGTGCCGCGAGCGTCGATGCCGGCGATGACTTTACCCGGAAAGCGGTTGATGATATGACGCGCGAGCCGTTCGTCTTCGACCATCAGCGTCCCGAGAATAATTTCGCAAGCGCCCGCCGCAAAGGCGCGTTCCGCATGCGTAACCGTGCGCAATCCGCCGCCGGTCTGCACGGGCACTTCCACCGCATTACAGATGCGCTCCACCGCGGCTAAGTTCTCGCCGGAACCAAAGGCGCCGTCGAGGTCGATCACGTGCAGCCGGCGCGCCCCCTGCGCGACGAACGCGGTCGCGCGTTCCACGGGGTCGCCGTCGTACTCGGTCTCGGTCGTGGGATCGCCCTGCTTCATTCGAACGCACTTGCCGTTGCGCAAGTCGATCGCCGGCACGACCAGCACGCGGCGTTAGCCCCGTGCGCCGTTTGCGGCCCGGTTTTCGATCGGCACGTACGGTCCCGCGACCGGACCATCGTACGTCGCTTGCGGCCGTATGAGACGGTTGTCGGCGAGCTGCTCGAGAATGTGGCCGGTCCAACCGGCGATGCGTCCGCATGCGAAAAGGCAGGTAAACTCGTCGCCCGGGATTCCGAGATCGGCCAGCACCGGTGCCGTATAGAAATCCACATTCGCGTAGATCGTGTTGCCCGGTTTTTTCTCTTGTAAGACTTTGCGGCTGGCCTCTTCGACGGCATGCGCCGTCTCGTACAGGCGGTCGCGGCCGGCGTATGCGGAAAGCTCCTTCGCCATCGCCTCGAGATGTTTCGCGCGCGGATCCCTCACCTTGTACTCGCGATGTCCCATGCCCATAATGCGTTGCCCACGAGCGAGAATATCTCGAACGAAGGGCTCGGCGTTCTCCGGCGTCTTCACGTCGTTGAGCGTACGGAAGGCAGCCGTGGCGGCCCCGCCGTGCAGATCGCCTTGCAGCGTCGCAAGCGCCGCGGTTACGGAGCCGTACATGTCGGCGCGCGTCGACGCCGCGACTCGCGCCGCAAACGTCGAGGCGTTAAACGAATGGTCCGCCAATAGAACGAAATAGGTATCGAGCGCGTCCTCCTCGATCGCGTGGGGCGCCTTGCCCGTCCGCATGTAGAGAAAGTTCCCGGCCTGCGAGAGATCGGAGCGCGGTGCGATGGGATCGAGGCCGCGGCGAATCCGGTCCCAGGCAGCGACGATCGTCGGCATCTTCGCGATCAGCTCGATCGCAGTGTGCACGTCGGAGAGATGTTCGCCCTGAGCGTTCACCGGTGAAAAGAGTCCGAGACCGCTGACGATTGTGCGCAGGATCTCCATCGGCCACGCCGTCTTCGGAACGTTTTGCATCGCAGTGACCAGCGGCTCGGGAAGCGCGCGGCCGGACCCCAGCTCGCGTTTCAACTCGTCGAGCTGGTGACGGTTAGGAAGCTGGCCGTAGAGCAGAAGGTGGACGATCTCTTCGAATGTGGCATTGGGCGCGAGATCGTCGATATCGTAGCCGCGGTACGTTAGGCGGCCGATTGCACCTTCGACATTACTAAGCTCGGTAGACCCGACGACGACGCCTTCGAGACCCCGATCGACAACGGTTGGCAAGGAATCCTCCAGAGAGCGGTAAGCTATACAACGTCTTTCGACGGTTGCAAAGTTTCGACTTTCCCAGAAAGGCGCCTCGTCTCACAAGGCATCGGTGCCCTGGCTGGTTGAAAAGCGTTGCCATGGACGCACTCGACCTCACGAAGCGGCCGCCTCGCAGTCCCCGCGAACTCTTGCCCGGCCTGGATCTCCTGATGGCGGCCAGGACGGTCGACAAGATAAGAGCGACGCTGCCGGGCGGCAACCTCGGCGAGTATCAAATCACCGGTTTCAGTTCCAGTCTTCTCAACAGGCTTGGAATCGTGGAAGGGCTGCTGCGCGAAGCGATTGCAAAGGCGCCCTCAGACCGAGAGGTCGCCGATTGGATTGCACGGCATAGCGATCCGGCGCGCTACGCTGAGGTAAATGCGTCGCTCGAAGGGCGGACGATCGGCGAACGCTTGGACGACCCCGAGTTCGTACGGCGCTATCCGGTGGCCCGCCGGCTGCCTCCGGAATCGTCGCGGCTCGATCTCCTGATCGCCGACGATAACGAGGCCTTTCCTTAAAGAACCAATCCTCGCTCGCCGCAACAGAGCCGAAAAGCACGGGATCATAAAGGGTTCGCGAGCCCGCGCGGGCAAGCTCGGAAGTCCCTTTCCGATCTACTTGCCAAGGAGACTTATCGCATGCGTTTGTTTGCTTCGGCGCTCCGCACGACCGTCGCCATCGCCCTCCTCGCAGGTTGTGCCGGCAATGCTGGTATATCGAACGTCCCGGTTCCGGGTTACGAAGGCGTGACGCGGGTTGCGCACCCCATAAGCGTCTGGGACGACCAAGCACCTCCGCTCGCCGTGCAGGTTCTGCACGAGCTGGTTCGCCCGACGAAGACCGAACCGACGAGCGGCACGTACATCTCGGAGTTTGACTCCGGCGACCTCTACGGCTACGCGGCTAACAACAAGGCGAACAAAGGCCCCATCTGTACGGTAAGCAACGTCACCGACGTCAACGACGTCGCAGTCGATGCCAAGGGCAACCTGATGATCCCCGACGGCGGGGCGGGTTACCTTTTGGTCAACAAAGGCCCAAACATGTGCGGAAAGTCCCTGGCCGAGATCGCCGACAGTTACGGCCAGCCTTCGGATGCGTCGAGCCCCAACGCGGCGACCGGAAAGATTGCCCTCGCCAACCTGGCCGATACGGGAAGCGCCCCGGGCAGTCTCTCGATTTGCACCGCAAAGGGCGGCTGCACGGTTAATCTCACGAATGGGTCGATCTATCACGCAGGCGGCGTTGCAATGTCGAATAGCGGCGACTGCTGGTTGAATGCCAAGACGAGCGCCAGCGGCGGCGATGCGCTGATTTACTTCAAGGGCTGCAAAGGCGGCGGGACCGTAGCAAAAGGCACCAAGAGCACCTATTACGGCGGCATAGACATCGACAACAAAGGCAACCTCGTCATCATCGACGACATGGCGGAGGTCGCTTACGTTTACAGCGGGTGCAATCCGACCTGCAAACTCTTGGGCGGGCCGTTCACGCTCAAAGGCGAGACTTTCTTCGGCAAGCTCAACTCGACCAACACCGAATTCACCGCCGTCGCTCGGACCGACGGAAAAGTCGACGTGTACTCGTACAGCACCAAGGCGATCAAGTATGAATACAGCTTCGACAAGGGGCTCTCGGCGAGCGAACTCCCCGACGGAGTCGCCGTGAATCCGCGTTCGAAGCAATAAAGCCGGACCAAAGGTCCTTTTCCGACCTACTTTTCAAGGAGATTCATCCTATGCGTTTGTTCACTTCGGCACTCTGCTCGGTGGTCGCCATCGGCCTCATCAGCGGTTGCGCCGGCAATATGTCGCCCTCGAGTTCCGCGCTGCCCGGCGCCGGCCAGCAGTTCCGAACCGGCTTTACTCCCGTTAACGTCATGGGCGTGCCGACGCGCGCCGAGCAGGTTCTGCATTCGATTCTGCAGCCGGACGTAATGCGGAACGCCTCGAGCGGCCTCTACGTCTCCGAGTTTGACGCCTCGGACGTCTACGGCTACCCGGCCGCCAATAAGGGTAATAAAGGCCCGACGTGCATGGTGCCCAACGTTTCGTACGTCAACGGCATAGGCGTCGACGGCGCCGGCAATCTCATGGCGCCCGACGGCGGCGCGAGCTATCTCTTGCTCTACAAAGGCCCCGGGATGTGCGGAAAATCGTTTGGCGAAATCGCCGACACGTACGGACAGCCCTCGGACGCCGCGAGCACGAACGCGGCAACCGGAAAGATCGCGCTGGCCAACATCTTCGATACCGGCAAGACTCCCGGCAGCCTTTCGATCTGCACCAATAAGGGCGGCTGCACGACAAACCTGACGAACAGCAAGATCTACGAGGCCGGCGGCGTCGCGATGTCGACCAAGGGCGACTGCTGGCTCTCCGCGTCCGGCGTAGAAAGCGGCGGCACCTCACCCAGCTTGATGTACTTCAAAGGTTGCGCCGGCAAAGGCGCGGCCGCCACCGGCTTCAAGAACACCGGGTACGGCAATTTGGACATCGACAGCAAGGGTAACATCGTCTCGACCGACTCCGTCGCAGAGACCATTTACGTTTACAGCGGCTGCGCAACCGCATGCAAGGTTGTCAGCGGACCCTTCAAAATGCACGGCCAGAGCTTCTTCGGTAAGCTGAACTCGACGAGCACGGCGTATGCAATGGCCGACATCGCGAACGGCGCGGTCGACGTCTACACGTACTCCCCGACGAAAATCAAGTACTCCTACAGCTTCACCAAGGGGTTGGCGGCGAGCTTGGTCCCGATCGGCACCGCCTATAACCCTCGCTCGAAAGAATAAAACCTCGGTTCGAACGCTCGAAGGGCCCGCTCCGGCGGGCCCTTTTTTTACGGAACCTTGAGGCTTACGCGACGGCGTCGCGAATTTGTGCGCGCGCCAGCGCGTAGTTGACCAGTCGTTCGATTAAGGCGTCGAAGGCAATCCCGACTGCGGCGCAGGCGTCGGGAAGCAGGCTCGCCTGGGTCAAACCGGGGAGCGAGTTGATCTCCAACAGATAGGGCCGGTTGTCCGACCGAATGATGAAATCGCTGCGGGAGTAATCCCGCAAACCCAGCAGCCGGTGCGCCGAGAGGCCCAGCATTTGTAAGCGCGCCGCCAAATCTTCGTCAATCTTCGCAGGAACGACGTGCGTGCTGCCGCCGGGCGCGTACTTTGCGTCGTAACTGTAAAAGCCGTCGCGGTTGGCAACGATCTCGACGATCGGGAGCGCCTCCTCTCCCAAAACGGCGCACGTGAACTCGCGCCCCTCCACGTACTCTTCGGCCAGTATCTGCGCGTACGACTTCGAAGCCTCGAGCATGGCGTTGGTCCACTCTTCGTGCGTCCGCACGATCGTGACCCCGTTGGACGAGCCTTCGTAGCGCGGCTTGATCACCAGCGGCAGATCGAGCGATCCCGGCAAGAGCGGCAGCGTTCCGCCGGCCAGATCGAACAAATCCCAAACTGGAGTCGGCAGGCCTTCGGCCGCGAGCAACTTTTTAGTGAGGTGTTTGTCCATCGAAAGCGCGGCCGCTTCCAAACCGCTGCCGGTGTACGGAATCGACAGATACTCGAGCAGCGCCTGAACGTGCCCGTCCTCACCGCCGGGGCCGTGCAGCGCGATAAAGACGGCATCCGGTTTGTATTGGTTCAGCGCCTCGATGAAGCGCTCGTCGTAGTCGAGCGACCGCGCCTCGTAGCCCAGCCTCTGCAACGCCCGCAGGACTTCGGCGCCGGACCGGATCGAAATCTCGCGTTCACCGCTGCTGCCGCCCATTACCACGGCAATCCTGGCCCTGAACCCACCGTTACGTTGCATCGATAAAGACTCCAACCAGATGCACTTCCAATTGCAGCTCGATGCCGCAGCGATCGAGCACCGCACCTCGGATTCGTGCGAGCAGCGTGGCGACGTCGCGTGCCGTCGCGCCGCCAACGTTGTTGATAAAGTTTGCGTGCAGCGACGAGACTTCCGCGCCGCCCTCCCGCCATCCCTTAGCGCCGACCGATTCGATCAGTACGGCGGCCTTTCCACCGTCGGGGTTGCGAAAGCACGAGCCGGCGTTGGGAAGCGCAATTGGTTGAGTCGCCTTGCGCCGCACGAGGCGCGACTGCATCTCTTCGCGCACGTCGCGCGAGTCGGCGCGAGGAAACACGAGCGTCACCGAGGAGACGACGACGTCGCGCTCCAGCGTCGAATGGCGATACAAATAGCGTACGCTCACGCTGTGCGGCTCCGGCCTGCTGGGCGACACAACCCAAACGAAACGAACGAAATCGCCGATTTCACGATCGGTTCCGGCATTCATCCGCAGCGACCCGCCGATTGTTCCAGGGATGCCGGCCAGCGAGCCGATGCCGCCGGCGCCGGCCGAGGCCGCCTTTGCGGTGACCAGGGCCATGCTGGCCGATCCGCCGGCTTCGACGACGACGCCGCCATCTTCCGGATGCACCTCGACCGCCGCGAAATCGCCGGCCAGGCGGATGACGATGCCCCGCACTCCGCCATCGCCGATCAGCACGTTGCTTCCGCCGCCGACGACCCACCACGGCAGCTTGCGACGCAAGCACAGGCGCATCAACTCCGCGAGCTCCGCCTGGGTTGAGGCCGTTACGAAAGCGTCGGCCGGGCCGCCGATCTTCCACGAGGTATAGGGCGCGAGCGGCTCGTCGAATCGCGCCGCGTCGCCGAAGATCGCGCGCAACGCTTCCCGGTCCGCTGCCTCGACGAGGCTGTGCACCGCTTGCCGCGTGGTGAGGCTCATCCGCGCGCCGCTGCCGCGAGGCGCCCCGCTACATCGGTGATGTTTCCGGCTCCGAGCATCAGCACCAAGGCGCCGGCCGGGACCTCCGCAAGGATGCGCCCCTCGAGCTCCTCGACGCGCGCTACGTAGCTCACGCGCGTCCCGTTGGTCGCCAGCGAATCGCCGATGGAGCGCTCGCTCACGCCGGGAATCGCCGGTTCCGACGCCGCGTAGATCGGCGTTAGGTAGACGCTATCGGCGCCGCGCAGCGAGTCGGCAAACTCCGCCGCCAGAAACGCCGTTCGGGTATAGCGATGCGGTTGAAAGGCCACGACCAGCGTACCGCGATGGTAGTGGCGCGCCGCCGCAATCGTGGCGCGAACGGCGGTTGGGTGATGCGCGTAGTCGTCGACGATCGTCACCCGATCGTTGGAGAGCAAGATATCGAAACGGCGGCGCACGCCCCGAAAAGCCTTCAGCGACGCAGCGATTTCGGCAAACGGCAACTCGAACGCGTATCCCACCGCAACCGCGGCAAGAGCGTTCTGAACGTTCATCGCGCCGGGCACGCGCAGCTCGACGCTACCGAGCGTGACGTCGCCGTCGAGCACGTCGAAGGTCGAGCCGAAATCCTCAAAGCGCACGTTGGCCGCTCGAATGCGCGCGCTCGCGGCCAAGCCGCACGTTATGACCCTAGCGCGAAGCTCGTGCCCGGTTAGCGAAGCCGCAAGCGCGTTGTCGACGCCGACGATCGCGAGGCCGTCGTGGGGCAACTTCGCAAGAAACTCGCCGAAGGCTCGCACCAGGCCGGGGAGCTCGTCGTCGCTGGTCAGGTGGTCGTTTTCGACGTTGGTAACGATTGCGATATTCGGTTCCAGCAGGGCAAAAGAGCCGTCCGATTCATCGGCCTCCGTTACGAACCAGGGCGACGTTCCGTCGTAGGCGTTGGATTCCAGCGAGACGTCGATGCCGCCCAGCGACAGGCCGGCGTCGATGCCGCCACCCCGCAGGACGGCATGCGTCATTGCGGTCGTCGTCGTCTTTCCGTGCGTCCCGCAGACTGCGATGCCGCGCCGTCCCCAGAGCAGACGTGCGAGCATCTCGCCGCGATGTAATACCGGCGTTCCGGCGCGCACGGCCGCAACGTACTCGGGATTCCCACGATCGATCGCCGAACTGACGACCACGACGTCGGCCCCGCGAACGTTGCCCGCTGCATGACCGATCGTTATCCGCACCCCTTCTGCGCGGAGTTGCTCGATCAGCGGCGTGACGGCAACGTCCGAACCGGTAACTCCGACGTTGCGCGCTCGCAGAATGCGAGCGATCGCGCTCATGCCGATGCCGCCGACGCCGACGAAATGATACGTCACCCTAGTCCCTTCCTCAAACTAAGATGCCGATCCGCGCAAGGATCTGAGCCAACGGATCGTTTCCAGCAAGCTGACGAGCGTTGTATGCCAGTGAAACCAAGCGCTCCGGTGCCGTCGCAGCCGCCAGCACGGCGGGCAACGCTCCGGATGCAAGCTGCTGATCGGTCAGCACGAGCGCGGCCCCCGCGGCTTCGAAGCGCGCCGCATTGGCCCGCTGGTGCGCCTCGGTCGCGAATGGATACGGCACCAAGACGGCCGGCTTGGCGAGCGCCGCCAGCTCTCCAAGCGTCGAGGCTCCGGCTCGCGCGAGAACCAAGTCCGCGACGGCATATGCGTCGTCCATCTCATCGAGATAGGGCCGAGCGACGAAGGATGTCGTCGCTCCCGCGTCTTTTGCCGCGCGCACGGCGGCGGCCACCTTGTCGGACTCGGCCCTGCCGGTAAGCGCAAGCACTTGCCAGCCGGGCGGGAGTGCGTCGCCTTGCAGCGCTCGAACCAGCGCGTCGTTTATCGCGCGCGCACCCTGGCTGCCGCCGATCGCGAGAAGCACTCGCTTAGCGGGGTCGAGCCCCAAACGAAACGCGGCCGCTTCGCGAGACGGCAGGTTTCGCAGGGAAGAGCGCACGGGAACGCCGGTCGGCCGGCATTTAGCGCGCAAGCGTTGCCCGAAACCACCGCACTCACCCCAAATCTCGTCAACTATCGGCGCTAGTAGCCGCGTCGTTACGCCCGGCGCGAGATTGGGTTCGAGCAAGACGATAGGTGCGTGGGAGAGCCCGACGAGCCGCCTGATGCGCGCGGCGAGCGCGACCGGAAAGCAAACATAGCCGCCGGTGGCGACGACGAGATCCGGACGCGCCGCCGCTAAGAGCGCGAGGCTTTGGAACGTTCCCTTGACGTTACGCGCAACGGCGCGAAAAAGATCGAACGATAGACGCCGGGGCAGGGCGTGAGCCGAGACCGTGAGCAGCGGATAACCGGCTTTCGGCACGATCGTCGTTTCAAGCCGGTCGGCGCTCCCGATGAAGGCGATCGTCGCGCGAGGGCGCAACGCGTCGGCAATCGCGATTGCCGGGTAGAGATGGCCTCCCGTACCGCCACCGGCGAAAACGACAGTCACAGGGCCGCGTAGACTCTGCGATGGCGACCCACATTGGCAATCAGTGCAGCGGCGATAAGGTTGACGACCAGCGAGCTTCCTCCGAACGAGATGAACGGCAAGGGAACGCCGGTAACCGGCCACGACGACGAAACGACGCCGATGTTGACGAAGGCCTGAATCGTGATCATCGCGCCGCATCCGATCGCGAGAAAGAACCCAAACCGGTCGGGCGCGGCCAAGGCGATCCTGATGGCACGGTACGCCAGAGTTACGAAGAGCGCTACGACGGCCAGCGTGCCGATGAGGCCAAGCTCTTCGCCGAGCACCGAGAAGATGAAGTCGGTGTACTGTTCGGGCAAATAGAAGAACTTCGCGCGCGAGGCGCCCAGCCCGACGCCAAAGATTCCCCCGCTGCCCAGCGCCAGCAACGATTGGACGATGTGAAAGCCGGTGTTGAGCGGATCCTTCCAAGGATCGACGAAGGCAAAGACGCGCGCGCGCCGGTATGGGCTGGCTAACACCGTCAGCACTGCGAACGGAACCGTCGTCAGTGCGATCGCAGCCAGATGAACCAGTCGCGCGCCGGCCGCAAAAAAGAGCGCGAAGGCCGTAAAGAAGAGCAGGCTTGCGGTGCCCATATCCGGTTCTTTGAGCACCATCACCGCCATGATCGCCACCGGAACGCAAAGCGGAAAGAGTCCGCGCCCAAGCGAGGTGATTCGTTCCCCGCGCGACGACAAGACCGCCGAAAGATAGACGACCAGGGCCAGTTTGGAAAACTCCGACGGTTCGAAACTGAAGCTCGAAGTGCCGATCCACCGTCGCCCGCCATTGACACCGAGCCCGACGTGCGGCACGAAGACCAGTGCCAGGGCAACGATCGCACCGGCCAAGAAATACGGCGCCGCACGGCGCAGACGCTGGTACTCGATTCGGTAGCACAGGTACGCGCCGCCGAGCCCGACCGTAAGCCAAATCAATTGGCGCTTCAGGTAGTAGGCGACGTCACCATGCTCGGCGTACGCCGTGGCGCTCGATGCCGAGAAAACCATGACCAGCCCGATGGCAACCAGCGCGGCGACTGCAGTAAACAGCCACACGTCGAGCGGCGCCGCCACGTAGGAACGCAAGGCGGTTTTACGTTCCGCGTCGCGATTGGCTCGGAGCGCGGCGGCGTTATGCACCAGCGGGCTCCCGTTGCGACGTGACCGCCGCGCTGAACTGCTCGCCGCGATCCTCCGCCGAAGCAAACATGTCGAACGACGCGCACCCAGGCGAGAGCAACACGACGTCGCCGGGCGCCGCGAGTTCGCGCGCTCGCCGCACGGCCTCTTCCATGGAGAAGGCCTCGACGACGGCGACCTTCCCGGCCACACGCCGAATTTCACCGGCCGATTCGCCGATTGCGACGAGGGCTTTGACGTGCCGCGCAATCGCCGCTCCGAGTTCGCCGAAGCCAATGCCTTTCGAGCGGCCGCCCGCGATGAGAACGATCGGCCGGTCGTAGCTGCGCAGTGCCGCAACCACCGAGGTGGGAATCGTCGATTTCGAGTCGTCAACGTAGAGCACGCCGTCTATTTCGGCGACCCTTTCGAGACGGTGCGGCATCGGCGCGAACGACCGAATCGCGCCTCTCAGCGAGACCGGATCGCAGCCGACGGCCAGCGCCGCGAGCAGCGCCGCCATGACGTTCTCCACGTTGTGCTCGCCCTGCAATGGGATTTCGCTGCACGGCAAGAGCGGGATCGGACGCGGATCGCCGGTGACCGGCGCGTAGGTGATGACGCCGTCGCGCAAGTACATCGTGGCGCGTTGCGTTCCGTTGCGCGTGAACCACAGCTGGCGTGCTTGGACGCGGGCGTTGCCGTGGCGCCACGCAAGGGCTTCGATTCGCGGATCGTCCAGGTTGCCGACGAACCAATCGCTCATCGACTGATTGGCGCAGATGCGATACTTCGCTTCGGCATACTCGTCCATCGACGGGTACCGGTCGAGATGGTCCGGCGCGATATTGAGTAAAACGGCGACGCGCGGTTTGAATGCGCGAATCGTTTCGAGCTGAAACGACGAGACCTCGGCGACGACCCAATCGCCGGACGTCGCCCCGGCTACCTCCTTGATGAGCGGATTTCCGATGTTCCCGCCGACCCTAGCCTGCAGACCGCAACCGCGAAGCAGATGTCCGATCAGCGCCGTCGTGGTCGATTTTCCTTTGGTCCCGGTGACGGCAACGATCGGCGCCTTGCAGAGCCGATAGGCCAGCTCGATCTCCCCCATGACCGGCACGTTCGCCCGATGGACGGCACGGACGACCGGGGATATCGGTGGAACGCCGGGCGAGAGCACCGCCCAGGCGATCGTTTGAAGGATGCCGTCGAGCGCGGCCGGCTCGACGAAACGCGCTCCGAACGACTCCGCCACCGCGATCGCTTCGCTCAACTCTAGCGCAGGCTTTTCGTCCGTCGCGTAAAGACGGACGTTGTGGTGAGCGAGAACTTCCAAGCTCGCTAATCCGCTACGGCCCAAGCCTATGACGAGTATCGCGTCGCCGGCGTGAAGTTCAAGCGTATCGGTCATCGCACGATGGTCCATCCTAACAGCGAAGCGACGAACGATGCAAGCCAGAAGCGGGCCGTGACCTTGGTTTCCGGCCATCCGCCCAACTCAAAATGGTGATGAAGCGGGCTCATGCGCAGGATGCGTTTGCCTCGCGTCGCTTTGAAATAGGATACTTGAAGGATCACCGAGAGCGCCTCGGCGACGAAGACGCCGCCCACAACGACGAGCAGCAGCATCTCGCCGCTGAGAATCGCCACGCCGGCGAGAAGCGCACCGAGCGCCAGCGAGCCGGTATCGCCCATGAAGAGCTTCGCCGGGTGGCGATTGAAGATCAAGAACCCGGCGCAAGCGCCGACGCCGGCCGCCGCGGCTATTGCCGCCGCCGGCACGTTGGACTGCGCGGCGATAAGGCCGAAAACGATCAGCGGTGGAATGATCGTTCCCGTGGCGAGGCCGTCGAGGCCGTCGGTGAGGTTGACCGCGTGAATCGTGCCGGTAATCGCGAGAATTCCCAGCAGCAGCCAAAGCCAATGCGGCGCGATCAGCCAGAACGTTCCGGCATGAAAGAGTGCGTCGGCGGGAAACGAGGTCGCGTGGACGTCGATCGCACGCAGGAAGATCACCGCCACCAGCGCCGTCGCGAGAAACTTCGTGCGCGCGCGCAGGCCGCGCTTGGAGCCGCCGCGGACCGTGATGATGTCGTCGACCGCGCCGATCAAGGCGCAGCACACGATCAGAGCGACCAGCTCCGCCAAGAGCGGCGCGCGGCCGGCCACGAGCGCGGCGAGCAAGGCGACGACAAAAACGAGGCCGCCCATCGTCGGCGTCCCCGTCTTGATGCGATGCGCTTGCGGGGCGTCCTCGTACGCGTGCTGCCGAACGCCGAGGCGCCCGGCAAGCAAAAGCAGCGCCAGACCGGCCGGAACGGCGATCGCGAAGCCAAAGAGCACCCAAAGCGCGAGCGTCGCGGCGTTCACTCGGCGGACCGCCTCCCACTGCTAAGGAGAGGATTGTCGCCGGAGCCGCGCCATTTGAGCACGACGACCGGGGTCTGTTCGTCGCTGTTGCCGTGCGGATTGTCGAGCAGCGCACCCTCGACGCAGGCTGCGCAGACGTTGTCGGAGGCGCCGAGAATCTTCGCCTTCTCCAAGTCGTTCGCATCGACGATGGCGCAGTCGATACCGCTGCGCCGTTCGAACTCGCGCGCGAATGCATCGGGATCGCGCGGAGCAAAGACGATGGCGCGTTCGTAGGGCGGCATCGTGCCGGTGTAGCCGTCGAAGGCCGCAACTGCCGCACCCATCAACTCGTAAAAGACGCCGCGCCGGCCGACGAGCCGGCCCAGCAGGTGGAGCACCGTAGCATAAATCGCTCTGGGATAGCCGACTCGATCGATGACCAGCTGCATCGACTCCGGCTGGCTGATCGTCGCCATCGGTCCCGCATTACGGCAGAGGACGTACGCCAGTTTCGACGGCCGCACGCGCTCGGCAACGACGAACTCGCCTTGTGCGATCGCAAGCGCCGTCTCCGAAACCGCGACGACGTCGCCGGGTCTCGCGATGCCCGATACCGCTTCGGCAACCAGCGCGATGAGATCGTCGCCGGGTCGCACCAAGCGCGTTCGCACCGGAATGGCCCTCAATCCCTCGGGCGTCTCCCGGCGCATTACCGCCAGGGTCGATACGGTGCGGCTCACGCGAACAGCTCCTCGACGATCTCCTCCAACTTGTACTTGCGCGAGCCTTTCAAGAGAATCACGTCGTCGCCCGTCGCGTGTTGGCGAAGCCAGGCCGCGGCATGCGAGTTGTCCCTAACCGGCACGATCTGCGATGCATCCAGACCGCCGCGCCGCGCGCCGCTTGCAAGCGCCGCGGCGAAATCTCCGCTGACCAGCAGCACGTCGACCGTGCTCGCAGCGTGCGCGCCGACACGCTCGTGCAGGCTCTGCGATTCGTCGCCGAGTTCCGCCATGCTCGCGAGCACGGCGATGCGACGCGAGGCGGTTTCGCCGGCGAAAGCGTCGAGTGCCGCAATCATTCCGCTCGCATTTGCGTTATACGCGTCGTAAATGACGCGCGGGCCGCCCTCGATGGCGATGCGGTCGTACCGGCCCTGCGGCAGATGGAGCGCGGGAATTTCGGGAATCAGGCGCTCGAGGGGGACGCCGAGCTGGAGCGCGCCGGCGATTGCCGCCGCCAGGTTGGCGCGATTGTGCAGGCCGGGCACCTGAGCCCGGATCTCATGCTCGCAATCGTTGCCCCCGTCGCGCGCGAACAGGCAGCGCTCGCCGACCAGCGCAACGAGGGGATCAAATAACGAACTCAGCTCCGGCGCCGGCTCTCTCGCCACCGCCGCGAACCACCGGGGCTGCTGCGTCAGCGTAGTAGCGCGGGCTATCGAAACCTCGTCGCCCGCATTGAGAACCGCAATCGCGCCTCGTGAGAAGAGGGCCCACTTCGTCTCGGCCAACCGCTCGCGCGATCCCATGATCTCGACGTGCGCTTCACCGATGTTGGTCAAAACTCCGACGTGCGGTCGGGCGATATCGACTAAGATCGCAACGTCGCCATAACGCCGCGCGCCCATCTCTGCGATCACGACGTCGTGCGCCTCGTTCGACGCATTCAACAGCAGTCTGCTCACGCCGACCTCGTTGTTTTCATTACCGGGCGCCGCGAGCACACGGTCTCCGAACTGCGCTTGGCAGAGTTGCGCGAGGAAAGTCTTGGTCGTCGTCTTGCCCGTGCTTCCGGTAACCGCGACGACGAGTCCGTCGAAGAGGTCGCGGGCCAGGCGCGCGAACTGCATATATGCGTCGTTCGTGCGATCGACCAGCATCGCCGGGACGCCGCCGACGCGCGCCGACGGGCGATCGAGCACGAGCAGCGCGGCGCCGCGCTGCACGGCTTGCGCGGCGAAGTCGTGCCCGTCGAACTGCTCGCCGTGTAAGGCTACGAAGGTGTCGCCGGGCTCGATGCTTCGGGTGTCGGTGCTGACGCGCAGCGAATCCGGCGCGGCATCAGCCTCGAAGAGTGAGCCGCTGGCCGCAGCGACCGCACGATCGAGCGGCAGCCTCATCGGGGAGTACCGAGCAGCGCGAGTGCCTCCCGCGCGACGGCCGCGTCGTCAAACGGAAGGGTTGTGTCGCCGACGATCTGATAGGCCTCGTGCCCCTTGCCGGCAACGAGCACGACGTCGCCGGCGCGCGCCTCGGTGATCGCGCGTTCGATCGCGAGACGGCGATCCAGCTCCACGACGTGCCGCACGCCGTTCGGAATGCCGCCGAGCATGTCGTCGACGATCGCGCGCGGTTCTTCGCTGCGCGGATTATCGCTGGTCAAATAGAGCCGGTCGGCGAGTCGCGCGGCAACGGCGCCCATCTCGGCACGCTTTCCCCGGTCGCGATCGCCACCGCAACCAAAGACGAGCGCGATCGCCCCCGCGCTCGTCTCGCGCAGCGCTCGTAGCGCATTTTCGAGCGCATCCGGCGTGTGCGCGTAGTCCACCACGACGTCAACTCCCATGCCCCCGAGGCGCTCCATCCTCCCGGGCACGCGGTGCAGCGTCGCCAATCCCCGCGCGATCGCGGCATCGCCGATCTCCAAGAGCTGGACGATACCGATTGCGGCCAGCGCGTTCCAAATGTTGAAGCGCCCGGGCAGATGCAGCTCGTAGGCTTGGCCGTTGACGGTAAAGCGGCTGCCGGACGGCTCCAGCACGATGTCCCGCGCCGCGATATCCGCAGGAAAAGCATTCCCGTAGGTGACGACCCGGCGCCCCTCGCGACCAAGCTCGAGAGCCCATTGCCGCCCACGAGCGTCATCGACGTTGAGCACGCAGGCCTGCGTCAATTCGAAAAGATGGCGCTTCGCAGCGGCATACGCCTCCGCCGATTCATGAAAGTCGAGATGGTCCCGCGTGACGTTGGTCAGAGCCGCCGCCCGGAAGAAAACGTCCTCGACGCGCTCCAGCGCTAGTGCGTGGGAGCTAACCTCGATCGCGACCGCTCGCGCGCCGTCGTCACGCATGGCCGCCAGCACTGCGTGCAGTTCGGGCGGCAGCGGCGTCGTGTTGCCCAATGTCCACCGCCGCGAACCAAGCTCGGCACCAACGGTACCGATGACGCCACATGCTCTCCCGACCGCGTTGAGGATAGCGGCGATCATTCGCGTCGTCGTGGTTTTGCCGTTAGTTCCGGTGACGCCGATCACGTCGAGGTCTCGTGACGGATCGCCGTAAAAGGCCGCCGACAGAACGGAGAGCGCCCGCTTTGAATCCTCGACTCGAATGACCGTCGCGTCCGCGTAGTCGGCAACCCGGGCGCTCTCCTCGACCACGATAGCGGATGCACCCCGCTCGATCGCTTGCGCGGCGTAGCGATGGCCGTCGGTGTGGCTGCCGCGCAGCGCCACGAAGAGCGCCCCCGGCGAGACCGTGCGAGAATCGAATTCGATGGCGGTGACGAGCTGCGCGCAGTCGCCGGTGACTTTGGCCGCCGGCAGTCGATCGAGCAGCGCCGTCAGTACGATTTCGCGATCAGCGGCCATTGCGAGCAGCGATGCCGCCGGGCAAGACGCCGGCGTGCAGCATGGCCGCGCGCGCGATCTGAGCGAATGCCGGAGCGGCAACGACGCTGCCGTAGTACGAACCGATCGGTCGTTCGACCTTCACGTAGATGACGTAACGCGCGCGCGGGTAGGGAACCATCCCGATGAAGGAAGCGGCATAGTAGCCGGATAGATAGCGCCCGTCAACAACCATCGAGGCCGTTCCGGTTTTACCCGCGGTGGCGTAGCCCGCGACCTGCGCGGTCGGGTCGCCGGTGCCGCGCACTACGACGCTTCGTAGAAAGCTGCGCAGCTCCGCGGCGGTGCGCTGTGAGAAGACGCGCCGAATGACTTTCTGCCCGATGCGGCGCACGAGCCTTCCTTGCTGGTCGTAAACGGCGTCGACGATTCGAGGCTGCATGAGCAATCCGCCATTCGCGATCGCGCAGTAATACCGAGCCATGGCAAGCGGCGTTACGGAGACGCCCTGGCCGAACGCCATCGTAGCCAGCGAGGAACCGCTCCACTGATCGGGTGGCGGGACGATGCCGGGATTCTCTCCCGGCAAGCCGACGCCGGTAGGCGTCCCGAAGCCGGCTTTGAGCTCCATATCGTAAAATGTTTTCGCTCCAATCGATAGGCCGACTTCCGCGGCACCGACGTTGTGCGAGTATTCGACGATCTGCTCGAGCGTCTCGCTGCTGCCGGTCCCTGCCATGAAACCGTCTTCCGCGTTGTGAATCGTTCGACCGCCCACTTCGAGCATGTCGTGCGCGGGAAAGCGCGACGCCAATCCGACCTTCCGCGAGTCGAGCGCCGCAGCTGCGGTGACCAGCTTGAAGGTCGAGCCCGGCTCGTACGCATCCATAACGGCGCGGTCGCGACGCGCGCCTTCGCCGTAGATCCAAAAGCGGTTCGGATCGAAATTGGGCGCGTTTGCCAGCGCGAGAATCTCGCCGGTCCACGGATCCATGACGATCGCGGTTCCGTCGAGCGCATGATAGGTGCGTACTTGCTCCTGCAAAGCTTGCTCGGCAACGAACTGCAGGTACGAATCGATGGTGAGCTGGACGTTCTCGCCCGGCTGCGCCGGCGAGACGATGCGCTCGCGCCCGAAGGGAATCGGTCGTCCGAACTCGTCGGCTTCCAGCGTTACGCGCCCGGAGTGCCCTCGCAGGACGTCGTCGTCGGCGTACTCAACCCCGTCGAGTCCATTTTCGTCGGTCCCGACGAAACCCAAGACGGTTGAGGCCAAACGCCCGGCCGTATCGACGCGTAGCCCCGTCTCCTCTTCTTTCAGATCGACGCCAAGCAAGTTTAGCGCTCGAACCCGCGACGCCAAGTCGTGCGACACTTTGCGCGCGATCCAAACGAACCAGAGATGCCGGTCGTGCAGTGCCGCCGTAACCGACGGGTCGAGCGTACCGAAGATGCCGTGCAGCTTCGTAATAACTACGGCCGGGTCGACGATCTCGCGGGGCACCGCGTAGACGCTCTCGGAAGGGAGCGAACGTACCAGCACGTTGCCGTAGCGATCGAGGATGCTGCCGCGCCGCGCGAACACCTCGACGGTGTCGGAGCGCTGCGCCAGCGCTTCCTTCGCGTAGAGCGGCCCTTTTAGGGCTTGAACGTCGCAGAGGCGCCAGGCCAGAAAGAGCGCGATGGCCATGCACGCGTAAAACGAGATCCGAGCACGCATCGGAGCGACGCGCGTGAACGTTCGACGGTGCATCGTTGCCGTCGCTTAGGGTTGCGCGGCTACTGCCGGCACCAAGAACCCGGCAAGTGACGAGAGCAATGGGAAATGCGAAGCGGCTCGGGCAATCCGAGGCTCTTCCTCGCGTACCACGGCGAATCGCTGCGGCGGGCGCATGCCCAAGCGCGCGGCCAACTCGGCAAGCCGGTCGTCGGAGCGCAACGCGGCAATTTGGTCGTCGAGGCGCATCGTCTCTTCCTGCAGAGCCTCACGTTGTGCCGAAGCTCGCGCCACGGCGTAGCTCAGCCCGGTCAGGCTCGACGTCAGCACGACGTATCCCATCAAAAAGGCTAGGACGCAGAGCATCCCGGCGAACACGCGCAGCAGCGTCGTGTAGCGAGCGCGCGACGCGCGAACTTTTCGCCGTGCGGTTGCGGCACGAACGGTGCGGGGGTTCTCGATTCGCGAGCTTCGTTCGAAAGATTCAGACGCAATCACTTAATCGACTCCCTTGCGCTGCGCGGCGCGAAGTTTAGCACTGCGGGAACGGCGGTTCTCGGCGAGCTCGCGCCGATCGGGACCGATCGGCCGTTTCGTAAGAACCTCGAGTCGCTCGTCGTCACGGAAACCTCGTTTCACAATTCGATCCTCGAGCGAATGAAAGCTGATTGCGACCACGCGCCCGCCCGCGCGCAGCCTCGAGATCGCTTGCAACAAACCTTCGCGCAAAGCGTCCAGCTCGTCGTTGACGACGATGCGCAACGCCTGAAAGACGCGCGTTGCCGGATGGATGCGCTCTCGTTTTCCGGGACGATGCACGATGCCCGAAATAAGCGCGGCAAACTCCGACGTCGTATTCGGCAGGCCACCGCCCGCGCGCCGCGCGACGATGGCGCGAGCCAGCCGCCGAGCCGCCCGCTCTTCTCCGAATGCAAAGAAGATTTCGGCCAGCTCCCGTTCGCTCGCGGTCGAGAGGATTTCGTAAGCACTGGATCCGCGGCTGGAATCCATGCGCATGTCGAGAGCCGCCGGCTTTCCCAAGGAGAAACCGCGCTCCGCATCGTCAAGCTGCATCGACGAGACACCCAGATCGAAGAGGACGCCGTCCAATAATGGGATGTCGCAACGGTCGAGGATGCCGGCGAGATTGCGAAAGTTTGCGTGCGCGAAGGTCAAGCGCGGGTCGGCAAGCCGCTGCGCCGCCGCAGCCGCGCGAGGGTCGGCGTCCAGCGCGATCAAGCGTCCGTCGCCGAGCCGTTCCAAGATCGCCCGAGCGTGGCCGCCCG
>DATGGV010000027.1:0-24221 GCA_035308305.1 Candidatus Cybelea sp. | reverse complement strand
ATGCCGTCGATCCGAACGAGAAACTGACCCCCAAGCGTGTCGCCGGCGCCTTTGGCCTCGTCGATGCCTTCGATCATGCGCATCGCCGCATCGCGGTCGGGGCAGCGAACGTCGCTGGCCTCCACGTCGGCCTGATTCCAGTCATCGGGCTCGGCAGCTTCGACGCCGCCGATGCGAACGACGCAGCTGCGCGTCACGATGCCCAGGGCGCCGAGAAGCTGCGCACAGATCGCTCCGAGACAGACTCGCATCGCGGTCTCGCGCGCGCTCGCGCGCTCGAGGACGTTACGCAGGTCGCGCTGGCGATATTTCAACGCGCCGGCATAGTCGGCGTGACCCGGCCGCGGATTGGTCAGCGGGTCGCCGCCGCCGCTGATCGGATCCATCAACGCACGCACTTTGGGCGTCAGGTAGTCCCGGTTACGCACCACGGCGGCAATCGGCGAGCCAAGCGTCTCGCCTCCGCGAACGCCGGCGAGAAACTCGACCTGATCGTGCTCGATCTTCATCCGCGCGCCTCGGCCGTATCCGCCCTGCCGTCGCGCGAGCGTTTCGTCGATCGCCGCGACGTCGAGGCGCAGATGCGCGGGAATTCCATCGAGGATTCCTACGAGCGCCGGGCCGTGCGACTCGCCCGCCGTCAGGTACGAAAACATTAGGAGGCTTGCCTTCGGCGAAGGCCGCGGCCGCTACTTCACTGCGCCGGCGGTGAGGCTTTTTAGCCGCAGCAAGAGCTTTTCAAGCGGTCGATGGCCGCGCGATGTAAGCGCGTCACGTGTCGTCGCGAATAGCCGAGCCGTCGCGCGAGCTCCACCACCGTCACGCCGTCGAGATGAATCGATCGCACGATCTGCCGTTCCAAAGGTGTCAGCGCCGCGAGAATCCGCTCTACCGTCAAGCGATCCAAAACGTCGTCGATGCCGCATGGCGGCGTTCGTTGCTCGGAGTTGCCCAGGACTTCGAACGAGATCATGTGATTGGTCGCGCGATACGAGCGTATCTCACGAACCTCGGCCGGCGACGCGTCCAAGACCTCGGCAACGTCGCTCTCCCTGGGCTCGCGCCCGAGGAGCGCCCAAAGCTCGCGCTCCGCCGCGCTCCATCGCCGTTCCAGCTCGCGAACTCCGCGCGGCGCCCGCAAGAAACGTTCGCTGTCTCGAACGTAATGCATCAGCTCGCCAACCACGAGAAGCCACGCATACGCCTCGAACGGGGCGCTCTGCGAGCGATCGTAGCGATCGATCGCCTTGATCAAGCCGATCGCCGCGACCTGCTCGAGATCGGCGCGATCGAGCCCCCGACGCATAAAGCGCCGCGCCGCTCGCCGGCAGAGGTACCAATACGCGACGACCGTACCTTCGCGATCGGGCGGCATTTGGGCCACCGGCGATGACGAACAGGCGCTGCGCGCAATAGGAACGAGACGCCTAAACGGCGTTGTACGAAAGCGAAGAGCCACACCCAACCTCAGCTTCGTCTTGGAAGACACCCACCGGATGCCGGAGGACCGCGGCAACCGATGTGAACGTTTATATACCAGGTCTGCGCAAAGCGCAAGACGTTCGAAACGCGATGCGCGCAGATGTCCTGACCCCCGAGAATCTGGGCACTACTGCCGGGATCGTTGCGAGTAAACGCCCCGTCGCGCGTCGAACGGGCCGCCAGAATGACGGCGCGAAAGATCGTTCTGATCTTTGCATTCGGTTTGCTTGGAATCGGAGCGCTGCGCGATTTCGCCCGGCTGGGCGACGCGCTCCCGTGGCACCGGCTCTACGACTTTCAAGACTTTTACTGCGCCGGCGAAGCCGTCGACCAGCACGCCGATCCATACCGCTACGATCCGCTTCATCGTTGCGAACACCGGGTCAATCAAAGCGAGGCCTATCGCCGCGATCCGAACAGGATCGTTCCGGCTCCGATTCCGCCGTACGATCTGCCGCCATTTGAGCTGGCCGCGCGGCTCGGCTTTCCCGCCGCGCGCACGATCGATGCCATCGCCATCGTACTTGCCGTAGCGGTCGCGATCGCCGGCCTTGCCGCCATTGGCATTCCGCTCGACCTCGTCGCGGCCGCTCTCGTTCTTCCAGCCGGTTACCTGCTGCTCGATGCCGGCCAGATCGTTCCATTTGCATTGGCGGCGCTGGTCTTTTGCGGGGTCGCGTTGGCGCAACGCCGCGATGCCATCGCCGGGGTTCTTGCGGCCCTAACGTTGATCGAGCCGCATCTGGGTCTGCCGGTCTGGATCTCCGTGCTTCTGCTCGTCCCGCGAAGCCGCGCCGCAGCCGTCGTTACCGGGCTGCTCATGGCGCTCGCCGGCGTTCTTATCGTCGGCCCGGCTGGGGCGATCGAGTATCTCAGCCGAGTGTTGCCGGCGCAGGCAGCCTCCGAAACGGGGTATCCCTACCAATACAGCCTCACGTATCTCCTGGTTACCGCCGGCCTGCCGCAAGGGGTCGCGCTAGCCGCCGGGCAGCTATCGTATGCCGGATTGCTCGCCGTGGGGATCTCGCTCGGACGCCGGCTGGCAACGGCGCTGCACCGGCGCGAACTTGTGGCTTATCTCCCTGCCGCGTGCAGCGTCGCCGGCGGAGCCTACGTCCACATGGTGGATATTGCGATTGCGGTGCCGGCAGCGCTGGTTCTGGCGACCTACTCGCGTGCCGCGTCGCGAACCATTGCGACGCTCGCGCTCTGTCTGCTTGCCGTTCCATGGATCGACGTATGGATCACCAAGAAGCTTTTCCTCTCCAGCCTCTTCGTCGTCGCGGCGATTCTCGTTCGCCAAGGCCTGGCGCCCGCAATCTCCGTTGGAGCTTTCACGGCAATTGCCGTCGCAATCTACTGCTTTGAGTTGCGGCCCCCGGCACCGTTTTCGGCCCTCACGGCGATTGCGGCGCGTCCAGGCGACCTAGCGCAGCAGGCGTGGCGCGCATACGTCGTCGCGCTGCGGACGGCTCCGATGCCATGGCTTGCGATCAAGCTGCCGACGTGGGCAGCGCTGTGCGGCCTGCTCGTTGCGGGCTTCCAAACCCTTCTGCGTCCAAGCGCAAAGCCGCCCACGTGACCTCACAGCCGTATCGCCAATTCGTGCTCTTGCTGCTTATGGTCGCGCTTGGAATCGCCGCGGCGCGCGATTTCAGCCGTCTCGGCGCGGCACTGCCATGGCGGACGATGGACGAATTTGCCGACTTCTATTGCGCCGGGCTGGCGTTCGATCGCGGTGCAAACCCGTATACTTATGAACCGTTGCACGCCTGCGAGCATCGGTTCAACACGGGCCAAAGCTTCCGCGGCAGACTCTTTGCCGGTAATCCAGCCATCGCCGTCCCGGCTCCGCAGCCGCCATACGACTTCGTACCGTTTATGGCTCTCGCCCGTGCGAACTTTTCGGTCGCGCGCGCGATCGACGCAGCAGCGATCGTTCTCGCAGTGGCGCTCTCTGCGCTCGCGTTGTCCGCGATCGGCGTTCCGCTCGCGCTTTCGGTTGCCGTTTTCGCCCTTTCGACCGGTTATGTCGAGCTCAATACCGCGCAAATCGTCCCGTTTGCACTGCTGGCTCTCGTTCTCTGCGGGCTTGCACTCGAGCGCGGCCGCGACCGGCTTGCCGGCGTTCTGGCAGCACTGACGGCCATCGAACCAACCGTCGGCCTTCCCGTCGTCCTGGCGACGTCTCTTTTCGTGCCGCGCGCTCGCTGGGCCCTTGCACTCGCGGTCGCGGCTTTGCTCGCACTCGCCGGTGCGATCGCCGGTCCCAATGGTGTGTTCGAATACATTTCAAAGGTGCTGCCGGCTCACTCGCAGTCGGAGCTGCTCTTTCCGTTTCAGTATAGTCTCACGTCGGCGCTGGCCACACTCGGCGTAACCTCGACGGCGGCTCGCGCGGCCGGAGTTGCTTCGTACGTGCTCCTCCTGGCGGTCGCCCTGGTCATTGCGCCACGAACCAGCGCGCAGTTGCAGAGTCGTGCGTTGCTCGTTTTCGTTCCCGCGCTCTGCTGCGTGATCGGCGGCGCGTTTCTCCATCAAGAAGAACTCTGCTTTGCGATTCCGGCCGTTACGCTCTTGGCGTGGGGGACGACGGGACGGCAGCGCACGATTGCGACCATCGCCCTCTGCCTCTTGGCCGTCCCGTGGATTGCGGTGTGGGGAGCAAAGCAGCTCTTTCTCGCAAGCCTGCTGGTCGTTGCGACGATTCTCGCGCAAGTGCGGCTGGAGCTACGCGCGAGCCTGATAACGTTGTGCGCAATCGCGGCGGCGATCTATTGCTTCGAACTCGCGCCGCCAAAACTGCCGGTGCCGGCGCGTATGCCGGCAATCTACGCCGCTAGCGAGCTGGTATCGCTCGAGTGGCGAGACTACACGGCGCTGCGCAGCACTCACGACCCCTTATGGTTTGCAATCAAGGTGCCGGCGTGGGCTGCGTTATCAGCGTCGTTGGCGATCGCCGCTTCGATCTCTCGGCGCATCTGAACCCAACCGCGAAAGTTCGCCCGAAAGGCGCCATCGGGCGCCGCCGTCGCGACGTGCTCGAACGGGCTCAAGTGACGATCCGCGCGCAGGCGATCGAATAACTCGAGGTCTCGTTCGATCTCACGCCGTCCCTCGTGCGTGAGATATGAGACGCGCGCGCAGCGGGCGGCCGAGACGCGTCGCCGCGTCTCCAGGTCCAGCCCGCTCTCGTCGGGCTGCAACAACGGCGTGTGCCACTCCCCGTGGTCGAGCAGTTGCGGAACGCTGGCATTCATCGCCTCGAGCATCAAGAGCGCTGCCGCTCGAATCTCCGGCTGAGCGTTCGGCGCGCAGCGCAACTCGAAAAAGTTCGCCCATTCGGTCGCGCTGACGATGACCGTGTGCCATAGAAATGGCTCCAAGAGGCGGTTGAGTTCCTGTTTATGCACGTCGAGCGCCAGCAGCCGTTGCGCGTGCGCAACGGCTGCATCCCGCGCGCTGAGCCAGACCCGCTCCGCCTCCCGGGCGAGATCGCCGGGCAACACGTCGCTGGCCGACATCCCGGCTTTGTTCTTTCCCCACTCCAACGGGACGGCGGGATCCTCGAGAACGCGCCCGATCAGTTTCGACGTCGGGATTGCGCGCGAGCTCGCAGAATTTCTTGAAAAGTTTCTATGCGTGTTAAATTCGGCCAGAACGAAGCGCGGAAACGTAACCTCCAGCGTGGTCAGACGTATTCCGGCCGGACTCTTTGAGTCCAGCAACACGCGCGCGTTATAGGCCACGATCGAGAGCCGGCCGGCTCCTCGTACGCCTAGCCGCGGTACCGCAGAAAGGCCGGGACGTCGATGTCGTCCATGCTGACCGGGGCGACGGCGTCCAGCTTACTCGTTTCGAAGGCGAAGCTCTGCGCGCGATTGCTGCGCCGCGGCCCGAAGCCGGCGGCGAGGACGGTCACCCGCACTTTGCCCGTCATCGTCGGATCGATCGAGGCGCCGAAGATGATCTGAGCGTCGGAGTCAACGGCGCGGCTGATCATTTCTGCAGCCTCGTTGACTTCGTACATGGCCATGTCGGGGCCGCCGGTGATGTTGAAGATGACGCCCTGAGCTCCTTCGACGGTCGTTTCGAGCAACGGCGACGCGATCGCTTTTTGCGCGGCATCGGCGGCGCGATGCTCGCCGGTGCCCTCTCCAATGCCCATCATCGCCGAGCCGGCGTCCGTCATAATCGTCTTGACGTCGGCAAAATCCAAGTTGATCAGGCCCGGCTGCGTGATCAAATCGGTGATCCCGGCGATGCCTTGGCGCAATATGTCGTCGGCATACGAGAATGCCTCGTTGAGCGGAGTCTTCTTCTCGATCACCTGCAGGATGCGCTCGTTGGGGATCGTGATCAGGGTATCGACCTTGGCTTCGAGCTCGGCGATTCCGTTCTCCGCGACCTGCATCCGCTTTCTGCCCTCAAAGGCAAACGGCTTGGTGACGACCGCAATCGTCAGCGCGCCCGACTCCCGTGCGAGCTCCGCAATCACGGGAGCGGCACCAGTTCCCGTACCGCCGCCCATGCCCGCGGTGAGAAAGACTAAATCGGCACCCTCCAGGATCAGGGAAAGATCTTCTCGAGACGATTCGGCTGCCTCGCGTCCGAGCGTCGGGTTCGCTCCGGCACCCAAACCGCGCGTCTGACTTCCTCCGATGTGAACGCGGTTCTCGGTCAAAGATCCGCGCAGCGCCTGCACGTCGGAGTTGACCGCAAAGAAGTCGACGCCGGCCAAGCCGCCGGTCAGCATGCGATTGACCGCGTTGCAACCGCCGCCGCCGATCCCGATCACTTTGATCGTTGCCGCGTGCGCCGGCTCCGAGACAGAACGTCGTGCGTCAGTCATTTCTTTGGGTTCCTCCGTCGAAAAGAAGTTTAAGTCCATAGATCCGCTAGCCATCGCTGGATTCGAGGAAAGATTCCGCCGCGCCGTCTCACGTGCGATGCATCGTCACCGGCACCATTAGTGCCAAAGACGACGAGTCCTATTGCCGTTGCGTATTGCGGCAACGTCATCGCGTCGGTCAAGCCGCCGATCGTGGTCGCCGTACCGACGCGAACGGGCAAATTGAAAACTTCCTCGGCAAGCGGTTCGATGCCGGGCAAGAGCGAGCCGCCGCCGGTAAGCACGACTTCGCCGAGCACGAGATCGCGCGGCACGTTGTCGACGATCTTTTGCCGAGCCATGCGCAAGGTCTCCAAAACGCGCGGAACGACGATTTGCCGGAGTTCGCCGGTGGCGTGCTCGCGCGTTGCGCGGCCGTCGAGCGTGCGAACGCTGAAGGCGGCTCCGTTCTCCCCCGCGCCCAAACGCTTCTTGACGTCCTCGGCCTCGGCAAGCGTCGTCTTCAACCCCAATGAGATGTCGCTGGTCAGCACGTTGCCGCCCACGGGGATCGTCGCAGTGTAAATTGCACTGCCAAGCGAGTAAACGGCGATGTCCGTCGTGCCGCCGCCGATGTCCAGAAGCACGACCCCAACCTGTTTCTCTTCCTGCAGCAGGGTAGCAGCGGAGCTTGCGAGCGGCTCGAAGACCACGCCTTGCGTCTCGAGCCCGGCGCGTTCGACGCACTTGAGGACGTTGGTGATGAAGCTCGTGCTGCCCGTAACGATGTGCGTGTCGACTTCCAGGCGGCCGCCGGACATGCCGATCGGATCGTTAACCCCCTCTTGGCCGTCGACCGTGAAATAGCGGGGGAGCGCGTGGATGATCTGCCGGTCGCTGGGCAGATTGATGATCTTGCTCGCGTCAATCACCCGCCGTACGTCGCCTGCGGTAACTTCCCGGTCGTCGCCGGAAACGGCGACGACGGCACGGTTGTTCGTGCTTCGAATATGATCGCCCGTGATGCCGACGACCGCCTCGCTAAAGTGAATCCCGGCCATTCGCTCGGCCTTTTCGGTCGCCGCTTCGATCGACTTGATCGTCTCGTCGAGGTCGACGACGACGCCCTTGCGCATCCCAAGCGTCGGAGCCTCGCCAAACCCGACGATCTCGAGGCCGGAGGGGCCATTCGTCGCAACGACCATGCACGTCTTGGTCGTTCCGATATCGAGCCCGCAAACGGTCTCGTGCTTCATGCGCTCCGTCACCTATTCTAGAAATGCCGAGGTTGGCCACAATATATTGTGGTTCAGCCGCCCGACTCCTACCAGGTATAGCCGCAGCCGGGCGGTTTGCCAAGCCTTTGCGGGCCCGGCGTCATATCCTTGAGGACAAACCGCGCAAAGATGTGGAGAGACTGTGCACAAAACAACTCCTCAAACCCCGACCGCCCCCTGGAAGCGCGGCCGAACTTCGGGTATTATGCTTCATTAAGTGCACCGCTCATCCGTTGGGAGTTCTCTCTTGAAACGTACGTTTTCTTTGGCCGTCGTCGCCTTTTGGTTGCTTGGTCCGGCTGTTGCCCGCGCAGCATCGGTTAACCCGTCGGCAATTCCCGACGGCACCTACACCGTAAAAGTAGAAAAGATCGTCGACTCCAAGCACGTCCAGGTTGTGATGGATAACGGCTCGGAGACGACGTTGACCGCCGGACGGTCGACGGTCGACTTCTCAAAAGTGCAGCCGGCCGATCAGATCAAGGTTTCGATCATCCAAGGAACCGTGATGGTCTACCTCGATCTGACAAGTCACTAGCGATACACGACGACCGGCGCCGCCGGCGCGCGCACGTCGACGGCCGAAACTCTGAGTTGCCGGCGCACGACCTGCGCCAGAATCGCGTTTACCAAGCGCACTTTCCGCGCGAGGTCGTTCGGCTCGCCAAGAAGTAGGCGCGGGCCGCCGGAGAGGCTTGCGACAACGTCGCCGTACCGGTCGAAGGTAAGCACGCTGGGAGTCAGTCCGCCGGCAGCCATCGTCGTGTAGGCATCGCGCAAAACCAACGCGTCGTGCACCGTCACGAACGTGCCCGGCGCGAGGCTGCGATGCAGCGACAAAACGAACGACGGCAATCGTTCGCCGCCGGTAGCCGGCGAAAGGACTCGCAACTCGCGGTCGACGACGGCGCTGCGGCCGTTGCTTGTGAGCGTTGCGAACGGCACCCGCTCGCTGACGGCGATCGTAAACGACGCCGGCGGTAGCCGGTGAATCGAGACCGTGCCGACGAATGGAATCGTGCGAATGCGAGTCGAGATCGCCTTGGTATCGTCCAGCCAGATGCTTCGGTTCGGCGGAATGTCGGCAACGCGCAGGATCTCGCCGCTCGAGACGCGCCGGTTGCCGGTAACCGCGACCTGGCTTGGATCGAAGCCCGACCACATCGTCAAAACTGCGCCGGCCGCCGCGGAGAGCACGCCCGCGACCACGATCAAAATCCAAAAGGGCCGGATCCGCGCGGCCGCAGAGCGCTTGGCTCTTTTCGATTTAATGTAGCTGCCGCTCAAGGCATCACGTAACGATCGATGGCTTCCGCCACTCCGTCGTGTTCGAGATCCGAAACGACGGCATCGGCAACCGCTCGCAGCTCGCTGGGCGCCGAGCCCATCGCTATCCCGAAACCTGCAGCTTTCAGGAGCGGGGCATCGTTCCAGGAATCGCCGATCGCCGCCGTCTCTTCCATCGGTATGCCGAGGCGCTGCGCGACGAATCGAAACGCGGCACCCTTATCGACCGACGGGTCGAGTACTTCCACGAACTCCGGCAGGCTGCGCGTGACGTACGCGCGATCGCCCAGCGCGGCGTGGAGCTTTTCGGCATATGCCGCGGCTTCGGGCGCATCGGCGACGACGACGCCCTTCGTAGCAGGGCTGTAGGCAAAGGCTTCGCGCAACGAGGGCACGACGACCGGCTCGCTCATCGCCAAGGACGCATAGAGGTCGGAGAAACGGTTGCGTGCCTCGCAGTAGTACTCGTCGTTGCGGTAGAGCTGGAGGTGCATGCCGTCGCGCTGCGCCAGGTCGGCGAGCTCTCGCACGACCTGGTTGCCGAGCGCGGCGTGCTGCAGCACTTCATCGGAGGCCGGATCGACGATCGCCGCACCCTGGTAGCAGATCAACGGCGCGTCGAACCCCAGCTCGCGGGCAAACGGCAGCGTTGCCCGGTACATGCGCCCGGTTACGAGGCAACCCGCAATGCCCGCCTGAGTCATGCGCTCGATCGCGACTCGGACGGCCTTCGCGATGGCAAGGTCGCGGCCGACGAGCGTTCCGTCGACGTCGAAAGCTACGAGACGAATCAACTGCCGAAGCGCATTCGAGCCGCTTGAGCGTGGTGGGGGAGCCCGTCGCCGTCGGCCAACGCTGCCAACGCTCCCGCGTCGGTCGTCATTCGATCGGCGCTGTTTTCAACCACGCTGATCGTGCGGGTGAAGTCGGACAGGGAAAGGCTCGACGAAAACCGCGCGGTACCGGAGGTTGGCGCAACCCGGTTCGTCCCGGCCAGATGTTCGCCGCTAACCACCGGCGTCGCATCGCCGATGAAGACGGTCCCGGCCGTAAAGACCCTTTCCAAATATTCCCAGGCATCGCGCACTTGCAGACACAGATATGCCGGTGCGAAGCGATTGAGCAAATCCAGCAGCTCGTCTCGCGACGAAGCCGCGATAAGACGGCAGTTCTGCGAGATCGCCGTGCTAATGAACTCGCTGCGCTCCAGCGTTTGCAGGTCGAGCGTATCGATGAGCTGCGCGACGGCGTCCAGCAGCGGTCGCGATTCGGAGAGTACGGCCAGACGCGTAACTCCGGGAAGCTCGGCCACGGAGAGAAGCTCGCCGACGACGTACTCGCTGTTGGCGGCCTCGTCGGCGACGACGAGAACCTCCGGAGGGCCGGCGAGCGCGTCCACTCCGCATCGCCCAAAGACTTGCCGCTTGGCTTCGGTGGTCCAGCGGCCCCCGCGCCCTACGATCTTATCGACGGGCCGCAGCGATCGCGTTCCCAGCGCCGCGGCCGCAATCGCCGCCGCGCCGCCGATGGCGTAAAGCTCGTCGACGCCGCAGAGCGCGCACGCGAAGAGCAGCGGCGCCGGAAATCCGCTCGGGTTCGGCGGCGAGAGGACGGCTATTCGCGAGACTCCGGCAACTTTCGCGGGGACCGCGCCCATCAGAATCGAGGTCGGCGCACCCGCACGCGGCGCATACACTGCGACCGAACGCAGGGGCCTGCGGATCAACGCGTAACGCGTTCCGTCCTCTTCTACGTATTCGATGTCGGGTTGCCGCTGGCGGCGATGAAAACGCGACAGGCGTTCCTTTTCCAGCTCCAGCGCGGCGACAATTTCAGGCGGAACGAGCGCCCGCGCACTTTCGAGCATCGGAATCGGCACGCGAAGGTCGGACAGCTCGAAAGCTTCGCCGTCGAACCGGCGTGCGTGATCCAGCACGGCATCGTCTCCGCGGGCCGCGACGTCGTCGATGACCGCCGCAACCTCGTCGACGATCGCCGCAGGCATCTTCCAGCCGGCAGCGAGCACGCCGGCCAGTGCGCCTTGGTCGCGAGCCTGAATGACCTTCACCCGTATGCGTCCAGGCTGCCCTCGCGAACGCCGCTTGGAGCGAATATCCGCTCGAGCTCGCCGCGAACCCGTGCGTCGCCGGCGATCGCTCGGGCGACCCGTTGAGAGCGTCCCTGCACGTGCATCACGACGGGCACTTCACCCGGCCATTCATCGATCAAACGGGCCAGCCGGTCGATCTGCTCGCGATGCGTTACGTCGACGTGCCAGCCGCTCGCATCGGCGGCGATCACAGCCGCGGGCGGCGGCACAAAGACCGAAACTTCGTTGGCCGCAACGGACAGCTCCACGTTCGGCTCGTCGCCGGGTACCGCGCCGGGACGTTCCCGCAGCCGGAGACGTCCCTTGACGATGAGTATGGCGTCGGGTTCGAACAGGTTCGTAAACTGCGCGTAAGCCTTTGAAAAAAGCACGACGTCGCTGAAGCCCGTCGTATCGGCGAGCTGCGCGATCAAGATTTGCTGACCCGACTTCGTGAGGCTGCGCCGCACCGCCGTCACCGTTCCGGCGATCGTGACCTGCGCGTCTTCTTGCTGCTTCGCCAGTTCGCGCAGCGGGGTCGCGCCGGCGCGCCGCAGCGCTGGGACCAGCTCGGCGAGCGGATGGCCGGAGACGAACATTCCAAGCGTCTCGCGCTCCCACGCCAGCATCTCACGCGTCGTCGGTGCTGCGACGCTGGGGAGCTTGGGCACCAGCGGCGCCGACTCGGTCGTAAGGCCGCCGAAGAGCGAGACCTGGCCCAACTCGGCATCGCGCGTCGTCCGGGCTGCCAGCTCGAGCGCCGTATCCAAGGCGGCCAGGTTTTGCGAGCGATTCCCCGCCAGGCCGTCGAGCGCGCCGCATTTGATCAGCGCCTCGAGCACCCTCCGGTTGACGTGCCTGGCGTCGACGCGCGAAGCCAGGTCGAACAGATCGGTAAAACGTCCCTCGCCGTCCCGAGCCGCAATGATCGCGCGGACCGCGCCTTCGCCGACGCCCTTAATCGCCGCCAGCCCGAATCGAATCGCGTTCCCTACTACCGCGAAGTCGACGAGGGACTCGTTCACGTCGGGCGGGAGTACGTCGATCTGCAGCTTCTTCGCTTCGTCGATATACTCGACCAGTTTGTCGGTTTTGTCTTTCACCGACGTCATCAAGGCCGCCAGATACTGAAGCGGATGGTTTGCCTTCAAGTACGCGGTCTGCAAGGCGATCCATGCGTACGCCGCCGCGTGCGACTTGTTGAAACCGTAGCCGGCGAACGGTTCGACGAAGTGGAATATCTGCTCGGCCAACGCGCGGTCGATGCCCGACGTTGCCATCGCTCCGGAGACGAACTTCTCCTGATAGAACGGGATCTTCTCCTTCTGTTTCTTTCCCATGACTTTCCGCAGTTCGTCGGCTTCGCTCATCGTGAATCCCGCGATCTCGCGCGCCATCTGCATCGCCTGTTCCTGGTAGACGGCGGTCCCGTAGGTTTCGGCGAGGATCGGCTCGAGTTTCGGATGTAAGTACTGCGGCGTCGAACGTCCGTGCTTGTTGGCGATGTACTGCGGAATCCAGTCCATCGGACCGGGGCGATAGAGCGCCACCAGCGCCACGATGTCTTCGAAACGCGAGGGCTGCAAGTCCGCGCAGACCCGCTTCATACCCTCGGACTCGAGCTGAAAGACGCCCATCGTCTCACCGCGGCTCAACATTTCGAACGTTTTGGGGTCGTCGATCGGAATCTTGGCTAGGTCGAAACTCTCGTCGACCGTGCGACGGATCTCCCGCACGGCGTTTTCCATCACGGTCAAGTTGCGCAGACCGAGGAAATCCATCTTGAGCAGGCCGATCCGCTCGATCCAATCCATGTCGTACTGCGTGTTGATCCCGCCGTCGCCAAATCGGACCAGCGGCGTGTATTCGATCAGCGGTCCCGCCGAGATGACGACCCCGGCGGCGTGAGTTCCGGCATTGCGCGCCAATCCTTCGATCTCTTTTGCCGTATCCAACAGCTTACGGATCTCCGGACGGGTGGCGTAAATCGAGTTGAGCTCGGGAATCTGTTCGATCGCGCGCGAGATGCTCAAACCGCCCGGACCCGAGGGCACGAGCTTCGCGATCCGGTCGACGTCGGGCAGCGGCACGCCCAGCGCTCGACCCGCGTCCCGGATCGCCGCGCGAGCCGCCATCGTTCCGAAGGTAACGATCTGCGCGACGCGATCCTTGCCGTATTTTTCGGTGACGTACGCGATCACTTCGTCCCGGCGCTCGACACAGAAATCAGTGTCGATGTCGGGCATCGAGATGCGCTCGGGGTTCAAGAAGCGCTCGAAGAGGAGGTTGAAACGCAGAGGGTCCAGGTCCGTGATCTTCAAGCAGTATGCAACCAGCGAGCCCACCGCAGAGCCGCGACCGGGCCCCACCGGGATGCCGCGGTCTCGCGCGTATTTGATAAAGTCCCATACGATCAAGAAATACGAGGAGAATCCCATCTTGGTGATGACGCCGAGCTCGTATTCCAGGCGCTCGCGCAGCGAGGGATCCGAACCGATGCGCGTCGCGTCGTAGCGCTCCGCCAGGCCTTGCTCGCAGAGCTCGCTCAAGTATTCGGCGTCGCTCTTTTCGGGCGCGCCGGAATCTTGCGGAACGTCGAACTGCGGCAGATGAAAGATCTTTTCCGGGATGCGAATATCGACTCGCTGCGCGATCTTGACCGTGTTTTCGCAGGCCTCCGGAAGGTCGCTCCATAGCTCGTGCATCTCGTCGGGCGACTTCAAATAGAACTGATCGGAGTAGAACCGCATTCGGTTGGTATCCGAGACCGTCTTCCCGGTTCCGATGCAAAGCAAGACGTCGTGGGCCGACGCGTCCTTTTGCTCGAGGTAATGCGAATCGTTGGTTGCGACGACCGGCACGCCAAGCTCGGCCGCAATCCGCACGAGGCCGCCGTTGATCGCATCCTGCTCCGGCATGCCGTGGCGCATTACTTCGATGTAAAAACGGTCGCCGAAGATCTCGCGATAGGTTTTGGCATTCTGCCGCGCGGCCGCTTCGTCGCCGCGCAGCAGCGGCGCGGCGACCAGCCCGGACATGCATCCGGAGAGGACGATCAGACCGTCGTTATGCTTAGCGAGCAGTTCCAGGTCGATCCGCGGCTTGTAATAGTAGCCTTCCAAGAAGCCTTTCGAGACCAGCGCAACGAGATTTCGGTAGCCGACGAGATCGGCTGCGAGCAACGTTACGTGAGCTTCTTCCCTTGCGCTGCGATCCAGGCGGCCCCGCGGCGCCAGGTAGGCCTCGCAGCCAAGGATTGGAGTAAGACCGAACTCGCGCGCCGCGTAGTAAAACTCCATTGCCCCATACATCACGCCGTGATCGGTCAGAGCCACTGCCGTCGCTCCTTCCTCGGCGGCTCGGCGACAAAGGCGATCGATCCGGCAGGCGCCGTCGAGCAGCGAGTACTCCGAGTGGACGTGTAAATGGACGAACTGGCTCACGCGCACGTCCCGGAACAAGGCACCCCAACGTTTACCGTAAGCGGCGCGAACGAACCTGCGTGACGGAGCCCCAGGCGCCGGCGGCGAAGCTGCGCGACCGAAAGGAGCGTAGAAGCGAATGCAACTGGAACCATACCTGTTCTTCCACGGGCGCTGTGAAGAAGCGTTGAATTTTTACAAGGAGTGTCTGCGCGGCGAAATCGTCGGCATCAATCGCTTTGAGGGTTCGCCGATGGAATCGGACGTCGACCCGGATTTTCGCAATAAGGTCATGCATGCGAGCTTCGTCGCGGGCGACGTAAAGTTCATGGCCTCCGACGGACGACCCGGGCAAGGGCCCGACGGCGAGGACGACATCGCACTGTCGCTGGCGACGAGCGACGCGGCCGAAGGCGAGCGCGTCTTTGCCGCGCTGGCGCAGGGCGGAACGGTGGAGATGCCGCTGGAGGATGCCTTTTGGGGCGGTAAGTTCGGCTCGCTTACCGACCGGTTCGGCGTGCAGTGGATGGTGAGCGTAAACTCCTAACGGAGGAACTAGACGCCGGATTGCGGGCGTTGCACGCCGGCGCGAGGGAGTGGGCGTCACTGCTGCCGGGGCGGAAAGCCGCCGTCCTGGCGGCCTGCCGTCACTCGACCAGCCGGCACGCTCGCCGTTGGGCGCAACGGGCGGCGCAGCTCAAGGGCGTGGCCGGGACATCGCTTGCCGGCGAGGAGGCGATTACTGGGCCGTGGGCCGTCCTGTCGCACCTCAATCGCTACCTCGAGACGCTCGCTCAAATCGGTCGCTGCGGCTCGCCGGTGCTCGACGAGCGACGCATCCGGTCGCGCCCCAATGGGCAAGTCGTCGTCGAAGTCTTCCCGTCCGCCGCCTACGACCGTTTTCTCCAGATCGGCCTGCGCGCCGAGGTCTGGATGCAGCCGGGCATTACCCGCGATGCTTTGCCCGACACGATGGGCGCGTGGTACCGCCGGCCCAACCCGGCACCGCGCCTCAGCCTCGTTCTGGGCGCCGGAAACATCACGTCCATCGGCCCGCTGGACGTACTCTACAAACTCGTGGCCGAGGGCGCTGCCTGCATGCTCAAGGTTCACCCGCTCTTCGAAGAGCTCGGACCGATCTTCGAAGACGCGCTCGCGCCGTTGGTCGCCGGCGGTTACCTGCGTTTCGCGTACGGAGGAGCCGACGTCGGACGCTATCTCTGCGGGCATCCGGAGGTCGACGAAATCCATATCACGGGAGGCCAGGCGACGTATGACGCGATTGCGGCCGCGAACGTGACCCACAAGCCGATTACGAGCGAGTTGGGTAATGTGAGCCCGGCAATCGTCGTGCCGGGCAGGTGGAGCGATTGGGAGCTGCGCTTTCAGGCCGAACACCTTGCGACCGCCAAGCTCCACAACGGCGGGTTTAACTGCGTCGCGCTGCAAGTTCTGATTTTGCCGGAGCACTGGGGTCAGCGAGACGCGTTCCTTACAGAAGTCCGGCGCGTCTTCGAATCCGCGCCGCACCGCGCCGGATCGTATCCCGGTTCTGAGCTGCGGTGCGCGGCGCTGAGCGCGGGGCGCGTTCCCGCGGGGCCGATAATAGTGCAAGCCGATGCGCGCGATGCCGGCGAAGCGCTTTTCAACACGGAGGCGTTCTGCCCGTTGCTGGCGGTCGTCACCATCCCCAGCGGCGAGATCGGGGGCTATCTTCGCGATGCGGTTGCATTTTGCAACGATCGCCTCGCCGGTAACCTCGCCGCAAATCTCATCGTCGACGGGCGCGCCATGCGCGAATACCGGCGCGAGCTCGACGACGCCGTCGCCGCACTGCGCTACGGCTGCGTGGGCGTCAACGTGTGGTGCGGGGCCGGTTTTCTGCTTCCGCCGTTGCCCTGGGGCGCTTATCCGGGAAATACGCCCGCCCACATTCGCAGCGGCACCGGCGTGGTGCACAATAGCCGCCTCTTTTCATCCAGCGAAAGATCCGTGCTGTACGCCCCGTTCGTTCCGCCGTCGCGCCGGCTAAAACCGCCGTGGTTTCTGCACCACCGCAATCAGGACAAGATCGGGATGGCGCTGTGCGAGCTGGAATACACAAAGTCCCCGCTTGCACTCGCGAAGATCGGATGGCTCACGCTCACGGGTTGAGCTCCTAGGACAGGCTCCTAGGGAATGGCGTGAGCCAATTGCAGCATCTGCATCACCTCGGGCACGGGCAGTGCGTAGACGGTGGCGCCGTTGCGTCCGGTCATGGTCGTTGCCTCAAACAGCGCATCGTAAATCGATGCTTCGGTTGCCTCGGCCGTCGCGGTATAAAGTGCATCCAACGTATCGTCGTCTTCGAGAATCGGCTCCTTCGGTGCTGCGACGGTGAAGTCCGCAATGCGTGGAAAGACCTGCGTCGTCGAAAATGCGAGGATCAGATCGCCGCTGCCCAGCGACGACGTGAGCCCAGCGCGGGCCATTCCCATCGCCGCGCGCAAGGCGACCGCGCGCAGCTGACGGCTGTCCAGCGGCGCGTCCGTCGCAATGACGATCACGATGCTTCCTTGGCCGAGACGCCCGCGCAGCGCCATTCGCTTGGGAACTACGGGTCGGTCCTCGTGCAGGAGACGCTCTCCCACGGGAACGCCCAAAATGCGCAGTTGCCTGCGGCTGCTGCCGGTATTGTCGTTCACCAGAACGCCGATGCGATATCCTCCGAGGTCCGCCGGCAGCACGCGCGACGCCGAACCGATGCCGCCACGAAAACCAAACGCATTCATTCCGGTGCCTGCGCCGACGCTTCCTCGAGCGAACTCTCCGGGGGTTGCCGAATCGAGAAGCTGTACGACGTCGGAGGCGGTGACCGCGCGAGCCTGGATATCGTTGAGGAAACCGTCGTCACACTCGGCTACGACGGGAAGCGGAACGTCATCGCCTCTTCCGACGGCGGGATGATGCTCGATTACCCAACTGACGACGCCGTCGACCGCTCGCCCGATGTCGAGCGTATCGGTCAGCACGACCGGCTCCTCGAGATAGCCGGATTCCTCGATCCAATGCGTTCCCGTCATTTCACCGTTACCGTTGAAGGCAAAGAACGCCGCGGAGACCTTTTGATCCCATGGGTCGGCATTGGGCAGAATGGCAGTCGCGCCGGTGCGTATATCGGCACCTGCGATTTTTGTCAGATGCGCAACCCGCACGCCGCCGACGTCCGTGATAGCGTCCAGCGGGCCCGGTGCAAAGAACCCAAAGTGAAAGGGTAAAACCGCAAGGACCGGCACCAATAGCATCCATCGCATGCTTCCTGCATTGGACTCCGTGGAACGGCGGCCTGCAGGCTCGCCTGCGCAGCGTGGGAAAGCACTATGGGAGGCCTGGCACTGGCAGGTACAGAGGAGGGATCGTCATTCTTTCGCTTCCGGAAAAGCTCAAAGTCGTCAAGCTGTGGGAGAACCTATCGGCTCCCGCGCTCATCGAACATGCAATCGCTCGAGGCGAAGGAGTCCTCGGCCCATGCGGACAGCTGATCGTGGACACACGTCCGCATACCGGCCGCTCGCCGAAGGACAAGTTCTTCGTTCGCGAACCCTCCAGCGAAGCGCACATCGACTGGGGCGAAACGAACCAAGCGATTGATGCCGACCGTTTCGACGCGCTTTTCGAGCGAGTGGCGGCCTATCTCTCGGAGCGAGAGGTCTATTCTCTGGATTGCTACGCCGGCGCCGACGAGCGGTATCGCGTGCCGCTGCGCGTGTACACCGAACTGGCCTGGCACAACCTCTTCGCGCGACACCTGTTCATCACACCGCCGAGCCCGCAGCCCAACTTCGTTCCGGAGTTTACCGTGGTGGACGCGGCGCTTTTCCAGGCCGACCCGGAACGCGACGGAACGCGCTCCGGCACGTTCATCCTCGTGAACTTCGCGCAGCGAATGATTTTGATCGGCGGAACGCGCTATGCGGGGGAGATCAAGAAGTCCGTCTTCACCGTGATGAACTATCTCCTGCCGCTGCGCGAAACGCTGCCGATGCACTGCTCGGCTAACGTCGGACGTCAAGGTGACGTTGCGGTGCTCTTCGGCCTCTCCGGAACCGGCAAGACGACCCTGTCGTCGGATTCGCGGCGACCGCTGATCGGCGACGACGAACACGGCTGGTCGGCGGATGGCGTCTTCAACTTCGAAGGCGGATGCTACGCAAAAGTCATTCACCTCTCTGCCACCGCGGAGCCCGAGATTTGGGCGGCGACCAACCGCTTTTCGACGGTTATCGAAAACGTCGTGTACGACGAACGCTCGCGTGAACTCGACGTGGACTCCGCCGCGAAGACGGAAAACACTCGCTCCGCGTATCCGCTGGAGTTCATTCCCAACGTCGTGCCGGGCAGCAAGGCCGGGCATCCCAACACGATCGTCATGCTTACGGCCGACGCGTTCGGCGTGCTTCCGCCGATTTCGAGGCTCTCTCGCGAGCAAGCGATGTATCACTTTCTTTCGGGTTACACGGCGAAGGTCGCCGGCACCGAACGAGGCATCAGCGAACCGCAGGCGACCTTTTCCACGTGTTTCGGCGCGCCGTTCATGGTGCACCATCCGACGACGTATGCGCGGCTTCTCGGGCGAAAGATCAACGAGCACGACGTCGACTGCTGGTTGGTAAATACGGGTTGGACCGGAGGACCTTACGGCGTTGGACAACGCATGGCGATCGCCCACACGCGCGCGATGGTCAATGCAGCAATCGAAGGCCGGATACCCGACGAATACGAAACCGAGCGCTTTTTCGGGTTGAGAGTTCCAAAGAGCGTGCCCGACGTCCCCAGCGCGGTTCTCAATCCACGCAACGCATGGGCTGACAGGGCCGCCTACGACGAGCAAGCTCGCAAGCTTGCGCAACTCTTCTACGACAACTTTAAGCGCTTCATAACCCACGTCTCCGAAGCCGTCGCGGCGGTCGCCATCGAGCCGCTTGCCCGGTCCTAATCGAGCCTTCAGGCGTATTTGAACGGCAGCGCGTAAGATCGTGCCTATGAAGATTACCTTTTTGGCGGCGGGCGCGTTGGCAGTCGCGCTCGCAATGCCGCTCGGCGCTTACGCCCAGCAAACTCAGCCTCAGGGCGTTACGGCCCAGCAACGCACCACTCCCAGCCAAGGGAAACTGCAGCACCGCTGGATGAAGCGACTTGGAAATCTCAACCTTTCCGGCGACCAGCAACAACGCATACAGTCGATGATCAACCAGTATTCGCAGGCTCATCCGCAAGGAAGCCCTCGCGATCGCGCGGCGAGCCGCGACCTCCGACGCCAGATATTGAGCGTGCTCAGCAGCGACCAGCAGAATCAGTATCACCAGCAGATGCGCGCACACCGCGAGCAAGTGCAGCAGCGTCACGCACAGATGCAGCAGCAACAGGGGCAAGCGGGGCAACAGGGCTACCAGCAATCGCCCGATCAGCAGCAGCCGCAGTACGGCGACCCGCGCGATGCGCAGGGGCAGGGACCTCAGGAGCAAGGACCGCCCCCGGATCAAGGGCCGCAAGGCCAGGGGCCGCCGCCGGACCAAGGACCGCCGCCGGATCAAGGACCGCAGGGCCAGGGCCCACCGCCGGCATAGCTCGTGCGCGCACCGGCGCTCCTCCGCGGTTACAATAAGACTCCCGTGCAAAGAAAGGCAATGCGCTCGGGAGTCTTTGATTTTCTTCTCGTCGTCGGCGCAGCGATTGCCACGTGCAGCTGTAATTCGCACGCTCGCGCCGCAACGCAGCCGGCGAACCTTCGCGTTCCGAGCGGATTCCTTATCGAGACGATCGCGAACGTTCCGGCGGCGCGGGAACTCGCTGCTCTTCCGAACGGCAGCCTGATCGTCGGGACGCTCGGGCGCGACGTGTTTCTCGTTCCCGATGCCGAAGGACGCGCTGCTAAGCCGCAGGTTTTCGCCACGTTCGATGACGACCGCGCCGCCGGCATTGCCTTCGTACCTTCGCGCTCCGAAATCTACGTTGCCACGATGAATCACGTCTGGAGCATCGCGTATCGTGGCGAAGCGAAGGCAGCCGGAGCGCGGCAGATCGCCGGCGTTCGCACCGGGGCGATCGTGCCGGGGAGCGACGGCGACGTGCATACGACGACGTCCGTCGTATACGCCGGCGATCGCCTGTACGCCGCGGCGGGCTCCTCGTGCAACGCAACCGTCGACGGCGGGGAGAGCCCTTGTACGGAAGTGGACCCGACGCGGGCCGCGGTTTCCGTCATGAATCCGGATGGCTCAGGGCTAACGCAGCGCGCGAAGCGCATCCGCAACGCCATCGCGCTGGCCGTGAATCAAGATACCGGTTCGCTTTGGGTCGGGGGCGCCGGACAAGACGATCTTCCCTTCGGCCATCCTTACGAGTTTCTCGACGACCTTTCAGCGCATCGCGGCGATGCCGACTACGGATGGCCCGAATGCGAGGAGAACCGGCATGCGTACTGGGCCGGATATAACTGCTCCGCGACGGTCGAGCCGCTCGTCGAGCTTCCCGCCTACTCTACGATCATCGGTGCAGCATTCTATCCGAAGCACCAGGGCGGCGCGTACGCCTTTCCGCCGCGTTACCGCGGCGGACTCTTCGCCGCGGTGCACGGTTCGTGGCACACGGATGCCGGCGGCTGTTTCGCGGCCCCGCCGCGTGTCGTTTTTGTCCCGATGGACGGTGACCGGCCGGTGAAGCCGGTCGATTGGCAGAATCCGAATGCGCAATGGACGGATTTTCTTTCAGGCTTCCAAAGCTGCCGAATCAGAATCGGCCGCCCGACCGGCATTGCCGTAGGGCCAAAGGGCAGTCTCTTCGTCGCGGACGATGCTTCGGGCGAGATTTATCGCATCCGGCCGCTCCATCCAGATCGCGGCTAGCCCATGAGTGACGCGCTGGCGATCTTGGTCGGCGGGGGGCCGGCACCCGGAATCAACGGCGTAATCGCGGCCGCGGCGTTAGAAAGCTTCAAGTACGACTTGCGCGCGATCGGCATCTACGACGGTTATCGCGACCTCGCGGCGGGTAGCCGGCCGAAAACCGTCGAGCTTGACTTCGATCAGGTCGCGCGCATCCACACGACCGGAGGTTCGATTCTGCGCACGTCGCGCACGAATCCGGCCAAAGACGAAGCCACGCTCGAGCGCTGCGTAACCGCGCTCGATGCACTGGGGATTCGTTACTTGGTCTGCATCGGCGGTGACGACACGACCTATGGTGCGGCCAAGATCGCCGAACGCACCAAAGGCCGCATCGGCATCGCAACGGTCCCCAAGACGATCGACAACGACCTGCCGCTCCCCGACGGCGCGCCGACGTTCGGCTACGAGACCGCGCGCTCGGTCGGCACGGGCATCGTCGAAACCCTGCTGGAGGATGCGCGAACGACGGCGCGCTGGTACATCGTGGTCTGCATGGGACGCAAGTCCGGTTCGCTTTCACTGGGCATGTGCAAATCCGCCGGCGCTACGGTTGCGGTTTTACCGGAAGAGTTTCCGGAGAAAACGTCGCTCGCTTCCGTTGTCGACACGATCGCCGGCTCGATCGTAAAGCAACGCTCACTAGGACGCGAGCATGGCGTCGCCGTCGTCGCCGAGGGTATCACGGAGCGCGTTGGGGACGACCTCGTTAGCTCGGTAGGCAATCTCGGGCGGGATTCCTTCGGGCACGTTCCGCTGGCTGAAATTCCGCTCGGCACGATCTTGCGCGATGCGGTGCGCAAGCGCCTGAGCGAAATCGGCCTCAACTCGGTCGTTCATACGAAAGACATCGGCTACGAGCTGCGCTGCGCCAAGCCGGTCGCTTTCGACGTAGACTACACCCGAACGCTCGGCTTTGGCGCGGTTCGTTATCTGGTGGGCGGCGGCAGCGGAGCGCTCATTGCCCTGTCGGGCGGTCGCGTGCAGCCGATCAATTTAGAAGATCTGCTCGACCCCTCAACCGGACGAATCCGCACCCGCGAAGTCGATATCTCCGCGCAAGCCTATCGCATCGCACGAGATTATATGGTCCGCCTTGAGCCCGACGACTTTGCGGACGAAACGAAGCTGCGCGCGCTCGCGGCCCAGACGAAGCTCGACGCCGGCGACTTCCGCAGGCAATTCCAGTACGTCGCCCTCGAGTAGAGGAAGGTCCGCTTACGACTGAGCCCCGACGATCGTGCGCCCCGCATGCGGAAGCTTCTCGACGTCGGCCATATCCAACCCGAAGTTATCTGCCAATAGCCGCTTCGGGTTAGACGCAAGCCACGCCGAGATCGAGATCTCTTGATAGTCGGGGCTATTGAACGCCACTAATATCTGCGTTTCCTCGCTGCCGATCTGCTTGATATAGTGGCCAAAGCCGCGGTTGATGAACGCGACGTTACCGGGACCGAACTCGTCCTGGCGGTATTTTCCGTTTGCTCCGAAGATGCCGATCTCGGAGCGCCCCTTGATGTAGTATTGCCACTCGTCGGCGTTCGGGTGCCAGTGCAGCTCCCGCAGGCCGCCGGGCCGTATCGTCAGGATCACCCCGGTAATCGTCGACGAGATCGGAAACTGCTGTTGCGAAACGAGCTGCTCGGTTCCACCCTCGAACTTCAGGAGCGGCGCGGCCCCTAGCCGGAACTTGTGGTTGAGCTGGCTCGGCTGCAGATTCGGATTGAGCGCGCCCGGCGGCGCGTCGGGCGGTACGTCGCCTTGCACGATATAGACTTCTTGCTTCGGCAGTTTTGCAATCGCGGCAGCCGGCAGTTGAAGGTTCTGTGCCAGCACGTCGGGCGGCGTGCGCGACATCCAATCGGTGATGCTGAACGTTCCGAACTCCGAGAATCTTCCGTCGTCGAAGATCAGCAGAAAGTGACACTCCGCCGGGCCCAGCCCCTGAATCGAATGGCCGTGACCCTTCGGAAAGTACCAGACGTCGCCGGGCCCGAAGTCGGAAATCTCGGCGTCGCCCGACGGCGCGATCACCGTCACCCTGCAGCGCCCGGCGATCACGTAGGCCCACTCGGCGGCGATGGCATGCCAGTGCAGCTCGCGCAGCGCTCCCGGCTGGAGTCGCATCGAAACGGCGGCAAAGCTCGTCGATACGGGAAACTCATCGACGGTGTGCTGGCGAGCCGAGCCGGCTGCCCCTTCCCAGCCTTTCGCCGTTTCGAGGTCGAACTTGAAATCGGGAAGATCGCTCATGTCGTTCGCAGGTCTCCTAAATTAGATAGAGGCGCGTCGCTTAGCGACGCGCCTCTATCGTTGGAAAAAATCTGGCGCCGTCCTACTTTCGAGGGGCCCTGCGGCCCGACTATCATCGGCGCTGGCGGGCTTAACTGCCGTGTTCGGGATGGGAACGGGTGGGACCCCGCCGCCATGGGCGCCAGAAACTTGAATCCCGCCGCGATGGCGAGCCGGAGCTCGAGCCGATCGCGCCGGGAAACCTTCAAAGCTGTACAGAGAAGAACTTCCAGTGCCACGAGAGCGTTGCGTAGTTAGTTAAAACTTCCGAGCGATTAGTACCGGTCAGCTCCACGCCTTGCAGCGCTTCCACCCCCGGCCTATCAACGTGGTAGTCTACCACGACTCTTCACCCTTACGGGATTGAGATCTCATCTTGGAGTCAGTTTCACGCTTATATGCTTTCAGCGTTTATCTGATCCGAACATAGCTACCCGGCTATGCTCCTGGCGGAACAACCGGTTCACCAGCGGTTCGTTCGACCCGGTCCTCTCGTACTAGGGTCCAATCTCCTCAAATCTCCTACGCCCACAGCGGATAGGGACCGAACTGTCTCACGACGTTCTGAACCCAGATCGCGTACCGCTTTAATGGGCGAACAGCCCAACCCTTGGGACC
>DATGGV010000026.1:0-63945 GCA_035308305.1 Candidatus Cybelea sp. | reverse complement strand
AAACCCAGATTCCGAGGGTGCTCGCGGCCTCGACGTCGACGCCTTCGTGACCGGCACTCGTCGTCTGCACGAGTTCCAGACTCGGTTGGCTTTCCAGCAGCTTGCAATCGATCTTCCCGGAACCCAAGAGTATCTGAAAGTCGTTTGCCGGCGGCGACTCACCCGGATGCCACGTTACGACGTCGTGATCGGACAAACGGGCGGCCAGATGCTCGAACTCTGACGCTGCGTACGCACTTTCATCGTGCAGAACGGCGATCTTCATCGCATCCTCCCCTCTGACTTGACCTTACCGCCTCTTACCCGGAAACCCGCGGGAAATGCCGCGGGCTAGTACGTTTGCCCTTGAAGCGCAAACGAGAGCCGACCTCCCGCGGAACCGTATGCGAGGTCGAAACGGAGGTAGTTGCGGAAGATAATGCCGACTCCGGAGTCGGCGTGCCATTGAAACGCCGGCCCCGCAAAGGCTTCCGTTCCGCCACGCACGCGACTCGCCGCAGTCTCGGTGAAGAACGCGAACTTGAAGACCTGCGGTAGCGCGTCGTTGAGCCGGAACTCCGCGGTCGCTTGCTGTGCGTCCGTGCCGCAGAACGCCTTGGGATAGGCGCGCACGTAGGCGCACACCAAGAAGCTATCCGGTACGACGCCTCCGGTGCGCGATTCGGCGCCGTGCAGCACGAGCGTCGACTTGCCGACCGCAACGTACTGCGCGATATCCGCGAGGTAGGATTGATACTCGCTGGTCGAACCTAGCCAGCCCAGGGCGTCAAAGGCTTCGAGCCGGTACTGGGTATGGCAATAGGGCGGATACCACTGCGACGACGCAACGGGGCACGCGTGCGAGTAGCCTGCCTCGAGGACCGTGAGATGCGCCGGCGATTTGCTGGTTTGAAAGACGTACGGGGAGACGATGCCCGTTGATTGCGCCGTGGTCGACCGAGTCTCGCGAACGCCGACTTCGAACTGAGTTCCGTTCGTCGCGCCGTGCAGGAGAGCGGCCTCGTATCCGGTGTTCCAGCTGTAGATGTTAATCGCAAGCGGTTGACTCGCTCGGAACACGCCACGCCCACCGAACGTATCGACGATGAGGTCCGTCTCGGTGCCCTTGACCGGATTGACCGCTAGCGGTGAGGTGTATAAGACGCGAACGAGGTTTGCGCGGCGGCTGAGTTGGCTGTAGCTGGAGAACGTCGAGCCGCGGCTGTCGACCGGGGCCGACGTGACGATGTAGCCGATGCCCTGAATCGGAGCCGTCAAGGGTTGGTCGGCGTAAAAGGGATGGTCGGTGGGCTTTAGCAGTTTCGCCATGACGATCCAGTGAAGCGTAGCCGTCTTCTTGGCGCTCCCTTCTCTGATGACGAGCCTCGGGATGAATCCGGGCAGTCTGCGGAGGTTTGTGAAATCGCGATTGACGCCCGATTGATCGAGCAGCGAGCCCCTGCGAAGCGAAAGGTAACGGCGAACCACGCTCGGGGACGTCTGGCCATAGGTCTCGATCGTGACGTCCTCGATCTGCGCGCCGGCTATCGCGGCCGAGACCTTTGGTGGCGCAACGGGGGCGTTGGCCAGTGCCGGCAACGGCAGAAACAGGCATCCCGACAGCAGCACAAGGAGGTAAAAACGCATTTCAAAACCGAGACCCAATTCGGCACGAGCCAGTTTCGCGGCCCCAATCCGAAGACTGGAGTGAACGAAGACGCCGGCCCGCCGAGGCGGGCCAGCCGATCCTGAGCGCTTCTTAGGTCATGTTACCGCGGATCTTGTTGTTGAAGCTGCCGCGCTTCACCGCGATGGGACGCCGCGTATTTGGAAGTGCGCTCTTGCCGTGCCCGTTCAGACCGATCCAGTTGGCGATCACCGACGTATAGCTGCTGCCGGCATCCAACGTCACGCCGTTGCCGACGTTGCCGCTGATGAGGTTTAGTTTCGGCTCCTTCGGATCGGTAGTCTTGCCGCCGATGCGATTGCGAGCGGCGTAAGCTCCGACGTAGATGCCGCCTTGCTGGTTTGGAAGTGCGAAGGCGCCCAGCACGTCGGTGCCGATGAAGTTATGCACGACGTCGTTGTCGTGAGCGCCATCCATGATCGCGAGACCATAGGCAAGGTTGCCTCCGAAGGTGTTCTGCGGAATGACCGAGCGGTAGAAATCGCCGATGACGTTGTCGTGGGCGTTGCCGCCGATCAGGACGCCGTCGCCGCCGTTGGGGAGCAGGCTATTGCCCTTGGTGCTCAGCCCGACGATGTCCGGTCCCACCGTCACCCCCGATGCATTTCCCGCAATCTCGATGCCGTTGTTGATGTTGCCCGAGAAAACGTTCGTGCGCACCGTCTGGCTGCCGCCCGTCGACGTGATCAGCAGGCCGTCGTTGCCGTTCGGGGCGGCGCCCTTGAAGGCCAGCAGTCCGCCAAACGTGTTGAACGTGATAAAGCCCGCGGCGGTCCCGGCGACTTCGATGCCGTTGCGAATGTTGCCCGCCGAAACGTTGCCGAGTGGAATGACGCCGCCGACTTGCGTCTTCTGCGAGGATCCATCGATCAGAATACCGTCGGCGTAGTTGGCGATAACCGTCGAGTTGTTCGCGCCGATCCCGAAGAAGTTGCCCTGAACGATGACGCCATTGGAGTCGTAGACGCGCAGGCCGTTCCCGTGATTGCCGCTGAGGACATTGTAGTAGACGAACGGGTTATTGACGAACTTACAGCCCGCAAGGGTGTTATCGTTGGAGCTAAGGATGCGCACGCCGTCGCCGGCGTTGGGGATGGCGGCGTCACCGTCTTGCGTCGTGCCGACGAAATTTCCGTTGAGCACGTTCTCTTGCGAAGCGCCGTCGATCAGGATACCGTTCGCGCCGTTGCCGGAGACGAGATTTCCGTCGGGCGGCACGACGAAGACCGGCTGCGTCGTTCCTTTGCTGCCGGTCGGATTGTTTGCTTTGTGCGTCGCACTGTCGACGAAACGGGTACCGCCGATTTCGTTGTCGTTCGACGCGGCGGTGAGCCAGATACCGTTGGCGCCGTTGGCTATCGCGACCTTACCGCTGACGTTGGTGCCGATGCGATTGGCGGCGATGACGTCGCCCGACGAGCCGTGAAGACTGATGCCATTGCCGGCGTTAGCGGAGATGACGTTCGCCACGGCGCCCGATGCCCCGGACGGGTTCAAACCGATCCGGTCTTTTGACGATTGCGCCGATACGTAGATACCGTCACCGTCGTTGCCCAGTTCGGCGCCCTTCAAGTCCAGGCCGATGTAGTTGCGATTGAGCGTAATAGAACCGGCGTCGAGAGTAATGCCGTTACCCTTGGCCCCGCCGATCGCGATTCCAAGGAGTTTCGAACCGTTCGAGCCGCGAGCGAAGATCAGACCGGCCGCGCCGTTGGCGTTGATTTCGACGGTAGGCCGGCCCGCATAATCCGGCGCCGAGGCGCCGTCGATCGTAACGGGAACCCGGAGAACGGGAAGGTCGCTCGCGAGCGTTATCGTGCCCTTTACCGAAAATGAGATAATCGCGTGAGCCGCGTGGCTTGCGTTGACGCCGGAAATCGCGGCGCGCAGCGAGCCGGTGCCGGCGTCGTTCACGTTGGTCACCGTTACAGTGGCAGCGGGACGCACCGCACCTCGCGGGACGTCCGCTTGCGAAGCGGTTCGACTTGCGGCCGCGCCCGGCGGCATCGCGCCGAATGACGAGCCGTGCGAAGCGCAGCCCGTCGATAACGACGCGGCGATCAACGTGCCAATGGACCCCACCAATACACGGCGGAGTCGCGGTAAACGACCTTCCATGGTAACTCCTCTAAGAAAGCGGCCTCAAAGGAGGCCGCTCTTGCCCGGATATAGTACTCTACGCCCGCCTGGTTACGCAATCCAATGGAGCAATACAGCGTTAATGCGCCAACAAGCCTTAACATATTTGAATCGCACGGTCGCGGCTCTGGCTTTCGTCGGAACACTTGCCGGATGTGCCGGCGCAGCAACGACACCTTCGACACCTTCGACAGCGTCGAATGCTCTGGGTTCTGACACCAAATGCCCATCCCAGAACGGGATTTCCGTGAGCCCGTGCGCCGTGACGCTGACGGCCGGCAAGCGCGCCGTTACCGTAACGACGAAGGGTCCTAAGGGAGGCCACTTTACCGTCAGGGATACGGGATGTACGTCAAGGCTGATCGCTACGATCAAGCGATTGCACAGCAGCTACGACATCATTGCGGGCGCTCACGGGAGGGGGCAGTGCGTCGCGAGCTTTATCGATTACGGTTCCTCGAAGAAGCGCCTCGGTGCGGCTAAAGTGATCATCGTGAACGACGTCGACAAGGCAGATAACTAGCACCGCGATCGAGTGCATTGAGTCTTACCTGGAAGGCGCCCATCTAGTCGGGCGCCTTCTCTCTGTTCCGCCAATCGCGAAACCGAATAAAGGCAAGCGCTCCATTCGATGGAAGAATTGCGAAACGCCCTGGAAATAATTTTAAGGTAATGCTTACTTGCGATGACGGCTATATGATGACCCTGGACGAGGCGCTGAACCATCACTTCGGATACAAGACGTTTCGTCCGCTGCAGCGCGAGATCGCGGAGGCAACGCTGGCGGGAGGCGACGTCGTGGCACTCCTGCCGACCGGCGGCGGAAAATCCCTCTGCTATCAGTTGCCGGCTCTGCTCGAGCCCGGGCTCACGCTGGTGATCTCGCCCCTGATCGCGTTGATGAAGGATCAAGTCGACTCGCTGGAAGCCAATGGTATCCCGGCAACCTTCCTCAACAGTTCGCTCGACCCGTCGGCGACCGCGACACGGCTTGCCGCGCTAGACCGTGGCGCGTACCGGCTGCTCTATGTCGCTCCGGAGCGCACCGTGATGTCGGGTTTTCTAGCCGGCTTGGCGCGCTGGAGCTTACGCCGCATCGCGGTCGACGAAGCGCATTGCGTCAGCGAGTGGGGACACGACTTTCGGCCCGAGTACCGCCAGATCGCATCGCTGCGCTCGCATTACCCCGCCGTTCCGATTCTTGCGCTTACCGCGACCGCCACCGGGCGCGTGCGCGACGACATCGAGCGCTTTCTCGAGCTGCGCAGGCCCCGCCGCTTCGTTGCAAGTTTCAACCGGCCGAATCTGCGCTACGCCGTCTTCGAAAAAACCGACGCGGTTAAGCAGCTACTCTCTTGGTGCACGGCCCGCGCCAACGAGAGCGGCATCGTCTACGTGCAGAGCCGTAACTCCGCAGAAGAGCTGGCGGCGAAGCTTTCCGCGGCCGGCATCTCTTCTCGACCCCTACCACGCCGGCCTCCCGCCGCTGCAGCGCGCTCGCCACCAGGAGCTATTCATCCGCGACGAGGTCCGCGTCATGTGTGCGACGATTGCCTTCGGCATGGGCATCGACAAGCCTAACGTGCGCTACGTCGTGCACTACGATCTGCCCAAGAATGTCGAGAGCTATTACCAGGAGACCGGGCGTGCCGGCCGCGACGGCCTCCCCAGCGATTGTGCGCTTTTTTTCAGCGGAGGCGATGCCGGGAAGCAGCGCCATTTCATCCGCCAAATAGAGAGTTCGCAGGAACGCGAAAAGGCGGAGCGCCTGTTGCGACAAATGCTCGATTTTGCAGGGACGACGCATTGCCGGCGACGTTACCTGTTACGCTATTTCGGCGAAGAGGCGGTTGCTCATGAGTGCGGCAACTGCGATAATTGCCTGCAACCCCCGGAGCAAGTCGACGGCACGCAGATCGCTCGAAAGCTGCTCTCATGCATCTATCGCGTGCGCGAGCACAGCGGATTCTCGAGCGGGGCGCACCACATCGTCGACGTGCTCTTGGGCAAGCGTACCGAGAAGGTCATCGCATGGGGACACGATCGTTTATCGACATTCGGAATCGGCGCCGAGCAGAATAAAAGTGAATGGATGGCTCTCCTCTCGGAGCTGATGCGGACCGGCTGCATCGAGCAGACCTCCGAACATCGTACCTTGTTCGTAACCGAGGAGGGATTGCGCGCGCTCAAAGAGCACCGTGCATTCGCTTTTGCCATGCCGCGCTTCGTCGCCAAGACCGAGAAGCGGCGCGGCCGTCGGCCTGGGGCACTCCCTGCGATCCATGACGATGCGCTGTTCGAGAGCCTGCGCGGGTTGCGCAAGCGGCTGGCAGACGATCAAGGCGTCCCGCCCTACGTCGTCTTTTCCGACGCAACCTTGCGCGAGATGTGCGCGCGCCAACCGGTGACGCTGCAGGCATTTCGACAGATCGGTGGTGTTGGCGACGTCAAACTCGAACGCTATGGCACCGCTTTTGTCGAAGCGATACGCTCGTTTGACGCGGACGGCGCGGCTCTTTCTCGTTACTCCGGTTCGATTGGTTCGGGCTTATCTCGAATCGATAGTCCAAGACTGACGTGATATTGTTCGTTCTTCGCAAGCGCCTCGACGATGTCGTCGCGATTACCGTGACCGGCCACGAGCTTTAGGAGCCGTTCGCGGCTCTCGCGCAAGTCCCGCGCGTAGCCTTCGAGCACCGCGCCGGGCGTGTCGTCGTGCGCCTCCGGCGGCCGGCTCACCCACCGTTCCATCGCCTCGTAGGCCGCCAGTCCACTCCGTTCGGCTTCTAGCAGCTCGACGCGGTATACGCTCATGACTCGCCCACAGGCGGCTCTACGGCTCCTGGTCGGTCGGATAGCGCGCAAAGTACGTTCGCTGGTGCGCGTAATCCAGGATTAGCCGGTAATCTTTTAGCACGTTGCGCCCGAGGATACCGTCGGTCTGGAGTTCTTGTCCGCGGCCGCCCGCAACCACGGTCGCGATCAGCGGCCCGAGCTGCATGCTGCCCGCCGAGGCCTGCGGCACGACGTACTGGGCCGCATCGAGCGGCACTCCGGCGATGAACGTCACCTGGGTTTCATCGAGCTGCTTGAGCTTTTCGCCGATATTATCGAAGACGTCCTCGTCAATGGTCGTGACGCGCGAGCCCAAATCGAGGACCAGCGTCGCACTTTGCTTCCCCAGACGCACGTCCAGCGACGGCGTGCCCGAATGCAGCGGCGTTTGCAGGACGGTCCAACGGCGATCCGTAGCCGGGGGCGGCGATTTCAGGAGCGTAACGCTCTGTTTGCGGAAGTCGATGGCGATCGGGCGGCTTCCGAGAAAGTCGCATCCCAGCAGGCCAACGACATGGACACCCTGTTCGATATAGTCGTGCTTCAGCACGGTGACGGCGACGTTCGTGGCATAGACCGGCCCAATGTCGAGACGAGGCAGAAGCGCGAACGAGTACTCGACGGGTCCACCTTTGGTTCCGGTATATTTATCGAATTCGCGGCCGCCGAGCCGCTGAATCAGATCGCGGTCGATCGTTATGTTTGAGGCACCGGTATCGAGCGCGAACCAGTACGGCGTCCCCTGGATATCCGCGCGAATGAGGATTCCGGTTTCCCCGAACATCGAGTTGAGCGTCGCGGGGAGAGGATACTGGGGAACGAAAGGCGTTTTCGATTGAGGAATGGCCAACAGGCGACGTGGGTCGCCGGGCAGGCGTTCTTGCTTCACCAAGCTCGTCTCGAAGGTTTGTGAGGAAAGACTGCTCGACGTCGCTGCGTGCGACGGGACGGGCTTCCCGCAGACGCCGATGTATCCCCAGTACCGACGGACTTCGACGGCGCGGTCGTAGTTCTGCGCGACGACGCGGCGTAAAAAGAACGTGCGGACGTCGAAGTATCGTTCCTGATCGATCCGTTCGTTAGGTCGAATCTGGAGCACGTATTCGTGCGGAGCTTTCGCGGTAATGCCCAAGATGCGAACCCGCGAGTCGGACCTGCGAAGCGCCGCCTTAAGCACGCGATCGAACGCGGTTGGCAGAACCGAATCGGGCAAGACGAGCCCGTTGGCGGTTCTTACCCACGAGCGGCCGGAGAATCGTCCGCGCTCGACTCGCAAGCCGTGGCTCTCGTCGACCAGGCGGTAATCGCCTAAGGTGGTCGAGCCGGCTGCTTCGTAGGCATCAGCAAGGAAGACGTCGCCGCCGTTTGAGACGGTGCGGTAACGGAAATGGTAGAGCCCCGGCGCGAGACATTTTCCCGCCTCGTCACGGTAGCGCGCAAGCAGCTGCTGCGGCGTGAGCGTCGTCGCAACGAGCCTCGGCAGGGCTGTCGAAACGGACCTCGGCGGGGCCGCGCACGCGTTCAAGCCGCCGGCGACCATAGCAAGAACGCCGAGGCGAAACCCTGAGCGAGGATTGAAGAGCATTCAGGGACCACGTTCGACGCGGTCTGGTCGCGTCTTGCAAGCCGATCACAGGCTCGAGGCGGCGGTCGCGATGAACGCCGCGACCTGTTGCGGTCGCGAAAGCATGACCACATGACTGGAGTCGAGCTCGAGCGTCCGCGCCTTGATTTTTCTGGCGAGGTCCCGCTCGAGGTTCGGATCGATCATGCGATCGTGTTTTGCAACGACGAACCATGAGGGTTTTGTCTTCCATGCCGCGGCCGTTACCTTGGTACTAAAACATGCAGCGGCAGCGACAGGAACCCGGCGGCATCGGCCTTTAGCCGGGCAATCCCGGGGGGGTGTCGGGTATCCTTGCGCCATCTCACTAAACGACTGTCCCGCATTCGGTGCAGCAGCGGCTACAAAGACAAGGCCCGCTACCATCGGATCCGTTCCTATCTGAGTGATCACGGCACCGGCCCAAGAATGACCGACGAGCAAGACGCGCCCGTGTTGAGCATCGATGGCGCGCTTCGTCGCCGCAACGTCATCCTTAAGCGACGTCAATGGATTCTGGCGGAACGACCTTCGACCAACTAGACCCGTCGGCAAAAGCGCCGTGGACGAGCACGATGTTCGTTACACCGCTCGAGCGGCCCGCGTCTCGGGCAGACCCTTTCGCGTCGAGCGCCGATGCCGCAAGCAGGGCAATCGTCACGCACGATTGCCCGCGTTGATTGCTTCCTTTTCGCACGCGTAAGCGCCGCGTTTCGTGCGCCCGTACCAACGATCGCCCTTGTAATAGTAAATGCCGTTTGCGGTGTTGAGCCAGACAACGGCACTTCCGCAATACCGCATCGGCCCGCGCCAGGAGGGCGCTTCGGCTCTAGCTGGTGAAGGCCGACTCAGCCGACTCATAGGGATGGCGCTCGCTGCTACCGCTAGAAAAACGCTTCTTTTCATGTCCGCCCTCGTTTCATTGCCCGAACGTAGCACGCCACGCGAGTGCTGTCAGGCCAGCGAAAGTGGGCAAAACGGCGGACGGGTCGCGGGAACCGGCGGCGGTGCGCTGTAACGGATTACCATGACGAGCGAGGCGAGTTCGACGTGGTCGCTTTCTCTGCGCATTGCTTTTCGGTTTGCATTCGCGTACTTCTTGCTCTACTGCGCGCCGTTTCCATTGTCGTCGATTCCCTACGCGGATCGCGCCGGCCAGTGGGTCGATGGATTCTGGCACGTAGTGGTGCCGTGGGTCGGAGCCCACGTGCTGCACCTTGCCCGGCCGATCACGATTTTCGAAAACGGCAGCGGCGACACGACTTACAACTGGGTTCAGGTTGGCTGCTTCCTGGTAACCGCAATCGTAGCGACGGTTCTTTGGTCGCTTCTCGATCGCAGGCGCACAAACTACGACCGCCTCTATCGCTGGTCGCGCCTCTACTTGAGATTATGGCTGGGATCGATTCTGTGCTCGTACGGAGCCAGTAAGGTTATTCAGTCACAGTTTCCGCCGCCGATGCTTTCCACGTTGATCGTGCCGTACGCGCAGCACTCACCGATGGGCCTGCTTTGGACGTTCATGGGAATGTCGAAGGCTTACAACGTCTTCGCCGGCTCCGCCGAAATGCTCGCTGGGATTCTTCTGCTCGTCCCGCGATTCACCACACTCGGCGCGCTCCTCTGCGTGGCCGTAATGAGCAACGTCTTTATGCTCAACATGAGTTACGACGTTCCGGTCAAGCTCTTTTCATTCCATCTCCTTGTTGCAGCGCTGATCCTTGCCGGTCCGGATCTGGCCAGTCTGGGCCGATTTTTCGTTTTGAAACGCGCCGAACGCCTGACGATCGATCGACCTTTCTTTTCAAACGGGCGTTTGAACCTCGCCGGCCTTATTTTGCAACTGCTGTTCGCTGCGTATCTCGTGGGCACCGACCTCTACTTCTCCGCGCAAGACCAGGTGGGACCGGCCGGCCGTTCACTGCTTTACGGCGTTTGGTCCGTCGACCACGCAGACGTCGATTGGCAACAGGTCGTCTTCGACGACTACGGCTACTTCGTAGTGCAGTCTCGCGAGGGAACGATGCGCTACTATTCCCAAAAAACCAACGCCGCGAAAGGGACGATAACGATTTCGAGCTACCGCGACCCTCACTTCAGCGGGGTTCTACGATTCGTCCAGATGCCGCCGAACCAGTTGCGCCTTTCGGGACGGCTCGGCGGCCGGCGAATCGTCGCGGCGCTGCATCGCGCCGATGAATCGAAGTTCCTGCTCTTACATCGCGGGTTTCATTGGATCAGCGAACATCCGTTCAATCGCTGACTTCTTTTCACTTACCACGAAATGAGTATCTTGCCGTTACTTACGCTGCCGCCGCCTTCGGAGTTGTTCTTGTGCGTTGCGCTCGCTTCGATCCACCCAGAGCCGCCACCGCCGCCGCCGGCACCACCGCCGCCACCGCCGCCGGTGTAGTAGGCACCACCGCCGCCACCGCCGCCGCCGCCACCGTAGTAGCCTCCGCCACCGCCGCCGCCGCCGCCCCCGTCGCTACCGCTTCCGACGCCAATGCCGCCGCTGCCGCCGTTGCCGCCGGCGCCGATGACACCCGCAATACCGTCGCCGCCTTCGTAGAGCCCGCTAAACGACCCCGCGATTCCGCCGGTTCCCCCTTTTTTCTGCGAGCCGCCGCCGCCGCCAAAGCCTGCGGTTTCGAGGCCGCCACCGAGCCCACCGCCAATGCCTTCGAGACCGCCGCCGTCACCTGGGGCGCCGCCTTCGTAGCCGCTTCCGCCTCCCCCGGCGCCGCCGGTGCCCCCTGTGCCGCCGGCCACGATCACCCTGTTGCTTAGTGCATTACCACCCCGGCGCACGTCGGAGGCGCCGCTGCCGCCAAAACCGTTGCTGTTGCCGCTCAGACTGCCGGCGCCGCCGCCGTTGAATCCGCCGGTGCTACCGCTGTTTGTTCCGCCGACGAAGACCGCCAGCGACTCTCCCGGCGTGACCGCAATCGTTCCGGAGACCAAGCCGCCCGCGACGCTGCCCTGGCCGGCGCCGTACGCGTAAATCGTCACATGTTTGACGCCGGCGGGTACGGTGAAGTTTTGCTGCGCGCCGGTGTAGTTGAACGTTACCGGATCGCTAAGGACGCAACCGTTATCCGCGTTGCTCCAAAGCGATTGAACGGCGAAGGTGCCGGTCGCGAGCTTGATATTGGCTAAGTCGACCCATTGGCACAGGTCGGCGACCTCTTGGAGTTTATCGGCTGCTTCCCAAGCGTCTTCTTTATCAAACACCGGATCGGTTTGAGTCTCGGCGAGTTCGTGACCTGAAAACATGCTGACGCCGTCGAGGAGGCCCTTCTCGCCGTTTACCATGCCCTCACCGCAGGTGCCCTTCCCGTCTTTAACCGGCGCGTCGGTATTATAGGGAAAGTCCGTGTACGCGAAGATGCCCGACTTGGTTTGCACCCAAGCGTGCACCGAGCAATACTTCTTGGGGAACCAACTTACGTTGTGATCGTGTGGTGTCGCGACGATATAGGAAGCATCGGCGTTATAGCCGACCTTGTTAACGAGGTTCTGTGCTTCATTTGCAACGTCGCTCTCTACCAAGCTGGCCGGGATGGGATTCGTTTCGTCCGACCAGACGCTGACGAGCTGTTTCTGCGGGTTCAGGATGCCGCCACTCCCTGAATAGTACTGCGTGACGATGTTAAGCCACGAGCTGCCGCCGATGCCGTTCAGGAACCTTTCGAGGTAAGGCGCTTCCTTTGAGGGATCGCCGTACTTCTTGAAGCCCCACAGGTCCAGGTAGATCGTCGGGGTGTTCTGCACGGGGCCGCCATAGTAAATCAACGGCCCGTTTCCCGAGGGAACGTGCGCGCCGAATGGCTTCGCGAAGTGCACGTACAGCAGGTCGCCGTTGGAGAGCCGCGTCGGCCCCTCGGCGCCTTGGGCGGATTGCGTTGCGGGCACGACAGACGGCGTTAGCGTCCCTGACGATCCGGAGCGCGAACAGGCCGCAAGAATGGCCGCGATCCCAAGAACTGACAACGCCCGAAACAGGCAACTCTGCCGCATCCGAACCCTCCTCAATAGGCGCGACGTGCCGACGGCAAGGTATCGACAATGCGCAGGCTCAGAACGTCTCGAACCCGAGCGATCGGCGCGGTTATTATAGCACAGAGGTGACGGTTACCATCGGCATTTGGTCTGCGAGCGCGCCCTCGGGTTGCCAGGGCATGTCGCGGCTTGGGCGTAAACTCGTCGACCTCGACTCAAGTCGATCCGTCGCCGCTTTTCCAAAGGGAGTTGCCGATGCTATCATTTGTGGGGCGTGCCCTCAGCGCCGCAGCCTTCGTTCTTTTTATCGCCGGGTGCTCGGGCATGCAGAGCGCCGCAATACCTAGCGCCGGCGCTTCCGCCGCGCGGCCCGTCGTGAAGGAGACCGTTCTCCACAACTTCGCATCCGATGGGGACGGCGCATCCCCTTACGCGGGCCTCGTCAACGTCAGCGGCACGCTCTATGGCACGACGATCGACGGTGGTGCGAACGGCTACGGCACGGTCTTTAAAATCACGACATCGGGCAAGGAGAGCGTGCTCCACTCCTTCGCCGGCGGAACGAGCGACGGCGCCAACCCGTACGGAGGCTTGATCGAAGTCAAGGGCGCGCTGTATGGCACAACTCTGAGCGCTGGTGGTTTGGGATGCTATTCAACCGGCTGCGGGGCGGTCTTTAAGATCACGACGTCCGGCAAAGAGAGCCTCGTCTATAGCTTCAAAGGCGGCGCGGGTGACGGCGCTTTCCCGCAAGCGGGCCTAACCGATGTCAAAGGCGCGCTCTTCGGGACGACCTCAGAGGGCGGCACGAAGAACTACGGCACGATCTTCAAGATCGCGGCGTCGGGCAAGGAGACGCTTCTCCATAGCTTCGCAGGGAGTGCGGACGGCGCCACCCCGATTGCCGGCCTGATCGACTTCGGGGGTACGCTCTTTGGTACAACGGAAGTCGGCGGCACGGGTTCGTGCAGCGGCTTTCAGGGCGCGGGCTGCGGGACGGTTTTCAAGGTGACGACATCGGGCAGCGAACACGTGCTCTTCACCTTCCCAGGCACGACGGCGAATGGCGAGTTCCCATTCGCAGGTCTGACCGCCGTAAAAGGCGCGCTGTACGGCACCACGGTGAACGGCGGGTCCAGCAACATCGGGACCGTCTTTAAGATCACGCCGTCGGGCACGGAGAGTCTGGTCTACAGTTTCAAAAATAGCTCGGGCGACGGCAACGAGCCGTATGCGGGCCTGCTGAACATAAAGGGAACGCTCTACGGCACCACCGGCCAAGGCGGCAACGCGAGTGACGGCACGGTCTTTAAGGTTACGACGTCCGGCGCGGAAACCGTACTCTACAGCTTCGCCGGCTACCCATCCAATGGCGGAACGCCGTCTGCGGGCCTCATCGACGTGAACGGCACGCTCTACGGTACGACCGACGAAGGCGGCAATAGTTCGGCCTGTTATAACAACTTCGGCCCCGTCGGTTGCGGGACGGTCTTCTCGCTATCGCTGTGATCTTAGACCGCCTTAGCGGCAAGCCTCGGCGATCGGGACCATAGCCGGCGCGACGTCGAGCTCGCTCTCCCCAGTCGCCTTTCTTGCAGCGGCAAGCGCGTCGGGCAGGGTGATGGGAGTAAAGGCCGGCGTCTGAGCGCCACTCATGTCGTGCTCGTAGGGGATGATGTCGCGTTGCGCGCGCAGGTCGTTGGCCGAGTTAATCTCAGCCGTAGCCGACAAGACGTTGAGCGATACGCGCTGTCGGGCGGCCACGGCCTCCAGGCGCGCTTTTGCCGCCGAGAGCATGCGCCCGTCGTCGTCCGTCGGATCCGTCTGAAAACTGCCGGCATCATTCAACAGCGCTTCGATCTTGCCGAGGTTTCTCGCCAGGCCCGAGGAGAGGACCCCGAGTTGGAAGTTGTCCATCTCCGAGCCCGCGCCGGCACCGCCCGTGATTTGCGCGCTCGTCGCGCCGAGCGCTGCGTCGTCGGCGGTCTTTTGCATCATCGTCTGCCCCTTGCCGATCATATCGTCGTCGATTCGCAAGCCCGCGACGGCTGGGAAAAGACTGTGCCGGAGCACGCTGCACAATCGAGACGTGTGGACGTGACCTATCTCTTTGAGCGGTGGCGGCGTCTCGCTCGAGCTGGGGGTCGCTGTAACTTGGGCGACCAGCTGCTGGCCGACGAGAACCGCCTGCGCAAGAAGCATGCTTCTTGAAACGCGCGCTTGCGCGCTTCCGTGACGCCGAAGTGCCGCGCAACCGCCTTAGCTCAACGGGGGTGCGACACTTGACCGGCCCTGCTTATACGCGGGATATGATGCCTCTTAACAGCCGGCGCATCGGGCAGCCGGCCGTTCGACGCATCGGCCGGGTGAGCGACGATGCGATAGTCGAAGGCCAGACTGGAATGGCCACCTTCCGTTTCACGGACTTTGAACTCGGTCGGCGTTTTCATACTGACGTAGAGGCCGCGCGTGTCTCCCAATGGCGTGAGGAAAACGTAATACGAACCGCTCGGGTCGATCGTCGACGCAAAGGTTGATTCGATCGGCACGTTTGCGATGCCGCGGATCATCCGTGCCGTTCCGAAATCCTCGATGGTTGCCGACGTCGACTCCGATGCGAATGCGAGAACGTGACGCCCGGTGCCGGTACGGTGCCGGGTCTCCAAGCTCGTTCCACCCATGATCGTTCCCGTGCACGTTAGATTTGCGAGCCCGTCCATCAGGCAGGATGCGCCACTGACGCCTTGGCCGTAGAAAAGCTCGCCTGCGCTGCTCGACACGTTGGCGGCAATGGCGATACCGGCCGGGCTTTGCCCCCATACGCCAGTGCCGCTCGAAACGTCAATGCCATAGACGCCCGCTTCGGAAACGAGGCCGTCGTTCGTGTCGACACCCACGACGCCGTAACCGCCTTTCGATACTGTGCCATACACACCCCCGGCGGTAGCGCTGGAAGTGATGCCGTAAAGGCCGCTCGACGAAGCCGAAGTCCCTTCGACGCCGTAGGCGCTTGAGGCCGTTCCGTAAACGCCAGCAGCCTTCGTCGAATCGCCTTCGACACCGTAGGTGTTTGAAGATGTTCCGAAGACGCCGGGAGCGTTCGACGAACCGCCGTAAACGCCGAAGTTGTCTGTCGAGCCTCCTTGGACGCCGTAGCCCTTTGTGGAGCCGCCCGAAACACCGGGACCGCTGGTCGAGATCCCCTGGACGCCATAAGCGTTTGAGGATTGTCCGTAGACGCCAACGGTATTCGGCGAACTTCCTTGTCCGTAGACACCGGCGCCGGTTGAGGAACTTCCAAAAACGCCGTACGCTACACCGCTTCCCCCCATCGCGATACCGCTAACCCCGGAGCTTCCGGTCGTTGAACTCGTGACTCCGTAAACACCGTCGGTAAGGTATGAGACTCCCTCGACGCCATACTCTTCGTTCGATTTGCCCATCACGCCGACGAGTTTTTCCGACGGCGTACCCTCGATGCTTCCGGTGCATATCAGATTGGAGTGCGGATCGATCAGGCACGACGTATGGGTCGCGGCATTTTCTCCATAAAAAATATTCGTCGTGCTCTCGTCACCTCGTGCAAAAACCGCTGCGTACTTTTTCGACGTGTCGTGCGACTCGCCATAAACGCCGATCCCGGAAGCCCCGAGCTGCACGCCCGAAACCCCCGACCTCTCCGCCGCACTCGATCGACCCTCCACGCCGTTGCCGCCCGTTGAGAGACCGTAGACCCCATACGGGCTGCCGGTGGAACTGCCCTCAACGCAGGCCTTCCCGGTGCTGCACGCATAGCTAACGCCGCCGGCGGGCTCGATAAAGCGCTGGACGCGCACGATGCCCAGGCACGAGACTCCGACGGCAATAATAATCGCGGCTCCCATTGCAACGCGCTTTGGACGATTCGGAAGTTCAAACATAAGGTGCTCCCCCTCTCAGCTCCTCAAGTGAGGAATCTACCGGACGTTCGCCCGGTTATAGGAGACGAGTATACACCTCCGCCTACCCCGAAAGGAAACGGCATGGCGGATCCAAGCATCGTGATGCCCGGAGCCGACGAAGCGTATCGTCAGTCGCGCGATCGACTACGCAGCGCCGAGATCGAACTGCGCGACCGGATCGAGGAGGTCGCGGCAATGCGGCGCAGCCTGCCGCCGGGGCCCATCGTTCCCAACTACGAGTTTCTCGACGGCGACAAGCGCGTTGGTTTGTCCGATCTCTTCGCACACGGCAAGCCTTACCTAATCCTTTATCACCTGATGTACTGGGCGAACGACGACAGCTTCTGTCCAATGTGCTCGCTCTGGATCGACGGCTTTAACGGCGTCGCGCCGCACGTGACGCAGCGGGCAAACTTCGTCGTCGCGTCGCGCGCTCCGGTCGATAAGTTGCAAGCTTGGGGCGCCCACCGCCAGTGGCAGCGGCTGCGGCTGCTTTCCGACGACGGTTCCGCGTTCGCACGAGCCATCGATGCCGAAGATGCCGAGGGCAACCCGGATTCAACGATCGTCGTCTTTGCAAAGAGCGGTGACGAGGTGCGCCACGTCTACACGGCCCATCCGATGCTCGAGGACCGCGAGCGCGGGATCGATCTGCTCTGTCCCGTTTGGCATCTTTTCGATCTCATGCCCTCCGGCCGCGGCGACTGGTCTGCATCGAACGATCGTTTCGACGCCTCGCTGCGACGTTAGATGTACGGCCGCGCAGGTGAGGGACAAAATTGCGCGGCCGGCCTCGTCAGGATGGCTGACCGCCCAGCTTATCACGTCCGAAGGTCTCGGCATATCGGTGAAATTAGGGATGGTGAACACAACCTCTTAATCCCGATCGGGTGTGCTAGACTTCTCTTTAGCTAGAAACCAATGGAGGAGTATTTGTGAAGGTAGGCATTCCGGTCGCTCTATTTCTTACCGGACTTTTCGTTTATGCGGCGCCCAGTTTGGCGCAGAATGCATCGCTCGCGCAGAAAATGCAGCAAGTGAAGCAGTTGATGGCAGCCAATCAGCAGCAGCTTTCCCGCTACACGTGGCAGACGCAAGAAACGATAAGCGTGAAGGGCGACGTCAAGGAGCAGAGCGTCTATCAGGTTGCGCTCGGATCGGATGGCCGGCAGACACGAACGCTGATCGCGCAGCCCGTCGCTCCATCGAGCGGCGGCCGGCAGCACGGGATCATACATCGGGTCAAGGAGAATTTCGAGGCGTACGCGCAGCAGGTCGGCGCGCTCTCAAAGAGTTACTTGCCTTTGAACCCAACGAAGATTCAGCAGCTCTACTCACGGGGTTCGGTCGCGGTCAAGCCGGCGACGAGCACCGGCTATTCGACCATCGTAATTTCGAACTACCTCAAGCAGGGCGATGCGATCCTAATGACCCTGCGCAACAACCCCAAAGCGCTGACTTCAATCGACGTCTCCTCGTATCTAGATCAACCGTCTGACGGCGTCACGATACAGGTGCGCTTCGCCAGTCTGCCCGACGGCACGCGCTATGCCTCTACCACGACGGTGAACGGGCAGAGTAAGAACCTCACGATCGTCGACCGGAGCACGAACTTCACCCCACGGGGACGCTAACGATGCCCGACGGTGAAGCGCTCGACCGTACCATCCTGCCCATTCCCGATCGTCCGTTCAAGGGCGTCGCAAACCGAACGCTCGAGGGGAGCGTGGCGGATTTTCCGATTCCAGTCCGTGCTCCCAACGGAGCACCCAACGTCGTTCTGATCCTCGTCGACGATGCCGGATTCGGCAATCCGGCCACGTTCGGCGGGGCTAGCGCGAGCCCGACACTCGAGCGGCTCGCGCAAGAAGGCCTTCGCTATAATCGCTTTCACGTGACGGCCCTCTGCTCGCCCACCCGCGCCGCGCTGCTTTCCGGCCGCAACCATCACGCGGTTGGATTCGGTTCGATCGCCGAAATCTGCGGCGGGTGGCCCGGATACAATGCGACGTGGCCCAAGAGCGCCGCTTCGGTCGCGGAGATTTTGCGGAATAACGGCTATAACACTGCCGCCTTCGGGAAGTGGCACTTAACGCCCGACGACCAGCAGGGACCGGCAGGGCCGTTCCGCCGCTGGCCCAACGGCCTCGGCTTCGACTATTTTTGGGGATTCCTCGGCGGCGAAGCAAGCCAATACGACACCGTGATCACGGAGAACAACACGGTGCTGGGACCGCCACAAGACGAAGATTTCTACTTCCCCGACGCGATGGCCGATAAGGCGATCACGTGGATTCGCGGGCAGAAATCTCAAGATCCCAACAAGCCGTTTTTCCTCTATTTCTCGACGGGAGCGAGTCACGCGCCGCACCACGTGGCGAGCAAATGGGCGGACAACTATAAAGGGAAGTTCGATGCCGGCTGGGACGCGCTGCGCGTGCAAACGTTCGAACGGCAAAAGAAGCTCGGCATCATTCCGGCCGACGCACAGCTCACGCCGCGTAACGAGGCCATGCCCGCCTGGGACTCGCTCTCCGCGCCGGAGAAGGCGCTCTACGCCCGCCAGATGGAAGTCTTCTGCGGTTACCAAGAGAACGCCGACTATAATATCGGGCGAGTGATTGCCGCCATCGACGATATCGGCATTCTCGACAACACCTTGGTCATCTATATCTACGGCGACAACGGCTCGAGCATGGAAGGCACGACCACGGGCTGTTTCAACGAGCTGACCGTGCTCAACGGAATCCCGCTGACCGCCGAACAGCAGCTGGATCTCGCCGAGGTCTACGGTGGTGCCGCCACCTGGGGCGGACCCGGCAGCGCCCCTCACTTTTCTTGTGCATGGGCGTGGGCGGGCAACACGCCGTTCCAATGGGGGAAGCAGGTTGCCTCGCATTTTGGCGGGACGCGCGATCCGATGGTGATCTCCTGGCCGGCGCGAATTACCGGCAAGGGTGGCATTCGATCTCAGTTCACCCACGTGATCGACGTTGCTCCTACGATCCTGGAACTCGTGGGAGTTCCCGCGCCGAGGTTCGTCAACGGGATCGAGCAGATGCCGATACACGGCACGAGCTTCGCCTACACCTTCGACAATGCAACCGCCGCAGAACGCCACACGCAGCAGTACTTCGAAATCCTCGGCAATCGCGCGATGTATAAAGATGGCTGGATTGCCAGTTGTAAGCTCGATCGCATTCCGTGGGCACTGGATCCTAAGGCCTTAGAGCAGTTTGCGCCCGGCGTCTGGGATCCGGAGAAGGACGTCTGGGAACTCTACGACACGATGGCGGATTTCTCTCAAGCAAATGACCTAGCGCAAAAATTTCCCGAGACTCTGAACGAACTGAAGGCACTCTTCTGGAAAGAGGCGGAGCGTTATAACGTTACGCCTTTGCTCGGCGCGCTGGCAAGTTTCTTCGGCGTGCTGCCGCCCGGCGCCGGTAAGACGACACGGTTTACATTCTATTCAGGCGTCGAAAATATAGCCCCAGGGATGATCCCGCACCTTTACGGCACGTCGTACGCGATTGAGGCGGACATCGTCATTCCAGCCGGCGGCGCGGAGGGCGCCATCGTTGCCAACGCCGACTTCCTCGGTGGTTTTTCGCTCTACGTTCAGCACGGAAGACTGCACCATACCTACAGCTTCTTGGGCATCCCGACGACGCAAGGCCCGTCTCATCCCCGGTTGGTGAAGCTTCTGGAAAAACTCGGAGCCACCAACGCTCTCTTACGCGGGATTGCCAAGGGCTGGACGATCTCATCGCCCGAGTCCCTGCCGGCCGGGAAGGTCGTCGCGCGGTTCGAGTTCGTCGCGGACGAGGCACAACTGGGGACCGGCGGCGTCACGAGGCTCCTCGTCAACGGCAAGATCGTTGCCGAAGGAAGAATGGAACACACGGTGCCCGGGCGTTTCTCCGGCTATGCCTGCATGGACATCGGGTGCGATAATCGCGCGCCGGTTTCGCCGACGTACCGGTCGCCGTTCGCTTTCACCGGGACGATCAACACCGTAACGTTCGATCTCGAGCCGACACCGAAGACCCCCGCGGAACACACGGCCCTCCATCAAGACGCCCATCAAACGCGCGTCGTCTCCGGAGTGAACGGCTGACGGAAACCTATACCGGCCCGATCCTTCTCGTTACCGGCGCCCTGACCGCCGTGGTCGGCGCCGGCCTGGTCGCGCCACGCCAACTTCTCGCCTTTCTTCTCGGCGAGGATACGAGTGATGCTACGGTTATCTTGATGGCTCGCCACTGGAGTCTGCTGGTCGCGCTCGTCGGCGGCTTGTTGATCTACGCCGCCTATAACCCCGAAGCTCGCATAGCTGCCATGATCGTTGGGGCCGCGGAGAAACTCGTCTTCGGCGGCCTGGTGATCGCAAGCCCGTTGCGCAGACGACGTCTAACTGTTGCGGTCGTCTGCGCGGATGCCGTAATGGGACTCCTCTACGTGGTGATTCTCACCCACCAGTAACGCGGCCGGAGCCCCCGTGCCTCACGGCTCGAGTTCCTGAACGGTATTCGAATTCGCGTCGGTGTAATAGATAACCGTGTTGGAGTCGTTCGTCCCGCTGGCGACGAGCCCGAAGACGCCTTGCGTCGAGCTGGTGTCGACCGCTTCGGTGTCGAGTACTTGACCCGCCGGAGTCAGCTCGACCAGCGTATTTGCCGTCCCTTGGGTATTCGCGACGACGAGATTCCCGTTGGGAAGCAATGCGGAGGCCATCGGTGCGTTCAGCGGGGACCCACTGTAAACCAGGCTCCCGCACGTGGTCTTGGGATATTTGCAGTTGAAGGTCTTCCCGTCGCCTCCGACGGTGATTTCATCCTTATCCAAAAGCTTGCTCGCGTTGGAGAAGGCCGCGATCGTATTGGTGACGCCGTCGACGATGTAGAGCGTATCGATCTTTGGACTGTACTGCAATCCCGACGGCCCCAGCTGACCCCCAGAACCATCGCTGACGCCAAAGCCTTTCGCCACTTGCGTTGCCTGGCCGTTACCATAGAAGCCCACGCTGACGCTCAGTATCCCTCCGGCGGTCGTAGTGCCGGCGTACAGATATAAGGGAGAGAAATTCTGCGGGGGGTCGGCGGTCGTATCCGAAATCGGAGCGGTGACGGTCTTACCGCTGTAGGTTTTCGACAACACTCCCTTCTTGGAGATCACAGCGATCTTGCCGCTGGTAAGTCCGGCGCCGTACACGGTACCGCCGTGGGCGCTGATCGCGTCTCCGTCGCAGCCCTTAATTAGAGCATTCTGAAAAAATCGCACGGGCGTCGCGCCCACCTTCGGATTGAGGACCTCAATGGTCGTTCCGTTGCCGGGGACGCCGGACGAGTCCTCAAAGTTACAGACGACGAGCTGGCCCTTGGTCAGCAAGCCGTGGCTGTCGTTGGGGACGATAAAGATCGCGCGCGGTCCCTCGTCGCCATTCTTGGCATCGACGGTCGACCCGATGGTGACGTTTTTCGTGAGCTTCTTCAGAATCGACGTCGTATCGGCCGGCCGGGTGTGACTTGCAAGGATCCTCGGGCTTTGCAGCGACGGATCAGTTCCGTCGCTTAGCGGGACTGCATGTGCTCCACAGCCTGACGACGCCAGGAGTATCACCGCTGCCGGTATTATTGGTCGATAAAAGTGAAGGGCCATTCTACAACCTCCGTTGGGGAGCGATTTGACGATGATGCACAAAGCCGAACGAACGTAACGCATCACAGTTGCTCCCGATCGTCCTGACTAGCGTTGTAAAATCCGCCTTCTCCGATACCGTACCGCTCACCTACCCGGCGTCGACCTCCGGCGAAGGTAAAGGGCGGCGGGGCAAGCAGGCTACTTCCCGGAGCATCGCCCCTACTCAAATGGCCCGAAAGCCGTGCGGCAAGGACTCAGTACGCGATCACAGAAGGTCGCGGAACAACGGCAGCCACGTAAATTTCGGGAGACAACCATCATGCGAAGAGTTGGTTCAGCTTTATGTATCACGATTCTGATCGGCTGCTCGCGCATGCCGGGTACTCCATCGGTTCCGACGACGAGTCAGCCTACAACGGGCAGCTCGAACTTCAAGACGCTTCACGTGTTCAAAGCCGAGCACGACGGAGTGATTCCAGTCGGATCGTTGCTCAGCGAAGGCGGCGCGCTGTACGGCACGACGAACTTCGGCGGCGATTCCAACAAAGAGTGCTATCCGGGACATGGATGCGGCACCGTTTACCAAATCAGCGCGTCGGGTGCGTATAGCGTCCTATACCGCTTCAAGGCCACCAACGGCGCACGGCCCTATGCAGGACTGATCGACGTCAGCGGCACGCTCTACGGAACCACCCAGGAAGGCGGCAAGCATGACAAAGGGGCGGTTTTTGCCCTAACGACCGCGGGATCGGAGAGCGTCGTCCACGCGTTTGCCGGAAAAGACGGGAACGATCCGCGTGCGGGTCTGACAAACGTTAGCGGCACGCTCTACGGCACCACATATTTCGGCGGTTCGACCGAAACCGGGACGGTCTTTACCGTCACCGCCTCCGGCGCCGAACAAGTGCTCCACAGTTTTACCGGCGGATCGGACGGCTCGCTGCCGCTCGGCGGCCTGCTCGAATACAACAACATGCTCTATGGCACGACGTCCTCGGGCGGCGCGAATAACGACGGCACCGTCTTCGCGATCAGTCCGGGCGGTTCGAACTATACCGTTCTGTATAACTTCCAAGGCGGTACCGACGGCGCTTACCCCTTTGGGGGGCTGACGGAGTTGAACGGTACGCTCTACGGAACCACGCAGCAAGGCGGGGCGCACAAGAAGGGAACGGTGTACGCGATCACTACGTCGGGCTCTGAGAACGTGCTCCACAGCTTCGGCAGCGGAAAGGACGGCGCCGAACCTTTCGCGGGGCTAACGGTTTCGAGCGGCCAGCTCTACGGCACGACGGCGTACGGCGGAGCGAAAAAGCTGGGCACGATTTACACGATAACGCCGTCGGGGTCGGAGACCGTGCTCCATAGTTTCACGGGCGGCGCCGGGGGTCAGGTTCCCTACGACAACCTTACCGCCATCAGCGGGTCGCTCTATGGCACGACGATATGGGGCTTCGGGAAAGCCGGCGGGATCGTATTCGAATACTCGCCCTAGGTCTAAGCGCGCGGCCGCGGCGCTAGGGGAGAACCTGATAATAGGCGCTCATGCCGGCGTCCATGTGGTCGGCAACGTGGCAATGGAAGAGCCAAATGCCGGGATCGTCGGGCACCATATCGACGGTGGTCATCTGCGCCGGCATCAACGTGATGACGTCGGTGCGCTGTCCGCTCCACAATACGGTGTTGCCGTGCCAATGAGGCGTGTGGAAGTCGAAGCCGTTGCCGACGTCGATTACGTACCAGCGCACTCGTTGGCCCTTTTCCATAACGATTTTCGGCCCATTTGCATAGATGTAGCCGTTGATCGTAAATTTGAAGTTGCCGTCGGCAAATCCTAATCCGGTCAGCGTCGGCGCGCCGTTGGCATCGACTCCGATAAACTCCGATCGTTTCGCCCGCTTGAGGGCCGGATCGTACGTGGCGACGTTCCAGTTATAATACCAGCTCTGGTTTTCGTTGAAAATGCGATAGAGCGTGACGACTTCGCGATCGACGTCTTTCGGCGTTCCGTCCGGTTTTGCCATGCCGCGAGCGGTAACGACGATCGCTCCAACCAGGCCCGAGTCCACGTCCTTTTGTTCGTCAACGTGTGAGTGGTAAAGCCATACCACCGAACTGGGGTCGTTAGGACCAGGACCGGCGCGCGCGGGAACTTCCCAGGTGTAGGTGTACGTTTGCCCGGGGGCGACGGCGCCGCTCATCTTGTCGGTCGCTGAGGTGCCGTCGTTGTAAGCCATCCCTTCCGAGTTTTTCGCGTAGAACACGCCATGAGGATGGATGCTGTACGGGCGCGAGGCTTGGTTCTTGAAGACCACCTTGATTTCGTCGCCGACTTCGGCATGAACGATCGGACCGAGAATCCCAAGATATTCGTCGCTCGGCGATCTACGCTTGAGCGTTTGGAACGTTCCGTCGGTGTACTCGCGGTAAACCGCTTTGCGATAGGCGCTGCCGATATGGTCCGAGTCGTGCGCCGCATACGGGCGCTCCATCTCGTCGAAAGGCCGGCCGGTCACCTGATTGATCCCGCTTGGAGCGTAGTTCCACGTGACCTCGTCGGCCGCAATGTAGTACGTTCGGACGGCTCCGTCAGCCAGAGCCACGGCAGATTGCGCGACACAAAACGCAACGATTGCAACGGCGATCCTAAGATAGCGCATATTGACGCACTCCTTTTGCCAAAGAGAATATGCAAGGCGCCCCTTTCTTCCTTCCTTGCCAAGCGCGTATGAATTATCGCGGATATTCTGGTAGCTAGTTGGAGCCAGTCCCGGGAGAGCGCGGGAGGAGCATCAGCGTGCCGGCCGCGTTCTTCGCGATCGCGGCGGGGCTGAACGGAAGCGGTTGCAGGCTACCGGCGACCCAAGCGCGCGTGAGATCCGTGTAGTGCGGGGAGCCCGGCTCCCCCGACTCACCGCTGGGAATCGCAATGCCGCCGCGATCCCAATCGCCGACCTCCCATACGGCGCGCAGGCTTTGCGCAAATCCGGGCTCCTGCAGGTGAATCGTATACTCGTCTCCCTCGCCGGGGAGCCACGCACCGTTGAGAAAGGCGAAGTTCATCGGCGCCAGCGGATGCTCGATGCGCATGCCGCCGGCCTCACGCCAGGCACGGCGCTGCGAGAACGCAAACGAAAACCACCCGTCGAGGTCGGACTCTAGATTGCGCGCCGCGGCGTGGTCGACGCCGCGCAGCTCGTCGAGCCGCGCGCTAAACTCGGGAGCCTCTCCGAGGACCGATCCCCGGAGCATATGCTCTAACGCGGCCGCGTGCGAATCTGGTTCGAAGCGGCCGTCCCATCGTCCCAGCGTCGCGAGCACGGCTGCCCTGGGTTCCTGCTCGGGGTGCGCGCGGGCGAATCGCACGACGTCGCGCGCGATCTCCAAATCGATCGGCGAAAGCGTGTCGAGCTGCATCCGTGCAAAATACTCGGCGTCGTACCTCGGCCGCAGGCGAAGCAGCTCCGCGATGCGATATGCGCGGTACGGCGGTTCGAACTGCGCGGACAAACGGTAGGGATAGCCGGAAGCGTACGCCTTATTATTGGCGGAGACCAGAATGGCGTCGCGAGCCGGATCCTCTTGCGGGAGCCGTGCGAACGGAATCGGCGCGAAGTCCGCGCGTCTGTCGCGTGCAGGGTGGACGTAACGTCCCCACGCCGGATCGTTGGGCACGAGGCCGGCGACGTGATAGGCGACCTTGCCGCTGCGATCGGCGAGAATGAAGTTCTGCGGAGACCCGCGGTAGTTCGCAATGATCCGCAATGCGGCGCTTATATCCCGCGCGCGATCGAGCGCGAGCACCGTCGCAATCGCCGAACGCCTCTCGGCGTAGATCGGCCAACGCACGAGGGCCGTCGCCGAGCTTACATTGTCGTTGGGCACCGAGAAGTCGCGCGACGTGCGACAGTAGGATGCGGTCGTATCGCGTGCAAAGCGCACGCGGAACCGCTCCGTGACCCAACATCTCCGGCTGAGACGTCCGGCCTCGAACACGCTGGTCGTCGCCATCTCCGCGTTCGTCAATGCCCATGCGAGGCGCTCGTTGTGCCCGAGGACGACGCCGGGAATCCCGGGAATCGTCGCGCCGGCGACGTGCATTTGCGGCGATTCGAGATCTACCACGTACCAAATGCCGGGAATCGTCAAGATAAGGTGCGGATCGTTTGCGATCAAGGCATGCCCGTCGACGCTCCGCGTCGAGCCCGCGGCCCAAGCATTGCTGCCGATCGAATCCCGCTGCGGCCGCACGGCAACGCCGGACGCATCGCACTCGACCGGATGACCGGGCGCGGGTTGCGCGTTGCGCGCGCCGCCGATCGTAACGTCGTACCGGGGATCGGACAACGGAAAAAGCCTATCGAAGCAACGCGGTCCGCGTTCGCGCCAAACGGCGTCACGCGCGAAGACGTCGTGCCACGAATCGGCGAGTTCGAGCGAGACGACGATCGAGACCGCGAGGGAATCTTTCGGCGTCCACGGCGCGGGCCGGTACAGCAGCATGTGGAACTCGACCGGCAAGGACTGCGATGCTGCCGCCGCATTAACGCCTTCGCTAAATGCCGCGATCGCGGCACGGTCGCGCGGCGTCAGAGCGCGCAGTTGACGCGCGGCGACGGCGCTGATATCTACCGCTCGCTGTGCTTTGTCTAATGCGAGCGCTTTGGCTCCGAACACCTCGGCGAGCCGGCCGTAGGCAAAGCGACGCGTCAAGTCCAGCTGGAAGAGCCGATCGGAGCCCTGCGCGTAGCCTTGCGCGAAGTAGAGATCGTGCTCGTTTGCCGCCCTGATGTGCGGAATGTCGCGCCCGTCGCGGACGATCGAGACCGGGGCGTCTAGCCCCGTTGCGACGATGCTGCCACGCGTCACGGCAGTTGCGTGCAGCCCCGCGTCGATGCTCGCGGCATATGCGCCGGCGAGCGCAAGAAAGCACACGGCGAACGCCAGCGCGTGGCGCTTTAAAGCCGCAGCGACCGCTGCCGGCGGAGTTGGGTCGGCGCTTAGGATTAATCGAGGGTCGGGTCGCTCGAAGAAACCCACCTTCATTCAGCGTCCGGTAGCGCCGGCCCGTGACGGACTACGACTTCGTGCAGGTCTCTTTGGCGTTGACGACGCGACCGCTGGTTTCCGTAAACGAGGTGGTCATCGTCTTCTTCGTGTCGCTGACTTTGACGAAGACCAGCGGTCCGTATGAAGCGATGTCCGGCGCCTTCGTTTGAATCACGTACGTGTAGGTGCTTTTCCCGCCGGTCGTCGTCGGAGCGGTCGCCACGCTGTAGCCTCCGGCATCGCTGGTCGTTATCCGAACCCAACGCTTTGCCAGTGCGTCGTACGTGACTTTGGCTTGACTGTGAAAATCTCGCGGGATCCAGGATGCTTTGTGCGTCGTATCGTCCCTTAGAAGCCAGTAGCCGCTCGGGTCCATCGAGTAGACCTGAGTGACGTTAAACGGGCCCGGACGGCGAGAGCTTAGGTCGGAGCATTGCCACGTACCGATCAAAAACTTGAGTGCAGACATATCGGGCTTCGGAGCCATGGGCACCGGAGTTCCCTCGACCTTCATCGTGGCAGCAAAAGCCGTCGCTCCCGTTGCCATTACCAGCGCGGCGAGCGCGGCGTAGACTCGATGCGAAACCTTCAATTTAACGACCCTCCATTCGCCAGGCACCTTCGTAGTCAAGTGGCCGCCTCCTATGGCGCCTCAGGCTCCTAGGGGGCGTTGAACGCGTTCGATGCAGCGTATGCGAGGAACAGCGCGACGGCGAATACGACGAGGATCCCAAAAGCGATCGCGCGATTCGTCCGGCCGCAGTGGGCTTGACCCCAACCGTTGAACATCCCGAGCGCACCACAGAATACGATGAGCAGGAACACCACGTTGAGCCGGCCGATGAAGCCGGCCGCTCCGGGGGCGATCTTACCGGCGACGAGACGATCGACCCAAATCCAGATCGCCGAGACGAACACTACCAAGAAAACACCGGCACCAAAGGCCGCCCAGCCTCGGCGCTTCGCGCTTTCCAGAGTCTTGAGCCGAGTGCCGCACGTCGTGCACTTCTCGCTATCGCTGCTTGGTTTATTGCAGCGCGGGCAAAACATTGCGGAAGCTATTGTCGTCGCAGCCTCCGTAGTCGCTCTACGCGAGCGGGCGACGCTTGACGCGCCGCCCATTCACGCAGCTATTTAGTTAGAGAGCGCCGACACCATTGGGCGTGCCCCAACCGCTCGGCGCCGAGTACTGTCCGAACTCTTTGGTTCCGGCGTCACACAAGTACGTGCCCTGCAAGCTCGTGGGACAACCTTGAAGGTCGCCGGAGTCGATGTAGTGCAGGTCTTTCTTGAGGTTGGCCTTCGAGAGCTTCCAGAGATTTTCTCCGCCGTACTGCTTGTTGGCATTTCCGGCGAGGGCGAACATGCCGGCAACCAGCGGTGAGGATACGCTCGTCCCACCGACGGTGAACCAGCCCGGGTTGTCATACGTATCGTACTCGGCGGCGTTCCATGCGACCGCAGAGACGTCGTTACCCGTTCTGAAGGTACAGCCTTTGTCTTTCTGCCACGAAGGCTTGGTCACAACGGAGCAGCCGCCGCCGCTGTCGGGCCAAACGGTTTCAGTAAACTTCGAGCCGCTGCCGACCGAGAGAAGCGTGCCGCCGACGGAGACGACGGTTTGATAATCGGCCGGATCTTGCATCCCGTAACCGCCATCACCGGCGCTGGCGAGATACAATATTCCCTTCGTGTCGAAGGCGCCGCCGGAGGAAGATCCGCCGCCGCCGCCCCAGCTGTTGCTGACGATGCCGGCGCCTAACTTCACGGCTTCGATCTCCGCATCGTAAAGGTTGGTTCCGCTGTTGTCGTTAGCCTCAATCAGATAGATCGTGCACTTCGGACAGCCCGCCGAGACCATTTCGATATCGAGGTCTTCCTCGACGCCCCAACCCGAGCTACCCTGCGGGTAGTTCTTCTTCTGGCCTTCCTGGTTATATTTGGTGAACTTTGCCTTTCCTAGGCCGAAGTTTTTGCGGTAGGCCGCCAGGTCCGTGGCAGCGTTGGGGTTGTCGTAGGCATCGACGATTGCAACCACCTGGCCGGCTCCATCCTTGCTAGACGGCAGGTTGTAGCGGGCCTGAAAGTTTGCGGGAGACAACCCGGCGACGTTGGGGCCGGCCCCGGTCTTCGACTCGATCAGTACGTCGCAATGCATGTATCCCCGCCGCGTATCGGGGCAAGCCCGGTACCCGAGCTGCTTGGCCTGCCACTGGGGCATCGGCCGAGTCGAATCGCTTGATTGGCCTGGCGACGACGGCACGTTGGAAGTGCCGCCGGCACTACATGCCGCGACGGCGAGCGCCGCCAGCACCGGCAAGAAAAATCTGATTTGGCTTTTCACTGGAACTCCTTTTATTCGTTAGTGTCCGAGGTGTCGACCGGTTCGGGCCAGGATGGCCGGAATCCCGGCAACCGCTCAGATCGCGCCGGCGCAAGCGTCGATGCGCTTCTTGAGGAAGCGTTGCTCCACGGGATTGCGAGCCAGCGCGAGCGCGGTCGCAAAGTGCTCCAGCGCGATCGCGTTGTTTCTGCGGCGCAACTCGAGTTCGCCCCGAGCCGCGTAATAGAACGGATATGCCGCCAGCCGATCGCGGTCGCTCACGGCGTCGATTGCTTCGAGCCCCTTCTGAGGCCCACGCAGCTGGGCGACGGCAATGGCGCGGTTGAGCGCGACGACCGGAGAGGGCGCGATCTGCATCAAAGTGTCGTACAGCGAGACGATCGACGTCCAATCGGTCTCTTCAAAGCGCGTCGCAGCGGCGTGGGCCGCGGCGATGGCCGCCTCGACGTGATAGCGGCTCAGCTCGCTGCCGGTTGCCGAACGTTCTAGCCACGCCCGCCCTTCGTCGATCATTGCACGATCCCAACGCGAGCGATCCTGATCGAACAACGAGCTTAAGTCGCCCCACGCATCGAGACGCGCCGGCAAGCGGGCCGCGTCGAGGTACATGAGCGCACCCAGCGCTAGGGTCGACGGGACCGCGCCCAGAGGATGTTCGGCGAGCAGGCGCGTGAGTCGAATCGATTCGCGACACAAGTCGGTGCGGATGACGGCGTGGGGCGACGCGCCATGATAGCCTTCGCTGAAGATCAAGTACAAGGCCCGCTGAACTACGGGGAGCCGAAGCGCGAAGTCGGCCGCGTCGGCGATATCAAAGAGCACCCCCGATTCCGCCAGCATCTTCTTCGAGCGGCTCAGACGCTTCTCGACCGCGGTGGGACTGCTGACGAACGCGCCGGCAACCTCACGAGCCCCAAAGCCGCCGACGAGCTGCAGTACGAGCATTACCTGCGCCGGCGCCGAAAGCCGCGGATGGCAGCACGAAAACATCATGCGAAGTTGATCGTCTTTGATGCCGATCGGATCGAAGATATCCGCGACCGCGTTGGCCAGGGTCCATTCGGTTTGCAGCAATCGTCCCAGATCCGGCGCAAACGTCAAGGCGGTGCGTTCGCGCCGCAACACGTCGACGGCGCGATTCCTCGCGGTCTTCATCAGCCAGGCCGACGGGTTTTCAGGGACGCCGCGGAGCTTCCAAACCTCCAGCGCGCGACAGAAGGCATCTTGGACGACGTCTTCTGCCAGCGCAAGATTATGAATGCCGAATGCCCGCGTGAGGGTGGCGACCATGCGTCCCGCCTCTCGGCGAAAGAGATGGTCGCTCAGCTCCATTCTTACATGTCCATTTGCATGACGGGCCGCACCTCGACGGAGCCATCCACGTCGAGAATCGGGCAGCCGCCGGCGAGTTTTGCCGCGTGCGCCAGATCGTCGGCGACGACGACCGAGAATCCGCCGACGAGATCCTTTGCTTCGGCGAACGGACCGTCGGTCACGGTCCCCGCTTTGCCTTTGACGACCTTGCCCTCGAGCTCGAGCGGCTGCCCGGGGTCCTTGAGATTGCCGCTGGCCGTAAGGTCCTTCATCCAGGCAAGCCATTTCTGCATGATCTGCTGTGACTGTTCCGGACTTGGGCTGCGTTGACCGCCGCGATAGAGATAGATAAATTCACCCATGATCGTGCCTCCTAGAAGAGTGTTGTGCCGCTTAGACGTTTGAGAGGCTCCACAGCGGACATCTCTGAAAAAATTGCCCGGAAATCCTGTCGGCAGAACAGGGCTCGGCCGGGAATTTCGGAGAAGTCACGGCGATGCAAATAATGACGTCGCCATTCCAAGAGGAAGTCCGCTCGGTCATCAAGGAGCGCCATCTGCTCGGTCATCCCTTCTACGTCGCGTGGTCGAAGGGTGAACTTCCCTACGAGCAGCTTCGGCAATACGCCGGTCAGTATATGCATCACGTGCTGGCGGAGCCCACCTATTTGAGTGCGGTTCACTCGAACACGCCGCATTTTGCAAGCGACGGAAAGAGCGACCTCAGCTCGCGGCAGGTAATCCTGCAGAATCTTATCGACGAGGAGTTCGGGCCCGAGAACCACCCCGCGCTTTGGAAGCGCTTCGCTGCGGCGTTGGGGCTCTCGGAAGACGACCTCGCTGCCGCCGCGCCGCTGCCGGCGACGCAACGCCTCGTAAACACCTTCACCGATCTCTGCCGGAACCGTCCGTACTACGCCGGCTTGGCGGCCCTGCACGCCTTTGAATCGCAAGTACCGGCGATCGCAGCGGTGAAGATCGACGGCCTGCGGCGCTTCTATCGCTTTACCGATCCTCGCGACTACGAGTTCTTCACCGTGCACAAGGAGGCGGACATCTTCCATTCCGCGGCCGAGTGGCAGTTGATCGAACGGGCCGCCGATGCTCCGGCAAAGCGAGCCGAGGTTCTGACCGCGACGAGCGAGGCATGCGAAGCGCTATGGAGTTTCCTCGGCGGCGTGTACGAGGTTAACGGGGGCTGCTGAGAACCACGGCCTCCGGTACGTCGAGCCCGCTGAGGATTTTGGTAGAATCGCCGCCCGCCGGGAACTTCCAGTAGCCGGCGCTCCCCAGCGATGCGGATGGCGCAACGACCCGCTTGCGCGCCGGATCGATCCAGAACTGGTGCACGTTTTTCGAACCGACGAGCAGGGTCGAGGTGACTTTGGTTCCGGTACTGCCGCTTACGCTGAACTGATATACCGAGTCGGGGCCCTCGTTCTCTTCGGCGACCGCCACGTACTTGCCGTCCCACGCGACGCCACCGGCAACCGTGATGCTTTGGTCGATCGAGATGTTGGTGAACGTTCCGCTGCCCGCGGGAAGCTCGGCCAGTTGGAAACCGCTCGTACCGTCTTTGTCGCCGTCGACGAAAAGGTTGCCGCTCTCGTCGTAGCTGCAGAACCACGCGCGCGAAATCGAGGAATCCGTGTAGTCGACCGGCTTGCCTTTAGCCTTCTTGAAAATCGCAACGCTGCCCTGACCGCCGCCCGGCCCTTCGTAGTTCGTGACGGCAAGATTCCCGGTACTAGGGTCGACGGAACAGCCGGCCGGATACTCACCCGAGTCGCTTAACGTCGCGATCGGACTCGTGCCACCGTGCGCGTACTCGGTGATCGTTGCCGTCTCGTCGTCCACGATCCAGACCGCTCCCGCCTTGCCGGTGCAATCGCCGTACGGCTCTTCAAAACCGGTCAGCGTGCCTTTCAGTTCGCCCTTGGGATACGAGAAAACCGAAACCGTGCCATTATTGGCGTCGGTGATATACAGCAGCGCCATCCCTTTTGCTTCGGCAGCCATCCATGACCGGGCGCCGTCATGGTGCCGCGCCGGCGCAACTCCCGAACTGACGAGCGGCGGACCGGCTCGCAGGAGCGGTTCCGATGGACTCAGTTGCGACGCAGCGCCGCTGCAGCCGGCGAGCATTGCGGCCGCGCAAACGGCCGTGACACAGCCTGGCATACGATCGAGGCTCTTCATACAAACTCCCATTTCCGCCCGAACGGGCCGTTAAACTCTAGAGCCCGGCGAGAAAACCTGGCGGGACTTTTACCATGGCCGCGAAGCTCGGTGAGCGAGATGGCCAACGGAGACTTGACGCGTCGCGAGTTCGAACGCGTGGTCGGCGAAGCATTGGAGTCGCTTCCAAAGCGCTTCGCCGAACTCGTTGAGAACGTCGTCATCGCCGTCGAGGAGGAGCCGACCGACGAAGACCTCGACAGCATCGAGGACGACGGCGACGATTCGGAACTTCTCGGCATCTACCGCGGTGTGGCGCTTACGGAGCGGACGCACGACATGCCCTTGTTACCCGACGAGATCGCCATTTTTCGCGGACCGATCAATCGAATCGCCCTCACCAGGGAGGAGGCCGTGCTGGAAGTGCGTGAGACGGTTATTCACGAACTCGGGCACTACTTCGGCCTCCACGACGAGGAGATGCCGCATTAGTCGCGGCGATGCGCTTAGGTCCTCACGCAGGTGACGTTGTATTGCTCTTTCCAGGAAGCGCCGGACTTATATTCGCCGAGGTCGGTTGTCTTCGTCATGCTATAGGTAACCGTATCTCGGATCGGCATGCTCGTGCCGGAGGCGGCGGTGGTCGTGCCGACCCATACCATCTTCTTTCCGCTCGTCGACGACGACTCCGTGCCGTAGCTGCCGTCCGAGATGATGAACGGGCTCCACCAGGTCTTCGTCTTGGCCACGTATATGTTGTACCAAGTGTTGTCGAAGTTCGCGCCGCTGGCGTGATACATGATGGCGCCGCCGTTGGTACGCGTGACGATCATGGACTGGTGGCTGGGGCCACCCGTCGCGGAGGGCATCGCGTTGGTACACGACCACGTTCCGACCGCCCAGTCAAAGCCGTGCGGACCGGCGCCCGGCATGGACGAAGCCATCATCTGAGACTGCGCCGCGCAGGGAGCCGCGACGACAAACGCTGCAAGTAAGAGTTGCGAAAGAACCTTCTTCATATGCTCTGCCTTTCCAAATAGTGGTAGGCAACGAGTTTGCCGAGTTTTCGAGCGCCCCTCTAGGATGCGATCAGGCTCGTGCTGCGCGCCGAGTCCAACCCGTCCCAAAAGCCGGCCACCCCATCCAGCATCGCTTCTCCCGCCGCAAGGAAGCGTGGCGCGCTAAAGCCCGGCTTCCCAAAGGCTTCGCGTAACTCGTCTGAGGTATGCGCCGCGTGAGTCTCCTCCAGCGCGTCGTGCCACGTCCAGAATCCCAGCGGAAGGCCGGGCATTGCGGTCTTCTTGATCGCTCGTAATCCCGCAATCAGCTCTTTCCAAAATCCGGCGGCGGCCCAATGCTCGATGGCGTACGACGCTCCGGCGGCGGTCGACTCGTCCTCGGAGCTATACCAATGCATCAACGCGTCGCAAAAGGCCAGCGTGGAGGCTCTTCCGAATCGGCGTTTGCCGATCTCGCTCCAACCCAGATCGAGCGTCGCCGCGAAATGGGCCAGCCATTCGAAGTGCCCGGCCGAAAAGCGAAAGGTGCCCCCTTCGATGCTGCCGGAGGGCGCGAACGTGACGCCAAGCTCGTTGAGCAAGATCTCTTTCCCCGCGCGGTAGCTTTGCAGATCGGGTGAGTTGATGCACTTACGCAGCTGAGCCTCGATAAAGAGATGGCTGAAGACCGAAAATTGCACGGTGAAATCGCGCAGCTCCGCGAGCGTCGCCTCGCCACGCGCGAACCATTTGGTGTATTCGTTGTTGCAAACGATTGGGTGCCGGTCGATGCTGCCGGCGACGGCGCGTTCGAACTCGCTAAGGTCCTTGGTTGACGTGACTGCCTTCATGACTGCTCCTAAATAAAAAAAGAGCCGCCTCGCATCGGCGAGGCGGCTTTGCATTTTTACGAACTCGTTCGTTAAAGCAATGGCGTACCTTGCCGACTCCGCTTGAAGTAGCCGTAATAATAGTAATAGTACGCGTTGGACTGCAGAACGAACATGTGTAGGTCAATCTACCATAGGGCTTCGCCGAATGCAAGGCCGCCAGATCGGCCTGCCTGACCTGGCCGGCGGGGAAAGCATGCCCACCGCGGAACCGAGCCTCTTACATGAAAAACGCCTTGATACTACTGGTTACGCTCGCGTTGGCGCTGGGGGGCTGTTCGGGCTCCTCGTCGGCTCGAGGCTCCTATGGCTCCGGCGATCCGAACCTGGCAGCGCCGAATCTCGGAGCCGGCCCGATCGATCCGTTCTTGACCGACGGCCAGGCGGTGCTGCGCGCGTTGGATGCGATTGCCGCGCGTTCCGGACGTCCGCTGCGCGTGACCTCCCTGAGCGCGGACCGCATGAACGGCCTGATGGCCGACGTACAGGAACCCAAGAACCACATCGACGTCGACCACTACGTCGTCGCGCCCGACGGCACGCTTTCAGGGCCGACCCCCGTTAAACTGATGTCGATGGATAGCGGCCCGATCACGCCAGCGAAGATCGATCAAGAAGTCTTTGATCCAAAGGAAATAGCCTTCGCGCGCCTCACGCAGACCGCGCGCGATGCAATCGCCGAATCGAAGTATCCCGACGCACGCGTAACCGAATGGGAGTTTGGCGGCATCGGACCCGACGACCGGCAATACATCTACCTGGAGTCTTCCCGCGCCCGGCCGGTCGCGGTCGTCAACTCGCAGCTGAAGATCCTTAGGATGCAGTTTTAAGACGCACCAACTCGGGAACCGAGTCGAGCGCGCAGCTCAGATCGGCGACCAGGTCCTCGACCTCTTCGATGCCGACCGAGAGGCGCAGCAGATCGTCGGTAATGTCGAGTTCGGCGCGCTGCTCGGGCGTCAGCGATGCGTGCGTCATCCGCGCGGGACTGCAGATCAGCGATTCGACTCCGCCCAGCGAGACCGCAAGCGCGAATACCGAGGTTGAAGTTGCAATCGCGCGCGCCCGTTCGGCCCCGCCTTTCGGACGGAACGAGACGATGCCGCCAAAAGCGCTCATTTGCCGCTTCGCCAGCTCGTGCTGCGGATGGGTCGCGAGACCCGGGTAGTAGACCTCGGCGACGTCGTCGCGCCCGGCGAGAAACTCCGCAATAGCCTGCGCATTTTTGGAGTGCGCACGCATGCGCAAGCCGAGCGTCTTTGCGCCGCGCATCGTGAGGTAGGCGTCCCACGGACCAGGCACGGCTCCCACGCAGTTCTGATGGTAGGCGACTTGCTCGGCAATCTCGCGATCGTTGGTGATGACCGCGCCGCCGATAACGTCGCTGTGGCCGCCGATGTACTTCGTCGTCGAGTGGACGACCATATCTGCGCCCAGCGCAAGCGGCTGCTGCAAAAACGGCGATGCAAACGTATTATCGGCGGCGATCAGAACGCCGGCCGGCCGTAGGCGCGCAAGGGCCTCGATGTCGCACAGCCGCAGCAGCGGGTTGCTGGGCGTCTCGAGCCACAACAGCCGCGTATTCGGCCTTGCCGCTGCCCAGGTTTCGTGGGCGTCGCTCGTGTCGACGAAGGTCACGTCGATGCCGTAGCGCGAGAGGACCGTCGTAAAGAGGCGATGCGTGCCGCCATAGATGTCACGGGCCGCGATGATGTGGTCGCCGCAGGAGAGCAGCGACGTCGCGCCGGCGACTGCGGCCATACCCGAAGCAAAGGCCGAAGCGAAGGCACCGTCTTCGAGGGCAGCGAGCTGTCGCTCCATCGCGCTGCGCGTCGGATTGACGGTGCGCGAATAGTCGAAGCCTTTCGTCACGCCGATTTCCGGCAGCGTGAACGTTGCGGTTTGGTAGACGGGAACGATCGTCGCACCCGTCGCGGGACACGCTTCTTGCCCGCTCCAAATCGCTCGAGTCGAAAACCCGAGCGACGACGGGCGGTGTGGTTTTCCGTTCAACATAGACTGCTCCTGAGGGCCGCCATAGCGGGCGTGCTGATAAGTGGTTCTAAGAGTGCTCGCAACGCGGTTGGCTCGGCCAAGAACGCGTCGTGACCGTGATGCGATCGTAACTCGAAGTACTGCGCGTCGAAGCCCCGCAGGGCGAACCGCTGCGCCGCTCGCCGCACGTCTTCCGGGCGAAACAGCCAGTCGGCCGTGATCCCGACGAACGTCAGCGCAGGCTTTCTAACGCCGCCCAGCTGTAAGAATGCGTCTCCGGCGCCGCGCACGTCGAAGGAGTCCATCGCGTGAGTGAGCGCCGTGTAGCTCTCGGCGTCCATACGCGTTTCGAAGAGATCCGCCTGACGATCCAAATAGCCTTCAACGTCGAAGCACGGCCGTCCATGGCGATCGCTGCGGCGGCCGTGGCGTTCGTTGAAGAGATCTTCGCTCTTGTACGAAAGCATCGCAAGCTTACGCGCGAGGCGTAAGCCGCGCACCGGATCGAGCGCGAGCGCTTCCCGCTGCAGCGAGTTGAGCGCGATGCCCATCGCGCTATGATGATCGTGCGCCCCGACCAGCACCGCGGCACCGAGGCGTTGGGGCGCGTCAAGCGCCCACTGCAGCGCGCGCATGCCGCCGAGCGATCCGCCGATGGCCAGCTCGACGCGCTCGAACCCCAGCTCGTCCAGAGCTAACATTTCGGCTCGCACGATATCGCGAACCGTGATCCGCGCGGAAGTTCTCGTCGAGCCGTAACAACTGCCCAGTGCGTTGACGCCGACCACGCACCACTCCCGCGGGTCAAAGAGCGCGCCCTCGCCGACGATTCCCGGCCACCAGTCGGCGGCGCGGCTCGAGCCGGTCAACGCGTGTTCCACCAAAACGACGTTCGAGCCGTCGGCGGCGGGGGTTCCATAAATGGTAACGCATTGCTCGACGGCCGCGAGCGTTTGCTCGCAATCGAGTTGCAGCGCGCCGATAGCGACGATCTCCTCGCGCATCAGGCGTTCACCAGGGCCTGCAGCGGAACGTTCGTCAACGCGTCGTCCCAGATCGCATAGTTGGGAAGTTCGACCGTCCGGGAAAGGCGGTCGAAGAACGGCTCGATGCGAATCGCCGTTTCGAGCGAACTCGAGCGGCCGCGCAGGTCGAAACCGCGGCCTTGACCCAGCGCGTGCAAGACGCTGACGACGTCGCCGAGCACGGCCGAACCGGTCGCGGCGCCGCCGGCGCCCGCGCCGCGCAAGACAAGCCGGCCCGCGTCACGGGCAGCCACCTGCACGACGTTTTCCGCACCCGCCGTGCGAGCGAACTCGTGGTCCTCCGGGACGAGAACCGGTGCTACCTCAGCCAAAACGCCCATCGGCGTGCGGAGAACCGCGGCAACGTGGCGGATTCTAAACCCCAGCATCCGGGCGCGCGCGACGTCGCGTTGAGTAACCGCCGTGATGCCGGTACGCGCGATGCGCGGAGAGATCACTGCAAGGCCGAAAGCCAACTGGGCAATAACCGCGAGCTTGTGAGCGGCATCGACTCCATCGACGTCGTTGCCAGGATCGGCTTCCGCATATCCCAGCCGCTGCGCTTGCGCCAGCGAATCGTCGAATCCGACGCCTTCTTCCATGGCGGAGAGAATCGCCGTGCACGTCCCGTTGACGACGCCGGCAACGGAAAGAATCTCGTCTCCCGCCAGCGCCTCGTCGAGCGTTCGCACGATCGGAATCGCCCCCGCGACCGCGCCTTCGAAGCGCAGCGCCGCGCGGCGCGACGCGGCCAACGCCTTCAATCGCGGGCCGTGCTCGCCGAGCAAATCCTTATTGGCCGTCACGACGTGCCGCCCGCGCTCGAGCGCGCGCTCGACGAGCTCGGCCGCGTCGGTCGTTCCACCGATAACCTCGATAACGAGATCGACGTGCGGGTCGTCGACGACGGAGCGAGCGTCGCGCGTGAAAAGGCGACGCTCGAGCGCGCTCGAACGCCGCTTTAGCGAATCTTGAATCGCGATCGCGCGAAGTTCGTACCGGACGCCGCTACGGCGTTCGATGGCGTCGCGCTCGCGTTGCAGACGATCGGCGACGTTTGAGCCAACCGTTCCACATCCGAGCAGTCCGACCCCGACGGTCGTTTTCATAGTTTCCCGGCCTCCTGTTGCGATGGGAAAGCGAGGATAAACACGCGCCCCCCGCCGTGTGGCGAGGGGCGCGTGAAGCATTTTTGGTTTCCGGACTTAACTTGCGAGCTTCACGACGACCCTGCCACATGCATAGGCATGCCGCACATCGAGGACATCATAGTGCTCACAAATCGAGACATGGTCCGAAGATTAGCATCTGGCCGGGCCGGTGTCAAGGAAAGAAGGGATGCGAATACTCGTTAACACCCTAACGGCCCGGCAAGAATTGCCGCTGCGATGGGTACAAGGCCTCAATGAAGATTGCGGTTTTTGGCTCGAACCCCCGCTCGGTCGCCATTGGGAAGCTGTTGGCCGATGCGGGATATCAGGTCTGCTTCGGCGACGCGGCCGGCGTCAATCGCGCCGAGGCGGCGGCCCGGCAGGCAGGCGGCGTGGCGGATACGCCCTACAACGATGCGGCCTCGTGCGAGATGTTAATCTTCGCCGGCTCCCGAGCCGAGGTCGACGACCTGCTGACGGCGACGGGCTGCATTTCGCCCAATGCGGTGGTGGTCGACGCCATGGAAGGCACCGACGGCGAAGGCCCGGACTTGCTGGCCCACAAGCTGGATACGCATCGAGTCGTCCGCGCGCTGATCCTGGCTCCCCAGGTGAACGCCAGCATTCCGTACTGCGGCGACGATGCCGACGCGATGACCCTGTTCGAGGAGGTCTTCCGCACGGCGGGATGTCTGACGGCCTATCGCGGCCCGCTCGCCAAGGCCGGCGAGATCACTCTTCCCGGCAGCGCTAAGACCGGCGAGGCTGAGTTCGCGAGCATTAAGTCCACGAACGCCGTCAACTCGTAACGGCGAAGGCCGCGAGAACCGCCTGCTCCTCCGACAGCAGCGCGCCCTCGGCGGCTAACGCCTCAATTTCGTCGCCGGCGAGTCGTTCGCGCAGTGCGTTCATCAGAATATCGTACGTGCGGCGCTCGGTTACATCGCGTTCGCATCCTTCGGCAGAGTACCAGGCGTCGACGTACCCGCGAAGCCGCGCGCCGCAACGGGCATCGCCGCGAAGGGCCGCAACCGTAGCGAGATGCTGAGTTGCGATGGCGACATTCATCGGGTGCGCGCTTTGTGCCAACGCAAGCGCTTCGCGGGCCGCAAGGCGGGCGCCGCCAATGTCGCCCAGCACGAGCTGGTAGGCGGCCGCGTTTGCCAGGGCCGAAGTCTCCACACGCTTCGCGCGCGCTTGCCGCGCGGCCGCTGCCGCCGCCTCCGCGAACTCCAGCGCCCGCGCGGGATTCCCCGCGCTAAACTCGAGTTCCGCGAGATCGCCGCGGATCGCGGTCGCTTCGAGCGAACCGCCATGGGCCGTCGTGAGCGCGAGCGCCTCGGCGTATAACTGTCGCGCTTCATCCACGCGGCCGCCGCGCTGCGCAATGCTGGCACGTAACCCGAGGGCGGTAACATACCGGCGCGACCACTTCGGTCCGCCCTCTCGGCAGATTTGCAGCGCGAGATCGTTTGCGGCTTCCGCCTCTTGCGTGCGTCCTGCGTGCAAGAGCCCAACGCTAATGTGGTAAAGGCTTACGACCCTTTCAAAGGCGTCGTCGCACTCCGTGGCGAGCTCGAGTGCTCGCTGTGCCGCCTCGATCTTTTGTGTTCCGAACGTCTGCGACGACAGCGTGCGCCAGGCTTGCGCCGCGACACCCGGTTCGGCCACCCCATCGAGTCGAGAGAGCACCGCATCGAGCCAGCGGCGCGGCTCGGCGTCGCCACGATTCACGCGCCAGATTCGCGCGAATCCGCACGTGATGCGCGACGCGATCGACACTTCATCCGCCGATAGTGCCCAGGCGATCGCGGCGCGGGCGTTTTCGAGCTCGGGTTCGACGTCGTACGCCCACGGCTCGGTCATGGTTGCGGATGTTTGCGGGCCGGTGTCGTTCGGCCGGGGATCGTACGCGCGGTCGAGCGTCTCGGCAAGCTCGAGCGACGCAAGCGCGTGGAGGCGCGACACGGCTTCCCGCTCACCTCGCGCGTCGAGTTTTTCGAGCGCGTATTGCCGGAACGATTCCAAAAGACGATAGCGCGGTTCGCTCCCTTCGAAATCGCTCGTTAGCAGCGACTTGTCGATCAGCGACGCGAGGATATCCACCACGTCTTCGGTTGTTTTTTCGCCGCAAACCAGGGCGGCGGCGCGCAGCGTGCAGCCGCCGGGGAAGATCGAAAGGCGTTCGAATGCGCGCTGCTCCGGTGCGGAGAGCAGATCGTAGCTCCAATCGATCGCCCCGCGCATCGTCTGCTGTCGCGGCAGCGCGCCGCGTTCGCCGCCGGCGAGAATTCGGAAGCGGCCGTCGAGCATCGCGTTAAGCGCTTTTACCGATAGCAAGTTGACGCGCGCGGCGGCCAGTTCGATCGCCAACGGAATGCCATCCAAATGCCGGCAGAGCTCGGCAACGATCGGTGCGTTCTCGCCGGTAAGCGCGAAGCGATAATCGACCGCGCGAGCACGATCGCAAAAGAGGGCGATTGCTCCGTATTCTACGGCATCGGTTGCGCTCAACCCGGCGGCGACGTCGGGCGATGGAATGCGCAAGGATGGGAGGCGATAGCTGCGTTCGCCTGCGACTCGCAACGGTTCGCGGCTGGTAGCGAGTATACGAACGTGCGGGCAGCCGGCCAACAGTTCATCGGCGGCGATCGCCGCTTGCGCGATCACGTGCTCGCAGTTGTCCAGAATCAGCAGCATCGAGCGCTCCTTGAGGTGCGCAAGCAGCGTCTCGAGCAACGCACGATTCGGCAGTTCTTGCACGCCCAGCGCCGATGCGATCGCCGGAACGACTCGAGAGGGACTCCCAAGCGGCGCGAGCCCGATGAAGCGGATATCCTCGCCGGCGCTCAAAGCGGCTCCGGCCTGCAGCGCCATCTGAGTCTTGCCGACGCCCCCGGAGCCGGTCAGCGTGACGAGTCGATGCCGGCGCACGAGCGTCACGACTTCTTCGAGTTCGGCGTCGCGTCCGACGAAGCTCGTCAACGAGAGCGGTAGGCCCGAGGTTGGCGTCTCCGGCTCGGAAGCTGCGACCTTTGCCTCACGTGCGCCGCGCAGCGCCGCGCGCGCGGCGGCCGCTTCGAGCGCCCTGCGCTGCTCGTCGTCGAGTGCGAGCGCGCCGGCCAAGAGCGCGAGCGTTTCGCGTTGCGGCGTGCGGCGATGACCACGCTCGAGCGCGCTGATTCCGTCGGAACTCATCCGGGCGCGCTCGGCGAGAGCCTCTTGCGAGAGCCCGGCGGCCAGCCGATGGTGCCGCAAGAGCTTCCCAAAGTCCGACGAGCCGGAGGTTCGTCCCTCGTCTTCCATCGCGCCCGTACTTTCGCGAGCCCGGCGGTGCCATCCTCACGGTTCAAACGCCGGCCAATTCGTCGGAGTTACTTGTCCGAGTGTCGGTTACGCGTCTCGCCGTCGTGCGCGATGATTGTGGTACGGCGGGATCCGCCGGCGCCGCGTTGGCGCCTCATCGTACGCTCACGCCGACGCTGCGAAAGTCTCGAACGTTCTCTAGGAAACGTCCGAGCCGGCAAGATGGGCCCGACTCGGGCGGGCCCATCTTCGCACCACTTTTCACCAACGAAATGGAGCAGTTGAAGAAAATGAATCTATCGTCGCTAGCCAAGTACGCCGCCGCCGCAACGGCGGCCGCCTCGACCCTCGCCGGCTGCAGCGCCGGCGCTTCGTCGCCCTTCGGTCCCTCGGGTGCAATTCCGGCGACTCGAGTCTCGGCGTCAACGCCGCGGCAACGCGTCGCGCCCGATCGAACCTGTCCCGGCAACGCGCTTTACTTTTCCGACTACCAGAACTCCACGATCGACAGCTTTAACGCCGCGGGGGGCAGCTCCGCATGCACCGTCACGACGGGCGGGCTCTCCAATCCGATGGGAATCTGGGTTCAACCGGTCGCGGGTACATACTACAACTACCTGTTCGCCGCAAACGCGGGCAACGGCACCGCGGTCGCTTATAAGACGCCATTGAACGACGCCTCGGTGCCGGAGTGGCAGTTCAACGCCGGCGGCGCGCCCTCGGATGTCGTGCAAGATATGTTCGGCAACGTCTACGTCGCGCAATACGGTACGCCGAACATCGCGGTCTTCGCGCCGCCGTTTAGCGGGTGCACGTATCCCTCGGGGTGCTCGCCCTCGTACTCGATCAGCGACCCGTGCGGCACGGTCGACTGGCTCGCAACCGACGGAAAGGGCGACGTCTACAGCAACAATTACTGCGGGTACGTCACGCTCTTCGTCACGCCGATCTCCGCCGGCGAAGTCGGCACCAAGCTGGTGGGCACCGTCGTCAACCAACCCGGCGGAATGATCGTCGACAAACACAACGAGCTGGTCGTCAACGACCAGGGAACCGGTAAGATCACGAGTTATGGGTTGAACGTACTCCGCTCGGAAGCAACGGCCCGCTTCACGCTCGCACCCTATTCCGGAGCGATCTTCGGGATCGGACTCGACAAGAGCAACAAGTTCTTGTGGGGCGCAAACGTCACGGCCGACGCGGGCCAGCGTTACTCGTTCTCGGCCGGCGGCACCGGCGGAACGCCGACCGCCACCGATCCGAATCTCGTCGCTCCGTTTGGCGCAGCGGTGCGTCCGTCCAGCGCCGAGTAAGATCACCCTCGGCGACCATCGAGCGAGGCGCCCGCAATGGGCGGCCTCGCTCGATGGCGTAAAGCAGCGCAATGACGCTCGCCGTTGCCCAGTACGAAATGCCGGTCGCGCAACCATATCGGCTGGACCTCACCGCGAGCGTGCTTCGGCGCTTGTCGGCTAATGTCGTCGACGTGCTCGCTCCGGACGGCGCCTACCTGCGGGTGCTCCAGGTTGCGGCGCAACCGATGCTTGTACGCGTCACCGCCGAAAAGCCGGGCGCGCTTGCGGTGACCCTCGAGGGCGCACGCAGTGGCCACCCGCTCGCCTTGGAGACGGTGCGCCGGATGCTCGGCGCCGACCGAACGCTGAACGAGTTTGACCGAGGCGCCGCGCGCATTCCTTGGCTGCGCCCGCTGGCGCGGCGCATGCGCGGCGTCAAGCCGCCCCGGTATCCGACGCTGTGGGAGGCCTGCGTGAACGCGATCGCCTTCCAACAAGTGAGCATCCACGCCGCCGGCGCGATCCTGCGACGATACGTCGTTGGGCTCGGTTCGCCGTTCGAATGGCGTAAGGGCGTTACACTGCACGCGTTCCCGGACTCCGAGGCCACGCTTCGCGCAAACGATGACGTGCTCCGCGCGGCCGGGTTGAGCGCGAACAAAATCGCGACGTTGCGCCGCGTGGGCGAGGACCTTGCTTCCGGAACGCTCGACGAGCGAATGCTGGAAGAACGTTCGAGCCTTGAAGCGGCGGCACTGCTGACCTCGATCAAAGGCATCGGACCGTGGACGGCCACGGTCATCCTGCTGCGCGGACTCGGCCGGCTCGACGTCTTTCCAATGAACGACTCCGGCGTCGCCCGCAGCCTAGCGTTCGCGGGCGGATCGCTGCCCGAAATCGAGAGCGTGCTCGACACCCTCGGTTCGCAGCGAGGAATGCTCTACTATCACCTCTTACTCGCACGGCTCGAAGCCCGCGGCGAACTCGGCGCGGCTAAAGGAACCTACGTGCCGTAGCGGCGCTGACGTACCGCGTAATCGTCGAGCGCGGCCCGGAACTCGACTTCGCCAAAATCCGGCCAGTAGGTATCCGTCGCCCAAAGCTCCGCGTAGGCGGCTTGAAAGAGCAGGAAGTTCGAAAGGCGCAGCTCGCCGCCGGTTCGGATCACGAGATCCGGATCCGGGAGTCCGGCCGTGTACAGGCGGCTTTCGACGGCGTGCTCGTCGATCGAATCGGGATCACGCAACCCGGCCTTCACTTCACGAACCAGCGCGCGAACCGCGTCACCGATCTCGCGGCGCGCTCCATAATCGATGGCGAGATTGAGGGTTACCGTGTCGTTGCCGGCCGTCTTCGCGACGAGTTCGGCCAGCGCGCCGCGAGCCGCGGCGGGAAGCCGGTCGCTGCGCCCGCAGAGCCGCACGCGCACGCCCTCGCGCGCGAGCGTGCGAAGTTCGCCGCTCGCCGCCGCGATGCAAAGGCCCATCAGCAGCTCGACTTCGCAGGACGGCCGCTTCCAATTCTCCTCCGAAAAAGCAAACGCCGTGACGATCCGAACCTTCGCTTCCCGCGCGGCGCGCAGCGTTCGGCGCAGCGCGGCGACGCCACGCTGGTAGCCGTACGCGATCGGCAGCTTTCGCTCGCGCGCCCACCGCCGATTGCCGTCCATGATGATCGCAACGTGATGCGGGATCACGTCGTCGCCAGCTTCGATCTCGTTACCGAGCTCACCGATCGTTCGTGCACGTCGCGCACGACCGACTCCAGTTCGTCAACGTAGGCCAGGAATCGCTCGCGTCCGCGTTTGCTGATGCGATAGATCGTCAGCGGACGCCCGGATCCGCGCTGCTTATCGGTCGCCACTATTCCGACTTCGGCGAGCGCATGGAGATGCCGGTTCAAGTTACCGTCGGTCAAGTCGCACGCGCTCTGCAGCTCCGTGAAGCTTAGTCCGTCGGGATGGGCGATCAAAGAGGTGCAGATCGCAAGCCGCCCTCGCTCGTGAAAGATTCGCTCGAGCCCGGCGTAGGCAAACGGCGCTTGCGGTGAGGTACTCACGACGCACGATCGAGCCAGATGAGATAGCCGATTGCCAGCTGGCCGGCGCCGAATCCAATCGGCATCACCCACCAAGCGAGCGCGACGGCAGCCAGCGGGGTAACGAGAAATACCAACGCCAGCAGCGCAAAGCCAACCGTTACTCCAAGCGTCGGAGCCGGGATGGCACCGCGTGACGCGAAAAGCCCGATCGCATAAAAGGCAAACCAAGTCCCCGGCAGGATGGCGTATGCGGAGTGGCCGACGAGCGCGTACGTCAGCGCGCCCCCCAAAACGATGCTCGGTGCGATGGAGAGCGCGGCGGTACGAAACCGGCTGCGAGCGCCGGGTGCGCGGTGCTCGAGCAGCCAGACCGCGACGGCGCCGTAGTTGAGCGCCAGCGCGACGGCCAAACACGAGAGCCAGATCGCGAGATAGGCCCGCACGGCCTCGGGGGTTGCCGGCATCGGCGCGATCCGCAGCTGAAGAAACCCTGCGACAAAGGCTACAATACCGCTGGCCGCGGCAGCCAGGCCCGAGTAGCCGTCAAAACGCTGCAGCGCGGCGAGCCGGTCGCGGACTTCCGCAAGATCGGAGAGCGCCCGCTGAAGTTCCATCACGTACTTTGTATCACAAAGTTGTCCACAAGACAAGAGCGAAACGGCTGTGGAAACCGAAACGGGGAAAGTTGCATGATGGCTTACTTGCGCGTGGCGGCGCTGACGCTCGCTCTTGCTGCTTGTTCTTCCCAGCCCGCGCTGCAGCCCGCCGGCGAGGCAGCGCTCCGATCTGCCGTTCTTTCCGCAGTCCTTGCCTCGCCCCAACCGGATCGCGGAGCATCGTGGCTCTCCGCGAAGACCGCGAACTCGGGACCGCTTCTTTATGTGAGCGACTTTTCCAACTTCGACGTCTACATCTATAGCGTTCCCTCGCTCAAACGGGTCGGAAAACTCACCGGGTTTTTCGAACCCGAGGGCGAGTGCGGCGATGCGCACGGGAACGTCTGGATCGCCGTAACGGGCGACGAGTTGATGGAGGAGTTCAAATTCGGCGTCAAAACCCCGATCGCAACGCTCGCCGATCCTCTAGGCTATCCCGTAAGTTGCGCGGTCGATGCGGCAACCGGCAACCTCGCCGTCGCAAACGTCTTCGGCAACAGCGGATCGGGCGGCATTCTGATCTACAAGAACGCCCGCGGAACGCCGGCCTTCTACGCAAACCCGAATCAGTTTTACTACTATTTCGACGGTTACGACGCTCGCGGAAATCTGTACGTCAGCGGTATGACTTCGAAAAGCGTCTACGTACTTTCGGAGCTGCGCGTTGGTGAGAAAACGATGGCCTCGCTCTCCGTCCACGGCGCCACGCTCCACTTCCCCGGAACGGTGCTATGGAACGGCTCGACGCTCGTGCTCGGCGATCAAGAGTGCGGCGGCGGCACGTCGTCGTGCCTGTACCAAGCGTCGGTCTCGGGAACGACCGTCTCGGTAACGAAGAAGATTTCATTAGCCGGTTCGTGCGACGTCGCTCAGGTCGCGTTGCAGAGCAAAGCGCTTTTCGGCGGTGACTACCAGTACTGCACGCACATCAAGAACAGCAGCATAAACCGTTGGGCTTATCCCGCCGGGGGCAAGCCGCTCCAGAGCGTTACCGGCGTCGACGATCCCATCGGTGCCGCCGTAACGAGTGGGACCTAGGGCGTTACCTCGAAGACCGTGCCGGCTCCGGTGGAACCGCCGCCGACCGTGGTTCCGTAGAGAAGGCCGTCGAGTGCGGTGAGATCGGCCGACGGGTTGGCGCCCTCGGGCTTCCCGGTAAAGCTAAAGAGCACGCTCTCGGCGCCCGCCGGCGAAATCTTAAAAACCGTTCCGGCGCCGCCGCTGCCGCCGTCGCGCGTCGTCCCGTAAAGGTCGCCGCCGCTGGGAATGAGCCCGTCGAGCGGATATATCCCATCGGCACTCGGGTTGCAGCACGAGAAGCTGTGGACGACGCTCTCGGCTCCGGAATCCGTAACCTTGAAAACGCTGCCCTGTAACGTGTCGCCGCCGCCAAGCGTCGTTCCGTAAAAAGCTGCGCCGACCGCGAGGAGACGGGCAGCCGGGTAGGCGCCGTCGGGTGTTTTGCTTGCCGATTTGAAGCGGTAGACGACCTGCTCGAGGCCGCTCTTCGGATCGACGTCGAAGACCGTCCCGCAGCCGGTCGCGCACAACGTCGTCTGCGTGCCGCCGTATTGCGTCGTACCGTACAGCTTTGCGCCGGAGTGCACGACGCCCGCCACCGGCTGCAATCCGTCGCCGCCGCCTTTAAACGCATAGAGCACCTTCTCCGCGCCGCTCGCGACGCTGACGCGAAAGACGGTTCCGCACCCGCTCGTACAGAGGCTCGTCTTCCGGCCGCCATACTGCGTCGTGCCGTACAAGTCACCGTCGAAGACCGCTAATCCGGAGAGCGGATCTGCGCCGTCGGTTCCACCCGCGAAACTATGCAAGACCTTTTCGTTCTTGCCATCTAGGTCGACGTTGAAGACGGTGCCGCAGCCGCCGGAGCAGTTCGCGCCCGAACCGCCGCGGGTCGTCGTGCCGTACAGCTCACCGCTCAGCAACGTCAACCCCGAGACCGGCGCCTCGCCGTCGGCACCTCCTTTGAAGCGGTAGAGTACTTGCTCGTCGCCCGCGGTGGTTATCCGGTAGATCGTCCCGCAACCGGTGGCGCAGCCCGAGCTGGTTAGGCCGCCGGATTTCGTCGTGCCGTACAAGGCGCCGCCGACCGCCAGCAGGTGCGCGACCGGGGCCTGACCGTCATCGCGTTTGGCGCCTTGACCGAAGCTGTAAAGCGTCCGATAAACCGAGTCGTCATCGGGGTTTTGCGTGCCGTGCCGGCTCAAGAAGTATTTCGCGGGATAGGGCGCCGGAATCGGCACGAACTTACCCGGGGACTTCGAGAAGTCGAAGCAATCGAAAAGGTCGTCGGCTCGCTCGTCGGTCGTGTGGAGAGACGGCAAGCCAAAAACCTCCTCCGTAAACTTCAGAATGCTGCCGAACTCGTGCTGTGCGTGCGAGACGTAGTGGTTCTTGGCATACGGTGAGATCACGATCAGCGGCACGCGGAAGCCCAGCTCGTAGGAGTTGTAAACGGGAGGCTTGACGTGGTCGTACCAGCCGCCCCAGTCGTCCCACGTCACAAAAATCGCGGTATCCTTCCAGTAAGGGCTCTTTCCGATTGCGTTCACGACCGCAGCCACCCACGACGGCCCCGATCCGTTGGTCGCGCGCGCGTGATCGGAGGCAAGCGCCGTCGGCGTCACCCACACGACGTCGGCCAGCTTGCCGTTCGCGACGTCCTTCAAAACCTGCGACGACGGCGCGACCACGTCGGTTGAAAACTCCCGGCTCCTAAATATCGGCAAGACCGCGTCCGGTCCATTCCAAATTCCCGCTCCCACGGCCGCCTGATAATATCGCCAGCTCAACGACGTTGCATCGAGCAGCTGCATCAGCGATATGCGATCGAAGCATGGATAGACGCCTTGCTCTTCAAGCCCCGCGGAGTCGATGACCGCCACGAGCGATCCGGCAGGCGAGTCGCAGCCGCCGTTCGCGCCCCCGGTGGGATCGAAGGGATTATCCGCAGCGCGCAAGGACGATCCGTTTGCAATCGTAGAGGTCCCGCTCACGATATACTGATGAGCGGGAAAACTAGGCCCCTCGTTCGTTTGGAACATGCGATCGCCGAACGTATATCGCGTTGCCATTACGAAATACGGCTGCACCTCTTGGCGCGGAACGTAGCCGTAGGCCCGAACGTCCGCCGGAATGCAGACGTTGAGGCTGAAGCACTGGGACGACTCCTTATCAAAGCCGTCGAGCTTCCCGTCGTGATATTCCGTATTGAAGGCTGAATGCGAGTGCCCGAGATCGTAGGGCTCGGTCAGGCCGAGCGGTTGGAGTTTTACTTCGCGGCCGTGTGAGTTGAGGCCGCGCCGCACCGTGTCGGCGCCGGGGAAGCCGTTAAAGAGGTCGTCGGGTGTCCGGTTCTCTTGGAAGATGATGACGACGTGACGGATTTTGGCGGCGGCGCGATTGGAATACCCCGCAACCGGAGCCGGGAGCGGGGCGCTCGGGTTAAAAACGGTGACGCAACCCGTCAGCGTGGCCGCAAGGGCCAGCCAACAAAACCTCATTGGTCTATTGGGCAACGCTTACGGCGACGGGAAAGCTGATCCCGTCTTTGATCGAGCCCTCGAACGTGAGATCGGAGGCAGCGTACGTCGAAACGCCGCTCGGACAGGAGTTGGTCACGGACAAATAGCCGTTCGCGCTAAGGGCCATGGCAGTCGGGCATGCGATGCCGCTCGACCGGACCGCGACGCGCGCCAGCGTCTGTTCGTCGTACGCGCTCAAGGTATTGTTCTTATAATCGAGGACGTAGAGTTCGCCCGAACTGGAGATAATAACGATGGGCTTGGCCACCCCTTTGGTGATCTGCCGCACGTGGCGGTTTGGCTTTTGGGGCGGATAAATGGTGATCGAACTATTTCGCTGGTTAGCCACGTAGAGGTTGTCGGCCGAATCCACCGCCAGCGACGAAGGCCCCGCCACGCCGGCGTTGATGATATTGCTCGGCTTGCCCTTACCCGGCGCGTACACCGTAACGTCGTTGGCGTCAAAGTTTGCGACATAGAGGTTGCGGCTGCTGTCGAATGCCAGCGCCTCGGGACCGCGAACGCCCTGCGTAAGCGTTTTCGACGGTGACGCGGATCCTCGGGCGTAGATCGTGACCGTATCCCCACCGTTATTTGCGACGTACAGCTTTCCCGAACGATCGATCGCCAAGGCAAACGGCCCGTACACGCCCTTGACGATCACTCGAGCCGGCTGGCTGCTGCCTCGCGAATAGACCGAGACCGAGCTTGTGAGGCTGCCGCTGGGGGTGCCGTAGTTACCAACGTACAGGTTTCCGGCTTTATCGACCGTTAGCGAGTTCGGATAAGCGACGCCGGTCGAGATCTTGCGGCCCGGCGACTTCTTGCCGGCAGCAAAAACCGAAATTGTGCTTGCATAATAGTTTGCAACGTACATCGTGCCGCTCGTCATGGGAACCCGCAGGCTTCCGGCTTGCGAGGCGACGCGAGCGAGCGACGCGCTCGGCGGGATTCCTGCGTCTTTGCCCACGGAGCACGCGACCAGCAGTAAAGTGAGGAGCAATCCCTTAGAAAACCCGCAGCGCGGCATTCATAGCCCTTTCCTGACGAATGATAGGTGAGCGAAACTCTGCCGGGCTTCGCCGAAACGTGAAGCTCCGCCTAGAGGTAGGCCACGACGGCCACCGATGCGCCCGCCGCGATGACATCTTCCAGCACTGCGGCAGGCACGCGCCCGATCAGTTCAATCGCCCGGGAGCGAGCGGCCAACCCGACATAAGCCCCGATTACGGCCGCAACGGCCCCGGCAAGTGCCCCGCCCGCGCCGTACGAACCGCTTAACGACATGACCGTCCAGCCGCAAAACCCTCCGCTGCAGGCCCGTGCGATCAAGCCCGCGGGAGCCGTTCGCGGGGGAGCCTTCGGATGAAGATCGGCGGCGTATTCGGCGAGCGCCAGTACGCCTAAGGCATAGGCCAAAGGCGTACCGCGCCGCATCAGCAACAGAACGGCCGGAGCCGTAAACGTCCGCAAACCTGCGAGAAATCCCAACAGGATCGCGGCGAGAAGCATAGCCGCTAGACTCCTACGGCTTCGCTACGAGTACTCCCGTCGGCAGCGAGATGCCGTCCGTCAACGTCGAGTCGTACTTGTATTTATGTTCCATATATCCGTAGATGGCCTTCGTACTGGTATCCGACTCGAAGATTGCCGGATATGGATGGGGCGGATAGCAGATCACTCCGCACGTACTGATCGCGTACGGATTGCCCTGTCCCGTGATCTCTTCGTGCGGCGTCAGGTTTCCGGGTTCGTAGACGTTGATCTTGTTGCCCTGACCGTCGGTCACCCACAGGAAGCCCGTCTTTTTGTCGACCGCCACACCGATCGGTTCGACGAGGTCCTCCAGATTTAAAGGAGTGACGTTGGTCGTTCCTTTTGCTACTTCGAAGACTTGGGCAGCGCCGAAGTCCGCGATGAAGAGATCGCCGTGCCGATTGAGCGTGAGGCCGAACGGATCCTCGAGTCCTTGGCCGGTAATGGTCTGAAACGGCGACGTCGCGCCGTGCTTATATTCCGTGATCGCCGCGGGGTAGTTGCTGACGTACAACGTTTCCTCGTCGTCCATCGCGAGCCCCAGCGGGTAGCTTATTCCATCCGTGATGGCGACGCTCTCCGTAGTCGAGCCCTTCGGGTACTCTTCGACGTCGCCGACCGCGCAGTTGTCCGCCACGTAAAGCGTGCCTTTCTTATCCATAGTTAGGCCGTACGGACATCCCGTTTGAACCTTGATAGTCCCGATTGGCGCCGAATTCTTCCTCGCACCCGACAACGTGTAGACGTTGACTGCGGTCTGCTCCTGATCGCCCTCGAAGACCAGCCAGCCTTTTGCATCGTAGCTTGGCATCACGGAATGGAGCGGTCCGCGAACGTGATTGCCGGAAAACGAAGCCACGGGCGTCCCGCGGTGGACGAAGCCGGCCGGCAGCGTTGACGGGGCTGCGGGGGAACCCGTTCCGCCGCAACCGGCAAAAACCAACAATACTGCTATCAAAAACGAGTGTCGCACGTGCCCTACATGCATGATCGCCTCCTAGCGAAGTAGAGGGGGAAAGAGAAGTCTGCCTTCGTGGCTAAATTACGAAAGCCTCGCAAAGGAGAGTACGCCAATGGTCCAAGCGCGTCGCCTGACCGCAGGGCTGGGATGCCTTGCCGCTTTCATCACGGCCGGATGCGCGACCGACGGCGGTTCGGCGCCGGTAGCGCAGCTCCAGCCGCCGATTTCCAGCGGCCGAATTCACTACGCGCTCACCCGCGACGCGGGCGTGCGCCGGCCGCTTCCGGCCAACGCGTTCGTCACCTACGACGGCGGCCCCGTGCTCGTCGCTCCAAAAATATACCTGATCTTCTGGGGTTACAAGAAATACGGCGATCCCGACAACGTGGAGAGCCTGCTCGACCTCTACACCAAAAATATGGGCGGCAGCTTGCACAACAACATTTACACGCAGTATTACGAAGTCTCCGACAGCAAAAAGGTCTATATCACGAACCCGGCCGCCCAACTCGGCGGCCTCTGGAACGACGACTCGGCGGTTCCCAAGACTCCGACCGATGGAGACGTTTCGGCGGAGGCTCTGAAGTCGATCGCGCAGCTGGGATACGATCCAAATGGCTTATACGTCGTTGCCACGCCGCACGGTCATAGCGAAGTGGGATTCGGCACCCACTGGTGCTCCTATCACAGCTATACGTACTACGAGAAGACGGATATTCTACCGTATGCGAACATTCCATACATGCCCGACGCCGGCAACACGTGCGGCTCGAACTTTATCAAGCCGCCGGCGGATGAAACCGGCGTCGACGAGGGCGTGACGATCCTAGCGGGCCACGAATACGGGGAGACCATCACCGATCCGCAGCCGTTCACGGGCTGGAACGGCGTCTCGGGCGAGATCGGCGATTACTGCGCCTGGCACAACATCGCCAACGACAAGTTCGGAACGAAGTCGTATACGTCCCAGCCCATGTTGAGCGACGCCACGGAATCGTGCATCCAAGCCTATAAGAAATAGGGCGCCCAACGGCCTCGATCTAGCGCAGGAATACCGGGGCCGTGTGAAGCGTGCCCGTTCCGTTTTTCCAGAGCGCGTACTGCAACGGCTGTTTGGCGTTCATCGAGGCCGCGCCGATCTCGCCGCGCGGGTCGATTGCGATGACGCAGTACATATCGTCGCGCAGGTTCGGCGCGGTCTTTGACATCAGTCGCATGAGGTCGTCGCACGCTTCCTGCGGATGCAAACCTTGCGCCATGCGCCGCACGATGAACGCGGACGTGCAGTAGTTTGCCATCACGTCGCCATTGCCGGTGGCAGAGGCGGCGCCCGCAGCGTCGTCGGCGTAGTAACCGCAGCCGACGAGCGGCGAGTCGGCGACCCGTCCCGGAATCTTCCACTCCAGCCCGCTAGTAGAGCAGCCGGCGACGACGTGACCCCGGCCGTCGATGCCGAGCATGCCGATCGTATCGTGGTTGCGGGGATCGAGCCAAAACGTTTCGTGATTCGGGGTGTTCTTCCAACGCAGCCACTCCTCCAAACTCTTGGGTGTGAGCAACTGTTGCGGCCGAAAGCCCATCTCGACTGCGAAGCTTAACGCACCCTCGCCGGCGAGCGTCGTGTGGCGCGTCTTCTCCATGACCAGTCGCGCCACGGAGATCGGGTTCTTGATCTTGTGAAGGTTGCAGACGGATCCGGCGCGGTGCGTCGTGCCGTCCATGATGCCGGCGTCGAGTTCGACCTCGCCCTCGGCGTTGGGCAAACCGCCATATCCAACGCTGGTCACGTTGGGATCGTCCTCAACGAGGTTGATGCCTTTCTCGACTGCGTCGAGCAGCGAGCCGCCGCAGGCGAAGACTTCGGCGGCGCGCCGGTTAGCTTCGACGCCGAAATCCCAGGTGGAGAGAAATATCCCGCCCACGTCATGCGTTTGCGCCGAAGCCGGCGGCGCTGCAGCGAGGGTTGCCGTGGCTGCGCCGGCAGCGAAAAGAAAGCCGCGTCGATCGATCGGTTCCATTAGCTAACTCCTGTCGTCAAGCCAAAAAAGCGCCTTCTCGATGTACCACGTCTGATCCGGTCTGGGCAGCCATTGTGCAAAGGGCGTCAGGCAAGCAAGGGCGTAAGTCAGACTCCCAGGGCGCGGGAGCCGCGCTTTACTCTTGTAACAGGAGCGTTCGATGAAGTATTTACCTCGCTGTATTGCAGCACTCTTTGCGTTTGGCCTCATCGCCATGAGCACCGGTCCGGCGCCGGCGCTACAGACCCCCGGCTGGCAGCACGGTCACGGACAAAACCTTTCCGGACAGTACTCCGGGTCGGTGAGCGACAGCGTCCTCGGAACGGGCACCGCCATCGCTAACTTTGCCGGCGCCGGAGTCGCCCTCGGCGGCTATTTCGTCTTCACGTTTGGAAGCACAAACTACGATAACCCAACGATCGCCGGGGGCGGGCGCGACGGTCTGCAGGCCAACGGGTATCGCGGCGGGGGCGGCGACAATGTATTCGGCGCCTTCGAATCGACGATTGCCAGCACGGCCTGTGAGTTTGCCTATTCCGCTTCGTACAGTTCGTCGGACAACGAGCTTACCGGAAAGTATAAAGCGATAAACGGCTGCTCGGGCGAAACCGGCACCTTCACGCTAACGCAGGCTTGTTACTACAGCAGCGGCAGACAAGATAGCGTGCGGCGCGAGGGCGGCGGCCTGACGCACTGCTAACCTTCGTCCTCCAGGGTCAGAATAGCGACGTGAGGGCGGTCGCACGAGCGGCCGCCTCTTCTTCGCCCATAGCCGCCCCAGCGGCAAAGAGCTGGGACAGCTCCGTCTCACTAAGCCGTTTTCTCAGCACGTCCTCAAGGCTATCCACCATCGCGCGGTCGTACGAAACCCGCTTCCAACCAACTAGGCGCAGACGTTCCTCGGCGAATCCGATAAGGACGGCTGCCTCAGTTGCATCGCGTTCGGCCGCCAGGACGGCGACATAGGAAATCGCAAACAGCATTTCGGTGGGTTGGCGAAACTTCGCTGCTAGCGCAAGCGCCTCACGTACGGCGGGCGCGGCGTTAGCGCGGTCGCCGGTAGCCAGGTAACAGGCGGCCACTTCGCCCGCGACCGATACGACGAGCTCGTCATCGGCGAACCGCTTCGCCTCGATGAACCGTCGCGCCGCCTCGTCATAGTTTCCAACTTCGGCCTCGAACACACCCAACCACGCCAATGCTCGTGCCGTCTCATCATCTCGACCTAAAGATCGGTAGATCGCAACGCTTTCGGCAAATATTCCTCGGACGCGCTCGACGCCGTCCGTCAGGAAGCTGCGCGCACATCGTCGCAGCACATCTGCGAGCAGTCGCCGGTCGCCACGCTCGCGGGCGAGCTGCAGAGCGTTCTCCGCGGCCGATTTAGCTTCGCCCGCCTGATTTTCGCGAGCATGCTGATTGGCGACTTGCGAGAGTGCGCGAGTCAGGCCCCGATGGTCGCCGGCTTGGCGGTAGAGCGATTGGGCCTCCAACGCTTGCGCCAGAGCATTTTTGGTCGCGCCTTGGTTGTTATACAGCATCGACAGCGTATATCGCAGGCGCGCCTCAGTGTCCGCCGGCAGCGATGCGCCGGCCCCCAGCGCCCGCTCGCACCATTGGCTGCCTTCGCCTAAGAGCGAAAGTCGCAGAAAGACCGGCGCCGTATCACCCGCGATCGCCGCGCCAAGCTCGAGATCGTACCCGTCGCCGATCGTCCAGCTCAAGGCGGCGCGGAAGTTTGCAAGCTCGTTTTCGAGACGCGCCAGCCAATCGTGACCGGGGCTCGTGTCCCACTCTTCGTAACCGTCGCGGGCGATGGCCGCATAGACTTGTGCGTGCCGCTCCAAAGCGCCGTGCGTCTCGCCGATCTGCTCGAGTTTCTCGCGGGCAAACTGGCGGATGGGCTCGAGCAAACGATAACGGGGGCCGGCTTGCTGAATATCCGCAACGAATAAAGACTTGTCGACTAGCGACGAGACGATATCGATCATACCGACGTCGTCCGTACCGCAGAACGCGATCGCGCTTTCGAGAGTGAAGCCGCCCATGCAGGGTGCGCAGCGCCGCAGGAAATCTTGCTCTTGCGGTGTCAGGAGATTGTAGCTCCATTCGACGAGCGCGTGCATCGTTTGCTGGCGCGGCTGGCGATCGCGCCCGCCGGAGAGTACTCGAAGCTCCAAGTGCTGGGAGAGTTTTTGAATGGGGATCGTTCGGACGCGCGCTGCCGCTAGTTCGATTGCCAGAGCGATTCCGTCGAGCCGCCGGCAGATGTCTTCGACGAACGGCCCGTTTTTCTCGGCCGAGAAGTCTCGGCTTGCCGCGCGAGCACGTTCGTTGAATAGGTGCGTCGCAGAAGCGAGATCCAGTCCCGACATTTGATAGACGTGCTCGCCGCCAACGTTGAGCGGTTCGCGGCTTGTCGCGAGAATCGTAACCTGGGGGCAACGGCGTATCACCGCAACCGCGACGCGCGCAACCTCGCCGATCAAATGCTCGCAGTTGTCGAGCAGCAGCAGCAGCTCGCGTGCGTCCAGATGCTTGAGCAGCACGTCGAGCGGCTCGGCGCCTTTGGCCTGATCCACGCCTAGGACCGAGAGCAAGACGCTGATCACGAGCGTTTCGTCGAAGATGGAAGCAAGGTCGACGAACCAGGTTCCATCTTTCCGGTCGTTGAGCACCGATGCGGCCGCCTCGAACGCAAGACGCGTCTTTCCCATGCCGCCGGCCCCGACGATCGTGACGAGGACTTCGGTTTCCAGAAGCCGCTCTAACCGTAGAACGTCCTGCTGCCGTCCGACGAAACTCGTCGTTTGCAGCGGCAAATTGTTGGGTGGCGTTTCGAGCGCACGCAGGGCTTTGAAATCCGAGCGCAACTCCGAGGCAACCGCTTGAAAGACGCGCTCGGGCTCTTTGAGATCGCGCAGCGGAATCGTGCCGAGGTTGCGAAGCGTTATGCCTGCGGGGAGATTTCCGGTTAGCGTATCGGCGGCATCTCCGGAGACCAGAATTTGACCGCCGTGACCGGCCGACAGCAGCCGCGCCACGCGATTGACCGGCGTACCGAAATAGTCGCCCGAACGCTCGTCGGCCTGGCCGGCCGCGATTGCCATCCGCACGCGCAGTTCGTCGACCTCGGCAAAGTTCTCGCCTCCGAGCCGGCGCTGCGCGTCGACGCCGGCTTCCAGGGCTTCACCAACGCTCCAGAACGCCGCGCAGAACGCGTCGCCGATCGTTTTAAAAACGTATCCACGCCGCCGTTCGATCTCGGAGCGCAAGATTTCGTCGTGCCGCCGCACGGCATCGCGCATCGCGTCGCCATAGGCATCCCAGCGTCGCGTGCTTCCCTCGATGTCGGAGAATAGAAAGGCAACCGTGCCCGTGGGAAGAGCCAAACTCTCCACGGGCGCTCACCTTCAACGTGAAGCGGTCGGGCTTCCCCTTTTCAGCGCGGGACTAGTGGTCTTTTCGCTGGAGCCGCGTAACGCTGTTGATCGGGACGACCTGCTTCGAGAGCACGGCGACCAGCTCCGCGCGACTCTTCACGTCGAACGTCTGGAAGAGCTGGGCGAGCTGATTGCGGACCGTGTGCGGGCTGCGGCCGAGCTTCTTGGCAATGTCGGCATTGCGCTGGCCCGACCGGAGCAACTCCAGCACTTCGCGCTTTGCAGGCGGAATGCGTTCGAGCGGAACGACGGTTGAGGTTTTTGACTCGGCGACCCGGCGCGCGATCCAGCTCTTCGGCCACGGCGCGATCTTTCGTGCAGCGCGCTCGATCCAGCGCTTGTCGTTGGTCGCTTCGTAGAGACCCAGCGCACACAACGCGGCACGCCATCCATAGTTAAAGTCTTCGAAGATCGACCAGGCTTCCGTAAGCGCAGCCTTTCCTTCTTGCGTGTCGCCCAACCGCAGCCAGGCAATGCCCTGCGAGTAGCTTTCGAAACCGCGGACACGAGGGTCGCTTCCGTAGGAGAGCATCGGGATGACCGACGACTTCAGCGAGCGGAAACGCGCCAGATACTGTTCGGCGATCGCCGGGTTTTCGTGCGCCCACAGCTCGGCGAGGACCAGCAGAGCTTCACGCTCTTCGCCGGTCACTTCGCTCCACGAGACGCGCTTGGCGATGTCGCTGGCTTCCTGAAGTTGCTCCGAGGCAAAGGCCGCTTCGCCGGTGTTCCGGGCGAGCAGCGCGCGATCCAAATAACAGAGGGCGCTCCAATGATCGGAGGGCGCCATTTTTCCGGCCTTTTTGAAGGAGCCGAAAGCGGCTAACTCGTTGCCTTGCAACTCATCGATCGACGCCAAGAACCGGGTGACTTGGAAGTGTTCGAGCTTCAGACCCGTGGTCCACGGCATCGCATCGTACGTTTGGCGAACGCGCTCGGCGACGTCGTGAAGCGGCATCTCGCGGCACAACAGCGCCAAGGTCAGGAGGGCGTTGCCGCGATAATATTCGTCGGGAGATTCGGTACTATCAAGCTCGTCGAGGGCCTTCTCCAGCTCTTCGACCTGCGCAAGCACGTCACTACGCCGCACCGCGATCCATGAGAGCATAATGTGGGCTCTGGCGCGGTTGTTTGGATCGCTCGACCGCAGCACCACCATGGTGGCCTCTTGGGCGCGCTGATGGTCGTGCTGCATCCACGCGATCGACCCCGTCAGATAGTGGGCTTCATCGTACAAGGGATCGCCGGGCAGCAGGTCATTGAGGGCTCGATCGATCAGCCGCTGCCCTGCTACGTAGTCCCTCGTGTAGCCAAACGCAGCGCCCAGAAAAACGTCCCGGGCGACTCGAAGATCAGAGTCCTCGGGAAAATCGGAGAGTAAGCCAATAACGTCGAGATAGCGTCGCTCGCGCAATGCGAGGCGCGCGGCGGCGATAACGCCGTCGAGCGTCGTGGTGCCCTCAACGAGCTGATGGCAACGATCAAAGTCCGCTGCTATAAGCGCGCACTCGAAATCGACGCCGTCGAAGTTCGGATTTGGTCGAACGGTTGTGTGCATGTATCCGATTCTAAGTTTTAATTGCAGGGTCTAAAAATCCGAGGGTTTCCCGCCGGACTAAGCGCTTTCTACGGTACCTTCGTACTGGCCTTCGGGCTGGCGGAAATATTTTTCACCGCCAGCCCCCAGGGAAATCCTAGTGCGGGGGTCCGCCGCCGACCGAAGCCGGGCTCGGGGGTCCGCCGCCGACCGAGTTGTGGCGCGAGACGTGGCCGCTAGAACTCGGAGGTCCACCGCCCACTGAAGTCGGGCTCGGGGGTCCGCCGCCTACTGAGTTGTGGCGCGAGACGTGGCCGCTAGAACTCGGAGGTCCGCCGCCTACTGAGGTCGGGCTGGGGGGTCCGCCACCGACCGAAGTCGGGCTGGGGGGTCCGCCGCCTACTGAGGTCGGGCTGGGAGGTCCGCCGCCTACTGAGGTCGGGCTGGGAGGTCCGCCGCCTACCGAGTTGTGGCGCGAAACGTGGACGCTCGAACTCGGAGGCCCACCGCCGACCGAGGATGGAATCGAGCCGCCAATGGAGTTGTGGGATATAGGCGAGACGTGGTAGGCTGAAGTTGCGCTAGGTAATAGGGAGCCGCCGGCAAGATTTCCCGAGGCGCAACCGCCTAGGAATAGCACCGGCGCCACCAACGTGATGGCGAGTAAGATCGCACGCATCTCTTATATTTCCCTTCGGCGCCAGAAGGCGCTAGGAGGCTTAGGGACTAGTACGAATATACTAGTACGAAATCGCCTCCAAAGATAGGTCTGCTTGGTAAACTATGCACTTTATTTATAAGCCTAGCGGGTACTTGAGTGCTTTTAAGGCACAAACGAGGGGCGAGCAAGCGCGTTAGACCCCCCAGAACCACGCTTTGCCGATCGCGGTCCCGCGATGGGTTGCTTTTTGCTTTACTAATAGGGGTCTCATCATGTCCTTTTTATCTCTAGGGGCGCAGAAGCGGCTAGGGGCGCAGAAGCGGCTTGGGGCCGCCATCGTCGTTGCGCTCGGCCTGCCGGCGATCTCCGCATGCGGCGGTTCGTCGCCCACGGGAGGCCCGATATCTTCCGGGGCATCGGCGACGCACGATACGGGCACCACGCCCAGTTCAGCGTTCACTTTCAAAACGATCGACGATGCGGCCGAACCGACCACCGAAATCCTGGGGATCAACAACTTAAACGAACTCTGCGGATTCTCCGACGATCCCAGCACCGGGTTTACCGGCCCGGTGCCATCCGACGCGACGAAGTTCAACAAGGAACTCTATCCTGGCGCTGCGGATACAATCGTCACGTCGATCAACAACACCAACGGCATCGCAGGGTGGTACGAAGACGCCAAGGGTGGGATATTCGGGTTCACCGAGTGGGAAGGCATGTGGACGAAGTACCAAGACCCCCATCTGCTCGGTCGTCCACCGTATACGAAGTTCCTCGGCCTTTCTGACGACGGCGTGGTAGTCGGCTATTACCAGGAGAACTCCGTCGACCACAGCTTCGAGATGAACGTGGCCACCGGAAAGTTCCAAGGCATAGACCCGCCTAACGCCAAGAGCTCGGCCGCAACCGGCATCAACGGTCAAGGCGACGTCGTCGGCTGGCTAACCCTGGCGAGCGGAGCCACCGAAGGCTGGCTTCTCAAGGGCGGCCTATTCACGGAGTTTGCCTATCCTGCCGCCGTTGAAACGCAAGCCGCCGGCGTCGACTGGTCCGACGAAATCGTCGGATCTTTCGAAGACGCCTCGGGCAACACGCACGGTTTCCTCTTGACTGATGTCCTGACCGTTGAGCATTGGACGCAGATCGACGATCCGAGCGCGACCGGGGACACGGTGGTAACCAGCGTCAACAACCACCGCTCGATAGCTGGCTATTATCAGGACGCCGCTGGAAAGATCGACGGCTTCTCCGCAACCTCGAGCAAAGGAGGAAACATAAACCCGTAAGTCATGTTTCGAGCGAGTGCGAAAAATGGGAAATGAGTACCGGTAGCTAAATTCGCGTCTTCCACGACGCTACGGCAAACAGGAGAAGACTCGCTTGAAAAAGGTCCGGCTCGGCGTCTGCCCTATCGGCTCGGTATTTTTGACCGCGCTGCTACTTGCCGCGTGCGCGAACGGTTCGACTGGTCTCAACGGCGCCCCCGAGGCGGCGGCACCCCAAGGTGTCTCGCCCGAGTCGAGCAGCACTCCGACCGCAAGTCCGAGTGTCAGTCCGAGTTCCAGTCCGACTGCCAGTCCGAGTCCCAGTCCGATTCAGCACGTTATCGTCATCGTTCAAGAGAATCGCTCTTTCAACGATCTCTTTGCCACGTTCCCGAACGCCCACGGAGTGACTTCGGGGTTGATGAAGACGACGAGCGGCGACCAGTACATAGCCCTTCAAAAGGTCAACCTCGACTCCACGTGCGATCCTACCCATTCCTACCATAGTTGGTTAAAGGCATACGATGGCGGCAAGATGGACGGGTTTAACTTGGAAGGCGCCAGCGGCAGCTGCAAAGACAAAGCTACCGCACCTTACCAATATGTCAACCCGCAGCAGATCGCGCCATATTGGGTCATGGCAGAGCAGTACGTCCTTGCCGACGAAATGTTCCAAACCCAGAGCAGCGGCAGCTTTACCGCGCACCAGGATCTGATCCGGGGTTCCACGGTCATCAACGATTTGAAGACGAAGAGCCTCATCGATCTTCCGACGGGCATACCCTGGGGATGCGACGCCCCGCCGGGAACGCGCACGTCAATTTTGCATTATACCGGTTCGGGGTTTGTCTACAGGAAAAACAAGGGACCATTTCCGTGCCTGCGCTATCACACGATGCGCGATCTGTTCGACGCCGCAAACGTCTCGTGGAAGTATTACTCCCCGCCGGTTCAGGGCGGATCGGGAGACGAGTGGAACGCTTTTGACGCGATCAAGGCCGTGCGCAATGGCCCCGAGTGGGGAGTAAACGTTACCGACTCCGACACCCAGATATTCACCGACATCACCAACGGTGCGCTGCCCGCGGTTTCCTGGGTTATTCCCGACGGCATGGACTCGGATCATCCGGGGCAGATGGGAGATAACGGACCAGCGTGGGTGGCCAGCGTCGTCAACGCGATCGGACAGAGCTCCTATTGGTCCACGAGCGCGATCGTCGTGGTTTGGGACGACTGGGGAGGCTTTTACGATTCGGTGCCGCCGCCGTTCCAAGACAATTGGGGCGGCCTAGGGTTTCGCGTCCCCATGATCGTGATCTCGCCCTACGCGCTGGGCGGTGGAAGCCAGAACTACGTCTCGCACACGCAGTATGAGTTCGGCAGCATTCTCAAGTTCATCGAAGGCACGTTCGGGTTGGGCAGCTTGGGCACGACCGACGCGCGAGCCAACAGCATCGTGGACTGCTTCGACTTCACGCAGCAGGCCCGGTCGTTCTCCGTCATTCCGTCAAGGCATAACCAAGAGTACTTCATCCGCAGGGGGCCAACGCACGTGCCGGTCGACACCGAATAATGAATATGAGATCCTTCCTACTCTTCATCGGTCTAATGGCGTCCGGTTCGCTCGTCGCGGGGTGCGGCGCGCAGCAGCTCGCCCCGGCGAATCCTTCACTTGCGGCGCCGATAACGTCCAACGCCAAGGGAAGCTCGTACGCGTACACGTGCCAGAGCTCGACGAGCAACATCGATTGCCTCGTCTACCAAGGCAGCAAGACCGTCCGCACGCTTACGAAGGGCCTAAAGAAACCTCTCGGCGTGGCGGCCGGCAAGGATGGGCTCTTCTACATCGCCGACGAGGCGGCCAAAGACATCTTCGTCTACTCGGCCGGCGGTGCGAAACTCGTCGCCACGCTCAGCGACGGGAGCAACGCTCCGGTCGACGTTGCCGTATACAACGACGAAGTCGCAGCATCCAACAAGAGCAGCTTGACGTTCTTCGCAAAGGGCGCCAAGAAGCCCACGCTGACGCTCAAGGATACCGGCGCGGTCGAGGGGAGCGGAGCGGCGTTTGATAGCGCGGGCAACTGCTATTGGAGCTTTACCACGAAGTCGGGCGCGAGCGTCGACGAGTTCAAGGGCTGCAAAGGCAAACCCGTTAATCTGAACATCTCCCCGGGAACGCCCTACGGCATCGCCTTCGACGGCAATGGAAACCTGTACTACACCAGCTACAATGCCGCGGGCAAGGGCATCTACGCGTGCTCGGGCGTAAAATCGTGCGCTCTCGTCTTCACCAAGATTGCCTTTATCGATCCGCAATACATAAACTTCTCGTCGGACTTCTCCGATGTGTGGATCGACGACCCGGGCGATTATCAGTGCTATTGCACGGGACTCTACGGCATCGACGTCAAGACCGGAAAAGAAGTCGGAAAGATCCTCAGCGGCCTTTCGTTCTTCAATCCGCCCAGCGGCGTCGCCGCGGGCCCCGGCCCCCTCTAGAGTCCCTAACTTCCATGGAAGCTCAGATTTAGTCCAGATCGAGGAGGCGAGGGGTAAAGTTTACTATGGTAAATGAGCCCCGAGCCGACGAAGAGGTGGGCTAAAATCTGAGCTTCCATTACTTAGGGTCGGGGTTGCGAGGGTCGGGGGGCTGACGCAGGAAGAAGTCGATGCCGTGCTCCGACGGAACCACTTCGAACTTTCGCGGCGGCTTGTTGAAATCGAAGGCGTCGTCGGGGGCCGCCGCGCGCTCATCGCTTGCCGCTAGCGTCGCCAAGCCAAAAGTGTTTTCCACGAACTTCAAAATGCTGCCGTGCTCGTAGTGCGTATGCGAAACGTAGCCCGCCTTGGCATAAGGTGAGACGATCAGCATCGGAATGCGCATCCCGAGGCCGTCGTAGTCGACCA
>DATGGV010000025.1:0-13348 GCA_035308305.1 Candidatus Cybelea sp. | reverse complement strand
AAGCACATCGTCGCCGTGCTGCTGGCGGCTTGCGCCGGCGGCGAGTCACGAGCGCTTAAAGAACGCCCGCTCGCGGAGCAAGTCGCCGACCTCGCTGATTTTGAACGCGAAGCGCTCTTGGCCGACGCGTGTCGGCAGGTGCCGGAGTTCGTCGCCTTCGCCCAGCGCTGGCTGGGTGCCGCGCCAGCCGACAGCACACGCGAACCCGCTCGACGTGAGATGCTTGCCCTGGCGCACACGCTTGATCTCTCGTCGGGAAGCGCGCCCGACTCAAGCCTTGAGCGCCTGCTGGACCGCGCGCTTTGTGCGCTCGACGACGGCCGCATCAGCGAAGCCGTTGCCGACCTGGCAAAAGCGACCGAACGTTCGGCCCGAGAATACGAGACGATCGATGATGACGGCGACTTCGGCGAGTTCATACTGTCGCTAGGACGCGCTTGGATCGACGCCTCCATCATGTTCGACGGTCCGGATGGGAAGCGGCGTGCTTTGGCAACGCGCCTCGGCGCGTGGAGCGACCGTTTCGACGATTACGGCGTTGGCGATCCGTTCGCGGTCGCCGTGGTCGTCTTGGAAGAATCGGTCGAGGCCGCGAGCAGGTTTTTCTCTTTCCAGGCCGAGCGGCCCGACGAGTTACAGCGCGCGCAGCTGCGCGTAATGGCCCGGTACGGGCAAGTCGAAGAATATCTAGCACTTGCTCGAAAGACAGGTGCGAGCGGGCCGTACCTCAAGATGCTCCTGTGCACGGGCGACATCGAGCGCGCTGTTAGCGAAGCGCGCAAATGCCTGAGAAGCCCCAGCGAAGCGCTCCAGTTCGGCAGGCTGCTGGAGGAAGCACGACCCGAGGATGCGCTCGGGATCGGCGAGTTGGCCCTGAACATGCGGGGCGAGCGTTACGGCGATTTAGCGTTTTGGGTGCGCGATCTCGCGCTGGAGCGAGGGAAGCGCACGTTGGCGCTACGTGCAGCCAAAGCTGCAGTGCTCGATTACCCAACGCTCGATGGTTATCGCGCACTCAAGAGCATCGCCGGCGCGCAGTGGAAGCGAATGCGTGCTGAGGTTCTTGCTTCGGTGAAAGCGTCGGAGCACGCGGAGGATGCGCTGCTCATCCTGATCGACGAAGGCCTCGTCGCCGAGGCGATCGGCAAACTGGAGCAGCCGCACGTTTTCGTTTCCTACGAGACCCTCGACGCCGTCGTGCGAGCGGCAATTCCCGTCGATTCGGAGTGGGCCATACGGACGGCTCGGGACCAAGCCGAGCAAATCATGAATCCGGGAGAGTCCAAATATTACCATCACGCGGGGCGCTGGCTCACGCATGTGCGCGCCGCGTATCAAGCCTCAGACCGCGATGAGGAGTGGCGGCGCTATCGCAGGCGGCTGCTTTTGCAGCACAAGCGAAGGTACAAGCTGGTGGCAGTCGTGAAAAGCCTTTAGGAGCCGGTTGTCCTCATGCGGTGAGGCTGGAGTTGGGTTGCGGCGTGACGAAGGCTAAAAGAGATGCCGCTCGTTCTGATGCAGCGCGCCTGGCGGGACGATCCGAAGTACAAAGATACAGAGTTCGTCGTTTATCACTATCCGCAGCAGTACTTCGATCAGATCCACGGCGGCGAGAAGTTCGTTTACTACCGGCCGGCCAGAGATGCCAAGGCCGGCGAGGCGAGCGCGTATTTCGGATGCGGTGAGCTTGGGGATTGGTGGACCGACCCGAGTGACCCAACCCACCGATTTGTCGGGATCCGAAGGCCGATTCGATTTGCGAATCCCGTACCACACGCCGATCGGCATGATCGGATGTACGAATCGACTTTCACGAGCCGAAACGCGTTTCAAGGCCGGTCCGTTCGTTACGTCGACGATCTCGACTACCATCGGATTCTCGACGCTGCCGGCCTGACGGGCGCAGTGTGGCGGGAAGCTCCGACGGTTGATGACGTCCTCAGCGGCTTGGTCGTTCCGGGTCTCACTGTGGAGCCTCCGCGCGACGCCTTCCGGCCGCTGACTGTTGTTCCGGACGGCACGGGCTACCGGCCCACGGGGAAAACCATCGACGTCTTTGAGTCTGCGGCGCTTCAAGAACGCGCGCGCGGCGATCATCAAGACACGCTCAAGCTGCTTAAGACTATGGTAGAGGCACGCAATGGGCAGTGCTTGTTCAACAACAATGTCGATCTACTTGCGTCGTTCGCCTCTCAAAGGTTGCTGGTGGAAGCGAAGAGCTTGACGGTGCAAAGCGCGGCCGTCGATCGCATGCGGTACGGCATGGGGCAGCTCTTCGATTACGGTGTTCGGTATCGCGCCGAGATCGGACGGGCGCAGCCGGTGCTGGCCTTCGGCGCGATTCCTTCGAGCGAGGTCGGGTGGATTTCGACAATCCTTCAGGAGAACGGCGTGGCCTTCATCGCGCGCCAACGCGAATCGCTCCTGCCGATGAACGACGCGGCCCGAGAGCTGCCCATCTTCTAGCTAACGGCTTCCCGTAACAGCGCCTCGCCATTTCTTGATGGAAAAATAATAGAAAGTGAAAAGAAGAAGCGCCGCGAGGGTTGCGACCCAATAGATCCATGTGTACGTGGGATGAGTTTTCGGCGCGTGCACAATGCCACGGAACATAAGCTTCACGACTTCGTAGCAGATTAAACCAAAATAGACTCCGTTCAGCGTTACAAAAGTCAGTGCGAGCAACGACATGATACCCATCTGATCGCTGTCGCGCGGTTTCTCGGGATCGAAGGGCAGATTGCCCATGGGCACGTGGTTTGTCGCGAGAAGGCTACGGTAGTAATTCAGGCTGCGCGCATAATAGTTTACGAGCAGCCGGTTGTGCACCAATATCATGTAGCCTACGGTCCCGAGCAGACCGGTGAAGAGCAGCGCGATCATGAACGGCGCCGACCTGAGAAGGGCAGGCAGGTCCACGGATTTCTGCTGGATGAGTGCTCCGGCGGCTAGCCAGGGTATCGTCTCTATGGCGATAACGATCTGTAACGCGAAGTTGAAGCTCGTCACCGCGCCCGCATGTTGTGCGTGCAAGCCGGCGAAGTCCGACTCTATGAGCCCAACGCACTGATCTGTATCCAGCGGATAAGGAAGTGCGGAGCCTGAGTCAAGTTTGGATTCTGTCAAATGCTTCCTTGACCTGGGATTCCAGGTAGCCGTCGAAGCTCAAACGCTTTACCGCGCGCGGGTAGAAGGAGTTCCCCATCCGGGAGATTTCGCTCAAGCATTCATTCGAGAGCCGAAGGTGCGTCTTATGACTCGCCATCAAGGCCCTTGCGTACTCGTCCATCCGTAGCGAGTCGACCGGGTGTAAGCCATCGCGATGGATCGTTCCGCCCAAGAACGCGCGGCGGCAGTCGACATCATTGACGCTTTGGTCGTGAAGCCCGACCGCAATCCGATCGACATTCAGGTCAACGCCAGCTAAGAACGACTCGATCGTTGGCTGCAGCCCATACGCTTTTATCCAAACCGTGTCTCGGAGCTGCCATATGTCGATCGAAATGTCGCTGCCGAGAGGGGTCCACTTAAATCCCCCAAGGGGCGTCCGTGAAACGGCTCCCGTGACGCGTTGCATTAGTGGCTCCAGCACATCAGTATCGATAACGATGTCCACGTCTTTTGGGGAGTGAACCATGCCGGTGAAGTTCGAGAACACTACGTCCCTTGGAAGCCCTCCGACGATGTAGGTTGGCGTCGTCGAGGGGAGGCCGCTCAGTAGTTTGAACAACGCGTGATCTATGCCCAAACGACGCAGCGCTGCCAACGTTCCCTCAAATGTTTGGCTCGTCACCCTTTCCTCATTTAAGTGCCCCAACAGTGCCACCTCCTGGCCAAGCCTTCCCGACACGCCCTCATCCTACGCGCCTGCCGGGCTTAGCACAATACTGGACGCCATTGCACTATTCGATCGTCTTGCGGGATATCCAGATCAAGAGACGGCGCGGACTCAGCCGAGGACCCAATGCGACGAGGTTGTTAAACAAGCCTGGAATCACGAGATCGCGGCCCCGCAGCATGCCGCGGTAGCCGGCGTGCGCAACCGACGCCGCATTGGCGACGGGTAGCCGTTTGAAAAGACGCGTCGTATTCGCGTGGGCGCGGTCGGCGAAACCGGTTGCCGTGGCTCCGGGGCAGAGGCAGGTCACGGTGACGCCGGTGCCGCGAAGTTCCTCGGCGATCGCTTGCGAGAGCGAGAGCACGTACGCCTTGCACGCGTAGTAGACGGCCATGAACGGACCGGGAAGAAAAGCCGCAGTCGAGGCGACGTTCAGCACTCGGCCCGCTCCGCGTGCGCGCATTGCGGGCAGATAGGCGCGCGTGAGCTCGGTGAGCGTCAAGACGTCGAGCAGCACCTCTTCGCGGATTCGTTCCTCAGGGATCTCGTCGAAGCGCCCGTTCGTCGCAAAGCCGGCGTTGTTGATCAGGACGTCGCACTCCGGCACGCGCGCGAATACCTCTGCCGCCGCGCCCGGTTGGCTCAGATCGAGCGCCAGCGTCTCGACGTTCACGCCGTAGCGGCTTCGCAGATCGGCGGCGATCGCATCGAGCTTGTCGGCCGAACGCGCGATAATCACGAGGTCGTGCTTATCCGCCGCGAGCAGCTTCGCAAACTCGAGCCCGAGGCCGCCGGAAGCCCCCGTGACGATGGCGCGGCTCACGTGCTGCGCGTCCGGCCGAAGAGCAACCCATCGCAGACCACGCCGGTGCGATCGAGGTATAGCTGCGGCGACCTCCCCTCAAGCGTGAAGCCGCATTTCTCCAGCACTCTTGCCGAGGCGGCGTTCGGCGCAAAGACGGTAGCTTCGAGGCGGCGCATGTCGCCGCTTTGCAGGGCGAAATCCGAGAGCATGCGCGCCGCTTCGGTGGCGATGCCGCGTCCCCAGTACGCTCGGCCGAGCCAATAGCCGAAGATCGCCGTGCCCGTGCGCTCCCCGCCGCGTGCTTCGACGCCGATGCCGCCGGCGATGATGCCGTCGACCTCGATCGCGAGTATTTGCCCGCGCGGGTCGGCCATACCGATCGCGATCCACTCTTCGGCGTCCCGCAGCGTGTAGGGATGCGGGAAGCGTCGCGTCATCCAGCGGACGACCTCGAAATCGTCCGCGACGGCACAGATCGCGCCTGCGTCATCGCTGCGGTACGGGCGCAGACGGCAGAGTTTTCCGGTCACGCTGAGTTCGTGACTACCATGCGAAAGCGGGCGGCACCGCTCATCATGCGCTCGTAGGCTTCGGCCGCGCGCTCGAGCGGCATCGTTTCGATCATCGCGCGCACGCCGGTCTGCACGCTGAAGCGCATCGCGTCCTCGGAGTCGGTGCAGGTTCCCGACGGCCACGCTTTGATCGAGTTGCGCTTGCCGATCATCGCGGCAGTATCCACCGGCAGCGGTTCCGGCGACGCGCCGACGATGAGTAACTGCCCGTCGACGCCGAGGCCACTCAGCACGGGTTCCATCGCCGCGGCCGCGGTGATCGTCGAGAGCACGAGCTTCGCGCCGCCGAGTCGCTCCAGCTCCGCGCCTACGTCGCTCGCGCGGCTGTCAATGTAGTCGACGGCTCCCAGCTTGCGCGCTAGCTCCTCTTTATCCCGGCCGCGCGCAATCGCGATGGTGCGAAAACCCATCTTCGCGGCGTACTGCACGGCGAGGTGGCCGAGGCCGCCGACGCCCAGAATCGCGACCATATCCCCCGCCCGCGCCTCGCTGTGACGCAACGCGTTGAACGTGGTGATGCCGGCGCACATCAGCGGTGCGGCCTCCGCTGCCGTCAGCTCGTCGGGAATGCGAGCGAGCGCGACGGCCGGCGCGATGACGTACTGCGCGTACCCGCCGTCGTACGCCATCCCGGGAATCTGCAGATTGCGGCACGTGAGGAAGTCGCCGCGCCGGCAGCGGTCGCAGGTGCCGTCGTGGCCGCCATGCCAGCCGATTCCCACGCGCTCGCCGATCGTCCAGTCGCTCGTCTGCGGTCCGAGCGCCTCGATCGTGCCGGCGATCTCGTGCCCCGGCGCGCGCGGATAGGTAATGCCGGGCCATAGGTTGTTCAGCGTTAGGAAATCGCTGTGGCAGATGCCGCACGCCTCAACCTTGACGCGCACTTGCCCTGCGCCGGGCTCGGGGATTGGAAGCTCGCGCAACTCTAAGCGGTGATCCGTCGCCGACGGCACCACCGCGGCCTTCATCGTCTGCGTACTCATGGTTCTGGCTTGAACACCGGCACGCCGGCGATGGTGCCGCCCTTCGACTGCGCTCAGGGTGACAGCGGCGTGATAGTATGGCGTGAAGCCATGGTTCAGCACGAGATCGTCCTGCCGTACACCGAGCCTGAAACCGAATGGGTACGCGGGCGCGCCCTGCAAAAAGTGAGCCCCAAAAGGACGCATTCCTTCCTGCAAGGAGCGTTGACGACCGAACTTACCCGTTGGGCGGTGGGTCGGGGAGGCGTGGGACCGGAGTGGCGCTTCCGGGTTGCGCCGCCCGGCGAGATTCGCCGGCCACTCGTTCCGGATGTCGCGTACGTTTCAAACGATCGCCTCCGGCCTTTGAGCGACGAAGAGTTGGAGGTGCCGCCGTTTGCACCCGATGTCGCCGTCGAGATTCTTTCTCCCGACGACCGCCGCGTAGACGTCGACGACAAGATCAACACCTATCTGCGCGCTGGCTCGTCGCTCGTAATTGTCGTCGACCCTCGTAAGCGCATCGTCGAGCTTCACGATCAGCTTTCGACCGCGTGCCTCGATGAGGGCGCGGCGGTCGAGCACGCCGCGCTTCCCGGATTTCGCTATCCTGTGCGCGACCTATTCGCGGTGCTTCGCCGGCCCTAACGGCGCGCCCGTCGCCAAAGAGCCCGAAACAACCCGCCTCTGCAGGGCGTAGATGCGGCGATGGAACTCCAGATCGATGGACTGAACAAACGCTACGGTGCCGTCCACGCCGTCCGCGATTTCACCCTGCGGCTCGAGCCAGGGATTCTCGGCCTGCTCGGCCCCAACGGCGCGGGAAAATCGACTCTCATGCGCATGCTTGCGACGGTCACGCGGCCCACCAGCGGGACGATCCGCTTCAACGGCTGCGACGTCGCCAAATCGCCCGACGAACTGCGCCGCACGCTTGGCTATCTGCCGCAAGACTTCGGCATCTACCCGCACCTCTCGGCGATCGAGTTCCTCGAATATATCGGCGCGCTCAAGGGCATCGGGCGGCGCGCGCTGCGTGCCCGCATCGCGACACTGCTCGAAAGCCTCAACCTCACGCACGCCGGCTCGAGGCCCTTGGGTGGCTTCTCCGGCGGCATGCGCCAGCGCGTCGGCATCGCGCAGGCGCTGCTCAACGAACCGCGGCTGCTGATCGTCGACGAGCCGACGGCGGGATTGGACCCCGAAGAGCGTGTGCGCTTTCGCACGCTGCTTCGCGAGATGGCCGGCGAGCGCATCATCATTCTCTCCACCCACATCTGCTCCGACGTCGAGAGCCTGGCGACGCGCGTCGCAATCGTCGACCACGGAACCCTGCTTGCCGACGGGCATCCGCTAAAGCTGGCGCGCGGCTGCCCGTCGCTGGAAGAGGCGTACCTGCAGATCGTCACCGGCGCGCGAGCCGCCGCGTGAACCGACTCTGGGCGATCTACGCGCTGACACGCGCGGATCTGCTGGAACGCACCCGCCGCTACCAGTACCTTGCGACAATCGCCGTCACGCTGCTGATCGGCACGCTGCTCGTCCCGGCGAAAAACGCGGGCTACCAGACGTTCCTGATCGATGGCTATCGCGGCATCTACAACTCAGCGTGGATCGGCGCGACCTTCGCCATCCTGGCTACGATGATGCTCTCGCTTTTCGCGTTTTACAACGTTAAGAGCGCGGTCGAGCGCGACCGGACGACGCGCGTCGGCGAGATTCTTGCCGCGACTCCGCTACGGCGCTTCGACTACGCGCTGGGGAAGGCGCTGAGCAACTTCCTCGTGCTCGGCTCGATGGCGGCGATTCTCTTCGTCGTCGCGATCGTGATGCAGTTCGTGCGCGGCGAGAGCGCCGCGTTCAACCTCGGCCAGATCGCCGCCCCGTTCGCGCTCGTCGTCCTGCCGACGATCGCCATGGTCGCCGCCATCGCGCTGCTCTTCGAAATGATTCCGTGGCTGCGGGGCGGCCTGGGCAACGTGATCTACTTCTTTCTCTGGATCGCGTATTTGGTCTTCAGCTTCAAGGACGATGGCGGCCACGTGCCGTGGTGGCGCGACATGCTCGGCGGAAATCTCGTCGTGCGCCAGGTCTGGGCGGCGCTCTTGCAAATCGATCCGCGCGCGAAGCTGAACTCGGTCGAGATCGGCGCCGGCGGCGAAGACGTGCGCCACTTCTTTACCTTTCACGGGTTTGCGTTCTCGGGAAGCGACGTGGCGGAGCGTTTGGTCTGGTTTGCGGTTGCGCTCGGCGTCATCGCCGTCGCGGCCCTGCTCTTCGACCGCTTTGCCAAGCCCGCTCGCACCGCCGAACACAAGCGCAATGCCGTTGTCGTCCGCTGGCACTCGGCCGTGGCGCGTTTGTGCAGCCCGCTGGTCGATGCGCTCTTCGTCGGCGACTTCGGCGCGATCGTGCTGGCCGAGTTGCGGCTGCTCCTGCGCGGCCTGAGCTTCTGGTGGTACGCCGTCGCGGCAGGCTTATGGATATTCCAACTCTTCGCAGATGCCAAGACGCAGAGCATCGCGGTCGGACTCGCGTGGATTTGGCCGATGCTCGTGTGGTCGCAGCTCGGCACGCGTGAGGCCGTCTGCGGGACCGAGCAGTTTATCTATCCGACGCTCCATCCGATTCGCCGCCAGTTCGCCGCGCAGTGGCTCGCCGGCGTGCTGCTCGCCCTCGCGACCGCCGGCGGATCGCTCATCCATTGGGCCGCCACAGGAAATCTCGGCGGCATTGAGGGCATTGTGGCCGGCGCGATCTTCGTTCCGACGCTCGCGATTGCGTGCGGCGCTCTCTCGGGCACGACGCGCCTCTTCGAAATCGCCTACCTCGTGCTCTGGTACGTCGGCCCGATGAATCGCACGAGCTTCGACTTCACGCAAGGCGCGTTCGCGCCGCAGTTCGCGCTGGCATCGGTCGTGCTCTTAGCGCTGGCTATCGGCGGACGCGTGCTTCGACTACAACGCGCCTAACGCGACGGCGACGCATCGTCAGCACCCAATTACCGGGAAGCGCAAACGACGAGGGCTCCATAACGCGCCGGCACGTGGTTAGTCCGGCCCGGCAGTGGGAAGCGATGTCTTTGCGCTCAAAGAATCTGCAAAAACGACGAGAACCTCTCGTTCGAACTTATCGGCGTATTCTCTTGCGCGGAGTGCGACCCCGGCTAAAGCTGCCAGGAATACGGCCAGAGCTACAAACTCACGGTTGAATGCACACAGCGCAACGCCGCAGAGAGCCACCACGAACAGCCCGCGATTGAGGCCGGCATTTACCACGCAAATCATCACTTGGCGACGCACAAAACTCCACTCCGTTTGTTTGCTGGAGGGCTGCCTCCGTTAAGCGTCGTTAACCGGTCGAGAACAAGCGCTTTCGCATGTCCGGGAAGACGCCGATCGATCCAGCCCTGAAACGTTCGCGACGTTAAGCCGTTGTAGTAATCCTCAATGAGCTTAGCAACGGCCTGGATTACATGCCCCACGACAAATGACGCGATTGCGAACATGCCAAGCCCACCGAGTCCGAATCTCGCCAAGTCCGGAAAGCGAAACGCGTGCAATGTATACGCCGCGGTAAACAGGAGAGCAGCTCCGGGCAACGCCACGGCTACTATCTCGTAACGGTCGAACGCGCTGGTCCCTTCGTCCATCAGAGGTTGGATTCGCGCATCCCGCCGCAGTTTGCTGCCTGGTACGGAATTGCTTCGACTACAGGACGCCGACGGCGCCCAAAAGGTCGCGTTAAGGCTTTACGACGCTCAGGACCACCGCGACAACCGCGACGACGATGGAAATTAGACCCAGGTAGAAGACCCTGACGTCTGCGCCGATTGCTTTCGCATCGTCGATAGACTTGTCGAGTCGTTTTCGGATGCTTTCGTACTCAAAAAGACGGTCGGTGTACGCGCCGCCAATGATCCACAGCGCGGTCTCCTGGTAAAGGTCGAGGTGCTCGAGCTTCATGACGGCGCGTTCCAGCGGCGTGCGCCCTTGGACGCGCGCCCAGGTCCACTTCCATACGCGCTGCAGGCCCTCGCCCTCATCCTTTTTGAGCAGGTCGGAGATGCGCCGAAGTTCTGCATACCGCAGCAAACATATCTCCACGAGCAGCGGGATACCGTCCTGCAAGGTCGGGATCGAGGGACTAAAGGCGAGATACCGATCGAGAATGTCAACTTTGCCGACCGTGCCGGAATAGTATGTTCGCCAATCCGTTCGATGCGCTTTGATGTCGGGGTCGACGAACGCCAAACAGCTCGTAGTCGAAAAATTGTATAACCAATCCCGCCGGCCGCGGAACCGCCACGCTGGGTCGTTCAGCAAAACCGAGTACGTGGCTTCGTTGCTGTCCAGCAGGCGGTACCCTTCATCACCAACCAGGAGTCCCCAATGCTCTTGGACCTGCAGGCGGCTGTCGCTATTGGGGCCGCCTCCGACGCTCGGACCGACGTGCGACAGCTCGATGAAGTCGAATATCGGCCATCTATTCGGAGCTACGCCGACGGCGAGTTGCCTTTCGAGAAAACGCCTAAAGCACTCAGAGTAAGATTCTGCACCGCCCGGCGCGCCGCCGGCGTTAACCGCGAGCCAACTAGCTCCCGCCGCGTCCTCACACCTATACCATTTTCCCTGCTTAACGAAAAGTAGCCGATCGAGCGTTACCTCTTCGACGTCGGCAACTGCCAGCAGCGTGATAAGGCCTTGTTCGCGAAAACACGAGGCGTAGACCGTGAAGTCCAGCGGCAACGGCCCGGCGGGGAGCTGGAATTCCATCTGGAGCTTTTCACGAGCGCGACCGCGAATCGGCGGCCACGAGGGAATGGGAGCGCGGCCCTCCGTGAAGATTTGCTTTTGAACCAGGAACTCTTCGGGCGTTCGAAACTCCTGGAGCGGGCGGTGCTCGGCGCCGGGATGGTCCCACTCGAGTGCAGCGCTAAGCTCCGCCGATTGCCCGTTAACCGCAGCATCATACTCGAACCCTGCGAGAAACGCGAGGCGCACATCGGTCAGCGTGCGGCTAGGTGCGAATTCAGCCATGCTTCAATCTCATGCAGCTCGTCGTAAAACGGGCGCCGCGTTCGGGCGACGTATCGCCAAAAGTAAAACCCTGAATCCTGGATCCGCAGCAAGCGGTCGCGCCAGAAACGCTCTTCGCGATCGCGTGGCTCGGCAAGATTGATGCGTTCCTCCATTCGTGTGGTCACGCGTTCGAGTTGTTGACGAAAGCATCGGTCGTCCATCGATTGCTCCCAAAGCGCATCTTCGCCTTCCATCGTTCCTGCCGGCACGTAGGAGGTGGCTTCGGCAGGGCTAGAGCGTGCAAAGTCCCCGGCGCTGCAGAAGCTCACGCCGCTCTCCTTCAAGTCGTCGAGCAGCTGCAAGAATGCGGCGATGCCGTCCGGCAGTACGCGTTCGACGTCCTCGCCGAGGAGCAGCGGAGCGTTCGCGGAGACCGCGTTGCTCCGGAGCGTATCCAAGACGTGCAGAAACCGCACGAGACGTTCGCCTTCCGAGACCTCGTTGTCGCGCACGAGATGAACGAGGAGATGCGACAGCTTGGCTTCCCGAACCCACAACGACAGCGTGCGATCCGCCTCCAGATCGAGGACGAGCCGGGATGTGCAACGTAGCCGTTCGATCTGTTCGTTCTTTGGAGCCAGTCGATCGCCGGCATTTTGCCACTGCGGCACGACGTTGATGCGATCTCGAGTGCGGCTATCGATGACGACCGTGCCGTACCCCTCGTCGCACGCCAGGTGGCCGACGGTCATCGACCAGGCCAACTCGGTGGGCCACAGGACGTCGGCGCGTGGAAGGCCGATCGCTTCGCGCACCTCTCGGTCGACGCGGATCTGGGCCCGCCCCGCATTGGTTGAGAGCCATGGGAGCATGGGATGGTGCGCGGGAGCCCCAGCTATGAGCAAATCGCCGGCTACGTGACGTTCGCGCAGCAGTTCCAGAAAGCCGGGCTCGATTCGCTGCAGGCGCTCGAGCAATGCGCCGGTCAGCGCGAAACTAAAGGGGATCGAACGCTCGCAAAAAGCGTCGATTAGGGGAACGTACGAACAATGCACTCTCCAGCGCACCTCGTCGTCGGGAATGAAAAATGGCTGGTGAGCAAACCAAATGAAGTGGAGCCGGCGCACTATTGCATGACCGCCGCATAAAGTTCGGCGCTGAGCCGTGCCGCCCTATCCCACGGCCAACGCAGTGCCCGCTCACGCAGCGATTCACGACTGGCACCGTCTCTCGAGTCGTCGTGCAAGCGCGCCACGATCGCGCGTGCAAGCCTCGCCGGGGAACACGAGTCAGTGAGTTCGCCGGAGTGCAGATAGTCGGCTCCCGTGGGGCGGATGGCCAGCACCGGGCAACCGCACGCAAGTGCCTCGAGCCCTGCAAGGCCAAAGGGCTCAAAAAGCGAGGGCATAACCAAAAGTGAGGCGCTCGCATAAATATCCGCCAACTGCTTCGCCGGCACCGCGTGGCGAAACGCGATCCGCTCGGAGATGCCAAGCCGCTCCGCCAGGCGTTTACAGGCCGGCAGCGCGTCGCCATCGCCCACAATCGTCGCGTGGAATTGGGAGATGTGTGCGGCAACGTACGGAACGGTGCGAAGAAATAGTTCGACGCCCTTTTGCGCCGTTACGCGGCTGGCCGTAATGACGTGCACGGCGCCGTTCGTACTTCGGCCTTGGGCCGGCGGCCGGAATACGCCGGCATCTACGCCATGTGCGATTACGTGAAGCCGATCCCGAGCCATTCCATATTCCGTCGACAAAAACGAGGCGGCAAACGACGACGGAGCAACGATGGCCGCGGCTAAATCGAAGAGCTGCGCCTCCATTTGCAACTTTTCGTTCCAGGCATGACCGGTATCACGATACGTGAAGCCTCGCCGCACCGGCAGATGTGAGGTTACCACGATCGCCCGTAAGCCGGCTCGGAAGTAACGCTCCGCGCACGGCTGCGCATACCAGTCGTGCGCGTGGACGACGTTCGCTTCCGGCAGCGTGCCTTTCACGTCCGGCCCCACAACCGACGCGTCGATGCCAACGGCCCTTTGCGCCTTAACTAGCTCGTGGACGGCCCGCTCTAGGCCGCCCGCCGGTGCGTCCGCGCTGGGCAGGTGGGCATCGCGCGTTACATGCAAAACTTTCAACATGGCCCTC
>DATGGV010000024.1:0-14959 GCA_035308305.1 Candidatus Cybelea sp. | reverse complement strand
CATCGGGTCGATTTTCTGCGACAGTTTGGTCGCGGGACGGAAGAGCGCGTCCATCGCCTCCATCGAGTCCGTGACCTCCGGTATCGGCACGCGGCCCTGCGGAATCTTCGCCGGCGGATTGGGTGGCAGACGGTTGAGGATCCGCATGCTCAGGGTGTCGCCGGGGCGCGTTTCGATCGTCGGGCCAATGGTACGGCCGTTGTACGTGCGCGTTCGAAGCTTATAGCCTTTGATGTTGCTGACCGCGTACTGCGTCGTGATTACGTGAGCGGGCGCGATCGGGGGCGGGACCAGCACCGAGTTCGAACTCCCGGGCGAACACGCGTCGGTTCCCAAAGCCACGCCGGTTGCAGCTATAGAGATGCCGGTAACGATAAAGCGCCGCCGGTTCATGCGGTTTCCTCTTTTCTTCTTCCACGACGTTCGGCTACGCGAGCTGCGTTCCATTTATCAAGGACTGGCTAGGGCCTCGGCAAAATCCCCATCAGGTTGCTTTACAGCGGAGGATCACGTGCAGCGCGTATTTTGGATTGCTCTTATCCCACTGGTCTTACTCCCCGCATGCTGGAGAGCGCCGTCCGCGTCGCTTCCGGCGCTGCCCGCCGGAACGAAGGCGAATGCGCCAGGCTCGCGACCCGCGATCAGCAGGATAACGCACGTCGTTTTCATCGTTCAAGAGAACCGGACGTTCGACAACATCTTCGGGGGCCCGAGTCCATTCCCCGAAGCCACCGCTACGGACAGCGGCGAGGCCGTCGACGGCGATAAGGTCCAAACGATCAAGCTCAAACAGGTGGAACTCGCGACCTACACCGGGACGGAGGATCCCGACAACTACCATCGAGAGTGGCTGTGGGCGTGTCATCCGCCGGCGCCTCCGCCGTTCCCGGTCGGCAAGAAAGCCCCGTGCCGAATGGACGGTTTCAACATCGCTGCATCGCCGCATCCCGATTACACGCCGCCGGCCTCCACCGGCTCGATTTACTCGTATGTCGACTACAAAGAGACCAAGCCCTATTGGGATATTGCCCGGACGTATGCGTTGGGCGATCACTTTTTCATGGGGCACAACAGCGAATCGTACACGGCGCATCAATATATCTTCTCGGCGCAGTCCAACAACGTCATCGACTCGCCGGATTTCAACAAAGACGCGAGCTTTTGCGGCAGATACTACGACTATTGCGCTTTCACGCCTTGGGGCTGCGATGCGCCGGCGGGGACGACGACCTTCCGTCTCGATCCGCAGACCGGCGAGGAGTCGCCTAAGGCAACGGGGCCGTTCCCGTGCTTCGGCCAGTTGGGTCCGCGCCGCGTGAGGTATCCGTCGCTTGCCAACCGTGTCGGCGAAGCGGGGCTGACGTGGCGCCTCTACGCGCATTCGCTCTGCGCGAACATCAATGCGCTCGACGTAAATGCGACGATCCGCTATAGCGACCTTTGGCCGAAGAAGCCCGACATGGCACGCTGCCACGATAGCGAGGGCGGCAGAGCGACCGCCGTTGACACGGAAAACTTCCGCATGCCGGAGTATACGTTCCTCGACGACATCAAAGACTCGCATCGCGAGCTTGCCAACGTCACTTGGATCCTGCCCGGTCTCGTGTCGTCGGACCATCCTGGAGTGCCGCTGGGCTGGTGCGGACCGTCGTGGGTCGCAAGCCTCGTGGACGCGATCGGCGAGAGCAAGTACTGGGACTCGACGGTAATCTTCATTTTCTGGGACGATTGGGGCGGATTCTACGACCACGTGACGCCGTACGTCGTGCGAGATCAAGCGGGTCCCGGATTCCGCGTGCCGCTCCTGGTCGTCTCTCCTTACGTACGGCGTAACCACGTCGCTCACACCGAAATCGAGTTTGCGACGCTGCTCAAGTACACCGAGAGACTGCTTCGGCTCAAATCGCTCGGTGCCGCCGATGCGTCCGACTATCTCCACAATCTCGGCGATTTCTTCCAGCCGAATGCGCAGCCGTTTGCGAAGATCGCCGTCCCGAAGTATAACTCTTGCAGCGCGCTGGCGCGCAGGCGCACGCGCGATTCTAGCTCCAGGTGGCTGCGGATGAACGGTGACGACTAGGTAAGTTCGCCGATATACTGGTGAACGAGGGCGATGGCCATGCTGCCCTCGCCGACGCTCGAGGCGACGCGCTTCATCGAGCCGTGGCGAACGTCGCCCGCCGCAAAAATTCCCGGAATGCTGGTTTCGAGCAGATACGGATCGCGCGCTCGCGCAGCATCGGCGGGTTGGAGGTCGAGGACGTCGCGTCCCGTGCAAATAAAGCCCTGCTCGTCGCGAATCAGTTCGAGCGGGAGCCATTTCGTCTCGGGCTCGGAGCCGATGAGGATGAAAAGCATGTCGGCGGGAAACGTCTTCTGTTCGCCGTTTCTGTACGCAACCTCGATCGATTCGAGATGGCCGGAGCCGCTGACGCTGACGCATTCGCAGGTGAACTCGATGCGGACGTTCTCTTTCTTCCCCAGCTCGTCGACGAGATATTGCGACATGCTTGCCGCGAGCTTCTCTCCGCGCACCACGATGGTCACGCTGCGCGCGTAGCCGGAAAAGAGCATCGCGGCTTGTCCCGCCGAGTTGCCGCCGCCGATGAGAAAGACGTCCTTGCCGCGCGCGCCCAGCGCCTCGGTGCGCGACGCGCCGTAGTAGACGCCGCGTCCGAGCAACGCGTCGGCGCCGGGAACCGAAAGCCGCCGCCACGACACGCCGTTGGCCAGGACGATCGCCTTGGTTTGCACGCGGCTGCCGCAGTCGAGGACGATCGCGTGCGTTGTGGCCGATCCGTTGCGCGGCTCGATGCCGGTCGCTTGTCGCGACACGATGACCTCGGCGCCGAAGCGCTGCGCCTGATGGAAGGCGCGTGAGGCGAGATCGTCGCCCGAGATGCCGGCCGGGAAGCCGAGGTAATTTTCGATGCGCGACGACGAACCGGCTTGGCCGCCGGGTGCGCGGCATTCGATGAGTACCGTCTGCAAGCCCTCGGACGCGCCGTAGACGGCCGCGGCCAAGCCCGCCGGCCCAGCGCCGACGATCGCGACATCGTACGTCGTTTCGTGCGGCGCGGTTTGCAGCCCAAGGCGTTGCGCGAGCTTCGGGAACGCGGGCTTGATTATGTACGAGCGGTCGGCAAAAACCACTGCCGGATAGTTGCCTTCGCGCAACAGCTCGAGCGGCACGCCGGCGGCTTGGATTGCGGCGGTATCGTCGGGGTCGAGCCAGCGAAAGCCGACCTGATTTCGCATGAGAAAGTCTCGCAGGTCGTAGCACGCGAAATCGTCGCGACGGCCGAGCACCGTGACGCTCATGAGCGGCGCGGCAATCGACGCATCTTGCAAGCCGGTAACGCGCCGCGCCATCTCCGCGAGGATATGGCGGTTTGCGTTCGGGCAGCGCGCGACCAGCTCGTGAAAGTCGATCGCTTCGAGCCGCATCAAGCGCGACGGCGCAGCCGCGCGTATTCCGGCAAGAAAACCCGATCCGAGCAGCAGCGGCACCTCGCCGAAGAAGCCGCCCGGTTCGACGACGTCGACGACCTGTTGGGCACCGGCGAGCATCTTGACGATCTCACACCGGCCCTCGATAACGACGTAGAAGGCCGCGGCTTCACCTTCGAGCACCACCCAATCGCCGGCGTTCACACGAATGTCGGCGCTGCGGGAAACGATCGTCGCGAGCGCCTCGTCGCGCGCGGACTCAAATAGGGGGAGGTGGGAGAGCGATTCGATGGTGATCATAAGGGGGGTCGGTGCGCTTCCGCGAGCGGGCCTTCGACTCCGCTCAGGCCCTTTGGGCTTCGTGCTGCGTCCTTCGACTGCGCTCAGGATGACAAAGGTAAGCTCACGCTGACGAGGTGCGCTCACGCTGACGAGGTGAGCTCCCGCTGACGAGGTGCGCTCACGCTGATGGGGTGGGTAAAGCGGCTTTTTGTGCGGGGGTTCGAAATGCGTGGGTATGAAGCGGATAGGGTTTTTGATTATCGGGCTTGCGATTGCCGGCTTTCCGGGGGCGGCGCAGGCTCAGACGGTGACCGTTAACGGGCAGCCGCTGTATCTGAGTCCGGGGCCGATCGTGCGCGCGGGGCGCGTGCTGGTTCCGTTGCGTGGTATATTCGAGCGGCTTGGTGCGTCGGTGGTTTACTCGGCGGGCACGATCAATGCCACCAAGGGCGGGACGACGGTCTCGCTGCGGATCGGATCGACGCAGGCGGAGGTCAGCGGGGAGCCGACGGTTATCGACGTCGCGCCGTTCATCGTGGGCGCGACGACGTACGTTCCGCTGCGTTTCATCGCGCAGTCGCTGGGCGCATCCGTCGGGTACGACGCGTCGACGCGCATCGTTGCGATCGTGATGTCGGGAGAAGTGGTGCCGATCGGGCCGGTTCGTCCGCCACGGCCGCCGCGGCCCAATCCCGTACCAATGCCGGTCGTCAATCTGTACGCGCAGCAGCCGGCGCCGGGCGAACGCGTAGCGAACCGCTTCGTCACGATCTCGGCGCAGTTCACGCACCGCGTCGAGCCGGGCACCGTTCGCGTTTGGCTGGACGACAACAACATCACCTCGCGCAGCGCGGTATCGGCGAACGGGCTTTCGTATAAGCCGCCGGCGCCGCTTGACGCCGGCTCGCACCGGGTTCGCGTCGCGGGCCGCGGCGGCGACGGAACGACATTCGACCGCTCCTGGTCGTTCGCGGTGGCCGGCGCACCACCGCCGCCGGCAAATCCGATCGACCTGCGCGGGAGACAACCTGCGCCGGGCGCGAGCGTGAATAACCGCTTCATCGTGGTTTCGGCCGAGTTCACGCGCGACGTCGATCCGGGCAGCGTGCGCGTGATGCTCGACGGCAACAATATCACGTCGCGCAGCGGGGTCTCGGCGACGGGTTTCTCGTATAAGCCGCCGGCGCCGCTGGACTTTGGCTCGCACACCGTGCGCGTCACCGGACGCGGTCCGGCGGGCGGTTCGCCATTCGACCGGTCGTGGTCGTTCTCGGTGAAGCGCGCTGCCGAGCCGCCGTTGAGCCTCACGATCAACCAGCCGGCAGCAAATACTCCGGTGGGGCGAAGCTTCTCGATTCAAGGCAGCACCGTCGCAAACGGTCACGTTAAGGTGACGGCGGGTGCGACGCCGTCGTTCACCGGCCAGTTCAGCGGAAGCACCGATGCCGGCCCACGCGGCAACTTCAGGATCGGCGTGAACTTGAGCACGATGCCGGGTCAACAAGCGGTCAGCATAAGGGTTACGGTCACCGATCCGGCAACGTCGCGAAGCACCGAGACGACGCTGCAACTGCGCTTGAATCAGTAAGCGGAAGGCCCTGCTGCGCGCCGAGGAGCCGGCGTGCAACAGGGCCTTCGTTTCCGGCCTCGAGATGCGGTGAAGCCGAAGCTATGGCTGCATGGCGGTGAACTGAAAGGAGTTGTTTTCCAGGTCGCCGTTGGTCGAGCCGATCATTAGGACGGTCAGCGAAACGCCGCCGCTTCCACAGCCGTAGCTGTACAGGTTCGCCAGCGGCGGCGAGGTGTTGGTGCCCGCGGGGGTGATGTTGACGACCGGGCACGTCTTGAAGACGCCGTTGTTGATCGTGATCACGTATTCGCCGGTTGACGGATGGCTCACGCTAAATCCCGAGCCGTAGACGATGCCGCCGTTCTGGTTTACGATGCCGCCGAGGACCTTCGTCGTTTTGTCGGGCTGCGCCACGCCGTAGGCGGGGGTGTTGTAGTAGCGGGTGGTGGCGGAGGCGATGCCCGTGGTAGCCAGCACTGCGCAGGCCGCAAGCATCATCAGTCGATTCATCATGTGTCGTGTTCCTTTTCAGAAGCGGCCGGTTGACGACCGCAGGTTGTATGACCATGACTCTAGCGGCCGGGGCGTTCGAAAGCGTTCGAGGCTTTCATGGGGGTCCGTCCGGGGACGGCGAGATGCGCAGCCGGATGAAGTCGGCGATGTCGCGCAGCTCCGTGGCCGCCACCTTACAGCCCGACTTGAGGTCCGTGATCGTAGCGCGCCACCCGACTCTTGCCGGTGGCGGCTCTTTCCAAATGCGAAGCACGAACACGTGCTCTTCCCGCGATGCGTCCATACGCTAAATCTAGCGTGACGCACGTTCCAAAGCGTTCGGCGCGCTCCTAACGGGGCGGGTCGGGCCAGGCTCCTCGGGCGGCGGCTGCGATGTCGGAGTGCCACGGGATGGCCTCGAAGCTCGCGCGATCGTCCGGATCGAGGCCGTCGGCCGTTGCCGTTATCATCTGGCGGGCGCGGGCGAGCGCGCGCGTGGCTTCCGGCGTTTTGCCCTCCAAGCGAAAAATCTGCGCGGCCGCCCAGTAGCAGTACTCCGGCTCGGCGCTGGTTGAAATGCTCTTTTCGTCGGCCAGCATGCGCCGCAGGTACTCTCCCGCAGCCGGCAGGTTGCCGCTCGCGGCGTGCCACACGGCAAGGTCGGCGAGCGTCCTGCTCGCCCAGGCTTCGGACTGCGAGCGCGCGCGCACTTCGAGCGCCGCTTCGGCATGCGCGATGGCCTCCGGTAAGTTACCGGCGGCGGCATCGGCGAATGCGAGGTTTTCCAGGGCAGAGGCCTCGATCACTCCGAACTCCAGTTGTCGCGCGAGCACGACGGCTTCGCGCGCAGCCGCCTGCGCGCCCGCGACATTGGTCGTGTAGGCGCGAAACAATCCGAGGTTTCCGAGCCCGATGGCACGCCCGCGCCCTTCGTTGAGGCTTTCGAAGAGCGCGACGGCCTTCTCGGTCGCCGCCACCGCCGTATCGTAGAATCCCAAGCGCGTTTCGATAACGGCTTGGTTTAAGAGCTGCGCTGCGGTTCCGCTCACGTCGCCGACCTCGGTAAAAAAACGCTCGGCCGACGCGAAGTGCTCGCGCGCGTGCGCGTGCTGCACATCCGCCGAACTCAGCGCGATTCCCAGATGGCTGTGCGCTCTCGCCTCGGAGCGCCGGTCGCCCAGCGCCTCGGCCAGATCGAGCCAGCGTTGTCCCAGCGTGAGGCAACGCTCGACGTCGCGCCGGTTGTAGGCGATCTGGAAGGCACTCGATAGCGAGAGATCTTCGAGCACGGGGTCGTTGGCGGCGGCGCGCGCGGCTTCGTCGAACAGCGCATCGGCCTCCGAGAGGTTGCCGCGGTGAGCTTCGACGGTTGCCAGAGAGCACAACGCTTCGGCGGCTCCCGCATCGTTGTTCGCGGCGCGGGCGCACTCGAGCGCCGCGCGTGCGGCCGCGTTGGATTCGGCCAGCCGGCCGAGCAAGAACGCGAGCTTTGCATCGGCGATGTGCAGCTTGCCGGTCCAATGCGCGTCGTCGTCCGGCGTACAGCCTTTTAGTTCGCGGATTGCCGTCGCGAGCGTTGCCGTATCGGTGACGTTGAGTGCGAACTCGATGCGGCGCAAAAGGAGAACGCGCCGCAACTCCGGATCGCCGAGGCTTTCGGCGAGGCGCTCGAGCGCGGACAGAGCAGACTCCTGCGCGGTTCGATTCGCGCGGCGCGACGCGATCGTTTCGCACTCGAGCAGAATATCGGCTTGCAGGCGGAGATCGTTCGCAATCGCCAAGGCGCGTTCGGTCATCGAGTGCGCTTCGTCCAACGCGCCGAGGCCGATCGACCGCCGGATCGCCGTAAGGTAGCACCGCGCGGCGTTGGCACCGTCGCCGGCAAGGTCGTAATGGCGTGCGATCGTTGCCGAAAGCTCGGAGGCGCGATCGGCATAGAGTTCCTCGAAGACGCGCGCCACTCGGCGATGGCGCACCGCGGCGCGGTCCGGCGGCACCCCCGCGGCAATCGCCTCGTGCACGATCTGATGCGAGAACGAGTACTCGAAGAGCCCGCGTCCGCTCGCTTCACGCACGATGCGCCGGTCGAAGAGTTCGTCCAGCGCATTGCCGAGGGCAGCTTCGTCCCAGCCGCTCACGTCGCGAAGCGCGTCGTGCGAGAATCGGATTCCGATGCAGGCCGCGATCTCGGCAGCGGAGTGGGCATCCGGGGAGAGCATGCCGATGCGCCCGGCCACGAGCGCCTGCAGACTGGCCGGCGCGGCCGCCGGCGCGCCCTTGCGAATGTCCTCGATAAACTGCGTCAAAAAGAGCGGATTGCCATCGGAGACGGCGAGGAGCCGCGCGGCGGCGAGATCTGGTATTTCATGCAAGGCTTCGGTCAACTCGCGCAGGTCGTCGAGTGAGAGAGTTCGCAGCGAGAGGCTTTGCGCGGAGGCGGCGGCGCGCGCCTCGATTCGCAGCCGGTGGAGCGGGTGCGGCCGCGGCGTTTCGTTATCGCGATAGGTCGCGACGATCATCACCGGCACTGCGGAAATCCGGCGCAGCAGAAATTGCAGTAGCGCGATCGACGCGGATTGAGCCCAATGCAAGTCCTCGAGCACCAGCAGGAGCGGGCGCGGTTTGGCCAGGCTCGATACACAGCGGAAGAGCGACTCGAAGAGCCTGATGCGCTCGCTCTCGGCATCGATGTGCGCAAGCTGCGGCAGCGCGGGAAGCCGCGCGCGAATCTCCGGCAGCAACTCCGCAACGGCAGCCAGCGAAATGTCCGCCTTCAACGAGGCAACCAGCGGCAATGCGGAACGCAGCGCGTCGACGATGCTTTCGTATGGAGTTGCTTCGGGCGAGCCGGTGGCACCGAGGAGAACGCGGCCGCCGCTCTCTTCGACGGAGTGCGCGAACTCGAGGATCGTGCGAGACTTGCCGACGCCGGGCTCGCCGCCGACGAAGACGCAGGTGCCGCGACCGCGAGCGGCGCGGCTCCACGTCTCCAGGAGCTGGCCCATCTCGGTATGGCGACCGACGAACGGCAGGATGGCCGAACGATCCTGCAGCGAGGTAACGGCGGCTTCGAACGGGGCGTCCGGCTGAGTCGCCTCGCCGCGGGCGATCGTCTCGCGCAGCGCGAGCGTTTCAGCCATCGGCGCAACGTTGAGCTCGAGGCGGAGCAGCTGCGCGAAGCGTTCGTACTCGGCGAGCGCTCCGGCGCGGTCACCCGATTCCGAGCGCTGCGCCATCACTTGGCGCACCACGTCTTCGCGCCACGGATCGATCGCGAGAATTTGCTGCGCGCGGGAAATTCCACGAACGAAGTCGCGTTGACGGCGGGCTTGCGAAACGAGCTGCATCAGCGCTGCCAGATAGGCGTTGCGGCGGCGCTCGCGCTCGGGAAATATCCATTCGTCGTAGACCGCGGTTACCAGGTCGCCGCGATAGAGTTCGACCGCCTCTTCCAGCCGTTGCGGATCGGCGACGAGCCGATCGAACTCTTCGACGTCCAGCCACAAGCGCAGATTCGGGCGCAGGCTGACGTTGTCGCCGTCGAGGATCAGCGCTTTCTCCGGAAACTGCGGCAGGACGCGGCCCAAGTCGAAGAGGCTCGCCCGCAACTTCGTTCGCGCCGGCTCTTCCTCATCGTCGGGCCACATGACGTACGCGAGGAATTCGCGCGCGACGGGAGCGTCGCGATTGAGCAGCAGATAGGCCAGAATCGGCAGTGTCTTGCGAGGCGTGGCGAGCCTAAAGGGCTCCCCGTCCACCTCGACGGCGACGTGACCGAAGAGCCGGATTCGGATTTCGGGCTCGGCGACGGGTCGGGCCATGCGACACGGTTCGCGGGGCAAGCGCGAGGTTACTTGTTAATGGACCGTACGACGAATCGCGTACGTCGTTCCGTTTTTGCAGCGCGCCGCTCCATCCGGCAGCGGTCTCTGCGATGGCGGAGATGTCGTCTCTGTAGTAGAGTGAAACGTCCGGCGGACGCCGGCGTATTTCAGACGTACTTGTGCCGAAGTTGTAGGTGTCTTGCCGGAATCGCGCGCGCGGCCGGGAGCATAGGTCGCCCTTCGACTGCGCTCAGGGTGACACCGGGGGGGCGGGTGCGAAACTATCGGTGGCTTGGGGCTGTAGACCGTTCTAGAGTCTCGGCACGTGCACTATTTAATTCGCTTCGCTCTTTGCTTCACGTTGGCGCTCGCGCTGACGGGCGGCTTCGCGCGCGCCGCGGTGCCCCAGAACTTCTCGTTTACGGTCGCGCGCGCGCCTCACCCCTTGGCTCTCGATGCGAGCCTAGCCGACCCGGCGTGGGGTGCGGGCAGGGTTCCCGATGGTGACGGACCCTGGGAAAACGTGACGACTCGCGCGCCGGCCAAGTTTCCGACGACGGCCTACCTTCTGTACGACGAGAAGAACCTGTACGTCGGATTCAAGGCCGAGCAGGCCGGCGTTCCGGTCGTCGCAACGCAGACGACGAACGACGTCGGCTTTGGAACCGACGACTTCGTCGGCATCGGGCTGCTCAACGGCGGCGGCGGCAGCCAGGCGTATTATTTTGAAGCCACGCCCCGCGGCATCCGCTACGAACAGGCCAACGAGAACGTGCGCTATCGCCCGCGCTGGAGCGCCGCGGGGAAGGCCTCTGACGGAGCGTGGAGCGCGGTTCTCATCATTCCACTCAACGTCTTGCGCGTGCCGCATGGCGGTAAGCAAACGTGGCGCTTGCAGTTCGTTCGGCAGATTGCGGCGCGCGGCGAGCATCTCGTCTGGGCGTGGAATCCAATTATGGGCGATTCGTCCAGCGGCAACTGGCCGTCGTTCCAAAACGACACGCGCTTTTGGGCGGGCGGCAACTTCGACATCGCCGCTTCGGCCGCGGCCGCGCCCAAGCCGCGCGCCGACATCTACGGCCTGGCCAGCATTGGCGAGGATCGCAATCTCTTTCAGCAAGCCAACGGGCAGTTTTTACCCGAGAACGTGCGTTCGTTTGGCGGCGACGTCAGCTATCCGCTGACGCCGACGATTCGTTTCGTCGGGACGCTCAATCCCGACTTTTCCAATGTCGAGATCGACCAGCAGACGATCGAGCCGCAGGAGTTCCAGCGGCAGCTTCTCGAGTACCGCCCGTTCTTCTCACAAGGCGCCGCCTTCATCAACGCCAACTCCGGTCCGCGCACGCCGACCGGCACCAACGTCAACGCTCCCTATCTCGCATTTTATTCGCCATCGGTCGGGCCGTTCGATAGCGGCGGCAAGGTCGAGGGAACGTTCGGCGACCAAAGCTTCGGCCTATTGACCTTTCACGGATACGACGAAACGACGAACAACACGTTCAGCGATCAAGCCTATGGCTACGAGCACGCGCTGCCTAATGGTTCGTTCATCTATTGGAGCGACGGCGTCTTCGCCAACCACAGCATCGCCGGCACCGACGACACGATCGAAGCCGGCGCCGAAGCGCGCGACTATTCGAACGGCATGATCTACTACTTCGATCACGCGTTCGAGAACGGCTCGTGGGTGCCGCAGGGCAACGCCGATCTCACGGAGTTCTTCGTCGACCGCCACAAGGGCGATTTTGAGGTCAGCGGCGGCTATCTCGACGTTTCGCCGAACTACAACCCGATCGACGGCTACAGCGCCAATTCCGATATCCGCGGGCCGCAGTTCTATACCGATGTCACCGGCGCATCGCCGGCGATCAAGAACTACTCGCTCTTTTTCGCGGCGGACCGCTTTCTCGACGACTCGGGTGCAGTGCATCAGGCCGACACGCAGTTCTTCGTCAACGCGACCTTCAAGAATCTCTTCTCGCTCGACGGCGTAGGTGAAGCGGTCGGACAGCTGCGCTCGTACGACGTTCCGGCCGGACCTGGTTGCACTGGACCGATCGTCTACCAGTCGAGCTTTACCGGCTATCCCTGCTATCTCGACGGCGTCACGCAGCCGTTTAACCTCTACCAGGTTCCGATCGGCTATCGCGACGGCACGCCCTCTCCCGTCGATGCCAGCTACCAATGGGGGCCGTTCGGCGACGACTACGTGCATCTGTTCACGCTGGTCACCAGCCGGCCGCTCGGGAAGCGCTTCAGCCTCGGTTTGGAGTACGACGGAACCTACGAGCGCGCGTTTACCAACGGCGAGTTGGACTCACAGTGGCTGCGCCGCATTTCGCTGGGCTACAACGTGAGCAACGAAAGCAGTTTTAGCCTCGAGCTGCGCGACATCAATGGCCTGGGCGGCTTCGCAACCTCGTACCAGATCGGCAACAACCTCGCCGTCGCCTACCACCAACGATTCCCCGCGGGCGACGAACTCTACGTCAACTTCGGAAGCCCGGCCTCGGGCGCGACGCTCAACCGCGTGATCGTGAAGTTCGTCCTTCACGCCGGGGCCGACGAGGGTACGTAAGGGGCCACCGTCTAAAAGCGGGAGATGCTTCCGAGCGGCGTCGTAACGCTGCTGTTCACCGATATTGAGGGCAGCACCAAACTTTGGGAGCGCAGCCCCTCCTTGATGGGTGAGGCGCTGGCCGACCACAACAAGATCGTTCGGGAAGCGATCGAACGACATAACGGAGCGGTCTTTAAGACGGTCGGCGACGAGTTCTGCGCCGCATTCGCGCACCCTCGGGATGCGTTGGCGGCCGCGATCGAAGTGCAGCGCGGCTTGCCCGATCATCCTTGGCCGAACGATCTGGGCGCCATCCGGGTTCGAATCGCCCTGCACACCGGCGAATGCGCGGAGCGCGACGGCGATTACTTTGGGCCGCCGGTCAATCGGGTCGCGCGGCTTCTCTCGATCGCGTACGCCGAGCAGATTCTCGTCTCGTCGTCGAGCGCGACGCTTCTGGCCGACGCGCTGGACAACGACGCAACGCTGCGGGATCTCGGGGAGTACCGGCTGCGGAGTTTAAGCCGGCCCGAACGAGCCTTTCAAGTCTTGGCGAGCGGACTGCGTTCCGATTTTCCGCCGCTCCAATCGATCGACGTTCGGCCCAACAACCTTCCGCAACAGATTTCCTCGTTCGTCGGCCGCGAGCTTGAGATGCAAGAGCTTGGGCGCCTGACCGCCGAGAACCGGCTGCTGACGATCACGGGCCCGGGCGGCATCGGGAAGACGCGGTTGGCGCTGCAGTTCACGGCCGATACGATCGAGCGTTATTCGGACGGCGCGTTTTTCGTGGACTTGAGCGCCACGCTCAATCCGGAACTCGTCGTGGCGAAAGTAGCGGCGGAACTCAACCTTCGCGAGGTCCCCAACGAGCCGATCGAAGAGACCCTGATCGCGCACCTTCGCGATAAGCGGCTGCTGCTGCTGATCGATAATGCGGAACAGGTCCTCGCGGCGGTCGCGAAGATCGTCAAGGCGACGCTCTCGCGCTGCTCGGGCGTAGCCGTGCTGGCGACGAGCCGGGAACCGCTGCACGTCGCCGGCGAGCAGGTCTATCGGCTTGGCCCATTGACCGAAGCGGACGGCGGCGACAGCATGCTGCTCTTTGTCGAACGCGCACGCCAAGCGACGCCGTCTTTGGCTTTGAGCAACGCCGACTGCGACGACATCGCTTCGCTCTGTAAGAAGCTCGAGGGAATCCCGCTCGCCATCGAGCTGGCCTGCGCGCGTTTGTCGTCGATGCCGCTCAGACAGCTCGCGAGCGGACTGACCTCGGGTTTATCGCTGAAGAGCAAAGACTCGACGGAAGCCTCGCGCCACCGCGCGCTTCGCGAAACGATCGCGTGGAGCTACGACCTGCTTTCCACCGAGGAGCGCACGGTGCTGACGAGGCTCTCGATCTTTCGCGGCGGCTGCAGCGCCGAAGCGATTCGCAGCTTCTCGCAGGTTCCCGCGGACCTCGACGACGTTATCGAATCGCTCGTCGACAAATCGCTCGTCCTTCTCGACGACGCGGCCAACGAAGCTCGTTACCGCCTTCTCGCCGTGGTCAGCGAGTTCGCGGGAGAGAAGCTGCGCGCCGATGGAGCGCACGACGCGCTCGCGCGCGAGCACGCCGCGTATTACTCCGAGCTGGCCGCGACGCTGCGCGAGCCGGCCGGTCAGCTTGCGCGCTTTGCGGCCGTCGACGAAGACCTGCCCAACCTGCGCGCCGCCATCGAATGGAACGCGGCGCACGAACCCGCGGCGGCAGTTCGGCTCGTCGCCGACCTTTCGCCCTATTGGCGGGTGCGCGGCAGCGTCGCCGAGGCACGCGCATGGATCGCCCTTGCAATCGACGCCGAGGGCGGTGACAAGCGCCAACGCGCGATGCTCCTCTGCCTCTCCGCGAGCTTCGCGACGCTGCAGGACGAGCTTGACGAGGCGCTGGGTCTGGCGCACGAAGCGACGACCATCTTTCGCGATCTCGACGATCGCCAGGGCATTGCCGAAGCGCTTTTTCGAATGGGTGAAGTCGAGCACCGGAAGGGGCGTCTGGATAGCGCCGAAGCGCTCTATCAAGAGGCCCGGGAAGGCTTCGTACAATCGCATTATCCTCGGGGAGAGGTGCTGTGCATCGGCAATCTCGGAATGCTTTCGCGCCAGCGCGGCGCGCTCGAACGGGCCTCCGAGCTGCTCGAAGACGCGATGCAGCGCGCGAACGGTCTTGCCGAGAATCGGCTCTCCGCCGAGTTCGCAATGGCGATGGGCTGGGTGCGGCTCGACCTCGACGACCTGGCGCAGTCGCGCGGCCTCTTCGAGCGCGCCTTCGCCGACCGAAGCGCAGCGCAAGACCGTTACGGCGTCTGCTGCGCTCGCCACGGCCTCGCGACCGTAGCGTTACGCGAAGGCGATCTCGAGCAGGCGCGAGTCGAATTCTTCGCCACCCTCCAGACGGCGACGGAGCTGCATCTAAAAGACTACGTCGCGCGCGCACTTCACGGATTTGCGGCGCTGCAAGCGCTCAACGGCGAGAGCGAGCTGGCCGTCAAGTGGCTCGGCCTCGCCGACCGTCTCTTTCGCGAGAGCGGCCGCGAGCTGCGCGACAGTTTGGCCTACGACATGGCGGCGCAGTCCGCGCACGAAGCCTTAGACGAGGCTACTCGCGCGGCGTTGCGCGAAGAAGGGGCGCGAATGGAGGTCGCCGACGCCGTTGCGCTGCTCGCTATCTCGCATCCCAGCGCTCCGGACTGACCGGAAAGGCGAGCATGTTCAGCGCGAATCCGGTGACGCGCGAAT
>DATGGV010000023.1:0-44094 GCA_035308305.1 Candidatus Cybelea sp. | reverse complement strand
AATGGTACGTTGACGACAGCGAAGTTGAGGAACTCGACCAGCAGCCGATTGATCAATACGACATCACGGTGACTCCGAATGACTTCAACACAAAAACTATCTTCGACTTCATCCAAGCTGGGGCGGTCCATATTCCAGGCTTTCAGCGAAATTACGTCTGGGACATCCGGCGTGCGTCCAAACTAATAGAGTCGCTCGTAATCGGCTTGCCCGTTCCCCAAGTGTTTCTGTACGAGGAAAGCAGAAACCGATTCCTAGTGATCGATGGCCAGCAGCGTCTAATGTCGATATACTATTTTATTAGTCAACGGTTTCCGATCATGGAGAAGCGCTCTGAGTTGCGTCGCCTGAGTGAAGAAAGCGGCGGCAAACCGGATGCGCTCCTGTCTGATAATCGCTTCTTTAGCGATTTTCGCCTCAAATTGCCAGCTCCAACTGGGAGTCCACAGAGCAAGTTCGCAAATCTCACGTACAGCACGCTTGGCGAGTACAAGCCCACGTTCGATCTCAGAACAATCAGAAACGTCATCGTAAAGCAGCTCAAACCCGGCGACGATGATTCAGCGATGTACGAGATCTTCAACCGTTTGAATTCTGGTGGCGTAAACTTATCGTCTCAGGAAATTCGCGTCAGTCTTTACCACTCGCCATTCTATGAAATGTTATTTCGTTTAAACATCCAACCGCGATGGCGGACATTACTTGGAATCGCTGATCCCGATACTAGGCTTAAGGACCTAGAGTTCCTTTTAAGGGCCTTTGCCTTATTGATTGATTCGGACAACTATAAGCCCTCGATGATCAGCTTTTTGAACATGTTCTCGAAAAAGATGTGTACCGCTCCAGACGACCTTATTACAAGCTGCGTGAAGTGGTTCACGACGTTCTTAGACGCGACGGCACGTCTCGATGAGAAGTCGTTTCAGAGTCAAAACCGGCGCTTTAGCATCACCATTTTTGAATCGGTATTCTGCGCCATCGTGAAGCCCTTACTTTCTGACCCAGAAGCTGTCGTAGGACTGGTCGACCCAACCTCGATTACTGCCTTAATAGCAGATCACGACTTTATGACCGCGTCCATGAGCGCTACAACCAACAGCAGCAGCGTAGAGACACGGCTTAGGCGTGCGAAGGAACTAATAAGGTTTCTACCAGTTTCTGCGGCGTAATGCCTAAGAACCTCGTAGAGTTGCTCTACACGCAGGTGACGGCACTTTCAGAATATCTGATCGCCAATCGGGAGGTTTCATTTGCTTCTGATAGTGACGATTCAGCACGCAAGGTGTTGTTACTGGCGGCGGCCAGCTACTTTGAAGTGTATTTATTGGAGGATGTTAGGCGATTCCTGGATGACAGTTTGAAAGAGCAGCATCCACTGCACAAGGTCGTGCGAACTAAGCTAATCAACCGGCAATATCATACATGGTTTAACTGGGATAAAGATCAGGCGAATCAGTTCTTCGGAATGTTTGGTGATGAGTTTAAGAAGTTCATGGTCGACCGAATCGGAAACGATGCAGCGCTTCAGAGTGGAATAGCATCATTCATGGAGCTCGGGCGGCTCCGGAATGAGCTCGTTCATCAGAATTTCGCCGATTTCGCCATAGATCAGACTACCGCAGAGATCTACCAACTATATCAACGGGCAGTGGCATTCGTAAGCAGCTTCTACGCATGCTTAGCGGACTTCACAAAGCAGATGTAGGAAGCGCACGTCCTACCGCGGCGCAGCCTTATGCGCTAGATGTTCGGGTCGGACCTGCCCGATCACCATCCAGATATGCTGCCGCTTGTAATTGTTTCCAAGAAAGAAGTACATGTTGTCTTTCGCTGTCGGTTCATCAACATATTTATGAACAAACGCCGCATGCAGCACTGCTGGGGCCGGATAGCGCTTGCGCCAGGAACGCCAGGAAGCACCGACTTCCCAATCTTCGAAGATAAAATCGTGTTGCGCATCGTCGTTCGAGCAATCAAAGATGTATCTCATCTGGACGGGCAACCTTTCAAGCATCGTTCTTGGAGTAAGCGGCATACCGAGCAGGTCGGTAGTACCTTCCCGCGGCAGCATCTTCTGAATTTCATCCTGGCTCCAATCTGTGTCGCGCGCCTTTTCGATCTTCAGAGAGTAGTTTCGGGGCTTGATCAGGCCGAGGCTAGCCCCCGAATCGCATACCGCCTCAAACGACGGCTGAATCAAGTGCTCGACAAGAGCCCATCGGGCCGCCCAGCCTCGCCCAGCGGGCAACTCTTCCATAGGCTCTATAGAAGCGTAATCCACTTTGTAGCTCTCTGTGCGATGGTCTTTGGGAGCCTTTTGAACCTTGGCTCGAATCCATTGCCACTTCTTGAAGCGTTGAGCTTCCGCCAGTGTCCTGAACGGGATTGGAAATAGTCTCGTAAGCTTGCCGTCCTCGTCGACGGCAGCTGTGCAAACGGCCTCTTGAGTAGAGGCGCTGGGGTTTGGATAGGTTTTGACAAGAACTAAGAACCTGCGCGTTTCCCACACCTGCGGACACTCCTACAAATGCAGAACAGGGGTCTCTAGCAACTTGGCAACTTGGTCAGCGACAGCGGAACGATGGCATTCCGCGGGGTCGCGCTCGAAGCACATGAGCGATACGCGCCTACGATCCGTGAGCCGCGCCAGCGATTCGACGTGAGCCTTCACGGATTTTAAGTGATCGCGGAATCGCTCGAAGAACTCATCGTAGTTTCCGTCCCGCGCCAGCTTGTCTCGGAGAAACTTCGGGGTTCCGAGCCCCGGCATGCCGACGTACTTAATGCCAACCTCTTCGATCAGCGCGGCTAGACGGTTCTTGCGAAAGTCAGGCTTGCGGCTCATCGGCACGGCCCGAACGTCAACGAGGAATTCAATGCGTGCGGCAACGAGCGCCTGCGCTAAATCGATGCCGGTGCGCTGCTGATAGCCTATCGTATGAATGCGGACGGCCCGTGCCATGTTATGCACATTATCCACAGGGGACGCTTGCCCCGCTTTTTGGGACCGGACGTTTGGACCGCCCGTGTAGTATCCCCCAGCGAGGCCCATGGTGCCGATGAGACACTGAATCGCGCGACAGCCGGCCTATTGAAACCCGAAAATGTCAGCGCTTAAGCAGATCAGCGGGCTCGACCCCTAAGGCTCCAGCGACGGCGACTAGCGTCTTGATGGTGATCGGATCGGCGTTCTCCACTCGCTGCCAAAGGCGGGGAACCATTCCGGCCCGGTGAGCCGCCTCTTCCTGGCTAATCCCCAGCGCTGACCGTAGTGTCCGCGTGTTATGGGCTATCGCCTTGAGCACCTGAGGGACGGTAACCGGCCGCACGGTCCGAAGCGTATCGAAGGAGGGCGTTCGCCGCCACGCAAATATTTGCTAGTTCAATCCGCCGCGATTATGATTTTGAGGCCGGGTTATGCTAACCCATTTCAACATAAGGAGATCCCAATGTTAAAATACTTTGGCCTCGCAGTATTGATAATGGCGTTTGCCGAGGCTGCATCTCTGTCCGCTGCGCGGGCCGTCTGCTCAACCGAAACAAAAGCGCACCTAAGTATGGCCATCGATTCGTACAAAGAATGGGAGACGTACAGCGGGGAAAGCACGGATACAAGCGACGAGCTGGCGAGAACCGAATGGAACAATTTCGAGCACCAGATGGACTGGATCAACGATCATGGCCGTATCCGCGATTGCCTTGGAAGTACTACCGAGCGCCTGTATTACATCTACAGTGCGAGGCAAGATTCCAAGGAAGTCATCGAGGCTTTCACAACATGGCAGGCGGGGGAAGAAGGCGCAAGCAGCGATGAGTTAAAGCAAATCGTCAACTCCGCACTTGACGTATACTACCAAGACGTTAGCATGCTGTATTACCTCGGTTATGCCAAAACGAATGCCGGTGAGTATGCGTACTGGAAGCAAGACATAAAGAACTGGTTTGCAAAGATGCGACGCCGTTTTAGACAATGGGAAAACACACCGAGGTTCTCCGCCGCTTCCCCATCAGAGCCCATAGTCATTCCACGTTCGTCGTGCTCCATGCCGGATCGCGGTGCTGTAGTCACCACCACAGTCGATCCGATTTATCCAGCCTCGGCGCGAGACTCCGATGTAGGACATGCTACGGTACAAGTTAACGTGACTGTAGGGCCGACGGGGAAAGTGACCCGGCTAGACATAGCGCAGAGTTCGGGCAATACGGCAATCGATGACGCCGCTCTTCAGGCGGCTCGGGAGTCCACGTACTCACCGGCGATCAAGAACTGCCAACCGACCACAGGGACATTGCTCTTCTACGCCGACCTCCAGCCAGAGTGATTCTCAGTCTGGTAAAGACGGGCTAGTCGCGATACGGCGCCAGGCGAACGTTCGGAGCGACGTCGCGTATGCTATCATCTCTGCATGGTCACGGAGCCGATGCCTAGCCAGGTACGCGAGACGCTCAAACTCTATCTTGGCCAGAACGCACGGCGCTCGTTGCGCGAGTTGGCTAAGGAGTGCGTTGCTCAGGGCATCAAAGCGTCGTTGCCGACTCTCAAACGGTGGTCGACACGGTTCGGCTGGAAACAGCATGTGGCCGAGCATGATCGGGCGGTAACCGAGCGCAGTATATGCCAGACGGTTGATTGCCAAGCAAAGGCCATTAACGCCTACCTCAGTCTGATCGACTCGGCGAAGAATCGCTATTATTGGCTCGTCGATCCCGAGAACCCCAATGTTACCCCAGCGCAGCGCAAACGCGCTACTAATATGACGGTTTCGGATTACCTTCGAGTTCTTAAGATGGAGATCGAAGCGATGAAGCTCCTCAAGACGTCAGGGACCGGAAGACCTATGGAGCCCGGGAGGCCGACAGCGGTTTACACGGAGGAAGAGATTCGAATCATGACGGCGGCGCTCGCGGAATACCGCCACCATCTTCCGCCCGGGTCCTTGACGAAGTTGTAACGAAGCTGACGCGGCCGTATCTCGCGAAAAAGCTCCTGATAGGACAGCCTCTGAGTCAGCAGTATGCGACTCTTGCCTGCTTAGAGATATGTTGTGAAACCGAGCGACATCCCTCTAGTTGGATCCAAGCCCGAGAGTGGTTGACGATATTCCGCAGGAAGAGATCAACCGCAACAAAGCTGAGGCGCTTCGGCGTTGCCATAACCGACAAACTCTTCGATTCGTTTCCAATCAATCTTTGCCGGGCGATTCGTCAATCGTTGCTCCTTGCGCTTTTGCATGTCAGCAATGACTTTGTTCCTTACCCGTCCAAAAAGAGAGGCGAGTGGCTATATGGCGATCGTTTTCCAACGAAGGAAGACTACGTCACGGCCATCCTGCCAAAGAGGCTGGCGCTGTTGGCTGGATGTGCTGGCCAGGCATCCCAGAAATGCGATCATCTTCTACGGTCCGCAGTGAATGGCCGACGTTCAAGCGCCTGTTTCCAGCGAATACCAATTGGCAAATCGTTGAGGGACAGTACAATGCCTTCGAAAGCGCGATGTGGCGGCGGGCTAAGGTTACTCTCACCTACCCTTCTCGCGCTATTTCAACACGGACGCTCAGCTTGACGAGCTGTCTGCAATAGCACTCGCACGAAGACGGAATGCCGATGGCAGCAAGTGAACCCCAGCTTCGGGGTCACGACTCTCGGCCGAAGAGAGAGCCAGCTGGCGAAGATGAAGCCCCATTAACCTCTCCGACTGCCCGGGTGCTTAAAGCCCAGAACGACTAGGAATCATGTCGTGCAAGACCGCCCAGAAGCTCTCAAATCCCCTCCCGTGTGACCCTCCAGAGCCGTCAGGAGGACGAAAGTAAGCCTGCGATTTGATACCAGAGCGATACCGGAACGGCGTTAAGAATGCCGTTTTCGCCCAGTTCTACAGCTGCCTCGCATACCGTTGCCCTCGTGGATGCACTGTGGCTCCTTCGGGTGGATGCTTTAATTCTAACGTCTGTAACATCATCTTGACCGGTCATTGAAGATAACGTTACAATGATTAGGTGCGGTGCAAGATGGTCGCGTATCTCCGCGTCAGTACGGATCGGCAAGGGCGCTCTGGCCTTGGGCTTGAGGCTCAAGCCGCCGCGGTGGCTCAGCATGTGGGCCAAGCCGGCTGCGAGCTCATTGGAACGTATACGGAGGTCGAGACGGGGAAGAGGGATACCTTGGACAATCGCCCCGAACTCCGAAATGCCATCGCTCATGCGCGGCGCTGTAAGGCTGTCCTTGTGGTCGCAAAACTCGATCGGCTCGCCCGGAGCGTTGCCGTAACGTCGTTACTTCACCAGTCGGGCGTCGACTTCGTCTGCGTTGATAACCCTTCAGCCAACCGCCTCACCGTCCAGATTCTATCAGCAGTCGCCGAAGCAGAGGCAAGAGCCACTAGCGAGCGCACTCGGGCCGCTCTTGCGGCATACAAAGCGCGTGGTGGGCGTTTAGGCGCTTCTTTGCCGCAGTGCCAAAATCTGGATAGGGAAGCTCGCCAGAAGGGCGCTGTAGCGGCCGCCACGGCGCGTAAACGTAACGCCAGAGCTGCATACGGTGATCTTATGGAAACTCTTCGTCAGCTTAGGGGTTCTGGTAAGTCGCTCCGTGAAATCGCTGAGTTCTTAAACATTGCTGGCCATAGTACCAGACGCGGGCGGCCCTGGAATCCGATGCAAGTGAAGCGCGTACTGGAGCGAGAAGCGCCAATCACCGCGCAGCCGTAGGAGTCTAACGAACACCGCAGTGTATTCGCGATCACCTGCAATCAAGGAGCGATGAACTGCAGATGCTTGGATAGGGCGACGAAGCCTCGCGTTCGCCAACCGCCGGCAGCAACAAGCCTCCACGAAGTGGGTAACGCGATTCGACCCAGAAATGCTTTTAGAAGTCGCGGAGCGCTCCGTGCGGCGGTATAAAAAAATTAGCAGCTCGTTCGATCGATTCACCCAACGATTCGCAAGGCACTAGAACGCTTCCTCATCAATCGAAGGAAGGAAGCCACCGAACGTAATCATGCGCTGATATGCAGCAAAGGCGTCTTGGCGCGACATTACACCTTGCGCTACTGCGATCCGAAGCAGTCCCAGGCTTCCGACGACTCTTATCGGTGGGCTTAATGCTTCTGCAACCTGCCGTGCTCGGCGATCGTCACAACAGATCGTAAAACCCGTGTGAATTGAGAAAGCAATGCACTCCGTTTCACCTGCGCCCAGGTCGTGTGCCTCTAACAGATCTAGGAAAAGGGATCCAGGCAACGTTGAATCATCTAGAGTTTGCAGATAGCCTTTTGATTTCGCACACGCAATCTCCGTGAGGTGCTGCAGGCATTCTTCCTCGACTATAGGTCCGATATAGAATGTCAAGGTTGGGTTTGCAATAATAGAGCAGAATACGCCACCGTTTATCAGATTGATAACGGTGCTCGCATCACAAATGTGGCTCACTGAGAGTGTTTCTTACTTATTAGCAGAAACTAGGTCGGCGGTTGAGAGACCGAGCACTGCCGCGGCACGTCCCAGCGAAACCTCGCCTTTCCTAACTTTCCCGATAGCCGCTTTAAGTAGGGTATCGGACAACATTGGGAACCACGCCTCTGATCTTTCAGGCAAGCCGGCTTTACGCGCCCGCTGTTCAGGGCCTCCGTAGCTGAGCTTCAGTTCTTTCTCGATCTCGCTGGTAGCCCCACGTGGCAGAAACCCGAGCTGTTCAAAGCGGTGTCCCGCGACTGCAAAGCTAACGCCAAAGAAGCGTGCGATCAGTAGTACGTCAATATCGCCGACCGTTTCGCTTGTGGTACCGGAAACCTCGCGGATTCGAGCGAGAGCGGAAACCAGTCCTGGCCGCGGCAGCAATAGCGCTGATGCAAATCGATGCGCGAACAGCTCGCCGGCGTTCTTCCCTTTACCAGACGTGTGCTCGCGGCTGGCATCCAGCACAGCGAATCCGTGCTCCGCGTTAGCAGCAGCAACTATATGGCCAACTTCATGGGCTAAAGTAAACAACATTCGTGCATTGAAACGCTCACTGATAAAGATGAATGGCTGGTCTTCAACCGTGATCGAAGCACCGTCAAGCTCCGCGGACTTAATCACAAACAATAGAACGTTCATCTTTTCCACAACGATGCGTGGAAGGTTTAGCAACGGGCTAAACTGATCGTCGTCTAGGAACAAGCGTCGATAGGCAACTGCGTTCGCCTCAGCCGTTTCTGCTGAGATGGTCGCGACGTCGAACTCTGATTTCCACCAGAACTTCGGTCGATCACCTAGTATATCGAGCGCGTATCCTATCCTTTGGGACATGCGACTTATTAACGGCCATGATTTGGCAGAGCGGGCTGGATCTGCACTCCGAAAAAGCGCGCCGGCGGTGTTACCCGCATTAGCTGATGGCACGAGGTCCGTCATCGGGATTCCCAGGCCGTGAGCTACGAGCCGTATTTCGCGCAGACTCGGCTCCGCGCCATCTGCAAGCTCTTGGAGTCTATTCTGAGCCACTCCTGAAGAAGTACTAAGTCTCTTGAGTGATGATTTCGACGACAAGATACTTGCTAGAACCGTCATCGCCTCACGCTTTTTAGCCATTCGAGTAGCTCCTCCACTTGGTCTTCACTCAGCCGCGATGCTCGCCCTATGATGTCGAAAGGCCGTTCCCCAACCTTTCCAAATATTGCGCGCAAAGCCGGGACAGTTTCCTCGCGTGCTTTTTCTATATGCGACGGCTTCGTCAGTTCGACGGTTTTTTTACCTACGAGAAAATCGTCAAGTCGATTCGCGAAGTTCGCGTGATGGTCCAAAGGGTGCTGCTCCCCTCTGGAGTTGACAATAACGTTGCCAAGTATTTGTCCGTTCGGGCCCTTGTGCAACCGGTTTTCTGGGAAGCGTCGGAATGCGTCTACTGCGCGTATCTTTTCGGCGATTTGAAATCCTCCAACGACGTATTGTCGAATGCCGGGAATGCGTCCGCTAATCGCAAAGACATAGTCGTCCAGTTGGATGTGATGCCGAATGTTGGGCACGCATGCGCCAAGGGTAGGCACCGGCTTGAAGATGGGGTCATTCAATATCCAGCCAGCCGCCGGATCAGCCCCAGCGTAGAGCGTGTAAATATAACCTTTCATGACCTTCCATCCCAATATTCAATACGCCGCTTCGCTGCTTGCCACATACCGTCGTAATGAAGGCTTGTGGCTGTGAATGCGTCACGAACGCTATTTTCTATTACTAGGCTACCGTGGATTCGTACGCCCTCGTCCAGTATCGCAAAGGCCCTCTCCGCGTGAGTCGCGTCCATCGGACCATGCAACGCGTAGGTGGCGGCTTGGGATGCGGTCATGCCATAGAGCGACGTATAATCCTTGAACACCTGCGGAGCTAGTTTCGAGTAGAAGAACTCCACGACTCCCGCGCCGAGCATATGGCAGGCCGCTCCCCGGTATGTAATGTCTCTATAAAGTGCGATTGCTGCAGCGTTACCGGGCTGATTGCGCGCTCTGGCCATGGTGGCTTTGGTCACCCCGCCGTCCAGTAACAGTCGCTGAATCAACTCGAGGTGGCTAGGTCCGGATGCGTCGGTCGTGCACTCCTCAAGGTAGGTCTGGAGAAGCAGCTCAAATATCGCAGGGCTTGACCCCCTTGCGCTTTCCAACGCGTACCGCCGGAGCCTCTGTCCCGACTTCGTTCGCAAGTAGTGCTGCACCTCAGCGCGCAGTACTTCTTCGTATGAGAGCTCTTTGCGGTGCACCGCTTGCCAGTAGGGATGGCGTTCGAAGGGAAAGAGGTCATACAGATCGAGTAGGCGCTTTCGAAAGCGCTGATTATCGTATTTTGCCATCGAGAAGTTGCTCGAGGCTCAGGCCATAAGTGGGCTCCATCCGGTGAGGATAGTTCCCTGGGGTCACTTCAGGGTAGCTGACCGGCGGCCGCCTGCACAAAGCGATGTTCCAAGCTGGTCCATTTGAGCCCTCTTGGATGCACCGGCCATTGAATATCCCTTTGTCACCGGAGGTGGCCGACTCGGATCGCTTGGTGCGTGGGCACGACTCCGCGCCGCCCACGAAAACGTGGCCAGTGTTCCGGCGCTGCAGGCGAACGCGGAGACACTCTTCGCATCGCCATGCATGCCGCTAAGCTACAAAGTGTGCTACATCGGAGTTACAAACGCACTTTTCTTGACTGCGCGAAACCCGCGCAAACATAATGTTTATGCGGGTTTTAACATCATGGAGATGGGGGGACTCGAACCCCCGACCCCTTACATGCGAAGCAAGTGCTCTACCAGCTGAGCTACATCCCCACGCCCTTCGACTCCGCTCAGGGTGACACGGGCGACGTGGAGGATTGTACGCGCCCGAGTAGGCACCTGTCAAAGTAAATGAGGAAACGCCTGGCCATTTCCGGCGCTGTACTGCTCGTGTGCGCGGCACTCGCCGGCGCGGCCGCACCGCTGCGAGCGGCGGTACCGGTGCTTGAAGCGGTGAACCGCTGCAACAGCCAGACCGCGGACGACGCGTACGCGCGGGTTCGCGATCTCGACCGCCATTCACCCGGGGGGAGTTCGAACGATCTGCTGCAGCGGGTCGGTGCAATTACCAGCCTGCTCGCAACGCTCCGGGAAGAGCGCGACATACTCGACAGCATCTGCTCCAGCGACGCTGCTCGAGCACCGCTCTTTGCTGAAATAGCTGCGACGACCGCGTGGGCGCTTATACTCGAATCCGATATCGCGGCCCGATTGAACGCGCCGTGTCCGGCTGCCGCGCAGGCGTTCCCCAAGCTGATGCTCTCGGATGCATGGCTTTCGATGGCGAATGTCGTGAACGAGTCGGCGGGCTCCGTGCCGGCGATCTTCAGCGACGTGATCCCGAAGGTGCAGAGTCGCGCGCAGGCGGTCGGCTTGGCGCTGCCGCCCTGGGCCGACACCTCCGCCTATTGGCGCGACCAGGTCCACAGTCAGGCAAAGGCCGAGGTGGCGACCTGCCCCTCGCCGAGCCCCTCGCCGGGGTAACACTGGGGGAACGGGATTTTTGCGAATAGTTCGCAAATGAGGTAGCTCCATGGGGATTCGGGCCGATTATGTGACACGCCCGCGAGAGTGGATCGCTTCGATCCTCGCGCGCGAGCCCCGCTTTCTTTCGGCCGCGCAGATTCACCAAGGGCTCGAGCGCGACGGCGCGCGCGTCTCGCTTTCGACCGTTTACCGCACGCTCGATCACTTGCAGGCAAAAGGCGACATTACCGCGCGCCCCGATGCCGACGGCGAGGTGACGTATATGCTTTGCGAGCCCGGCCGTCATCATCACCACGCGATCTGCCGCGCGTGCGGTCGTGTCGAAGACGTCGATTGCGCCGCAATGGAGCAGTTCGCCGAGTCGCTGCGCGCCCGCAGCGGATTCGAGCTCGACGGGCACGCGATTGAGTTTTTCGGAAAATGCGGCGCCTGCCGGTAATCGCGGGCGCGCTTGCGCTCCTGCTCTCGGCGTGCGCGCATAAGGCGCCCGTCGCCGTGACGCAAGGGCAGCAAGGAAAAATTCGCGTAGCGACTACGATCTCGACGCTCAACTCGTTTGTTGCCGGCGTCGGCGGCGAGTACGTGAGCGTGAAGAACATCGTACCGATCGGCGCGTCGCCAGAGACCTTCGCACCCGCGCCGCAGGACGTTGCGGCCGTCGCCGACGCCGACGTATTGGTCGAAAACGGAGCCGGCCTCGAAACCTGGCTCGATCGTCTTCTGCGCGACGCCGGCAAGCCGAGTCTTCGCGTCGTCGTCTGCGCCCAGGGCTTGCCGGTCAAAGACCTCAACCCGCATTTGTGGATGGATCCGGTATTCGCCAAACGGTACGTTGCGAAGATCCTCGATGCGCTGATCCGCGTCGATCCGGCGCATAGCGACGCCTATCGCCGCAACGCGGCTAACTACGACCGGCGGCTCGACGACCTGATCGGCCAGATCCGACGGCAGATCGCCACCGTTCCGCCTTCGCATCGCTACATGATCGTCTTCCACAACGCCTGGCAGTACTATAACGATCGTTTCGGGATTACAACGCTGGGCTTCGTCGAGCGAAATCCGGGCCAGGAGCCCAATCCGCAGCAGATCGCGCAATTGATCGATCTGGCCAAGCGGCATCACGTTCACGGCGTCTTCGGCGAACCCGAATATAGCCCCAAGATTTTGTACGCCGTCGCGCAAGGAGCGGGCATCGCGGTCGTCGAGGACCTCTACGACGATTCCGTCGGCACCGATCCGCGCGTCGCAAACTACACCGACATGCTGACCTACGACACGAACGTCATCGTGCATGCTTTAAAGTGAGCCGCGAGGCCGTCGTGGCGCGCGCTTTGGACGTGCGCTACGAGGATTTCACGGCGCTGGTCGACGCGACGTTCGCAGTGCATTACGGCGAAGCGCTTGGCATCGTCGGTCCCAACGGCTCGGGAAAATCGACGCTGCTCAAAACAATCGCCGGCCTCTTGCTGCCGTCGAGCGGCGAGTTGCGCGTTCTCGGAAAGCCGCCGCGCAAGCTCGCTCCCGGAACGATCGCCTATGTGCCGCAGGTTGAGGCGGTGGACTGGTCGTTTCCGGCGACCGTTTGGGACGTCGTTGCCATGGGCCGGTTTGCGCGGCTGCACTTCTGGCAACGCTTCGACTCCGGCGATCGGGACGTTGTTGCGCATGCGCTCGCGGTTGTAGGCATGGCCGACCTTGCCGGGCGGCGGATATCGAATCTCTCCGGTGGTCAGCAGCAACGCGCTTTCGTGGCGCGCGCCCTCGCCCAAGAACCCAAGCTGCTGCTCCTCGACGAGCCGACGACCGGCGTCGATGCGGCGACCGAAGAGTCGCTGCGCGAAATCGTTCGCGAGCTCGTCGCCGGCGGGCTCCCCGTGCTCATGGCGACGCACGATCTCGACCGGGTCGACGACTGGTTCGATCGCCTGCTCGTGCTCGACCGTCGCGTCCTGGCTGTCGGAACGCCGCGTGAGGTCGTTGAATCCGGCGCCTACAGCGCTATTCGCGAGCACACCCACACGCACGGCCACTTGCGCCACGATCACGAGCCGCACGCCGCCCACGCCGTTCATCCGGAAATACGAGCGTGATCCTTCGACTGCGCTCAGGATGACGATATTTTTGGAGCCGTTTCATTATGCGTTTATGCAGCGGGCATTCGTTGCGGCGCTGGCAGTTGGGCTGCTCTGCTCGACGATGGGCACGTATGTCGTTCTGCGTAAGCTATCGTTCATCGGGGACGGGATCGCGCACGCCTCCTTCGCTGGGATCGTGATCGCGTATCTGCGCGGCGCGAACTTCTACCTCGGCGCCGGCGTCGTGGCGGTGCTCACCGCCGTTGGGATCGGATTCGTCCATCGCCGCGGCCGAATATCGCTCGATACAACGATCGGCGTGCTCTTTACCGGCATGTTCGCCTTAGGCGTTTTCTTGATGAGCCAGCAGCGCAGCTACGCGGTCGATCTCCAGAGTTTTCTCTTCGGCGACATCCTTGCCGTCCAGCCGCAGGATCTGTGGCTGATTCTCGGCCTGAGCGTCGTGGTTGGCGTAACCGTTGCCGTGCTTTTCCGCGGCCTGCTCTACACGACGTTCGATCCGGTCGTCGCGCAGGCCAGCGGCATCAAGTCGCCCGCCTACGAATACGCGCTGCTGGTGATGCTGGCGCTGACAATTGTCGTCGCGCTGCAAGCGGTTGGCATCGTACTGGTTGCGGCGCTCCTGGTCACGCCCGCCGCCGCCGCCTATCAGCTGACGTCGCGTTTTTCGCCGATGATGATTTTGGCCGCGCTCTTCGGAGCCGCGAGCACCGAGGGCGGGCTCTATCTTTCGTATTACGTGCGGGCCTCGAGCGGCGCGACGATCGTCTTGCTTGCGACGCTGCTCTTCTTTTTTGCGATCGGGCTCAAGTATCTGCGCCGCGCGTAACCTTCCAGGTCTCGTCCGCTAGCGGTTCCAGATAGCCGCCGGCCGCAAGTGCGTCGAGCGCCTCTCGCAGCGCTGCGCGCTCGTTTTTATTCGGCATCCCCGCCCACTGCATCGCCAGCGCGTTGAGCTCGAGCGCAGCGCCCGGCACGAGCGCGTCGCGTAAGAACTGCGCCGGAAGTTTGACGCGCTCCATGCGGCGTGCCACCGCCTCAAGTGCTGCGTCGAAGGAGGTGGCCTGTCGCCCTTCGACGGAGCCTGTCCTGAGCGAAGTCGAAGGGCTCAGGGTGACAGGGGTTGGGGTGACAGGGGGCGGCTGGGCCGGAGCGGCTGCCTTTCGGGGGGTGAGACGGGAGATAATGAACGGGTCGGCGAGGGTTCCGGACCATTCGCCGAGTGCGGCGGCGGCGGTGTGCAGCGGGACGGCGTTGACTACGGCGGAGCGGCGGGCGATGCCGCGCAGGATCGCGCGCGCGACCCGCTCCGGCGAGGCCGCCGGAACGTCGCTCGCGCGCTCGATGCCCATGGCTTTGTGAAACTCGGTGGCGACAAGCCCGGGATCGACGTACGTGACGGCGACTCCGCGGCCGCGCAACTCGCGCCGCAACTGGGTCGCCGCGGCTCGAATAGCGGCCTTGGCAAGCGCGTAGGCGCCGTAGTTGAGGAGCGGCACGCGGGCGATTCCCGAGCCGAGAAAGACGAGCTGTCCGCGAGCGGCTTCCAGATGCGGCAGCGCAGCGCGAGAGAGTTTCAGCGGCGCGGCGACGTGCAGCCGCCATTGGGCCTCGATTGCGGCGTCGGTCTGGTCGAGCAATGCGCCAAGCGCGCCGCTGCCCGCGTTGTTGACGACGGCGTCGATTCGCCCGAACGAGCTTAGTGTCGTATCGACGATTCGGGCCGGCAGATCGCCGGCGGTAACGTCGCCCACGATCGAAACGACCGTACCGCCGCCGTCGCGAATCGCTCGTGCGACTTCTTCGAGCCGTTCGGCACGGCGCGCGACGATTGCCACGCGATAGCCGGTCCTGCCCGCGGCGCGTGCCAGCGCCGCGCCGATGCCGGCGCTCGCGCCGGTCACGATAAGAACGCGCTGGTTGTCAGGCATACTCTTCGCAATACCGGCGGTATTCGCGCTCGATGCTCCGCGGAAGGCCCGCATAGTGTTCGCGTTCGTCGGCAATCGGAGCGGGTGAGGGGACGACGACGTCGCGAGCTTCGGCGGCGAGTTGTGAGAGCGTCTGCGCAACCGGCTTCGCGGTGCCGTCGCTGCGGACGATGCCGAAGCGCAGCTCGTGAGGCGCGCGATCGAACGGCGGCAAGTGCGCCAAGGTAGGATCGTAGTCCGCCCAGCACCACCAAAACGCGCCAAGCGCCCCGCGCGCATGCAGCCGGTCGATCGCACCGCGCCCGTAAACCGCCATCTCGGTCTCGTCCAAACAGGCGAAGCCGTTGACGCGACTGCTCTCCGGCGGACACTCCGGATTACCCAGCTCACTAAAGAGCACGGCGTTGCCGCTAAACGACGCCTGCAGCTGGCAGAGAAACGGCACGACATTGGTGTCGAGACGGTTGCGTGCGAACGCGCTGTAGACCGAATAGCCGTGCATCGTTGGGAAGGCCCACGGAAGCGCGATGCTCGACGGCCGGAGATTGCGGTCGCGCTCGAGGTCTTCGCCGTGCATTCCACCCGTCACGCTGCCGCCCGAAGCTTCGAGCAGGCTTTCGCTTAAGCGCAGACTCCATTCGGCTGCATCTTGCGGTCGAGAGGGTTCGCGAAGATTGGAAAACTCGTTGCCGAGATCCCAGGCGAAGAGGGCCGGGTGCTCGCGGACCCGTTCGCCGACGCGCTGAGCAAAGAGCACTTGTGACTGCAGCAACTCGGGGTTGGCATAGAAATCGCCGATCGATCGATCGATAACAGTACCGTGACTGATCGTTCGGAAGCGGCCTCGACTCGCTTGGGATTCCAGCGTCCACGACGGCAACCAATTCACTCCGCTCATATGACCGCAGAAGAGCGTCGGCATCGCCAGCAATCCGGTTCCGGCGATAATGTCCATGACCGCGTCGAAGCGGCGCAACGCGCCGGCATCCATCGATTTTGGCTCGGGCTGGAATGCCTCCCACATCAAGAAAAAGCGTACGACGTCGAGGCCGAGCGCCTTGATCCGCGCCATGTCTTCGCCGATCTCGTCGAGATCGAACCGCTGCCACATGTACATCGCGCTCCTGCGAGGCCAGTAGTTGATACCGAGAAGAAAGCGCGACATGGCTTGCCCTTCGACTCCGCTCAGGATGACAACCTTTCCGCTCAGGATGACAACCTTGTCGTAGCACCGAACCGATTCGCGATGGCGCAAGCAGGGAAAGCACCGGTCGTTGGAATCATCATGGGCAGCCGTTCGGATTGGGAGACGATGTCGGCGGCGCGCGATACGCTCGACGAACTGCAGATTCCCTGCGAGGTGCGCGTGGTATCCGCGCACCGCATGCCCGACGAAATGTTCGAATATGCCGCCTCCGCCTCGAAGCGCGGGTTGACGGCGATTATCGCGGGTGCCGGCGGTGCTGCGCATCTGCCGGGCATGACGGCGGCGAAGACGCTCGTCCCGGTGATCGGCGTTCCGATTCAGTCGTCTCGCGCCGGCGGCCTGGACTCGATGCTTTCGATCGTGCAGATGCCGCCCGGCGTCCCGGTCGCAACGATGGCCATCGGCGGCGCCGTGAACGCCGCGCTGTTTGCGGCGCGCATCGTGGCGCTCGCCGACGCCGGCGTTGCGCACCGCCTTGCCGCCTATGTAGCCCGCATGCACGATGCGGCGGCCTCCAGCACGCTCGATTGAAATCGATTCAAACGATCGGCGTGATCGGCGGCGGCCAACTCGGCCGCATGTTTGCGCTCGACGCGAAGCGGATGGGATACGACGTCATCACACTCGATCCCCACGAGCTCTCGCCCTGCGGGCAGGTTGCCGACGATCAGATCGTCGCCGCCTACGAGGATCTTTCGGCGATCGAAGAGCTGGGGCGCCGCAGCGACGTCATCACCTACGAGTTCGAGAACATCGCTATCGGATCGGTCCGCCATCTGGAAGGTCTCTCGCATCGCGTCCTGCCGGCCAGCAGCGTACTGCACGTCACACAGGACCGGCTTCGCGAGAAAGCGTTCGCGCTCGACGCCGGGCTCGCGACCACGCCTTTTGCGGCGGTGCGCGGCCTCGACGATCTCGCGCGCGCCGCCGAAAAAATCGGATTCCCAGCGGTGCTTAAAACGGTGCGCGGCGGCTACGACGGCAAGGGACAGTGGGAGGCGGCTTCGATCGAGCAGGCTCGCGAGGCGCTCGCGCAATCCGGCGGCGCCGAGTTGATCTTCGAGGCGAAGGTTCCGCTTGCGTGCGAGTTGAGCGTGATCGCCACCCGCAACGCGCGCGACGAGCTGGTCGCCTACCCCGTCGCCGAAAACACGCACGATCGCGGCATCCTTGCAATGACGATCGCGCCGGCCCGCGTGAGCGCCGCGACTGCGAACCAGGCAACCGAGATGGCCGCGGTCGTCGGGCGCAGACTCGGCATTGTCGGCACCTATTGCGTCGAGTTCTTTCTCTCCACGACCGGCGAGTTGCTCGTCAACGAGATCGCGCCGCGTCCGCACAATAGCGGACACTACACGATCGACGTGACGCCGTGCTCGCAGTTCGAGCAGCAGGTTCGCGCAATCTGCGGTCTGCCGCTTTCGCCGCCCCGGCTGCTTGCCAATGCCATCATGATCAACGTGCTCGGCGACGGTACGGGCGATCGCTTGACGGGAATCGCCGAGCTGCTGCGCGATCCCTCCATCGTTCTTCACGTCTACGGTAAGCGCCACGCCGTCGCGCGTCGCAAGATGGGGCATTTCACCATGCTGGTCGACGGACCGGTGGACGCGGCGGCTATCGCTCGGGCCGAATCCGCCCACGCACAGTTGAGCTGGTCTCGATGCTGACCGGACCGCTCGGCCAGGCGTTCTCCGTATTCGTCGTGTTGATCGCCATGCTCAACCCGATCGAAGCGGCCGCGGCGTTCGCCACCTTAACCGAGGGGCGCTCCACGGAAGATCAGGAGCGCATTGCTTTACGCGCATCGATCGTCGCCGGGATCACCTTGATCGTTTTTGCGTTCATCGGCGAAGCATTGCTCAAGGCGCTCGGAGTGGAAATCGGTGCCTTTAAGATCGCCGGCGGGTTGCTGCTGCTCAAAGTTGGATTCAACATGGTCTTTGCCGAGAAGACCGACCGTCAGACGGCGGGCGAAGCGAAGGCCGTGGCTCCGCAGAGCGATCCATCGGTCTTTCCGCTCGCGATTCCCATCATTACCGGTCCGGGCGCGTTGACGGCCAGCGTCGCATTGGTCTTTCCATCGCCGGCCAATCGGTTTTTCAACGCCGGCATTTTTATCGCCGTCGCCGCCATCGCAATATTCATCACGTATCTCTTCATGCGCGCCTCCGAACGCCTGACGTTGTGGTTTGGGGAGACCGGCATCGACGCGGTCAGCCGGGTCGTCGGGATTATCGTTGCCTCCATCGCCGTGCAGCTGGTTGTCAACGGCATCGTCAACCTTACGAACCTCGCGATCCGTTAGAGGACTCGGATTGAGGCGGCTTGGAATACCGGCGCATGATCGTTCGTGCGGGGATTCTTTATGACGGGACGCTGGAACCGCCAAAACGTAACGTCGATCTCGTCGTAAACGACGGACGCATCGCGGAGCTTCGCGCGGCAGGCGGCCAGTGCGATCTCGAGGCGCCGTGCGTTACCCCCGGACTGGTCAACGCGCACGCACATCTCGAAGCAAGCGGCGAGCCCGACATGATGGGCATGATCTCGACGACGACGCGAAATCAGCGCATGCTGCGCGCGGTCGAGAATGCCCGGAAATCGGTCAAGGCCGGCGTTACGACCATTCGTGACGTCGGCTGTTCCAACGCGATAGCGCCCGACATTCGCGACGCGATCGAAGAGGGGCGCATTCCCGGGCCGCGCATGCGGGCTGCCGGGGCCGTGCTCTGCATGACGGGCGGTCACGGCTGGCCGATCGGCCGCGCCGTAGATTCACCCTGGGACGCGCGCAAGGCCGTCCGCGAGCAGATGTGGGCGGGTGCGGATTGCATCAAGCTGATCGCGACCGGCGGCGTTCTTACCAAAGGCGCCGTCCCGGGCAACGCGCAGCTCACCCCGGACGAGTTGAGCGCCGCCATCGAAGAGGCGCATCGTCACGGGTTGCGCGTCGCGGCGCATGCGATCGGTACCCAGGGCATCAAGAACGCTTTGCGCGCCGGCATCGACTCGATCGAGCACGGAACGCTGCTCGACGACGAAGCGATCGAACTGTTCAAGGCGCGCAACGTCTACCTCGTCCCGACGCTGAGCGCGCCGACCTGCATCTTGGCGCACCTCGAAGACGGCCAGCAACCCGAGTACGTGCAGAAGAAGGCGCGCGGCTTGGGGGACGTGATGGCCCAGAACCTTCGGAAGGCCTACGAAAGCGGCGTGCGGATCGCCGGCGGGTCGGACGCCGGCACGCCGTACAACTATCACGAGGATTACGCGCGAGAAGTCGAGTTGATGTGGTCGATGCTGGGCATGACGCCGCAACAGGCCTTGCATGCGGCCACCACCGTTGCCGCCGAACTCGTCGGCTTACATAAGGGCCTGCTCGCCGTCGGCGAGCCGGCCGATCTACTTCTCTTGCGCGCAGACGTTGGCCAAGACGTGCGTGCGCTGTCCGAACCGCAACTCGTTCTCAAAGGCGGGCTGATTCAATGATGAAAAGGATTCTTGCCGCGGTGGCGGTGCTCGGCCTTAGCGGAGTCACGAGCCCCTCGAGTTCGAATCCGACGCTGCTCGGTCAAGCCGTAGCCGGAAGCCCGATTCGCCACGTGATCGTGATGGTGCAGGAGAACCGCACGTTCGATAATCTTTTTGCATCGTCGATTCTGGCGCGCGGCGGCCCGTATCCCGGCGCCGATACTTCGCAGACGGCCACCGTGGACGGCCAGCGAGTTGCTTTAAAATCCGTACCGCTGGAGAACCCGTCGGATCCGAGTCACAGCCATCTCTCGCTCGTAGGCGAGTGGGATCGCGCCAGAATGGACGGCTTTGCGAACGACCGGGTCTCGACGATACCCGGCTTTCCCAAACCGGGTCCCGGCTTTGCCTACGCCTACGTCCCGGATTCCGAGACGACGATCTATCACTTGCTGGCGGCGCACTACGCGCTTGCCGACGAGAACTTTGCGCCCCGATTGGTCCCGACGCTTCCTAGCCACTACACGATGGCGACGGCGCAGAGCCGGATCGCCGGCAACCCCAACAGCGAGATTTGGGGCTGCGATGCCCCGCCGAGCACGACCGTACCGATCTTCGGCAAAGGCGAGTCGATTATTATGCCGGGCGTCTTTCCGTGTTTCGACGAGCCGACGATCGCCGATTTGCTCGATGCCGCGCACGTCACGTGGAAGTACTATACCGGCCGGTACGACGACACCGTCAATCAAGCAGTCAACGTGTACGATGCTTTTCGCCGGATTCGCTACGGTCCCGACTGGCAGAACAACGTCATTACACCTCCGGGCAAGGTTCTGAGCGACATTGCGGACTGCCGGCTGCCGCAGGTTTCCTTCGTCATGCCGACCGCGCTGGATTCCGACCACGCCGCGACGTTAAGCGCTGCGGGCCCCGGGTGGGTAGGGTCGATTTACCTCGCCGTCGCGCAGACCAAGCGCGCCGCAGCGCCGTGCAACTATTACAAAGATTCGGCAATGATCGTCACCTGGGACGACTCGGGGGGATGGTACGACCACGTCGCGCCGCCGCCCGGGCCAGATGGTACGACCTGGGGTTTTCGCATCCCGATCATCGTCATGTCGGCCTGGGCTCGCTCCAACTACGATCCGGCCAATCCCAATGCAACGCCGTTTGTGTCGCATAAACGCCGGGAGTCGACTGCGATAACGAAGTTCATCGAAGTGAACTGGGGCCTCGGCAACATGGGACAGCGCGACGTCACCGACGACGATCTCAGCGATATGTTCGACTACACGCGGGCGTCGCCGGTACCGGCATACTCCGAGCTTTCGATGAAACGATTGATACGCAAGACGCGCTTCAGTCTTGCCGCCGCGGATCGCGACAGCCGCATCGTCGACAACGACCAATAGGTCGTGGATTTGACGGGTCTGCGGCTCGCGGTGCTCGGCGCGATTTCGTGGCCGGCGCCGCCGCCGGGGTACGGCCCCTGGGAGCAGATCGCGTTCAACGTGGCCGACGGAATGCGGCGGCGCGGCTTGGACGTCACGCTCTTTGCGACGGGCAACTCGCAGTTCGACGGTAAGCTCGCCTCGGTGGTTCCGGTTGGATTGAACGAAGATCCTGCGCTTAACGGCGAGGTCTTCACCGCGCTGCACATCGCGGCGCTCTTTGCGCGCGCGGGCGAGTTCGATCTGATTCACAGCCATCTGGATTGGAAGCCGCTGACGTATGCTCTGGCCACGAGTGCTCCACCGTTGGTCACGACGATTCACGGCTTCTCGTCACCGCAGATCCTCGCCGCCTATTATGCCGGCGCGCAGCGCAGCTTCTACTGCTCGATCTCCGACGCGGACCGCGATCCGGGCCTCGACTATCTCGCGACGACCTACAACGGCATCGATCCCTCGCAGTTCACCTTCAGCGACAGGCCCGGGGAGTATCTCTGTTTTCTCGGCCGCTTTCATCCCGAGAAGGGGACGCATCTGGCAATCGAGATCGCCCGGCGCTCCGGCGTGCGTTTGAAGATGGCGGCGATTCCGCAGGACGAGGGCTACTTTCGCGAACAGGTCGCGCCGCACATCGACGGCGATCGCGTGCAGTTTCTCGGTGCCGTCGAGCGCGAGGCGCGCAACGTGTTGCTCTCGGGTGCGCTGGCGCTCGTGCATATGACGACGCGCCCCGAACGTTTCGGCATGACGTTGATCGAAGCCATGGCTTGCGGCACGCCTGTGCTGGGCGCGCGGATGGGCTCGCTACCGGAGATCGTCGTCGACGGTAAGACCGGCTTCTTATGCGATACCGTTGACGAGGCCGTCGAGCGAGTGCCGCAGCTCGCGGCGCTCGACCGGCGCGCGTGCCGAACGCACGTCGAGCAGGAGTTCAGCATCGAGCGCATGATCGACCGTTACGCCGGCGCGTATGGGCGCGCGCTCGAGATGCGGCTACCGCCGCCGCCGAGTGAACGCCTCAAAGAGGTCCGGCGCCACGATTGGTGGGACCGGCCGATGGCCTACACGGAAATTCCCCCAAAACCCAAGAGCTTGAATTTCTTATGAAAACGCGGGTGGAGCGCGACTACTCGGGACGCTCGCTCTTGGAAAAGCTCGGCGTCTTCGCCGGAGCGCACGTCGCGCTCGTCGGCCCGCACGAAGCTGACTTCGTTACGGGGTTAAACGAGGCGCTCGCAAAATCGGCCTCGCAAGCGTTGAGGACAAGCTACGATCTGATCTTCGTGCGCGTCGACGCCCCGCGCGATCTTCCGCGCATCAAACGCGCCGCCGCCCATCTGAATCCAAACGGTTCGCTATGGATATTTCATCCCAAAGGCCGCGGCGCGTCACCCACCGATGCCCAAGTGCGCTCCGCCGGGATCGTCGCAGGCCTCGTCGACAACAAGATCAGCGCCTACACCGCCTCACACACCGCAACCCGCTTCGTCATCCCCCTCGCAAAGCGCCCCATGTCACCCTGAGCGCAGTCAGGGCAACACGGCTCCCCTTGTCATCCTGAGCGCGGTCGAAGGACAGCGCCCAATGTCACCCTGAGCGCAGTCGAAGGGCGACACAGCGCCCCGCGTCCACTCTGAGCGACTCCCAGTGTCGTCCTGAGCCTGTCGAAGATGACGTGATCGCAACGCTGGTTCAGGCGGGTTTTCTTGCAGCCTCGCTAAGACTTTCTCCTAGCTCTTTAAAAGATTTGAAATACCGGGAGTGGGTTTGCTCTAGAGTCGCGCGTGATGGGGCTTCAAACAGGGCGACCTCAAGATGGCCGAGATTGTCAATCAAGCGTTCCTGCGTTACGTTTAGCCACTCCATGGCCTGATCGCGATGGTGCTCTTCGTACTCCTTGATCTCGATGAGAGTCGCAGTATTTGTGTCGTACACCACAAGGAATATCACGTTAGATGCTCCTCGAGCCAAGCTACCAACCCTGCGATTTCCTCGTAAAGGTCCCCCGCATCCCATAACATTCTCGCATATTTACCTTCCACGGCTTCGCCTCCCCGGAATTCAATTCTATAAAAGAGCCCAGGGGATAACGTTCATCCCCCGGCATGCCGATCGGCGCGTCTTCCATGTCTTCGCCTCTTACAACAATTTGGTCGCTCACACTATCGTCGCTGGTGCCGAGCCCAGCAATGGTGCCGGGGGCGAGCCTAGTGCTGCTCCAGAGGAGTACATCCTCTGGAAGCCTCAGGGAGAGAACGAGTTTGGTTGGACGCGCCGGCGGCGGACGCAACTTCACGCGGCAGCTCTCTTCGATGCGTTCGAATCTTGTGATTGCGGTCGCGAGTTCTTGAAGCTCGTTCAATATCGTCTTATTTCCAGATCCATACTTTAGCTGCGTGCCAAGGCGATCGTCGAGCTTCTCTACGATATTTGCTCATCGGTCTTGCAAGACCGTTCTCAGCTGGACTTTCGAACCGAAGGGCGCCGTCCCGGATTATGAAATGAACCGCTCGATAGCCATGCTGGGGGATCGGACGGCGATCCACTATCTGTGCGACAGTGAAAATCGAAGAAAGTGCCGTAAGCCATTCATTGTGATCTACGATGTCATGTACGACCACTCGGCATCCAACAAGGTCTTGGATGGGCCTGAGTGTCGTCGATTGACGCCGTAGTTTCGCAAGTATTGAGCGAATAGTCTTGACGTTGCGTCGAGTTATCTGAGCCGAACGTAGGCCAGCGGCTTCCGCGTCGAGATCTCGGATCTTAGCGAAGGTTCCTTCCGCGAAGGGTTCTAGAGTCTCCAAGAAGCGCCGCAGTTGCTGGAGGTCGGCGAGCGTCAGCGGCCCGCCGCGTAATCGGTCGCCCAGTTTCTCCAGTTGTGATCCCGACAAGTCGTCGCTTGGCATTGGCGGGCGCGTCAGCTAAAGCGAGCTAAAGCCGCGAGACCGATGCGGCGGCGGCGGCTTCCATTGCCTGATAGGCTTTGCTCGTGAGCGCGTGGTCGACGATGCCGGCGATAAAGCGCGATGCCGCGCGGACTTTTGCGATGTCGACGCCGGTTTCGATGCCCATCTGGTGGAGCATGTAGAGCACGTCCTCCGTGCCGACGTTGCCGGTGGCGCCTGGCGCGTATGGGCACCCGCCCAAGCCACCGGACGAGGCGTCGAACTTTGCGATGCCGAGTTGTAGGGCCGCATAAACGTTGGCAAGCGCAGTGCCGCGCGTATCGTGAAAGTGCATCGCGATCAGGTCGAGCGGAATCCTCGCTGCAAGCGGCGGCACGAGTTCTTCGACCTGGCTTGGCACGCCCACGCCGATCGTGTCGCCGATCGACAGCTCGTCGCAGCCCATCGCCATCAGCCTGGACGCAACCGCGACCACCATCTGCGGCGTCACCTCGTCGCCGAAGGGCGATCCGAATGCGGTCGAGATATAGCCGCGCACCCAGCAACCGTCGCGCTTTGCCGCGGTCACGACATCGCCAAAGGTCGCCAGCGATTCGTCGATCGTCATGTTGATGTTGCGCTTGGTGAAGCGTTCGGAGGCCGCCGTGAAGACCGCGATCGCGTCGGCGCCGGCCGCTCGGGCGCGCTCGTAGCCCCTCAAGTTCGGAACGAGCACCGGATAGCGCACGCCGGGGGCCTTGTGGATGCGCGCGAAAACCTCCGTGGCGTCGGCGAGCTGCGGGATCGCTTTCGGGCTGACGAACGAGGTCGCCTCGATCCACTGCAATCCGGTCTCGGAGAGCAGATCGATGTAGCGCACTTTGTCATCGGTCGCGATCAGCGCGGCCTCATTTTGGAGCCCGTCGCGGGCACCCATCTCGAAGATCGTTACGTGTTTGGGGAAAGCCATGTCTTCGTTATCTCTTCGTCATCCTTCGGCTGCGCTCAGGATGATACCGGGGAAGTGCATTGTCGTCCTTCGACTTCGCTCAGGACGACATCGGGGCGGCTATCATCGCAGCTCCACCAGGGGCGTGCCGCTTGTGACGAGCTGGCCTTCCTTAACGAGCACCGATTTGACGGTTGCGCCGGCGGTGGCCTCGATGCGGTGCTCCATCTTCATCGCCTCGAGCACGACCAGGAGCGCGTGCTCCTCGACCTCGTCACCTTCGCGAACGGCGACTTTTACGATCTTGCCCGGCATCGGCGCGATAACGCGTGCGCCGTCCGCGGCGCCGTGGTGGCTCCCGTCACTCGGGGCGGAAGGCGGCGCGGCGAACGTTAGATTCCAGCGCCGGTCGTCAAAGTGGACGACGAAGGCATCGGCGCCGTACGTCACCGATCCGACGACCGACGCCCCGCCAAACTCGGCGAGAACCGTATCGCCACGGCGCGCGGCGTGAAGCTCGCCGGCGAAGCCGCCGGAGAGCCGCCACACACCGGGTGCGACGGCGTCGGCAGTGACGTCGAAGAGATTTCCTTCGTACTGCAAGCGCAGTGGAACTCCGACGCCGCCGATGCGCCATGGCGCTCGGCCGTCGGCGAGGAGGGCCGCCGCGCAGAGCAGTACCGCTTCACGCGGTAGGGGCGGTGCCTTGAAGATCGACTCGTCGAAACGCTGTGCGAGAAAGCTCGTCGTCGTCTCACCGGCGCGAAAGGCGGCGTCGCGGTCGATCCAAAGCAGCAGCGGAAGGTTGGTGCGCACGCCGTCAACCGCGAAATCGAGCAACGCTCGTTCGAGCCGCCCGATCGCAGCATCCCGGTCGCTGCCGAAGACGATGAGCTTGGCGAGCATCGGGTCGTAGTAGTGGCTCACCTCGCTGCCCGTGGTCACGCCGGAATCCACACGAATGCCCGGTCCTTGCGGCGGCGACCAGCGCGCAATGACGCCGGTCGAAGGCAGCATCCGGTTAGCCGGATCCTCGGCGTAGATGCGCGCCTCGATAGCCCAGCCGCGCGGCTGAACGTCGGCTTGCGCGATCGTCAGCGGCTCGCCGGCTGCGATGCGCAGCTGCCACTGCACCAAATCGATGCCGTAGACCAGCTCCGTCACCGGATGCTCGACTTGCAGCCGCGCGTTCATCTCGAGGAAGTAGAAGTCGCCGTCGCCGTCGAGCATGAACTCGCAGGTTCCGGCGTTCACATATCCCACCGACTCGGCGGCCCGAACTGCTGCGGCACCCATCCGGTCGCGCAACTCCGGCGTGAGCGCCGTCGACGGCGCTTCCTCGATAATCTTCTGATGACGCCGCTGAATCGAGCATTCGCGCTCGCCGAAGTGCAGCGTCGTTCCGTGCGCGTCGGCGAGGATCTGGAACTCGATGTGGCGCGGATCGCGCAGATAACGTTCCAGCAGCACGGCGTCGTCGCCGAAAGCCGCAAGCGCCTCACGCTTCGCCGCTTCGAGCGCTTCGTCGAAGCGTTCGATCGAATCGACGACGCGCATGCCGCGGCCGCCGCCGCCGGCGCTGGCCTTGATGAGCAATGGAAAGCCGATGCGCTCCGCTTCGTCGCGCAACCGCCGCAGCGAGCGATCGTCGCCGTCGTAGCCGGGAACGGTCGGGACGAACGCGGCGCGAACGCGGCGCTTCGCTTCGATCTTGCTTCCCATAGCCGCCATCGCTTCGGGCGCCGGTCCGACAAAGATGAGCCCGGCATCCTGCACGGCGCTCGCAAACGACGCGCGTTCCGAGAGAAATCCGTATCCCGGGTGAACTGCATCGGCCTTCATCTCGAGCGCCGCTGCCACGACGGCCTCAACGTTGAGGTACGATTGCGCTGCCGCTGCCGGCCCGACGCAGCGCGCCTCGTCGACGAACTGCAAGTGATACGCGCCGGCGTCGGCTTCCGAGTAGATGCCAAGCGGCACGATGCCCATTTCGCGCGCCGCGCGCGCCACGCGCACCGCGATTTCACCGCGATTGGCAATGAGGAGGCGCTTGATGTCGGTCAGGACGACGGGTCCTCGTGCTCGAGGTCTTTTACAAACGAGGCCTGGCGGCGTTCGAGGAAGGCACGCAATCCTTCTTGACCTTCGGCGCCGGTGCGCTGCTGCGCGATCGCTCGCGCCGTAATTTCGCGCGAGTCGTCGTACGCATTGTCGACCACGCGGCGGATCAGCAGCTTCGCGGCGCGCACCGCCGATGGTCCCGCAGTGAATAACTCTTCCAAGCAATGCTCGACGGCGGCGCCGAGTTCGACCGCGGGCACGACTTCGTGCACGAGACCGATGTGTTTGGCGCGCCGCGCGTCAAAACGTTCCCCCGTCAGAAAGAGCGCTCGCGCGTGCGATGCGCCGATTTTTGCCAGAACGAAGGGCGAGATTACGGCCGGAATGATGCCGAGCTTGACCTCGGTGAATCCAAAGATCGCGTCGTCGGCGGCAATCGCGATGTCGCAGACGGCCGCGAGGCCCGCACCGCCTCCGAGCGCGGCGCCGTGGATTTGCCCGATCACCGGTTTGGGAGAGTTGTCGATCGCGCGGAACATGTCGCTCATGCGTTCGGCGTCGGCGACGTTCGCGTCGAAGTTCAGCTCCAGCGACGCTTGCATCCAGTTGATGTCGGCGCCCCCGCAGAAGACTTTGCCCTCGCCGGCTAGCACGACCGCGCGCACGTCGTCGGCGCCGGCGATCCGGGAGAAAACGCCGTGCAGTTGCTCGATCGTCTCGGCGTTGAAGGCGTTTCGCGCCTCCGGCCGAGCCAGGGTGACGCGGGCGATGCCCTCGGAGACGACGAGGCGGATGCTCTCGGCCATGGGCGCCGGAGTTCGCGGCGTCATCCGAACGGGCCTCGCACGCGTTATACTTCAAGGATGAAGGTCGCTGGGCGCCGAGCCATCTATCGCTATCCGCTGCTGACGCGCGCCAGCCACTGGCTCTGGGTGATCGCGTTCCTGGTGTTGATCGGAAGCGGTCTGCAAATCTTCAACGCCTCGCCGAACCTAGATGCCTCAGACAAGAGCGACCCGGCGCGCCGCGTGCTGGCCATCGGCTCGCCGGCCGACGGCGTCGGAACCACCGCGATCTTTGGGCATTCCTTCGTTACCACGGGTTGGCTCGGCTGGACCGACGACGGCATGGGCGAGAAGAGCGGGCACGCGTTTCCGGCAGCCATCATCATTCCGGGCTACCAAGACCTCGCCGCCGGCCGCCGCTGGCACCTGTTTTTTGCGTGGATCGCCGCGCTCTGCTGGCTGGCGTGGCTGATCTCCAGTGCGATCAAGGGAAACTTACGCGAGATGGTGTTGCGGCCGAGCGACGTGCCGAAGCTTTGGCCGATGCAAGCCTACTACCTAAAGTTGCGCAAGGAGCCGCCGCCCCACGGCATCTACAATCCGTTGCAGAAGGCCGCTTACACGGCGGTGCTCTTCGTCCTCGCTCCCCTGGTGGTGCTGACGGGGCTGGCGCTCTCACCGGGAATCGATGCGATCGCGAATCCGCTGACCGCTGCGTTCGGCGGCCGTCAGTTCGCGCGCCTCTGGCACTTCGCCGGAATGCTTTTGCTCGTCGGTTTCTTTGCGATCCACACGTTCCAAGTCGCGACGCAAGGGATCGTCAACCAGATGCGATCCATGATCAGCGGCTGGTATCAACCAGAATGAGGCGGCGGCTTTTCCTCGCCTCGGCGGCGTCGGCGCTGGCAGGTTGCGGACCGATCGGTTCGGCACTCAACGGCAACGACAACGTGCGGCGCATCCTCGCCTCGGCGGAGGGACTCAACCATCTTTTGATCGGAACGCGCGGCTTGGCTCGCGAATACCGCGACAGCGACGTCGATCGCCATTTCCGAGTGAATGGGTTTGCCACGCCGTCGAATACGTACTACGCTGACCTCGTTGCACGCAACTTCGCTCCGTATCGTTTGATCGTCGACGGCGCGGTCGAGCGTCCCCAAACCTTCTCGCTCGCGCAACTGCAGCGCATGCCGCAACAAACGCAAATCACGCGCCACGATTGCGTCGAAGGCTGGAGCGTAATTGGAAAGTGGAGCGGTGTGCAGTTGGGCGGCCTGCTCGACGCCGTTGGTTTGCGCCCCGACGCGCGTTACATCGTCTTTCGCTGCATGGATAACGACGGGTCGGGCAACCTCTACTACGAGAGTCTCGACCTTCATCAAGCTCGCCATCCGCAGGCGCTGCTCGCCTTGCGGCTCAACGACGCGGCGCTGGATCCCGATCACGGCGCGCCCGTGCGGCTGCGCGTCCCGACGCAGTTGGGTTACAAGAGCGCAAAGTGGATCGCGCGCATCGAAGCCGTCGGGAGTTTTGGTACCATCTTCGGCGGACACGGGGGTTACTGGGAGGACCAGGGCTACGAATGGTACGCGGGGATTTGAGGCGGGCCGGCATGGCGGCGTACGCAATCGTGCTGGCGTTTACCGCTGCCAGCCCCGCCGAGCCGGTTGCGTACGCCGCGCCGGCTAGAGCTTCTTTAGAGAGACTTCTAAGCGACGTCGTCACCTGGAAGCTCACGCCAAGCATCTCTTTGGCGATCGTCGAGAACGGCAAGGTCGTCTACGCCGGAGCGCGCGGGACCGCAAATCTCGAAAAGAGCATGCCGGCAACCGTGGAGACTCGGTATCCGATTGGTTCGATCGGCACGCTCTTCTTAGCCGTCGCGGTAATGCAGCTCGATGTTAAAGGCAGACTCCATCTCGACGATCCCGTGAAAAAGTATCTTCCCGACATGCCCGACGCGAGCGTCTCGGTACGCCAACTGCTCGCGCCTCGAGAGGACGATGAAAACTACGACGTGCTCGGCAACGTCATCGAACGTGCCGCGGCAGTACCCCTCGTCAGCTACCTTTACGACCACGTCTTTGCCCCCGCGGGAATGGATCACACGTGGTTCGGAGAGCCGCCCGACTGGGCACCGCTCGCAGCGGGATACTACGAGTGGCGCGATGTCTTTGGCCTAACTGCACCCCAAACCGACGCATGGAATCGCATGTGCTGCAGCTTTAGCTCAACCGCCACCGACCTCGCACGGTTCGATAGCGCGCTCTTCGAAGGTAAGCTGCTTCCGGCCGCATCGCTGCGCGTGATTCGGCAGGCCTTTCGGTCCACGCGGCAAGCCGGAAAGCCGATGATCGTCCGCGAGGGAACGCCGTCGGGCTACGTTGCGGGGAACGCGCTCTTTATGGACGACCGCTTTGCGGTCGTCGCCCTCACAAACTGCGACGGCTTTCCAGCCCAGCCCGTGCTCGACCCGGTGCTGACGCTCTTCTATCCCAAGGCGGTAGCGGCAAATGCGCCCTCGGTTCGCGCCGACGCCGCAGATACGGCCATCGCCGGTCTCTTGCGCCCCTACCTAGCATCATGGCCCGAACCGCTTGGAAGGGTTCGAGCCATGACGCTGCTGAGTTCGTCGGTTTCGGAAGGGTTTACGGAGTACCGGTACTTGGTCGACTTCAGCGGCGGAACGAAGACTGCGTTCATCGTCGTGGGTTCCGGCGGAAAGGCCGATGGGTTCTGGCTACATTGATTATTTCTCGAGAACTTGGACGTTGTTCGCGTTGTCGTCGTTGAAGTAGATTTTGGTGTTGGAATCGTTCGTTCCGGTCGCGACGATTCCGAACAGCGCTCCGGCGGCGCCCTTATCGACGTTCCGCACGTCGAGAAGCTTGCCTGAGGCCGAAAGCTCGATCAACAAGTTCTTGCCGTTCGGATCGAGGGTATTTCCGACGACGAGATTACCGTTGGGCAGGAGGGCGGTGCTGATCGGCCCGTTGAGCGGTTTGCCCGAGAAGACGATGCGAGCGTCGCCGGCCGACGGCCCCGAGAACGTCATTCCGTTGTCCTTTGCTTTGATGCCGCCATTGGGAATGCTCGTGACGTCCTTGAAGGCGACGACCGTGTCGTTCTTACCATCGGCGAAGTAGAGCGTATCGATGCTCGGGTCGTAAGCGAGGCCCGAGGGTGCCAGCGCGGTTCCGGGAACGCCGTGATTGACGGGAAAACCGCTTCCGATGACGTCGTAGGTGAACTTTGAGCCGAGATTGATTCGAACGATGGTTCCCGTTCCGGCGTTGGTTGCGTAGAAGGCGGGCGATCCGGATTTGCCTTGCGCGTAAATCTGTCCCCACGGCTGGTTGAAGGGCTTGCCCGAAATGTTGGTGATCAGCTTGCCGCCGGAGGAGAGCACGGGGTTGTCGTTGGCGACCATGGCGGCGGCCCAGATGCCGTCGCTGCCGTCGAGCGCTAAAGCATCGCACCCGAGAATCGTTTTGTCCGACGAAACGTGGATGGGAATGGAGCTCGCCACGGGATGGAGCGCCACGATCGATCTACCCGTACCTTGTTTGTTCGATTTTGCGTTGAAGTTGCAGACGACCAAATCCCCCTGAGTGAGCTTCCCGGAAGTGATGGGTGCAATCGTTAAGCCGTACGGGTTCCCCGAGCCGTTGGCCGGATCGACGGTCGAGCCGATGACGACTTGGGTTTTCAACTGCTCGAGCAGCGACGAATCCGGCGCAACGCCGGCTCTCGCGACAACGTTGCTCGAAAGCACCGATTGTTGCGCGGCCGGCGTAACGCCGCTACCGCCACCTCCGTTGCAGCCCGTTGCGATAAGGATTGCAGCGAGCGCGGACGCGACGTTGCCCGGGGACCCCCAATATGAAACGGACACAGAATTCCTCCGAGAGTTCGGGAAGTGGTTTTACGCCACTCTAGCCGTTAGACGTGAAGGAACTCTGAAGTAGGACAAATTACATGCGGAAGACGCCGAACTGCGTGCGTGGCTGCGGCGCATGCGCGGCCGCATCGAGACCGATCGCGATCGCGCGCCGCGTATCGAGCGGATCGATGATGCCGTCATCCCAAAGGCGCGCGGTCGAGTAATAAGGACTCCCTTCGCGCTCGTACTTGTCGAGAATCGGCGCTTCGAAGGCGGTTCGTTCTTCCGGCGTCATATCACCCTTGACCGTTGAAAGCACGCTTGCGGCTTGCGGACCGCCCATCACGCTGATGCGCGCGTTCGGCCACATCCAGAGCTGGCGCGGCGCGTAGGCGCGCCCGCACATGCCGTAGTTGCCCGCGCCGAAGCTGCCACCGATCACGACGGTAAACTTCGGTACCTCGGCGCAGGCGACGGCCGTCACGAGTTTCGCGCCGTCTTTTGCGATGCCGCGGTTCTCGTACTCGCGCCCGACCATAAAGCCGGTGATGTTCTGTAAGAAAAGCAGCGGCGTGCCGCGCTGCGCGCAAAGCTCGATGAAATGCGCGCCCTTGAGCGCGCTCTCGCTAAAGAGAATGCCGTTGTTGGCAAGGATACCGATCGGATGCCCCTCGATGCGGGCGAACCCGCAGACGAGCGTCGCGCCGTAGCGCGACTTGAACTCGTGGAACTCCGAGGCGTCGACCAGCCGCACGATGATTTCGCGGACGTCGTAGCCCGTACGGCTGTCGGCGGGAATGATCCCGTAGATTTCGCGGGGGTCGTGCTTGGGCGGCACGGGTTCGACGCGATCCCATTGCCGCGGCCGTTCCAGGTGAAGGTTGCTGACGATTTCGCGGACGAGTGCGAGCGCGTGCGCATCGTCTTCGGCGAAGTGATCGGCAACGCCCGAGATGCGAGTGTGCACGTCGGCGCCACCCAAATCTTCGGCCGTCACCACTTCGCCGGTGGCCGCCTTCACCAGCGGCGGTCCTCCAAGAAAGATCGTTCCTTGGCCTTTGACGATGACCGTTTCGTCGCTCATTGCCGGTACGTACGCGCCGCCGGCGGTGCAGGAACCCATCACCGCCGCGATTTGCGGAATGCGCAGGCTCGACATCCGCGCTTGATTGTAGAAGATGCGCCCAAAATGATCGCGATCGGGGAAGACGTCGGCCTGCAACGGCAAGAACGCGCCGCCGGAATCGACGAGATAGATGCACGGCAGATGATTTTGCTGGGCGATTTCCTGCGCGCGCAAATGCTTCTTGACCGTGATCGGATAGTACGTGCCGCCCTTAACGGTCGCGTCGTTTGCAACGATCGTGCAGGGCTGTCCCTCCACGATGCCGATCCCGGTGAGAATGCCCGCGCTGGGCGAGTCGTCGTCGTACATTCCGAACGCGGCAAGCGCGGAGAACTCGAGAAAATCCGACCCCGGATCGAGCAGGCGTTCGACCCGCTCGCGAGCGGGGAGCTTATTGCGCCGGCGATGCTTCTCGACCGCTTCGGCACCGCCGCCGGCTCGCACCGCGACGAGACGCTCGCGCAACTCTGCGACCAGCCGCTCCATCCGCTCTGCGTTTGCCTTAGAATCTGCCATCGCGCGGCCATTCGGCGTTCGTCCGCTTAGAGCCCGGTTAGACGTCGGCGCGCGCCGAGGGCAGTTGCGCCGGCGATGCGGAAGTACGCGGTAATGGCGGCACAACAGACTCCGGTCGACGTCGGCGGCATCGTTCGCCCGGCCGGCCCGCTCGATCTCGCAACGGCGCTGCAGCCGCACGCAGGACGGCTGGGCGACCGTGCCGCCGCGCATTTACTGCGGCGCGCCGGGTTCGGCGGCACGCCCGATCAGGTGCGGCGCTACGGCGCGATGACGGCCCGCGACGCGGTGGCGTCGCTGCTGGCGGTTCCCCCGAACTCGTCGATTGCGCCGCCGCAAGAGCTCGAGGACCTTGGCCGCCCCGTTTCGATGGCAACCGACCCGCTGCAACGATCGATGCTCGGTCAAGAGACGACCCTACGTCGAGCCAAAGGCCGCGAGGGCCGCGATGCGATTCTGGCGTTGCAGCTTTGGTGGCTGAACCGGATGCTGACGACGCCGGCCCCCCTGCAGGAGAAGATGACGCTCTACTTCCACGGCCACTTCACGTCGCGCGCGACGCCGATGTATCCGTGGATCACCTACAATCAGAACGCGCTCTTCCGGCGCTACGCGCTGGGGAATCTTCGCGACCTGGCGCTCGAAGTCTCCAAAGATGCCGCGATGCTGATCTATCTCAACGGCGCGCAAAACGTCGCCGCGCATCCCAACGAAAACTACGCGCGCGAGCTGATGGAGCTCTTCACGCTGGGCCTAGACAACTATAGCGAACAGGACGTGCGGGAGTCGGCCCGCGCCTGGACGGGATGGCACGTGAACCGGCCGACCGATACGGTATCCTTCGATGCCGCGCTGCACGACTCGGGAATCAAAACGTTTCTCGGCCGTACCGGCAGCTTTACCGGCGACGATATCATCGGCATCATCTTCGCCCAGCCGCAGTGCGCGAGGTTTTTTGCAGCCAGCCTGCTCAACTGGTTCGTGTACAACGATCCCGAGCCGCAGCTGGTCGACCACGTTGCCGCACTTTTGCGCCACCACGACTTCGAGCTGACGCCGGTTCTTGGAACGATCCTGGCCAGCAATCTCTTTTACAGCCCGCGAGCCTACCGCGCGCTGGTCAAGAGTCCCGTCGAGTTCGTCGTCGGAACCTACACCACGCTGGGATTGCCGGCGATTGACGAGTTCGCGTTGGCCGCGCTGGGACAAATGGGGCAACGGCTCTTCTTTCCTCCCAACGTCGCGGGTTGGCCCGGCGGGAAAAACTGGCTCACGAGCGGCACGATGATCGCCCGGCAAAACTTCCTGACGCGTCTGCTCGACTCGCAAGCGCCGGCGGGGTCGTCGTGGCTGCAAGGGCTGCCGGTCGCTTCGAGCCCCGCGGCTCGGCAACTGGCGCAGAGAATTTTGCAAGGCGATGCCGCGCCGGAGGCACTCTTCGAACTCGAGAGCTATTTGAGCGGAGCCGGCACCGCCGTGCTCGCTCCGCTCTCGGTGGAGAACTACGACCAGCGCGTGCGCGGCGCCGCCTATCTTGCGATGGCGACGCCGGCGTACCAGTTAGGCTAACTATGAAACGACGCAACTTTCTGCTTGCAGCAACCTCCGGACTCGCAGTAGTCGCCAACACCGACCACGTCTTCGCGCGCGCCCTTGCGCAGACACCGCTTCCGGGACTGCCGGGAGGCACCGAACGGTGCCTCGTCTTGATCAATCTCGCGGGCGGCAACGACGGCCTCAACTGCGTCGTACCGCACGGAAACGACCGCTACTATCAGCTGCGTCCGGCGCTCGCAATCGACCGCAATGCGGTGCTTGCGCTCGACCGGAACGTCGGCCTCAATCCCGGGATGCAATCCATTAAGTCGCTTTACGACAAGGGCATGGTGGCGATCGTTCAGGGCGTCGGATATCCCAATCCCGATCACTCGCACTTTCGCTCGACCGAGATTTGGCAAACCGCCGCACCCGACCGTTACGAGCACACCGGTTGGCTTGGGCGGTACTTCGACCAAACCGCGCCCGCGCGCGGAAACTTGTTCGCGGGCGTGGCCGTTTCGAAAGTCCTTCCCGAGGTGCTGGTTTCGGACCGCACCGACATTCCAGCGGTTCCGGGCCTTGGGGAGTACGTGATGGTAGCCGACCGCAACGGCGCCGCGAGCAGGGCGTTCTCGCGTGAAGCCACCGATGCCCACCTGCCGTTTGCATCGCCGTACCTGGCGCACGTTATGGAGATCGAGGCCAACGCGCAACGCAGCTCCGAGGAGTTGCCGAAACTGGTGGCCGGGTATAAGACGCAGGCTTCGTATCCGGCGACGGGTCTGGGCCGCAGTCTGGCGCTGGCAGCGCAAATCGTCGGCAGCAACCTTGGAACGAAGGTAATCTACGTCGAACACGGTTCGTTCGACACGCACGTCAGCCAAAAAGCGACGCAGAACCAGCTTCTGATGCAGTTCTCAAATGCCATCGGTGCCTTCTACGACGACCTGAGCGCGCATGGAAACGAGCGGCGCGTGCTTACGCTCACGTTTAGCGAGTTCGGGCGACGCATCGAAGAGAACGGCAGCCGCGGAACCGATCACGGCGAGGCCTCGCCGCTCTTTCTCATCGGCGGCGGCGTGAAGGGCGGAATGTACGGAACGCTGCCGGACTTGAGCGCGACGAACATGGGCAACGTGCGTTATACCACCGACTTCCGCAGCGTCTACGCCACCGTGCTCGAGCGCTGGCTCGGGCGTCCCTCGGCCGCGCTGCTGCGCGGCTCGTTCGCGCAGCTTCCAGTTCTAAGCTAGCCCGCTAATGGCGTCCTCGATTCTCTTTCTCGGCAGCGGTGGAGCGCGCTTCGTCGTCGCCCGCCAACTGCGAGCATCGGGCGGGATGTGGTTTTGTTTTGGGTCGACGCAGATTCACGTGGATCCGGGACCCGGTGCGCTGGTGCGCGCGCTCTCGCACGTGCCGCCCTGCAATCCGCGCGAGCTCGACGCGATTGCGCTCTCGCACAAGCACCTCGACCATTCGGGTGACGTCAACGCCATGATCGAGGCGATGACCTCCGGAGGATTCCACCGCCGCGGCGCGCTGCTGGCCCCAGCCGATGCGTTCGACGGCGAGCACGTCGTCTTACCTTACGCGCTGCGTTTCGTCGAGCGGGTCGAGCGCTTGACCGCGAGCAGCGGTCCTTATCGTGTTGGTGACGTCGACGTCTTCACGTCAATCCAGCACGCGCATGCGGTCCAAACCTACGGGCTGCACTTTGTCTACGAGGGACTGCGCGTCGGCTATCTTCCGTGCGGGCGTTACTTTGACGGTCTGGCCGCCGACTACGCCGCACATCGCCCCGACGTGCTCGTCGTCAACGTCCTGCGTCTAGCGGATCACATGGACGTCGATCATTTCACGTGGCAGGATGCCCGCCGGGTCGTGGCCGAGGTGCGCCCGAAGGTCGCGGTCTTTGGGCACTTTGGAACGAAGATGCTCGAGGCCGATCCGCCGCGGCTGGCCGAAGCGCTGGAAGACGAGCTCGGCCTGCGAGTCATCGCCGCATACGACGACTACCTTCTAGATATCGACACCGAAGTGGCCGCCGCCGTGGCCTAACGCCACGGAGGCCGCCCGCGTGGAACCGGCAACTGCGTGCTGCCGCTGAGCTCTCGGCGGACGCTAGGGTGGTCGTTCATCGAACCGCTGTACAAATAGACCGAGCCGTTCTTCGAGGTTGCCGTGACGACGGGTCCGCCGCCGCCAACCGTCGCCTGTTGCGTGTTCGGGTTTCCGCGAATCTGCGTGTCGTCGGGAAAGCTCGAGACGACGTGGCCGGTACCGCTGTACGCGCCGATCTGCGCGCCGCCGCGTACGCCGAGCGCGACGTCTCCGTGTTCGGAATCAAAGCGGGCGAGACCCGGTTCAAACTGCCCGTTGTCGTAGACGATCGACCCGTAGATGCTGCTCGCCTGAATTTGGTGCGCGGTGCAGCCCGCGAAGAACATGTTTCCGGTCGCCGTCCGCACCCGCAGGCGATCGAACGCCGAGTTCGTCGCTACGATGCGCCCGCGCATCGATTCCACGAACCCAGTGCCGCCGACGTGGTCGAGCGATATTCCACCCGCTCGAACGTGCGTGAAGAAGACGCCGTGGTAGTTTTCGAGCGTCAAGTGACCCAAGCGCACGTGCGCGATTACCATGGCGGTGCCGCGCGGAATCATAATCGTCATCGCGCCGCTCCCCTGCGCGACGACGGCCTCGTGCTCTCCGGGCAGCTCGGGCAGAACGAACGACTCGGCCGGCAGCACGACCGGCCCATGCTCGGTCTGGATGCGCTGCGACGAAATCTGCAGCTGTTTGGGGATGCCGGCGTCTACCTGCGACGGAGCGATATGGCGGACATTCACGGGCCTGTTGGACGAGATTTGGACCTGGGGCCGGTCCCACGTCAAGATCGTCAGCTTGCCATGGGTGAGGTGGACGTTGAGAATGGGCGACGGGCCGACGTCAACTTGTTCGTCGGCGCAACCGGGCGCCGCGAAAGCAAGACAACACAATGAGGCGAGAAGCACCGCCAGCGCTCCCCGCCGAGAACCTCCGTACACGGCCTCATTGTATCGAGGGCGACGGTCCGCCATCATGAATTCCCGGTGAACGGAAGCTCCATGAGGGGCAGATCCACGCGGAAAATCGCGCCCCCTGCGGGGGCTCTCGTCGCGGTTGCCTCGCCCCCGTGCACTCTGGCGATCGAGCGAACGATGGCTAGACCGAGGCCGGTCCCCGGGACGTCTCGAGAGCGCGCCTTGTCGGCACGGTAGAAGCGCTGGAATAGGTTTGAAAGCTCCTCTTGAGGGATTCCGTGCCCCGAATCGGTGACTTCGACCCAAGCCAACGCTCCCGCGCTTCCGACGCGCACGTCGACGCGCCCGCGCTCGGTGAACTTGATGGCGTTGTCTACCAGGTTGGCGACCATCTGACGCAAGAGGTTCGGGTCGCCCCAGACCGACGGAGTGGTCGCGTGGCTGAAATGAAGTTCGATATCTTTCTCAGCCGCGCGAGCGGTGGCGTTCTGCGTGACTTCGGCGGCGATTTGCGCGAGCGAGAGCGGTTCCTTTGGAATCTCGTCCCCGCGATCGGCTTTCGCCAGCGTCAGCATCCCGTTGACCATCGCCGCGAGATCGGCACTCTCGCGCACGATCGTTTCCAAGCTCTCGCGGCGAATCGTCTCATCCCGATCGCCCCAGCGAAGCAACATCTGCGCGTTGGAGTTGATCGAAGTCAGCGGGGTCTTGAGCTCGTGGGAAGCATCCGAGATGAACTGGCGTTCTCGCGCGAAGGCTTCGCCCAGCCGCGACAGCAGATCATTGAAGCTCTGCGCGAGCCGGCCGATTTCGTCGCGGCGACGTTGTATCTGCAGAGGGGGCGCGCCGTCGAGGGCGCCCGGTCCCGCCGCCACGGCCAGCCGATCGGAGCTGATCTCACCCATTTCGCGCGAAAGCTCGTTGATCGGGGTCGTGGCTTGCGACGCGAGGACGATCGAAAGAACGATGACGGCCGCGGCCGTCGTTGCCAAGACGATCGCGATCGCTTCGCGAGCGCGCGCGAACGTGCGCTGGAGCGTATCCAATGGTTCGGCCACATGAACGATCGCGGCGTTTGCGCCCTCGAGCAGGTAGCGATCTTCGACGAGAAACGAGCGGCCGCCCAGCGTCAGGTGCCGAAAAAGAACGTCGCGCCCGGGCGAGAGACTCGGGTTCGGCGGTATCGTGAGCGCGCCGAGATTCTCCGTTTTTGCCAGCGGATAGCCGTCGCTCGAATCGACCTGTACGAAACTGTTGGCCGAGTTCCACGTCGCCAGATTGCTGCTATTGAAGAGAAATTGCAGCGTTCCCAGCGACGAGTCTTCGAGCGAGAACGGGGTCGCGGATTGCTGTGCGAACTGCACGATCGTGCGCATCGTCGCATTCACGCTGGTCTCGGCTTGGTCGTCCAGTATCTGCTGGAAGCGCCAAACGATGAGGCCGCTCATGGCCGTCAGCGCGACGATCAGCAGCACCGAATACCCTAGCGCTATGCGCCACTTTAGCGACATGCCCCTCAATCTTTGATCGTATAGCCGACGCCCCGTACGGTCGTAATGAGCTTGTCGTCGAAGCCGTCATCGATCTTGCCGCGCAGATAGCGGATGTAAACGTCGATGAGGTTTGAGTCGCCGAGAAAATCGCTTCCCCAGACGCCGTTGAAAAGCTCGTCGCGCGTATGCACCTTGTTGCGGTGCAAGAGCAAGTACTCCAGCAAGGCGTATTCCTTGGCGGTAAGCGAGATCGCTTTTCCGGCGCGGTGCACCTCGTGGCGGTCGCGATCCATGACGACGTCGCGGTATTCGATGACGTTGCCCTGCGGAGAACGCTCGCGCAAGCGGGCGCGCACGCGCGCCAGCAGCTCATCGGTCGAAAACGGTTTGGTGACGTAGTCGTCGGCCCCGACGTCGAGCCCGGCGATGCGGTCCGGTACGCGATCGCGTGCGGTCAGCATAATGATCGGCACGCGGCTCTTGGCGCGAATCCGTTTGCAGACCTCGATGCCGTCCATGCGGGGAAGCATCAAGTCGAGAATTACGAGATCGGGCTCTTTAAGGGCCTTTTCGAGGCCCGCTAGACCGTCGCGTGCGACGTCTACCTCATATCCTTCGTGTTCCAGCTCGAGCTGTAAGACGCGGCTAATGGCCGCATCGTCCTCGATGATGAGGATCCTATATTGGCGCCGCTGCGGCGCTGCGCGATTCTCCATGAAGGTAGATTATGGGACGTTCCTCGGCCCGGACCTGTGAGAAGCGTGCGCGACGGGTTGGGAAACGGTGAAAAGGGAGAGCCACACGGCCGTAGCGCCCCCCGCGGCCAGCCATGCCAGCGTCGCGCCGTTCGAGAGCGCCGAGGTCGCCGCCGACGCGATCGTCGCTACGGTGTGGACGAAGAGCGCGCCGCCCCCAAGGATCAGCAGCGCGGCAAACCAGACGGCGACGGCGCCCAGAGCTCCCAGAAGCGCCAGTTCCCAGAACGAGAACGGCGGCGCCGGACGGTAGGCCGTCGCAAGCAGAATCGAGGCACGCAGCCCGGAGGGCGGCTCTTCCAGAGCAAGGCCCAAAATAGCGCGATCCAGGGCGTCCAGCGGCCGATCCGCGTCGTGCATAGTCATGATTCCGTTACCTCCATACCGTCCAGAAGCCTGCGCAACTGCTCCTTGGCGCGAAACAAGTGTGTTTTCACCGTACCCATCGGGAGGCCGAGGACGGTGGCGATTTCCTCGTATTGCCGGCCTTGGAGGTGAAAGAGCGTGACGACTGCGCGGTATTTTTCCGGAAGCGCATCGATCGCGCGCCGCAAGCGCGATGCTTCGTCGAGGGCGATCGCCTCCGCCTCCGGCCCCTTGGCCGGATCGGCCCGGTCGGGAAGTTCGTCGCTTGCGTCGTGCTTGCGCCGCGCAAGGCGGTCGCAGCAGGCATGGTAAGCGATTGCGAAGACCCAGGTCGAGAACTTGGCGCCCGCCCGAAACGTCCGCAGGCTCCGAAACGCCTTAAAAAAGGCCTCTTGCGTCGCATCGCGCGCATCCTCGACGTTGTGGAGCATGCGGTACGAAAGGTGATAGACGGCCCGGTCGTATCGCTCGACGAGCGTTGCGAAGGCTTCGGAGTTGCCTTGCAACGTCATTGCGACCAACTCGCCGTCTTCCGGCCCAGCTTTCATCGGGATTCGCGGGGCCTCCGCCAAGAGTGCCGACACGCCAGTCGTACGCGCGTGAGGGGGCGATTGTTTCGCCGCAACGGCCGCCGCCTGCGGGCCGTCCCGCGAAACATGCGGCCAGCCCGGCCGTAAGTAAAGCAGCAACAATCACGGAGGTTCCAGCTAAAAATGACCACGATCCCGAACACAACCCTTCCCGGCGGCTCTCGGAGCGGCCGGACCCATCCCGCGGCACCGACCGACGAGCGGAACTCCGCTCAGTCGCTCCGTCCCACCTTTGACGGTTGGGGCCCGCGGATATAAATGTCTCGCATCCCGGTCGTCGCGATGCTCCTCGCAGCCGAGGTCTTGATCGTCGGCATGGCCGTCTACGCCCTCGGCGGCGGAGCGAGGTTCGCAAACGGCATGCATCACGCGGATTTCTCTGCGGCGCCCGTCGAGCCGATTGCGGCCGGCGAGACTCCGCAGATCGCGATCGACGATGCGGCCTCGCGCGTTAAGGTCGGCGTCTCGAGCGACGGGCTCGTCCACGTTACCGACCTGACGCAGATGCGCGGCGCGATCTTCTCGAATTCGACCTATCCGCAGCTGCGCGTCACGCGCACCGCCGACGGCGTGCAGATCGAGCGTTCCGCGACACCGGATTTTTCCGTCGAGCTTTTTGGTTTCAGTACCGAAGCCATCCAAGTGGACGTACCGAGCGGATCCCACATTCGGATCGCCCGCTGCTCGGGCGCCGACGTCAACGGTATCACTGGCGGCGTCAACGTGCAGTCGCAGGACGGACACGTCACGTTGAGCGATCTGCGAGGCAACGTGGATGCCAGCAGCGACGACGGATACCTTACGGCAACCAACGTCCACGGCGATCGCCTCGCGCTGCAATCGAATGACGGGCACCTCGCGCTCGCCGACGTCACCGTCGGATCGCTGGTGGCCCGCACGCACGAAGGGCGCATTGAAGCCACGAATTTGACGATTGCCGGCGCACGTCCCGATGCGACGCTGCACAGCGACGACGGCCCCTTGCGCGTAGCGGGTACTTTCGGCCCGAACGGATCTTACGAACTATCGACCGACGACGGCGGAGTCAACCTGCGCGTTCCGCAGAGTTCCGACTTGGCCATCGAGGCATCGACCAGCGACGGACGAATCGACGTCGATGGATCCTCACTCGCGCGTGACGATTCCGCGCGGCAGGCAATACGTCTTGGTGCCGGCTCGGGGACGATGAAGCTGGCAACTTCTGATGGATCGATTCATATTTACACGAACGGAGATTTCCTACAGTGACTGATTCTGACACTATCATACCGATAATCGCGATCCTCTGCATCTTCGGAGCCCCGGTCGCGGCCTGGATGGTATCGCGCGTCCTCGCGCATCGCGAGCGGATGGAGATGCTGAAGCACGGTATCGTTCCGCCGGCGAACGAGCGCGACATGCGACGCGCGATGAAGCAGGGTTGGTCACCGAACCCATCGGCGTCCCCCGCTGCCAACCAATACGCGTACCAAGCCGACTACTACGCGCAGCACCAGCTTCGCAGAGGCATTCAAGTCGCGTGCATCGGTTTCGCGCTGCTCATCGGACTGGGCTTCATCGGATACCGAGGCGACGGCACGTACGTCTACGGTCCGTGGCTGCTCGGCGGTTTGATCCCAATGTTCGTCGGCATCGCGCAGATTATTAACGCAGTGCTTGGCGGCGCGACGTTCGCAGCTCCCGGCGCGCAACGGCGATTCGGCCCATCGTACGATGCCGGCGCCCCGCCGCAAAACGCGGCCGGATCCGCCGTGCCGCCGGGTCCCACGTACGGCGGCTGGCGCCCGGGCCCGATCCCGGAAATCGAGAAACCGGCATCGCCGCCGGATTATCGCAGCTGAGTTTCGATCTTGAAAAAAAATGCCGCCGGGCGGTTGCCGGCGGCATTTACTTTAGAATAATAACGGATTACTACTTGCAGGTTACCAAGGCCATGGCCCAACCAGCGGCTGTTCGAGTCCTAACCAGATATCCATCTGCAGTCCGATCGTACACCTGATAGCCCGCTCTGAGTGCGTCGGCTAGCGATTTGAAGACGATAAGACCTGCCATCTGCGGACCCCTCCTTTCTTGTTACTTACGCTCTCTATACAGTATAACGGCTAGAGTGGCAAGAGCGTTCACCCATTCCCATGATTTTTCTGAGAATTAGCAGAAAATACGGTTGGCATGGCGACGCTTGACTTGCATCCCCGCATTCACGCGACGACGATACTGGAGCGCCGCGAGCTTACCGGCGGCGTGATCCTCTTGACGCTTAACGCGCCGGAGCTCGCAGATGCAACGCAACCGGGCCAATATGTGATGGCGATTCCGCCGAGCGGTGAAGCCGCGGCAACGGCGCTGGCCGTCTATGAAGCCGAGGGCAAGCGCGCGAGCATTCTCTTCTTCGTAACAGGCAAGCGCACGCGCGAGCTCGCGACCTTGGCGTGCGGAGACTGCCTCGACGTGGTGGGGCCCCTCGGCAACGGCTTCGACTGCACGGGGCACGCGCGCGACGTCGCGATCGTCGCAGGCGGCGTCGGCATCGCGTCGGTCTGGCTGTGTGCGCGCCGGCTGTTGAGCCGAGGCGCCAACGTGCGCCTTTTCTATGGAGCGCGTACTGCCGAGTTGCTCGTAGAGGCCCAACGATTCGCCGATGCCGGCTGCGAGCTCGTCCTAACCACCGACGACGGCACGCGCGGCGAACGAGGATTTGTGACCGACGTGTTAGCGCGCTCGCGCGTACCCGAGATGATTTACGCCTGCGGCCCATCGCCGATGTTACGACGGGTTGGAGCGATTGCAAACGGCCTCGGCGTGCGCGCGCAACTGTCGTTGGAAGAAACGTTCGGATGCGGCGTTGGCGGGTGTTGGGGCTGTGTCGTTCCGCTAACCAGCGTAAGCGCGCAAGCTCCCGGCTTTCCTCCGGCGGAGCGCGGCGGAAGCGACGTCGTCTTCGCGCGGATATGCAAAGAAGGTCCGGTCTT